>NZ_JEMV01000021.1 GCF_000588875.1 Sphingobium sp. Ant17
GGCGCGCGCATCCTCCAGCGCGGCGCGCGCGGCGCGGCCGTCGGCATGGGGGCTGGACGGGTTGGCCCAACTGCCCATGGCGGCGACCATCGCCGCCTGCGCCTGCGCCAGCATCGGTGTCGTCGCGGCATGATCGAGATAGAGACGGTCGGCGGCCAAGGGGGGCTACTCATTGATTGCGGAAATGGCGGCGGCTTCTATATAGGCGGTCTGCCGCGCTGCGCCAGCACATCCCTTGGCGTGCCCGACGCGACTCCATTTGCCGCCCTGCCCATCCGGGCCGAGTGGCCCAGAACGATAACAGGTGCCATGCCCGACGTAATCTTTACCGGACCCGAAGGCCGTCTCGAAGGCCGTTTCAGCCCCCCGCCCCGCCCGCGTGCGCCGGTCGCCATGATCCTGCACCCGCATCCGCAGGGCGGCGGCACGATGAACGACCGCATCACCCAGGCGCTCTACAAGACCTTCGTGAAGCGTGGCTTTGCCGTGCTGCGCTTCAATTTCCGGGGCGTCGGCCGCAGCCAGGGAACGTTCGACAATGGCATCGGCGAATTGTCCGATGCCGCAGCGGCGCTCGATTGGGTCCAGAGCTTCCACCCCGAAGCGCAGACCACCTGGATCGCGGGCTTCTCCTTCGGTGCCTGGATCGGCATGCAATTGCTGATGCGCCGCCCGGAAATCCGTGGCTTCATCTCCGTCGCGCCACCCGCCAACATGTACGACTTCTCCTTCCTCGCGCCCTGCCCCTCATCGGGCATCATCGTACAGGGGACGTCGGATGAAGTCGTGACCGCCAGCGCCGTCCAGAAACTGGTCGACAAGCTGCGCACGCAAAAGGGCATCACCATCCACCATGATGAAATCCGAGGTGCCAATCACTTCTTCGAACATGAACTCGAACAACTGATGAAGTCGGTCGACAATTATCTCGACATGCGCCTGTCCCCGGATTCGCCGATCCGCTGAGGGGCAACGCCCGCGAAACAGAAAAAGGGGCTGCCGCAAGGTGGCCCCTTTTTCTTTGGGCAAAGGCAAAGCCAGACTTTCAACGGGCCTGATTATTCGGCGTGGCATCCTTCGCTTCCGCCCGTTAGCGCATCGACCATGTCCGACGCGCCCGAACCCAAGCCCCGCATGGTCTGGAGCCGCTATTATAGCAGCTTCATACCCGCCCCGCCTGGTCCCGGCTTGCTCGACCGGATCAAGGCGGCCAGCGGCGCGATCGGCGGGATCGCGATCACCGGGCTGTTATGCGGCCTGATGCTCGGCAATGGCCTGGCCCATCCGCTGCTGGTGGCCCCCATGGGCGCGTCGGCGGTGCTGCTGTTCGCGGTGCCCGCCAGTCCGTTGGCGCAACCCTGGCCGGTGCTGGGCGGCAACATCATCTCCGCGCTCGTCGGCATTGCCATAGGCCACATCATCCCCAACCCGACAATGGCCGCGGCTGTGGCCGTCGGCGGGGCAATCGCGATCATGTCGCTGCTGCGCTGCCTCCACCCGCCCGGTGGCGCGGTGGCGCTGTCGGCGGTGCTCGCGGGAAGCGATACCGGCTATCTGTTCGCCCTGACGCCGGTGGGCGCGAACACGCTGCTGCTCTTGATCGTGGCGATGCTGTTCCACCGCATGGTCGGCCAAAGCTATCCCCATGTCGCGCCCAAGGCGCCTTCGTCCCACGCCACGACCGATCCCGCGCCCCTGCTGCGCGCCGCACCCAGCGCGCAGGATATTGCCGACGCGCTCCATGGCTTTGGCGCACGGTTGGACGTGGACGAGGCGGACCTGCGCCCCTTGCTAGCCGATGCCCAGTTGCGCGCAGCCGAACGCACGCATGGCGCGATGCGGTGCGATGAAATCATGGCGCGTGATGTGCTGCATATAGCCGCCAGTCAGACGGTGGCAGAAGCCCGCACGCTGATGCAGGCGCGCAATCTCCTGTCGCTACCGGTGCTGGATGATGCTGGCCGGGTGCAGGGGATGATCAATGCGCGCGACCTGCTGCAGGACGGCGGGCTTGTCGCCGACGTCGCCCACCGGCCGCTCTTCGTCCATGCCGATACGCCGGTCGCGCGCCTGATCGGGCCGTTCAGCAGCGGCGCGCGCCATGCTGCGGTGGTGATCGACACCGATCACCGCCTGCTGGGACTGGTGACGCAGACCGATCTGCTGGCGACGCTGGCGCTGCGGCTCAGCGCTGCTCCAGCCCCGGCAGGTCCGGCCCCGGTATCGCCGTGATCGCAACATTGCCGAACATCACCAGCCCCGCGATGATCATCAGCGCGCCGCGCTTGCGATCGCGCAACTTGACCATCACATAGAGGCCGCCGCCGGTCAGCAACAGCCCTGCCAGCATCAGGATGGAGAGGATCGTGCCTGTCATGCCTCTGCCCATAAGGGCGGCGGTCCAAGGTGGCAATCTACCGCTTCTGCCCCTAAGAGGCGCGGGAACGAATCACCCCATCGGTGAAGGAACGAACAGCAGATGAAAATCGCCATCGCATCCGACCATGCCGCCATCGAATTGAAGGCGGAACTGGCGCAATGGCTGCGCGACGAAGGGCACATGGTTGATGACCTCGGCCCGGCAACCGCCGACCGGGTCGATTATCCCGATTATGGTTACAAACTCGCGACAGCGGTCGCCTCCGGCGCGGCGGATCGCGGCATCGCTTTGTGCGGGTCGGGCATCGGCATTTCGATCGCGGTCAATCGCAACCCGGCCTGCCGCTGCGCGCTGGTCGGTGAACCGCTGTCCGCGGCCCTGTCGCGCGAGCATAATGACGCCAATGTGCTGGCCATGGGCGCGCGCCTGACCGGCGTGGACATGGCCAAGGCCTGCGTCATCGCGTTTCTTACCACCGAATTTGGCGGAGGCCGCCACGCCGGCCGCGTCGACAAATTATCCCAACCCACAATCTGACCCGCGCTCTGAAAGGATATTTCGATGAGCATCGACACCCTTAGCCCGGCCATCCGTCAGGACGGCTTCTTCAGCGAATCGCTTAGCAGCGCGGACCCCGAAATCTTCGGCGCGATCGAAAATGAACTCAAGCGCCAGCAGGATAAGATCGAACTGATCGCGTCCGAAAATATCGCATCGAAAGCGGTGCTGGAAGCCGCCGGTTCGATCTTCACCAACAAATATGCCGAAGGCTATCCCGGCAAGCGCTATTATGGCGGCTGCGAATATGCCGACGTCGTCGAGACGCTGGCGATCGAGCGGGCGAAGCAATTGTTCGGCGCGAAATTCGCCAACGTCCAGCCCAATAGCGGCAGCCAGATGAACCAGGCGGTGTTCCTGGCGCTGCTCCAGCCGGGCGACACCTTCATGGGCCTCGACCTGTCGTCGGGCGGCCATCTGACCCACGGGTCGCCGGTCAACATGTCGGGCAAATGGTTCAACCCCGTCGCCTATGGCGTGCGTGCCGACGATCATATGATCGACATGGACGAAGTCGCCCGCATCGCACGCGAGAGCAAGCCCAAGCTGATCATCTGCGGCGGCACCGCCTATTCGCGCCACTGGGATTTCGAACGCTTCCGCGAAATCGCCGACGAAGTGGGCGCCTATCTGCTCGCCGACATGTCGCATTTCTCCGGCCTGGTCGCGGGCGGCGCGCATCCCTCGCCCGTCCCTCATGCCCATGTCACCACCACCACGACCCACAAGTCGCTGCGTGGTCCCCGTTCGGGCATCATCCTGACCAATGACGAGGTGCTGGCCAAGAAGTTCAACAGCGCCATCTTCCCCGGCCTGCAGGGCGGTCCGCTGATGCACATCATCGCGGCCAAGGCCGTGGCGTTCAAGGAAGCGCTGACGCCTGAGTTCAAGGCTTATGCGCATCAGATCGTCGCCAATGCCAAGACGCTGGCCGCAACGCTGGCCGACGCTGGCCTCTCGATCGTGTCGGGCGGGACCGACAATCATCTCATGCTGGTCGACCTGCGCGCCAAGAACACGACGGGCAAGGCCGCCGAGAAGGCGCTCGATCGCGCCTATATCACCTGTAACAAGAACAATGTTCCGTTCGACACCGCCAGCCCGTTCGTGACATCGGGCGTGCGCCTCGGCACCCCCGCAGGCACCACGCGCGGTTTCGGCGAAGCGGAATTCCGCGAAATCGGCGAGTTGATTGCCGAGGTCGTCGAAGGCCTCAAGCGCAATGGCGATGACGGCGACGGCCAGGTCGAAGCGCATGTGCGCGAAAAGGTGCTGGCGCTGACCGGGCGGTTCCCGATCTACTAAGCACCGGTCGCCCTGAGCCTGTCGAAGGGCTGTTCTTTTCCTAAGAAAAAAGTGCAGGGCTTCGACAGGCTCAGCCCGAACGGAGTTGAAGAGTCCATGCGCTGCCCCTTCTGTGCCCATGAAGACAGCCAGGTGAAGGACAGCCGGCCGACGGAGGATGGTGCAGCCATCCGTCGTCGCCGCCAGTGCGAAGCCTGCGCCGCGCGCTTCACCACCTTCGAGCGCATCCAGCTGCGCGACATCTGGGTGGTCAAGAGCGAGGGCCGCAAGGAAGCGTTCGAGCGCGACAAGCTGGCCCGCTCGATCGGCATCGCCTGCCGCAAGCGCCCGATCGACCCCAGCCGCATTGAAAAACTCATCTCCGGCATCCAGCGCCAGCTCGAAACCAGCGGCGACACCGAAGTCCCCGCCCGCGCCATCGGCGAAATGGTGATGGAAGGCCTCAAACGCCTCGACAGCGTCGCCTATATCCGCTTCGCCAGCGTCTATAAGGACTTCACCGACGCCAAGGATTTCGAGGATTTCGCCGGCACGGTGAAGGAAGTGGGCGGGTGAGTGGGATAAAGTACACGCCGTTCGCCCAGACGACACACCGCCTCCGTTCGGTTCGAGCTTGTCGAGAACAACGCGCACCATGAGTTTTTGGATCTACATCCTCCGCTGCGCCGATGGCAGCTATTATACCGGCCACACCGACGATCTGGAACGGCGTATCGGCCAACATCAGTCCGGGGAAATTCCGGGCTACACGCATGACCGACGCCCGGTAGAGCTGGTGTTCAGCGAAACCTTCACGGATCGGATCGATGCGCTGGAGCGCGAGCGCCAGGTGAAGGATTGGTCGCGCAAAAAGAAGGAAGCCTTGATTCGAGGGGACTGGGAGGCAGTCTCAGACGCTGCGCGTTCTCAACCACGGGTCTCGACTTCGCTCGACCCTGGCTCGAACCGAACGGCGTTGGAAGAGGCTCAGCCCCACCTCAGGACGAACGGTGATAACATGACAACTGACACCCCTCCCCCCGTCATCGTCCTCGTCCGCCCCCAACTGGGCGAGAATATCGGTAAGGCCGCGCGCGCGATGCTTAATTTCGGGCTGACCGAGATGCGCCTGGTCACGCCCCGCGACGGTTGGCCCAATCCCGACGCCGGCCCATCGGCGGCGGGCGCGGATTTCATCCTCGATCAGGCGCAGGTCTATGAAACGCTCGCCGAGGCCGTGGCCGACTGCGCCCATGTCTATGCCACCACCGTCCGCAAGCGTGGCGTCACCAAGCCCGTCGTGACGCCCGAAGAAGCCGCCCGCGAAATCCACGCCGCTCAGGGCCGTTGCGCCTATATTTTCGGCCCCGAACGTTCCGGGTTGGAGACTGAGGATGTCGCACTTGCCCGCAAAATCCTGACCGTCCCCATCAACCCGGAATTCGGCTCCCTCAACCTCGCCCAAGCAGTCATCCTGTGCGCCTATGAATGGTCGAAGCAAGCGAATCTCGCCCAGCCCACCATCACCGACCTTGGCGTCCCCGCACCGCAGGAGGAACTGGAGGGCATGATCGACCAGTTCACCACGCTGCTGGAAAAGGTCGGCTATTTCTTCCCGCCAGACCGCGCGCCCGCGACCAAGCTGACGCTGCGCAACTTGCTGACCAAGCCGGGCTGGAATCATCTGGAAGTGCGGACGCTGCGCGGAGTGATCTCGCATCTGAACCGGCCGCGCGAACGCTGACCGGCGGGGGGCTCAGATGCCCCCGGCCGTTACCGTCCAGCCGCCAGCCTCAAGTGCCGCCGAAAGCGCCGTAACGCACGCATCGAGCCGTTCGGCATCGGTCGATCGAACCACGAAATTCGCGCCGGTGCGGCCCTCGCGGAAGAAGGGGTAGCTGCCGATCTGGCACCCCTCATGTGCCCGCTCGGTCGCGCCCAGCAGGTCGGCAATCTCGCTTTCCGCGACCCAGCAGCCAACCGTCGCCGATTGCACGGGCAGGCCGCCTTCCAACGTCCCCGTCAGCTTGTCGAGCATCCCGGCGGTGATATGTGGCACCCCTGCCATGATGAAGATATTGCCATGCCGGATGCCGGGTGCCCCCGACATGCGATTTTCGATCAGGCTGGCCCCCGCAGGCACGCGCGCCATGCGCAGCCGCGCGTCGGTCAGCCCGCCACGCGTCTCATAATAGCCCGCCAGCATCGCCCGCGCCTGCGGGTGGATTTCCACCGCCACGCCCAGCGCCGCCGCGATCGCATCGACCGTGATGTCGTCGTGAGTCGGGCCGATGCCGCCGGTGGTGAACAGATAATCGTTGCGCGCCCGCAATATGTTGACCGCCTCGACGATCGCATCCTGATCGTCGGCGACGACCCGCACTTCGCACAGGCGAATGCCCTGGACGTTGAGCCACATCGCGATCTGCGCCACATTCTTGTCCTGGGTGCGGCCGGACAGAATCTCGTCGCCGATCACGATCAGCGCTGCGGTCCAGATGCGGGTGGGATCGGCCATGGCGGGGGGCATAGCCTGCCCCGCGCCCGCTGCCTAGCCTGTCCGCGCGCCCCTCTCGCATTCTGCTGCATCTGCCTCTATACCCGTCCGATGACCGAATATATGACGATGACGGCGGATGCGCCGATCTCCCGCTCGACCGCGATCAAACTCTATGATGCGGCCGGTTTTGCTGGCATGCGCAAGGCCGGGCGACTGGCGGCCGAGATACTCGATGCGCTGGTGCCCCATGTCGTGCCGGGCGTCACCACTGGCGAACTGGACGATATCGTCCGGCGCATGACGCTGGACGGCGGCGGCGTGCCTGCGACCCTGGGCTATCGCGGCTATACCCATAGCTGCTGCACATCGATCAACAATGTCATCTGCCATGGCATCCCCGGCGACTATCGGCTCAAGGATGGCGACATCGTCAATATCGACGTCACCCCGCTGGTCGATGGCTGGCATGGCGACACCAGCCGCATGTTCATCGCGGGCGAAGCGCCGATCAAGGCGCGCCGTTTGGTCGAGGTGACCTATGAATGCCTGATGCTGGGCATCGAACAGGCAAAGCCCGGCAATCATCTGGGCGACATCGGCGCGGTGATCCAGCGCCATGCCGAAAAGCACCGCTATGGCGTGGTCCGCGACTTTTGCGGCCATGGCCTCGGCCGCGTCTTCCACGACAGCCCGGAGGTCGTCCATGTCGGTCGCCCCGGCACCGGCCCCGAATTGAAGCCCGGCATGTTCTTTACCATCGAACCGATGATCAACATCGGCAAGGCCGGCGTGAAGATGCTGGACGATGGCTGGACGGCGGTGACGCGCGATCGCACCCTGTCGGCGCAGTTCGAACATAGTATCGGCATCACCGAGACGGGTTGCGAGATCTTCACCAAAAGCCCGGCTGGCCTGGATGCGCCGCCCTATCTCTGAGCGGCCTATATACTGCTTAAAAAGCGGGCATCGGGACAGGAAATTGCCCTGAATCCGGGCAATATGGACAAAGATTGCTGCATCGCCGAAAGCATATTCTAGCGATTCGCCAATTGGCACGGTAATTGAAGAAAAAGAGGGACGACGCAGGCCAAGGGGGGCATGATGTTCGTCTCTCGCACGGGAGAGCGGGATGCGGGTCGCCCTCGCATCCTGTCGGGCGTCATGGGTTGGGATTACGAGTGATGAAAAAGATCGAAGCGATCATCAAGCCGTTCAAGCTGGACGAGGTGAAGGAAGCACTCCACGAAGTGGGCGTGTCGGGCATCACCGTGACCGAAGCCAAGGGTTTCGGCCGCCAAAAGGGCCATACCGAACTCTATCGCGGCGCTGAATATGTCGTCGATTTCCTGCCCAAGGTGAAGCTGGAGGTCGTCGTGGACGACGCGCTCGCCGACCGGGTGGTCGAAGCGATCTGCGCCGCCGCGCAGACCGGCCGCATCGGCGACGGCAAGATCTTCATCTCCAACGTCGAGGGCGCAGTCCGCATCCGCACCGGCGAGCGGGACAGCGACGCGATCTGACTTTTCTCCGCCAGCCCGGCGCACGGGCTGGCATCACGAAGTTTCTGCCCGGTTCTTCGCGGACCGGAATATGATGGGCATCCACCTTACCCCTTCGGGGGGGTATCTTGAGAGAAGGGCAACTGCACATGGCCAATACGCCAAAAGACATCCTGAAGATGATCGCAGAAAAGGAGATCGAATGGGTCGATGTCCGCTTCACCGATCCCAAGGGCACCTGGCACCACCTGACCATGTGCGCCAACGTCATTGGCGAAGATGAACTGACCGATGGCCTGATGTTCGACGGCTCCTCGATTGAGGGCTGGAAGGAAATCAACGAATCGGACATGATCCTCAAGCCCGATCTGGACGCAGTCTTCTTCGATCCGTTCAGCGCGACGCCGATGATGATCCTGGTGTGCGACATCGTCGAACCGCTCGACGGTTCGCTCTATTCGCGCGATCCCCGCTCGACCGCCAAGCGCGCCGAAATGTTCCTGCAGTCCACCGGTCTTGGCGACACGGTCTATATCGGCCCGGAACCCGAATTCTTCATGTTCGACAGCGTCGAATTCGACAACACCTACAATAGCAGCTTCTACAAGCTGGAAGATGTCGAACTGCCCACCAACAGCGGCACCAGCTATGAAGCCGGCAATATGGGCCACCGTCCCCGCGCCAAGGGCGGCTATTTCCCGGTCGGTCCGGTCGACGTGACCACCGACATCCGCGCCGAAATGGTGACCACGCTGATGGAAATGGGCCTGCCCATGGACAAGCATCATCATGAAGTCGCCGCCAGCCAGCACGAACTGGGCCTGACCTTCGGCAAACTCGTCGAAACCTGCGATCGCATCCAGATCTACAAATATGTCGTGAAGATGGTCGCCCAGGCCTATGGCAAGACCGCCACCTTCATGCCCAAGCCGATCAAGGCGGACAATGGGTCGGGTATGCACACGCATATCTCGATCTGGAACAAGGGTCAGAACACCTTTGCCGGTGACGGCTATGCCGGCCTGTCGGACACCTGCCTGTATTTCATCGGCGGCGTGATCAAACATGCCAAGGCTTTGAACGCCTTCACCAACCCGACCACCAACAGCTACAAGCGTCTGGTGCCAGGCTTCGAAGCGCCCGTGCTGCTCGCCTATTCGGCGCGCAACCGCTCGGCTTCGTGCCGCATCCCCTATGGTGCCGGCACCAAGGCGAAGCGCGTCGAGTTCCGCTTCCCCGATCCGCTCGCCAACTCCTACCTCGCCACCGCAGCCCTGCTGATGGCGGGCATCGACGGGATCGAGAACAAGATCCACCCCGGCGAGGCGATGGACAAGAACCTCTATGATCTGCCGCCGGTCGAACTGGCCAAGGTGCCGACCGTCTGCGGTTCGCTCCGCGAAGCGCTCGAAAGCCTGGAAAAGGATCAGGACTTCCTGCTCAAGGGCGGCGTGTTCACCAAGGACCAGATCGACGCCTATATGGAACTGAAATGGCCCGAAGTGTATCGCTGGGAAATGTCGCCCTCGCCGGTCGAATTCGACATGTATTATAGCGGCTGATTTTTTCAGTCCGACAACACGCGAAAGGCCCGGTCGCTACCAAGCGGCCGGGCCTTTCGTCATAGCTCAGCCTATGCCGCTGCGTCATTGCGCTGTCCTATCACGGCCAATTATGCCAAGCTCCTGGATAGCGCACTCGCGGCGCGCTGAAGACCAGCGACCAGCCGCACACGACCAACCGATAGGATCAGCGGCTCGCAATAAAATATCAGAATGTGCGGGAAAAGTGCGAAGTTAAGCGCAAAAAAATGCCTGCTCCGCTCTTCGTCAGTCCGGTATCGATGCGCCGAACAACAAGATCGGATCGCCCGGTGGCGACAGGGCGATTTCGCCGCCCGCGCCGGTGACCAGTGCGCGCACCATCCAGGCCGCCGCCGTCCGCGATGCCAGTCCCTCGACCGGCAAGGTGCCGGCCAGTGCCGCGCGCAAATCCGGGTCGAGCACGACCTTTGGCCCCTCGCCGCGCACCACGATCTCGGTCACGCCCGGCCGCACTTCCGCGCCGATGTCGAGTTGCCCGCCGCGTACCAGCGCATCGCCCGCGATCAGCGCCAGGTTGAGTAGGACTTTGACCGCCAGCTTGCCCAGCATCTGCTCGTCGACCATCCAGCCGACCTTCACGCGGCCGGTGGTGACGAACATACCCTCGATCGCGACCCGCGCTTCATGGGGCGGCACCACGTCGCCGAACCCGCCCGCCGAGCCGAACGCCAGACGGAAGAATTTGAGCTTGTTGGCCGATGTCCGCGCGCTGTCGCCCAGCAGTTCCAGGCAACGCTGGCGCATTTCCGGGTCCGTCTCATCCGCCATCAACTCAAGCCCGTTGTTGAGCGCGCCGACCGGACTGAGCAGATCATGGCACAGGCGCGAACAGAGCAGGCTGGCAAATTCGATGCTATCGGTCGGGTTGGTCATGCGGGGTCTGGATCGCCGAATAATGGTCAGGAAAAGAGGCTCTAACGAGCTAATGCGCTGCCCCGCCGCGCGATGCAACCCCGGCTCGCCGCCTTTCCCTCACCTTATGTCGAGCAGCGCCTCCGCAAAGGCCACGGCCCCGTCCGGCCCCGGCTGCGCGATCCACAGCCGCGCTTCGTTCCCGGCCACGATCAGCCATAGCGTGCCGTCAGGCGTTGCGCAGGCTGCATCGGTCGCAGAGGGCACCGCGACGCCGGAGGGGTGCGAGTGATAATGGCCGACCACCGTCGGCCCACCGGATCGCGCCGCCCGGTGCGCCGCGATCAGCGCCATCGGGTCCAGTTCGAAATGACGCACCGGGTCGGCCGCGACATTGGCCGCCGGGCCGATTGCCTCTATCCGTCCGCCCTGTCCCAGCAACAGCCCGCAAATCTCCCGATCGTCCGCCGCTGCCAGCGCCACGATCCGGTCCCGTAACAGGCTTGAAATAGTCACTCTCATGCCTACATCCTAGCCAATGGCCGCGGGGGTTTCCATCATCGAAGCAATTATCGACGCGGCCCAGCATGGCCAGCGGCTCGACCGCGCGCTCGCCGACCTGCTGCCCGACCTATCGCGCGAACGGCTCAAGGCGTTGATCGGCGAGGGCCATGTCCGAGCGACGGACCAGAGTCTGAAACTCAGCGCCTCGGCCAAGGTCGCAGCTGGGCAGCGTTTCGCGATCACCCTCCCCGCCCCCGTGGCTCTGGATGCAGTGGCGCAGGATATTCCGCTCACCATCGTCCATGAAGATGCCGACCTCATCGTCGTGGACAAGCCCGCCGGGTTGGTAGTCCATCCCGCTGCAGGCAATCTCAATGGCACATTGGTCAATGCCCTGCTTCATCATTGCGCGGGCCAGTTGTCGGGAATCGGCGGTGTCGCCCGCCCCGGCATCGTTCATCGCATCGACAAGGATACATCGGGCTTGCTGGTCGTTGCTAAGACAGACCGGGCTCATGAGGGGCTTGCTGTCCAGTTCAAGGATCATAGCATCGACCGGCTCTACGCCGCCATCGTCTACGGCCATCCGGTTCCGCCCACCGCCACGGTGGACACATGGATCGGCCGATCCGACGCTGATCGAAAGAAGATGGCGGTTCATCGGGAAGGGCGCGGCAAGCATGCCGTTACCCATTATCGGATGGAGGAGCGGCTGAGAGGCGCGGCGATGGTGGAATGTCGCCTGGAAACTGGCCGGACGCATCAGGTTCGCGTGCATATGGCGCATGTCGGCCACCCCTTGATCGGTGATCCGGCTTACAGTAGGGATAGAAAAGGTTTCAAATCAATACTGGAAACGCTGGGTTTCAAAAGGCAGGCATTGCACGCCAAAACCCTCGGGTTCATACATCCTGCAACGGGCTCGCCCCTCCTGTTCCAAAGTGCATTGCCCATGGACATGCAGGAACTGTTAAGCGAGCTTAGAGTATAGGTTTCGACAAGTTTGCGACGGTGGTTCGGACGCCTCTTCTGGGTCCCGCCGCGCATGAAAGGGAAAGGTGAAGCGACATGGCCAACAAGAGCAATGTCCCCGCGGTTCCGGCGCTGGGCGGTGAAGCCAGCCTCAACCGCTATCTGTCGGAGATTCGCAAATTTCCGCTGCTCACCCCTGAGCAGGAATATATGCTGGCGAAACGCTATGAGGAACATCAGGATCCTGAAGCGGCCGCGCAGTTAGTCACCTCGCATCTGCGACTCGTCGCGAAGATTGCGATGGGGTATCGCGGCTATGGTCTGCCGGTCAGCGAACTGATTTCCGAAGGCAATATCGGCCTGATGCAGGGCGTGAAGAAATTCGAGGCGGAGCGCGGCTTCCGTCTGGCGACCTACGCCATGTGGTGGATTCGCGCATCGATCCAGGAATTCATCCTGCGCAGTTGGTCGCTCGTGAAGATGGGCACTACAGCGTCGCAGAAGAAGCTGTTCTTTAACCTGCGCCGGATGAAGAATAATATCGAAGCGTTTGAGGATGGCGATCTCAAGCCTGAGGACGTCACCAAGATCGCGACTGACCTTGGCGTATCCGAACAGGATGTCGTGTCGATGAACCGTCGCATGGCGATGGGTGGCGACACGTCGCTCAACGTGCCGATGCGCGAGGATGGCGAAGGGCAGTGGCAGGACTGGTTGCAGGATCATGATCCGCTGCAGGACGAACGTGTCGCGACGAGCAGGAGCGGACCCAGCGCCATGAAATGCTCGAAGAGGCGATGACCGACCTCAACGATCGCGAGAAGCATATCCTGGCCGAGCGTCGGCTGGCCGAAGAGCCCAAGACGCTGGAAGAATTGAGCCAGGTGTATGGCGTCAGCCGCGAGCGGGTGCGCCAGATCGAGGTACGGGCGTTCGAGAAGCTGCAAAAGGCGATGATGCGGATTGCGGGTGATCGCCTCGGCCAGATGGCGCGCTTCGCCGCCGCCTGACGGATCGGACTACCGACATTAAGAGGCTCCGGCGTAAAGCCGGGGCCTTTTTTATGCGTGCGGCTTGAGCGGCGCGGCGGGAGTGCGTTACGCTCCTGCCATGACCGCAAAACCCCTCCGCTCCGCCCGCCGCCGTTCGCGCTGGATCATCCTTCCCTTCAAGATCATTCTCGCCTTTGTCGTGCTGTCGCTGCTGATGGTGGTGGTCTATCGGTTCGTGCCGCCGCCGGTGACCATCACGATGCTGCTTGATCCCAACGGCATCACCAAGGACTGGACCGGCCTGGACGAGTTGGACCCGGACATGGCCCGCGCGGCGATCGCCGGGGAAGATGGCAAATTCTGCACCCATCATGGTTTCGATGTCGATGCCATCACCAAGGCCGCGTTGAACAATGCCAGCGGCGGGCGCATCCGGGGCGGATCGACGATCAGTCAGCAGACCGCCAAGAATGTGTTCTTGTGGCAGGGCGGCGGTTTCGTGCGCAAGGGACTGGAGGCCTGGTTCACGGTGCTGATCGAAGCGATCTGGGGCAAGCCGCGGATCATGGAGGTCTATCTCAACGTCGCCGAAACCGGGATCGGCACCTATGGCGCACAGGCAGGCGCGATCCGCTATTTCAACCATGGCGCAGGCCAGTTGACGCGCGCGGAAGCCGCCCGCATCGCCGCCGTCCTCCCCCTCCCCAAAAAGCGGGCCGCCGTCGCTCCGACCGGCTTCACCCGCCGCTATGGCAACACGATCGCGGCGCGGATCGGGGCGGTGCAGCGGGACGGGCTGGATCGTTGTTTGCGGTGAAGCGTCCTCTTAACTTCGCACATTTCCCGCAGATTTCGACATAAAGTTGCGTGCAGCTGATCCTATCGGCAAGTGCGGCCCAACGGGCCATATCCTTTTTATAGGCGGACGTAACCAAGTAGGACAGCGCGATTACAGGCATAGAAAAAGGGGCGCGGATTGCTCCGCGCCCCTTTCCCAATTTCTGATCGTCTGGGCTTAGAAAGCCACAACCATCGACGCACTGATCGCGCGCGGCGAACCATAGTTGACGAAGGAACTGGCTGCAGTGGTCAGACCACCGCTGAACGAACCGATGTAGAATTTGTCGAACAGGTTCGACACGTTCAGCTGGAAGAACGACTTTTCCAGCCCCAGGTTCGCCAAATTATAGCGCAGGTCGAGGTCGACAATGGTGTAACCCGCCACCTTGAACGTGTTGATGTCGTTCAGATAACGCGAACCGGTGCGCTTGATCTGGGCACCGAGATCCACCGGACCCAGCGTACCCTGCACACGACCGCCCCACAGATAGGCCGGGGCGCTACGTTCACGGTTGCCCTTGGTCGCGGCGAAGGTCGTCGGACCGGTCTGAACGTCGGCACCAATTTCAGATTCGATATACGACCCGAACGCATAGAGCAGCAACCCGTCCATCGGACGAACTGAAACATTGGCGTCAACGCCATATTTCTTCACGCCACCCAGGTTGGTGTCGATGCTGCAGTCGCACTCGAAGCTATAGGCCGATGCGATACGGTTCTTATATTTCGCGTACCAACCCGTAACGGCTGCCTGAACGATATTGTTCTGGTAGCGCAGGGCGAGATCGAAGCTGTCCGACGTTTCCGCCACCGGCTTCGACGCGTTGTTGCTGCTCGGCAGATAAACGGAGTTATACAGGGTGTCCGTGCCGGGCACCGAAATATTCGCCGCATAGCTGCCCGCCAAGCTGATTTCCGGCGTGATCTTGAAGATCGCACCGACGTTTGGCAGCAGCTTGTCGTAATTATAGACGCGGTTTTGCGGCGCAGCGAAGGTTGGATTGGCAGCGGCGTAAGCCGCAACATTGCCGCCCGCGATGCAGTTCACATTACCGTTTGGTGCGCTGGTGAAGCAGTTCTGCGTCAGGTCGCGCTTGAAGAAAGGTGCGCGAACGCCAAGGTTGACCGTCAACAGATCATCGAAGAACGTGCCGCGATATTCACCAGCAACCTGATGCAGGATCGCATAAGACTTGCGGTCACGCTTTTGCAGAATGTTGCCAGCTGCATCGGCCAACGGGTCGTTCACAGGGAACACATCAGTCGGCTCGCCGTCGAGCTGGATGAGCGAGCCCTCGCCCGTCTGACGGTGACGCGCGCGATCGAAGCTGTACGACAGACGAACGCGGTTATTATCGTCAAACTCGTAGGAGAGGTTGGCAATGGCGACCCAACGCTTGGTCTGTGTCTGGCTGGGGTTGCCGATCAGAACGCGGTCGGATTCACGAACAGTCGTGCGCGTGCCGTCCGGGTTGGTTACCGTGTAATCCTGGATCACGCCGTCATTGTTCCGGTCGACGCCAAGCGTACCATCACCGTTCAGATCGCGGTTGAAATAAGCGCTACCGTTGAAATAGCCCGACAGCAGATTACCACCCTGAGCGAAGGCGGATTCATAAGCCGAGGTCGTACCACCGCCATTCGCCTTCACATATTGATAGGCGGCATCAGCAGAGAAGATCAAACGATCAGTCAACGTCAGACGCGTGCTAAGACGAGCGTTGCCCGTGTTCGAGGGATTGTAACGACGCTCGAACTGGGTGCCGCAACTGTTCGTCTGATCAGCGATGCCCGGATTGGCGACCGTGTTGATCGTGCAAGGAATACCGCCTGAAACATTATAGAAGCGGGCGCTCTTGTCGCCGCTAAACGCAGCAGCCGACGCTGGCGAGCCACCAAAGTTATTGCGGTTGACGTTGTAATGGCCCGCGAGCGCGATGAAATCGCCGTTGGTACCAATGTCTTGCCAGACCTTGCCGTTATACTGGTTTTTTTCGATCTTGCCGTAGTCCGAGAAGCTTGCCTTGTTGTAAGCGCGCGATGCCGAGAACCAGGCTTTGGTGCCATGGCCGGTAATGTCACCCGTCTGGATCATACCAAACACACGATGGAACGGACGATCGCCCGATCCCTCAGCCACGATGTTACCATAGCTAACGCTGGCCATCGCGCCGAAATCGTCGGTCGGGGTAAGCGAGTTGATGTTGACGGTGCCGCCGACCGCTGCGGCAGTCGGGCTGTCAACGTCGGTAGCGCCGAGGTTGACGTTGATGCTTTCCACCAGTTCGGGGTCGAGCTGTTGGTTGGTATAGATCGCATAGTTGCCCGAATCGTTCAGCGGGATACCGTCGAGGATCTGCGCGATGCGATCAGAGCTGAAGCCACGGATGGTGAAGCTACCGCCTGCCGAACCCCAGGGATCGTTATTGGTGAAGCTGACGCCTGGCACGAGGTTGATGATTTCATTGACCGACTGGCCGGGACGCTGACGCTCAATGATTTCCTGGGTCAGAACGACCTTTGCCTTAGGGGAATCCGGGATGCGGACACCACCGATACCCTGATCGACCTTTGCGCCGGTGACGACGATGGAATCTTCAAAGTCCTGCGAACCGGTCGACTGCGCGAAGGCCGCGCCCGGAATGGCAACGGCGATCATCGCGGCGCTGCCCATTAGAAACTGTTTCATTTGACCCTTTTCCCTTTTTCAAAGGTGGCGCGTGGCGCCTGTGCTGTGCTGTTCTTTCAAGCCGGGACCGCATTTGGCGGTTACTGGCGACGGCCCTGTGATGCTCTGATTGCAAATTTGTTACACCGCAGCATCACGATTGTCACATTCCTCCACCATCCCGCGCCATGGCGCTTTGGGATGTCCGGCCTCTGGGGACAAATCATTGCATTTTAGTGACTTATGGCCAGCTTGGACCGTTAGTTTGGCAGTGGTGTAATTTTGCAACGCAGTGGGAATTTTTGTGCGCTGCACGCACGGACACGAAAAAGGGGCCGACGATTGTGCGTCGGCCCCTTTTGTAAGTCAGAGTGACTCGAACGGCGTCAGGCGGCGTCTTCGGCGCGCTTCTGCTTTTCGCTGAACACCCGCACCGGCTCTTTCTTGCCTGCAACCACTTCCTTGTCGACCACCACTTCGCCGACGCCCTGCATCGAGGGAAGATCGAACATGGTGTCGAGCAGGATGGATTCGAGGATCGAGCGCAGCCCACGCGCACCGGTTTTCCGTTCGATTGCGCGCTTGGCGATCGCGGTCAGCGCGTCGTCGGTAAAGCTGAGGTCAACATTCTCCATGTCGAACAGCTTGCCATATTGCTTGACCAGCGCGTTCTTGGGCTCGACCAGAATCTTGACCAGCGCCGAGACGTCCAGATCTTCGAGCGTCGCGATGACGGGCAAGCGCCCGACAAATTCGGGGATCAGACCGAATTTCAGCAGATCTTCCGGCTCGCTCGACCGCAGCAACTCGCCGGTCTTGCGCTCTTCGGGCGCGGCGACATAGGCGCCGAAGCCGATCGACTTGGCTTCCAGACGGTCGCCAATGATCTTTTCCAGACCCGCGAACGCACCGCCGCAGATGAAGAGGATGTTGGTCGTGTCGACCTGCAGAAACTCCTGCTGCGGATGCTTGCGCCCGCCCTGTGGCGGCACCGACGCGGTCGTGCCCTCCATCAGCTTGAGCAGCGCCTGCTGCACACCCTCGCCCGACACGTCGCGGGTGATCGACGGGTTTTCGGCCTTGCGGCTGATCTTGTCGATTTCGTCGATATAGACGATGCCGCGCTGCGCCTTTTCGACATTATAGTCGGACGCCTGGAGCAGCTTGAGGATGATATTCTCGACATCTTCGCCGACATAGCCCGCTTCGGTCAGCGTCGTCGCATCGGCCATGGTGAAGGGCACGTCGAACGTCTTGGCCAGCGTCTGCGCGAGCAACGTCTTGCCGCAACCGGTGGGACCGACGAGCAGGATGTTGGACTTGGCCAGTTCGACCTCACCCGGCTTGGAGCCGTGATTGAGGCGCTTATAATGGTTGTGGACCGCGACCGACAGGACACGCTTCGCCCGGTTCTGGCCGATCACATAATCGTCCAGCACATCGCAGATTTCCTGCGGGGTCGGCACGCCGCCATCCTTCCGCCCGACCAGACCGCCCTTGGTCTCCTCGCGGATGATGTCGTTGCACAGTTCCACGCATTCGTCGCAGATGAACACGGTCGGCCCCGCGATGAGCTTCCGCACCTCATGCTGCGACTTGCCGCAGAAGGAGCAGTAAAGCGTGCTTTTTGAATCGGAGCCGGTGAGCTTAGTCATTCGCCATTCTTTCTTCCCTGCCGGTTTGACAATCGACCTGACCGCATCAGCGAGGGATATTCTGGTCCAAAGGCCATATTAGACCGCGGCGCGCCCATTCCACAAGGGGAGAAGTGGCGCGCCCCGGCAAGTCAGCCATCAACTATCCGACGCATCGGCCAAAGAGGGCCGCTGGTCGAACACTTCATCGACAAGGCCAAAGGCCTTGGCTTCGTCCGCTTCGAGGAAGGTGTCGCGATCCATCGCCTTTTCGACCTCCGCGAGCGGACGGCCGGTATATTTGGCGTAGAGATCGTTCAAACGACGACGGATACGCAGGATTTCCTTGGCCTGGATCTCGATATCGCTGGCCATGCCCTGCGCGCCGCCGGACGGCTGATGCACCATGATACGCGCGTTGGAGAGCGCGATGCGCTTGCCCGGTTCACCCGCCGCCAACAGGAAGCTGCCCATCGAGGCGGCCTGGCCAATGCAGACGGTGCCAACCTGCGGCCGGATATATTTCATCGTGTCGTGGATCGCCATGCCGGACGTCACCACGCCGCCGGGCGAGTTGATGTACATCCATATGTCCTTCTTCGGATTTTCCGATTCGAGGAACAGCAGCTGGGCGACGATCAGCGAGGCCATATGATCTTCGACCTGGCCGGTCACGAAAATGATCCGTTCGCGCAACAGGCGCGAGAAGATGTCGAAGCTGCGCTCGCCACGGTTCGACTGTTCGATCACGATGGGGACCAGCGCGGCCATGGGGTTGGTCATGATATCGGTCATTATGCTCTTTCAGTCAGCTGCTTTTGCCCGCCCCTACATCGTCACAAACGGTGGCAGGTTCAAGGGGGAACCGGCACGGTGCGATTGGGCTAGTTCCGGGCGGCGTAATCGGATGGCGCGCGGTGGGCGAGATAGGCCAGCCGTCGCACCTCGCGCCGGCCCCGCACGACGGTATCGAGGATCAGGCCGCACATCGCCGAGAGGGTGGCGAGGATCATGAGGCCGGTCACCAGGATCGCGGTCGGGAAGCGCGGCACAAGGCCCGTTTCCATATAGGTGACGATCAAGGGCGCCGCGAGGCCGAGCGCCAGCGCCGCCAGCAAGGCCGCGATGATGCCGAAGAACAGCACCGGCCGTTCGATGCGATAGAGGGTGATGATGGTGCGCAGGATGCGGAAGCCATCGCGATAGGTGCTGAGCTTGCTGACCGATCCTTCGGGGCGCGCGCCATAGGCCGTCACGACTTCCGACACCGGCATGGCGAGTTCGAGCGCATGAACGCTGATCTCGGTTTCGATCTCGAACCCGGCCGACAGCACCGGAAAACTTTTGACGAAGCGCCGCGAGAAGACGCGATAGCCTGACAGGATGTCGGTGAAGCTGCGGCCGAACAATTGCTTGAGCAGACCGGTCAGCGCCCAGTTGCCGAGGCGATGGCCGGGGCGATAGGCCTCTTCTGCTTCGCTCTTGCGGCAGCCCACCACCATGTCGAGATTGTCGGCCAGCATGGCGGCCACCATCGCCGGGGCGGCGGCGGCTTCGTAGGTCGCGTCGCCATCGGCCATGATGTAGATATCGGCATCGACGTCGGCGAACATGCGGCGCACCACATGGCCCTTGCCCTGCTGCGAGACGCGGCGGACGATGGCGCCCGCGTCGGCGGCGAGGTCACGGCTGTCATCGCTGCTATTATTGTCGAAGACGTAGATGACCGCCTGCGGCAGGGCGCGGCGGAAATCGGCCACCGTCTGCACGATCGCACCCGCCTCATTATAACAGGGGAGGATGACCGCGATGCGCGGGGATGCAGCAGCGATATCGCTGGCGAGAGCCAAATCCATGAGCGGAAACTCCTTCATCGTCAGCCTATCCTCTCGTCGTCCGCGCGCTAAGGCATGGGCCTGGCAGGGTTAATATTTCATCTGCCATCCCCGTCCAGACATGAAAAGCGCCCGTGCTTCACAGGGAAGCCGGGCGCTCTTTCAATCTGGCAAAGGCCTTATTCGGCCTTGGCAGCAGCCTTCTTGGCCGGGGCCTTCTTCTTGGGCGCGGCGTCGGCGGCGGGAGCCTCCTCGGTTGCGACCGCGTCCTCGGCGACGTCCTTCTTGGCCGCAGCCTTCTTCGGCGCGGCCTTCTTGGGCGCGGCCTCTTCAGCGGCAGGCGCTTCGTCGGCTACCGGGGCGTCTTCTGCCTCAGCCTTCTTCTTGGGCGCAGCCTTCTTGGCCTTTGGCTTTTCGTCATGGTCATGACCGCAATCGGGACCATGGACATGCGGCTTGAGGTCGCCGTCTTCGGCTTCGATCGCCGCTTCCAGCTCTTCCTTGGTCACGGTGCGTTCGGTGACTTCGGCCTTGTCGAACAGATAATCGACAACCTTGTCCTCATAGAGCGGGGCACGCAGCTGGGCAGCGGCCATCGCGTCCTGACGGACATATTGCACGAAACGCTCGCGGTCCTGCGGACCATATTGCTGCGCGGCCTGCATGATCAGGCGGTTCATTTCCTGATCCGACACGGTCACGCCGTTGGCCTGGCCGATTTCGGAAAGCAGGAGGCCGAGGCGAACGCGACGCACGGCGATGGCGCGATAGTCGTCCTTTTCGGCTTCCATTTCGGCGAGAGCGGCAGCGGGGTCTTCTTCATGGCCCGCTTCATGCTGAAGCTGCGCCCAGATCTGCTCGAATTCGGCTTCGACCATGCTGGGAGGCACATCGAAGTCGTGCGAGGCAGCGAGCTGGTCGAGCAGCTTGCGCTTCATGTGGGTGCGGGTCAGGCCATTATGCTCCTGCTCGATCTGCCCCTTGAGCAGGTCGTTCAGTTGCTCCAGACCTTCAAGGCCGAGCGATTTGGCGAACTCATCGTCGAGCTTGGGCTTGTCGCCATCCAGGATCGACTTGACGGTGACGTCGAAGGTCGCCGCCTTGCCCGCCAGATGTTCCGCGCCATAATCTTCGGGGAAAGTGACCTCGATGGTCTTTTCTTCGCCCTTCTTCACGCCGGTCAGCTGTTCCTCGAAACCCGGAATGAACTGGCCCGCGCCGATCTTGAGGCGGATGTCTGCAGCCGAACCGCCTTCGAAGCTTCGCCATCGACCTTGCCGACGAAATCGATGACCAGCGTGTCGCCGTCCTGCGCGACATGATCGTCGGCATGCTCTTCAAGCGCACCCTGCTGGGTGGCGATACGACCCGCCGATTCCGCGACCTGCTCGTCGCTGACCGCGATGGTCAGGCGCTCCAGCTTCAGGCCATCGACGCTAGGCGTAGCGATTTCGGGCAGCACTTCGAGCGCGACCTTGATTTCCGCGTCCTTGCCGAATTCGAAACCTTCGTCCAGTTCGACCGACGGCTGCATCGCGGGACGCAGCTTGTGGTCGGCAATCAGTTTCTGGATGCTTTCCTGGATGCTGTTGTTGAGCGCGTCGCGCTGCAAAGCCTCGCCATGCATCTTCTTGACCAGGTTGGCAGGCACCTTGCCAGGACGGAAGCCAGGCATCCGCACCTGCGGCGCCATGGTCTTGACTTCCTTTTCCACTCGCGCGTCGATATCCTTCGACGTGATGGTTACGGTATAGGCGCGCTTAAGGCCCTCGTTCAACGTCTCGACAGTCTGCATCTCTTCTCTCAAACGCTTTCTTCAGCTGAATTTCGGTGGCGCCTGCGATGGGCCGGGGCCTGGCGCACTGGTGCGGGCGAAGGGACTCGAACCCCCACATCTTGCGATACCAGAACCTAAATCTGGCGCGTCTACCAGTTTCGCCACGCCCGCATCGGTCGCCGGTCGGCGCGGCATAGAGAAAAGCGGGAGAAGAGGCAAGGGATAGTGGCACAAAGCCGGGAACCGCCTCGTTAGGCCATGCGTAGCCTATGCACCAACCCTTTAACGGAGTGTCGCAATCATGGCTACCCAGCCCGATCCTAACCCCGACGGCCTGCCCCCGCCCGACATCATCGAACCACAGTCCCCCGATGAAACGCCTGCACCCGCGACTCCGGTGGAATTGCCCATCACCGAACCCGATGAAATCGTGCCTGTCGGCCCGGATTACGACCAACCCAGTCGCGCACCGGTAGAATTTCCCCCAGACTGAGTAACGAACAGTGTGGTCAAAACCACATATCCATAACTTTCTTACCAAAACGTGGAACATTTTGGGTCGATCGCGAAAAATATCGTCGCCGCGCCGCTGGACAGCCCCCTGCAAGCATGATTGAACTATGACAAATAAAAGAAATCGGGAGAGGCGCGGCAGACAAAAATAAGGGGGTCGACGTGCATAAGGTTCGTGCCAAATTAGACTGGTTCAAAACCGTGATATTGCCGCAAGAGGCCGCGCTGCGTGGTCGCCTTCGCCGGATTCTTCCGTCTGCGCATGAGCTGGAAGATATGTGCGCGGAAGTCATGGCGCGGGCCTACGCCACCGAAAACTGGGAAAATGTCACGACCGGCCGCGCCTATCTCTTCACGATCGCCCGCAACCTCGTCATCGATACAGCGCGCCGCAACAAGGTGGTCAGTTTCGAGACGATCGCCGATCTGGAATTGCTCGGTGGGGAAAATAATATCGAGGCCCAGTTGCATGCGCGCGAGGCGCTTCGTCAGGTTGAGACGATTGTCGAGTCGCTACCGCCCCAATGTCGCCGCGTCTTCATTCTTCGCCGTATCCATGAAAAATCGATGCTGGAAATAGCGGAGGACATGTCCCTATCCGTCTCTACTGTTGAAAAACATCTAGCCAAAGCAATCGCAATAGTTATGCGGGCCTGGGCAGAACGTGAGGAAACGGATTTCGAGCGTGCAGGCTTCGGGGCCAACTTCAAGCAGCGGTCCCAGGGACGCGATAGAAGCGGAAGCCGCGCGCCTGCTAGCTAAGCTCAATAGTGACCCGACACCGCAGGAAGAAGCCGAAATTTGTGACTGGGTCGAGCGCGACCCGTGCCATGCCGTAGCCTTCGCACGCGCCGAAGCCGCCTGGGACGCCGCCGAGCGCCTCAAAAGCGCCGCCGCCGACGTTACCCTCCCGACGCTGCCGCAGATCGTCAGCGAGGAGCAGCAGCGCCGCCTGTCGCGCAACATCATGATTGCCGCCGCCGTCGCGGTTTTGTTTTTCATCTTTGCCGCCATCGTCACCGTGCGCACGTTCAGCGGCATTGATCGCTATGAAACGCGCCTGGGTGAAATTCGCGACGTGACGCTGGACGACGGATCGATCCTGCACCTCAACAGCGACAGCGAAGCCGAAGTCCGCTTCACCGGCCATGGCCGCAAGGTGCGCATCGTCAAGGGCGAAGCGTCCTTCGAAGTGGCGCCCGACAGCGACCGCCCCTTCGACGTGGAGGTGCGGTCAGCGTTCATCCGGGCGGTCGGCACGGCGTTCAACGTGCGGATGCGCCCGGCGCTGGTCGAACTGACGGTCACCCACGGCACCGTCACGGTGCATTCGGGCGAGGATGCGGAGCAACGGGTCAGCGCGGGCAATGGCGCGGTGATCCAGCCGCGCACGATCGCACTCACCCGGCTGGGCGACAAACTCGTCAGCCAGCGCATCGCCTGGCGCGACCAGATGATGGAGCTGGACGGCGAAACCATCGAACAGGCGACCAGCGAGTTCAACCGCTATCGCAAGGCACCGATCCTGATTGGCGACACCCGCGTTTCGGCGCTGCGCATCGGCGGCCGCTTTCGGGTGACGGACAGTCGCGCGTTTCTGTTCGCCCTGGAACGCAAGCTGCCGGTCCGTACCGTACAGGGCGAGGATGGATCGGTGATGCTGCTATATCGCGACGAGGAACCGGATCCGTCCGAGGCCGGTGCGGCCTCCTGACGACGGGCTTGCTACCCCAACAGGTCCAACACCAGTTGCGGCACCAATTGGCTGGCCGGGCCAAGCCGACTTTCCTCGAAATAGACGCTACCCGCCGACGGATCGAGATTGAGTTCCAATGTGCGAGCGCCGACATGGCGGGCGGTCTGCACGAACCCGGCGGCGGGATAGACCGCGCCCGACGTGCCGATCGACACGAACAGGTCGGCGCGGCGCAGCGCGTCATCGATGGCATCCATCTGATAGGGCATTTCGCCGAAGAAGACGATGTCGGGGCGCAGACGGGGCTGGCCGCATCCGGTGCATACCGTCCCCGGCGGCAAGGCATCGGTCCACGGCACCGCCTTGCCGCAGGCGGCACAGAGCGCGGATTGCAGTTCGCCATGCATGTGGATCAGGCGTTTCGCACCGGCCCGCTCGTGCAGGTCATCGACATTCTGCGTTACGATCAGCAATTCGCCGGGCCAGGCGGCATCCAGCGCGGCCAGCGCTTCATGCGCCGGATTGGGCGAAACGGTTGCCAGCTTCGCCCGGCGTTCGTCATAGAAGCGATGCACCAAGGCGGGATTGCGCGCCAGTGCCTCAGGGGTGCAAACGTCTTCGACGCGGTGCCCTTCCCAGAGGCCATCTGGCCCGCGAAAGGTGGCAAGACCGCTTTCGGCGGAGATGCCCGCGCCGGTGAGGATGACGATGTTCTGGATGTCGGGATTCATGGCATGACTATAACCGAAATTGCTTTGACGAGAATGGGTGGGAGGCGGAATTTCGGTAGCTGCGCATACGCCTGCAAAAGCGGGCACATATCCTAGCCGTCATGCCAGCGCAGGCTGGCATCCCTGGCGGAGGTGTGGAGCCTTTAGGCTTGGCACGTGTCGCAACGCCATCACGCCATCTCCTGAGACCCCAGCTTTCGCTGGGGTGACGGTAAGGGTAAGAGTGGAAGGTCGGCTTTCTCCTCCCCTCCCGCTTGCGGGAGGGGGCAGCGAGACTTAATGACCCCGGCCTTGAGCCGGGGGAATTTAGTCGCAGCGGGGTGGGTGAGCGCACCGTTGCGCAAGCCCACCCCTAACCCCCTCCCGCCAGCGGGCGGGGGAATGATGTCCGCAAGTGGTCGCTTGCATAAATCATCACAATGAGACTGCCCATGATCTTCGACGTGATGCCCTTCCAAGGGGCCATCTGGCCCCCGAAACATCGCGAGGCCACTTTCGGCGGAAATGCCTGCGACGGTCAGGATGGCAATGGACGATATGTCGTCGATCATGACGCGGCTTTAGCCTGCCGGGGTGTTGCGAGAAACCGTCTATCATAAGCCAACGGCGGACGGATCACGCCGCCAGGTGTCGCGCGCGGTCCCGCCATGCTTCCGCCAGGACCGGCATTTCGGCCAGTTGCGCCACCGCGTCGCGGTTCGCTTTGTGTCCGCCGCCGATCAGCAGGTGAAACACCCTTGCGATGGGCCAGTCCGGCAAGGGGCGGTCGAGCAAGGCCATCCGCTCGCCTGCTTGCGCCTCGCCCTCGCGGATCATGCGGAAATAGAGGCCGCATCGGCCAGTTTTGACGATGGTGGCCGTGACATCGCGCGCGCCGAAGCGATGGTCGAGCTTCCAGCAGGGCTGGCGGCCATGGCTGACTTCGACGATCGCGCTGCCCAGGGCGAAGCGGTCGCCCAGGCAGATCGTCTCTTCGGTCATGCCCCGCGCGGCGATATTCTCGCCAAAAGCACCGGGCGCGTCGAGCAGCGGATGGTCGGGCTTGCGGTCGCGCCACCAGGCATAATGGTCCTGCGGATAGAGATGGATCGCTTTGTCCCAGCCGCCATGATGGATGGGATCGGCGACCTGATCGCCCTCCAGGCCGCCCCAGCCGATCCGCACCGGGCCGGTCACGGGGCTCTTGGCGATGGCGCTATAATCGGGGCCGCGAAAGGGGGCCGGTTTGCCGACCAGCAGCGCGTCGATCGTCATGAAGGGCGTATCCATGCCACCATGTTGCCATGGTCGCGCCGCGCTGGCGAGGGCCGATCGGCGGCAGGTGGCGTCAGGCCGGGCTGATTTCCGAGCGCAGCTTGAGGACTTCGCCGCCATTATCGGAATGGATCAGGAAGGCGGGATCGTTGGGCGAGCCATTGCGACGGATCAGCGATCCTTCGATCGTGCGTTCGACATGACGGTCGAACCGCTCGGTGATGTGACCCCGGCCGACGCCCTGCCCCCAGTTCCACTTGACCCGCTTTCCCTTGCGAAATGTCTCGGTCATCGGGGCATCCTCTCTTTGTCGGGCGCATGCTGCGTCAGCCGGTTTACATGACAAGCGAAGGTCAAAATTCCCAAAGGCTTAACCGGTTCCCTTGGGTTTTACATTCTGTTGGGCTAAGGGGCGGCGATGGACGCATCTGGCCTTCGCGTTGCCCTGTTCAGCGGCAACTATAATTATGTGCGCGATGGTGCGAACCAGGCGCTCAACCGCTTTGTCGGCTATTTGCTGCGGCAGGGGGCGGCGGTGCGCGTCTATGCACCAACCACCAACACGCCAGCGTTCGCGCCTGCGGGTGACCTGATCAGCACGCCCTCCTTCCCGGTGCCGGGGCGTAAGGAATATCGTGTTCCCTATCGCATGTCGGCACAGGTTCGCCGCGATCTCAAGGCGTTCCAGCCCAATCTTATCCACCTGTCCAGCCCCGACCCGTTGAATCATCGGGCGCTCAGCTGGGCGCGGGACCATGGCCTGCCGGCGGTGGCGTCTGTTCATACCCGGTTCGAGACCTATCCGCGCTATTATGGCCTCGCCTTTCTGGAGCCGCTGATCGAATCGATGCTGCGGCGTTTCTATCGTCGCTGCGATGCCATCGTCGCGCCGTCCGATTCGATGGCGCAGCTGCTGCGCGAACAGCGGATGAGCTATGATGTCGGCATCTGGACGCGGGGCATCGATCGCGACATCTTCAACCCCGGCCGCCGCAGCCTGGAATGGCGGCAGTCGCTGGGCATGGCCGATGACGCTCCGGTGATCGGCTTTATCGGTCGGCTTGTGATGGAAAAGGGGCTGGACGTCTTTTCGACACGATCGACCAGTTGGCGGCGCGGCAGGTGCGGCATCAGGTTCTGATCGTGGGCGAAGGCCCGGCGCGCGAGTGGTTTCAGAACCGGTTGCCGGGTGCTGTATTTACCGGCTTTCAGGGCGGGCCGGATCTGGGGCGGGCGGTCGCCAGCATGGATATGTTGTTCAATCCGTCGGTCACCGAAACCTTCGGCAATGTGACGCTGGAGGCGATGGCCTGCGGCCTACCCACGGTCGCCGCGCGGGCGACCGGCAGCGAAAGCCTGGTGACCGAGGGCGTCACCGGGCGGCTGATCCGCCCCGGCGCGATCGGCGACTTTGCCGATGCGTTGCAATCTTATTGCGATGACAGCGCCGCGCGAACGCGCGCGGGTGAGGCGGCCCGGATACGCGCCGAGCGCAATGGCTGGGACCAGGTGAACCAGGCGCTGGTCGATACCTATCTGCGCGTGATCCGCCAGCGGGCGCAGGGCATGGTGCCGCGATCCAGCCCCGTTCCCTGAGCGCCCTACCCTCCCTATATAGACCGCATGGCTGATCTGTTCGCTTCCGACGATACTGCGCGCGATAGTGCGCCCCTGGCCGACCAGTTGCGGCCCCGCACCCTGGCAGACGTGGTCGGGCAGGAACATCTGACCGGAGCGGAGGGCGCGATCGGACGGATGGTGACGGCGGGGCGGCTGTCCTCGATCATCCTGTGGGGACCGCCCGGCACGGGTAAGACCACGATCGCGCGGCTGCTGGCCGATGCCGTGGCGATGCGGTTCGAGCCGATTTCGGCGGTATTTTCAGGTGTTGCAGACCTGAAGAAGGTCTTTGCGGCGGCCAGGGATCATGCGCGGCAAAACGCAAAGACGCTGCTGTTCGTGGACGAGATCCACCGGTTCAACCGCGCGCAGCAGGATAGTTTCCTGCCCTTCGTCGAGGATGGCACCGTGACGCTGGTCGGTGCGACGACGGAAAATCCGAGCTTCGAACTGAACGCGGCTTTGCTTTCGCGCGCGCAGGTGCTGATCCTGCGACGGCTGGACGCGGCGGCGCTCGAACAATTGCTTGATCGGGCGGAGGCGTTGACGCAGCGGTCCCTGCCCCTGACTGCCGCCGCGCGTGACGCGCTGCTCGCCAGCGCCGATGGCGACGGGCGCTTCCTGCTCAACCAGGTCGAGACGCTCTATTCCATCGACCTGTCCGAACCGCTCGATCCGGCAGGGCTGTCCGCCCTGCTCCACCGCCGCGTCGCGGTGTATGACAAGGATCGGGAGGGGCATTACAACCTGATTTCGGCGCTGCATAAATCGCTGCGCGGGTCGGACCCGCAGGCCGCGCTCTATTATATGGCGCGGATGCTGACAGCGGGCGAACAGCCGCTTTATGTGCTGCGCCGCCTGGTGCGCTTCGCGACCGAGGATATCGGCCTCGCCGACCCGCAGGCGGTGGTCCAATGCCTCGCTGCCAAGGATGCCTATGAATTTCTGGGCAGCCCCGAAGGCGAATTGGCGATCGTGCAGGCCTGTCTCTATTGCGCCACCGCGCCCAAATCCAATGCCACCTATGCGGCGATGAAGGCGTCGTTCAAATCGGCGCGCGATACCGGATCCCTGATGCCACCGATGAACATCGTCAACGCCCCTACGAAGCTGATGAAACAGGTCGGCTATGGCAAGGGCTATCAATATGATCATGACGCGGACGAAGGCTTTTCCGGTGCCAATTATTGGCCGGAGGAGATGGCTCCGCAGACCTTCTACGCGCCGACCGATCGCGGTTTCGAAGCACGAATTGCCGAGCGGATCGCGCACTGGAACCGGTTGCGGGCGCAGCGGCAGGAGGCATGACGCCGCGCTTCGATCGCTTCGTTGCCATCGACTGGTCGGGGGCAAAGGGTTCGCGGCACAAGGGCATTGCGGTGGCGGCTTGTGATGCGGGCGATGCCGCGCCGTGCCTGGTCGCACCGGTCGAGCGCTTGTGGTCACGCACGGCGGTCGCCGACTGGCTCATCGCGACTTGCGCGCGCGCCCCGACCTTGTTCGGCTTCGATTTCAGCTTCGCCCCGCCTTTTGTCGCACGCGGGGGCTATCTGCCCGGTGACATGGTGCCGCAGGATGCGCCCTCCTTCTGGGCCTATGTCGAGTCGGTCTGTGACGACGTCGACCTGGGCGCGGCCAGCCTGTTGGAGGTCGCCCATCGCCGCCATTTCTATTTCGGCAAGGCGGACGGGACGAAGGCGGATTATATGCACAACCGCGCCTGCGAAGCCCATTATAATGCGGGCGGCGGCGGCAAACCATCCACCGTCTATGATGCGATCGGCGCGGCGCAGGTTGCCAAGGCCAGCTTTGCGGGCATGCGGCTGTTGCACCACGTCCGTCCGCATGTGCCGGTCTGGCCGTTCGATCCCCTGCCCCCCGCCGGTTCGCTGATCGTTGAAATCTACACCAGCATTGCCGCGCGCGCCGCCGGTCGGCCCAAGGGGCGGAGCAAGATGCGCGACCTGGATGCCATCAACGCGGCGTTGGCGGTGCTGGGGTCGGCACCTTATGCCGAATCGCTCCCCGATGATCATGGCGCGGATGCAATCGTTACCGCCGCATGGATGCGACGCGCCGCCGCGCAACCGTCCCTTTGGGCACCCGTTGCGTTAACGACGCAGATTGCCGTAACAGAGGGCTGGACGTTCGGCGTGATCTGATAGTAAGGGCGTGCGGCCCGATAGGGCGCGCCGGATTAGCACAGGGGTAGTGCAGCGGTTTTGTAAACCGAAGGTCGCGGGTTCAAATCCTGCATCCGGCACCATTTTCCGCCCGATCAGACCCAGAACAAAAATGGGGACCGGCATTGCTGCCGATCCCCACGTCCGTCGGGTCAAGCGATCCGCGTCCCTGGCAGGATGCGATCATCGGCCCGGCGTTTGCGATCCGACCGCCTTCCCGAAGAAAGACTGCCGCATCGGGTGCTTCGGGGTGAGCCAAGGGCTGCTTTCCCGTCGCTGGTCGATCCTGTTCCGATGCCCGACGTTCACTTTCGCGCGTACCCGGCAGCGGCCCTGACGACCGACCCGACCTATTGGCTGCACCCTTGCGGGTTTGACCTATCGCCGGATCATCAGTCACACAGGCAAAATACTGATAAATCAGTATTTTCTGAAATGGATCGCGCCATTTCCCTATGTTCCGATAAGGTGATGGTCTCACCCCGTCCGAGTCGTTCCAAGCGAAATCGGACAAAATCATGACAGCGCCGCGCGCAAATCTGTGGATAACTGTGGATAAGTTTTCCGCGCCCCTATTGCGGCGGCGCCCAGCCCGGCGGGGCCAGCGTGAAACCGGCGAAATCGAAGGCCGGAGTCACAGTACAGCTGACCAGCGTCCAGCCACCTTGAGGTATCGCCGCCTGCCAGTGATAAGCGGGCACCCGACCCTGAGGCATCTGCCCCGCCATGATGTCCGGGCCAAGGTGGATCGCCTGCGCTGGTTCGCCCTCCGCCGCAACGGACAGCAATATTGGCGCGCCCGCGTGCCAGAACCAAAGCTCGTCCGCATCCACCTTATGCCAGTGGGAGGATTGATGGGCTTCCAGCAGAAACAGGATCGCCGTTCCCGCTGCGCGTTCGCCGGGGCCAGCGGCGGCGCGCCAGGTTTCGCGATACCAGCCGCCTTCGGGGTGGGGCGACAGGTCGAGTGCGGCGATCAGCGCCCATCCATCCCGTTCGTCGTCCATGCGCATCGCCTCACCTCAATTTTTAGTGACTTCAATACAATCGCTTACGTCGTTGTCGGACGTTCATGCAACCTCGATCAATATAGGCGGGTTCAAGCGTCAGATCACGCAAATGGAGGAGAATTTCATGCGTAAAGCAATGCTGGCCCTGGCCGCCGTCTCGCTGGCCATCCCAATGTCGATGGCGATCCCGATCGAAGGCGCTGAAGCGCGCAAAAATCATCGCTACAAGGAATGGCGTGGCCGCGACGGACGCACCTATTGCCGTAAATCCAACGGCACGACCGGCATGATCGTCGGTGGCGTCGGCGGCGCGCTCGCCGGCCGTGCGATCGACACGCGCGGTGACCGAGCCACGGGTACGATCCTGGGTGCCGCAGGCGGCGCGCTGCTGGGCAAGGCCATCGACAGCAAGCGCACCTGCCGCTGATGCAAAAAAGGCGGCGTCCCGTCGGACGCCGCCCTTTTTTATTCGACGGATCGAAAGATCAGTTCGACGCTGCGCCGCGCGCTTCGTCAACCTTGAACGCAACATTCTGGCCGCCCGAAACGCCCGAAACCTTGCCGTTCTTGACCGAAAGGTTGAAAGCGACAGCGTCAGGGAAGCGACGACCGGAAATAACTTTGCCGGTCTTCGTGTCCTTCACTTCATACACATAGGTATAACCTTCGTGCGTGAAGCGCTGCTTACCGGCTTCTTCAGCCTGGGCAGGGGTAGCGATGGCAACAAAAGCGCTCAGGGCGCTGGCGGCAACAAACTTGGACAGCATTCGCATGGGTTTTCTCCTTGTGAATGCCGATCAAACACCTCTGTATATTCTTGTTCTGTTGACGACGCTTCTATGTTGCAGCGCGGCATGACAGCAATCGCAAAAAGCAGCCATGCGGTTGCGCCGAACGCAACCCTCGTGACTGATCCTGCTCAACCCTTTGACATTGCAATGATATGGTCGAACTGCGCTTTCGTGAGCGGCGCCACCGATAGACGCGACTGGCGCAGCATGACCATGTCAGCCAATGCCGGATCGGCTTTCATAGCCTTGAGCGTCACAGGACGATCCAGTTTTTGATGCGGCGCGACATGCACCGCGATCCATTTCCCCGTGTCGTCGGTGCTGTCTGGCGCGGCCTCCTCCACGATCGTCATGATGCCGACCGCTTCCACCCCGATATTGCTATGATAAAAGAAGGCGAGGTCGCCTTCTCGCATGGCCTTCATATGCCCTTGCGCGGCATGGTTGCGCACGCCGTCCCATTCCGCCTTCCCCTTGGCGACCAGATCGTCATAGGAAAAGACATCGGGTTCCGATTTCATCAGCCAATAGTTCATCCTGTCACCTTGCATCAGCGTCGCTGGCCGATCAAGGATGGCAATATGCACGGCCGTTCCGACAGGGTGGGGAGCGCGCCTATGGTATTTTTGGAGATAATCACGTGTCGCAGACGATCGTCGACCATGTTCCGGTCCTGTCCATGGCCGAACTGGACAAAGCCGATTTTGCCCAGGCGTTCGGTCAGTCCTTCCAGCAGTTCGGTTTCGCGATGGTGCGCGACCATGGGATGGACCAGCCGCTGATCGACGCCGGGTGGGCGATGGCGCGGCAGTTTTTCGCCCTGCCAGAAGCGGTCAAGCGTAGCTATGACGCGAAGAATAATGGCGGGCAGCGCGGCTATACCGCGTTCGGCACGGAAATCGCCAAGGGCGCGAGCGAGAATGACCTCAAGGAATTCTGGCATGTCGGCCGTGACCTGCCCGCGGGCGATCCGCTGGCGCAAACCATGCCGCCCAATGTCTGGCCGCAGGACATGCCGGAATTTCAGGCGGTGTTCGCCCCGCTCTATCGGGAGTTCGACCGGGTAGGCGCCGAATTGCTGTCGGCGATCGCGCTTCATCTGGGCCTGCCCGAACGTTGGTTCGACGGCCCGATCGACAAGGGCAATTCGATCCTGCGCCTGCTCCACTACCCCCCCGTATCGCCGCAGGCTCCGGGCATCCGCGCGGGCGCGCATGAGGATATCAACCTCATCACCCTGCTATTGGGCGCGGAGGAAGGCGGGCTGGAGCTGAAGGATCGCAATGGTAACTGGCTGCCCGTGGTGCCGCCGCCCGGCGCGCTGGCGATCAATGTCGGCGACATGCTGCAGCGGCTGACCAACCATCTGCTGCCTTCGACCAGCCATCGCGTGGTCAATCCGCCGCCCGAGCGGCGCGGCCATTCGCGCTATTCGATGCCCTTTTTCCTGCATCTGCGCCCCGATTTCCTGATCGACGCGCTGCCGCAATGCGTGAGCGCCGACAATCCGCGCCGCGATCCACCGATCACCGCGCATGACTATCTGACCGAGCGGTTGATCGAGATCGGGCTGATCAAGAAGGCCTAAAGCCGGGCAGCGGTTATTTCCGCCCGCGTCCGAGCGTGATGCCGATTTCCTCGCCACGCTCGGACAGGGCGAGCTTGACGATCTTCACCTCGACATGGCTGACCATGGCATCCTGCATCAATATGGTGTCGATGATATGGTCGGCCACCGCCTCGATCAGCGTGAAATGCACGCCTTCGGGCAGCGCGGTGGACGCGGCATGTTTGAGGTCCATGTAATTTTTGGACTGACCAAGCGGCGTGTCCGGCGCATAATGATCGGCGATCTTCAACCGCGCGCGGATGGAAATGCGCAACGGCTGGGGGAGATGCGTCTCCTCCGAATAGATGCCGGTCAGCACGTCGACATGGAGATTATTGACCTCCAACGTCAGAAAATCGTCAAATCCAGTCTGCATGGCCCGCCATATGCGGCCCGTTCCTGCTGTCGCGACGGGCCTCTTTAGTCTTTCATTTTGCGACGCGAGCGCTAAAGCCCGCCGCTTCCGGCGCGGTCCATGCGCCATTGATGGCGGATCGGCAAGACGTGTCTCAGATTGTTCCCTTGAATAGTCAGCCTGCCACGGCGATCGAGGCGCTGCTGGACGCCGCCTTTGGGCCGGATCGTCATGGCCGCACCGCCTACCGGATCAGGGATGGCATGCCTTGGCTACCCGCTTTGTCCTTTGCCACGCTGGACGCTGACGGGGCGCTGATCGGATCGCTGCAAAGCTGGCCCGTCGCCCTGACGCAAGCGGATGGTGCGCAAATCCCGCTCATCATGGTTGGCCCGGTCGCGGTCAGCCCGGCGCATCAGAAGGGCGGCCATGGCCGCGCGATGATGGACGCGGTGGTCGATGCCGCCCGCGCGCGGCGCAGCGAGCCGTTGATGATGATCGGCGACCCGGAATATTATGGCCGCTTCTGGGGCTTTGACGCGCAGGGCACCGGCGGCTGGAACGCGCCCGGCCCATTCGAGCCGCACCGCCTGCTGGCTCTGGCGGTCGATGGCCGTCCGGTTGGTGGTATCGGGATGCTCGGGCCCAGAATTGCGGTCGTGGCCTGATTACCCCTTTGCCTTCGGGCAAGGCCGTGCCTATCTCCGCCCTATGCCCATGGAGCCCCTTCCCGACCTCGCTACCCTGTCCCTGGCCGATATTGCCCGGCTGGCCGATGACAAGCGCCTGCCGCCGGTGGAGCAATGGAACCCCACCCATTGTGGCGACAGCGAGATGCGGATCGCGCGCGATGGCACCTGGTTTCACCAAGGATCGCCGATCGGGCGGGAGGCGATGGTGCGGCTGTTTTCCACGATCCTGCGCCGGGAGCCGGACGGCAGCTATGTGCTGGTCACGCCGGTCGAGAAGCTCGACATATTGGTAGAAGATGCGCCGTTCGTCGCCGTCGAATTGAAGAGCGAGGGCGAAGGTGCCGATCGCGCGCTCGCTTTCCGCCTGAACACGGGCGACCTCATCGCAGCCGGGCCGGATCACGGACTGGTCGTGCGCGAGACGGCGGATGGTCCCCACCCCTATCTCCATGTTCGTGGCGGGCTGGAAGCGCTCATCAACCGCAGCGTCTATTATGAGATGATGAACATGGTCCTGGAGGAGGCGGGCGAACGGGTCGGCCTATGGAGCATGGCAGATTCTTTCCGCTGGACGGGACCGCATGACGCTGGCGGAGCGGCTGCGCGCCGCGCTCAGGGAGGGGCATCAGCGCGAGACGGATGTGCTGCTGTCGGACACGCGCGATCCCCGCATCGACGGGATGCTCGCGCTGGCCCCGGCGGCGGTGCTCGTGGCGGTCACCGATCGGCGCGAGCCGGGCCTGATCCTGACGCAGCGGTCCGCAGCTTTGCGCAAACATGCGGGGCAGATCGCCTTTCCGGGCGGCCGTGTCGATGCCGGGGATGCGGACGAGATTGCGGGTGCCTTGCGCGAGGCGGAGGAGGAAATCGGCCTGCCGCGCCATGTGCCGCAGGTCATCGGCACGTCGGATCGCTATCATACCTTCACGGGCTTCGATATCGTCCCGGTTCTGGCGGTGGTGCCGCCCGACCTTCCTTTACGGGCGCAGGAGAGCGAAGTGGCCGACTGGTTCGAACTGCCGCTTGCCTATGCCCTCGATCCTGCCAACCGCACCCGCCATGTCGTGGAATTTGATGGGGTTATGCGGCATTATTATGAGATCGTCTGGCAGGAACGCCGCATCTGGGGGGTGACTGCAGCCATCCTTGCCAATCTCTCGCGCAGGCTCGGCTATGACAATCCTGCTGCCTGACGCCGAGTGGCGACATCGACCGGGCCTTGATGGCCTGCTCGACGCGCTGGGCGCGGCGCAGGGTCAGGCGCGCTTCGTCGGCGGGGCGGTGCGTGACGGGTTGCTCGGGCTTGCGGTCAACGACCTGGACATAGCGACGACGCTCGATCCGCATGACGTGGTCGATCGGCTCAAGGCGGCCGACATCAAGGCGGTGCCGACCGGCATCGATCATGGGACGATCACCGGCGTCATTGCGGGCTGGCCAGTGGAGATTACGACGCTGCGGCGGGACGTCAGCACCGACGGTCGCCGGGCGACCATCGCCTATACCGACGACTGGCGCGAAGATGCGGCGCGGCGCGATTTCACCATCAACGCTCTCTATGCCGATCCGTTGACCCGGGAGGTCACCGACTTCTTCGGCGGTGTTGCCGATCTGGAGGCCCGGCGCCTGCGCTTCATCGGGGACGCAGACGCGCGCATTGCTGAGGACCATTTGCGTATCCTGCGCTATTTCCGTTTCCTCGCTCGCTATGGCGGCGATGTGGTGGATGATAGCGCCTATGCCGCCTGCCGTGCCGCCGCCAACAGCCTGATGGCGCTGTCGCGCGAACGGATTGCCGACGAGTTGACGAAGTTGCTGGCGGTTGCCGCGCCCGTCCATGCGCTGCGGCTTATGGTCGATGGCGGCATATTGCGCGCCGTTCTTCCCGAAGTGGACGCTGCAGGCATCGATCGGGTCGAGGCGTTGATGGCGCGCGAGGCCGCTTCGGCAACGCCGCCTTCCGCGCTCCGACGACTCGCCGCCCTCCTCCCGCCCGATCCCATGACCGTCGATCAGGTCGGTGCCCGGCTGAAACTATCGAACAAGACCCGCAAGCGCCTGGTGCTGGCGGTCGAACCGGGACCAACGGATGAAGCGCCTCGCGCCTTGGCCTATCGTGTCGGTATGGAAAGCGCGATCGACCGGCTGTTGCTGGATGTCGACCGTCCTTTGTCGGCACTTGACCCGCTCAAGAACTGGACCCCGCCGTCACTGCCGATCAGTGGCGGCGCGCTCATCGCGCGTGGCCTGCCCCCCGGCCCAGACGTCGCCAAGGCCTTGCACGAGGTACAGAAAATCTGGGTGGAGGAAGATTTCCCCGATGCAGCACGGGTCAGCGTGATCGCTGATCAGATCGTTTCGAAGTTCCAGCGCGCGCGCCAATAATCGAACGCATCCGCCTCGGTCATCGGCTTGGCGAAATAATAGCCCTGCCCCTGCCAGCAGCCCATTTGCTGCAACGCCAGCGCCAGTTCCTGGGTTTCAATCCCTTCGGCGGTCACCTTGAGGTTGAGCGATTCGGCCAGCGACAGGATCGTGCGAACGATGACAGCCTTGTCACGGTCTTCCGCCATAGAAGACACAAAGCTGCGGTCGATCTTGAGGATATCGATCGGCAGGCTGTGCAGGCTGGCGAGGTTGGAAAAGCCGGTGCCAAAATCGTCCATCGCGATCGGCATTTGCAAATCCTTCAATGCGAACAGCAGTTTACGAGCCTTATCGGGATCGGCGATGATCGCGCTCTCGGTCAGTTCCGCCGTCAATCGGCTGCCTGCAATGCCGGAGTAACGCAATGCCTCCTCAAACATCGAAGCGACATCGTCGCGCGCCATCTGGATGGGCGAGAGATTGACGTTGACGCCGACCGGCAGCGGCTGGCCAAAGCGGACATCCCAGCGCGATAAGGCCTGTGCCGCCTCATAAGCGGCCCAGCGGCCTAGCGACGTGATCAACCCGCTTTCTTCCGCGACGGCAATGAACTCTACGGGCGGGACATGCCCCAGTTCCGGATCATTCCACCGCGCCAGCGCTTCGAAGCCGGTGATTTCGCCGGTCTGGAGATGGATCAGCGGCTGATAGGCCAAAGTCAGGCCCCCATGGGCCAGCGCCTCGCGCAAACGACTCTCGATCGAAAAGCGCCGCTGTGCTTCCTTGAGCACACCGTTGCGATAGATTTCCACCTTGCCGCTACGCTTGGCGATCTTCACTGCGGCCTGGGCCTTGCGCACGACGTCGTCCGGATCGTCCTGCAGGTCGATAGACAGCGCACAACCGATGGCACAATCGACGCGGATCTGAAGGTCGCTCAGCCGTATCGGAGAACTAAGTGCCTCACGAATACGTTGAACGATATGCAGCGCATCGGACAAACCATTGTTCAGTCGTGCAAAGATGGCAAAGTCGTTACCACCAATACGCGCCAGCACGTCGCCTTGCCGCAGACTGGATTTCAGGCGTTTGGCGACCGTTATCAACAGTTCATCGCCAGCCATTGGACCGAGCGATTCGTTGACGCGGCTGAATCGGCTGAGATCGATTGCAATAATGCCAAATTGCGCATTATCGGGCCAAACCGTGTTGCTGAGCCGGTCGTCAATCTCTTCGCCGAACCCCGTTCGATTGGGCAGCGCAGTCAGCCCATCGGACAGAAGTTCGCGGCGCAGATTTTTTTCGATGGTGCGGTCGCTGGTACGATCGATTGCCGTGAACAGAAACTGCGCTGGACCATCGACTGGCAGCCGCCCAATCGTACACATGAAATATTCCGGCCCCAGCGGGCCGTCGCGGCGTAATTCGAAACTGTCGCAAACGCGATCTGACTGGATGAAACTGTTGACCCGATCGCGCCATTCGGCCGCCACCTGCTCCATGATCTGCGATATTCTGCGCGAGCGAAAAGAGTCCGTGAAGGCGGCGTTGGCTTCCAGGACGAAAATATCGTCCTCATCGCGCAGGGACAATATGGCTGCAGGTTGGGGTATTGCGGCCAGCCATTGGCGGCCCGCCGCCATCTGATCGATGTGTGCGTCATCCCCCCCGCCGAGGGGATCTACGCTAGACCTGTTCACTGGCCAGTTGCACGCCGCAATGGATTCCATGGCTCTGCGATATCGGGAACCGGTAAATTTTCAGGAAACGTTTGATCGTTCTTTGTAAAAATCAGACATTAAAAGCGATTATCGCGCGGAAATCCGGTCGGCGGCATTCGTCCCGCCGCGCCCCGCGCCACTTTCCAAGGCGTCATGTCCGATTCGGTGCGCGTGCGACCGCTTTCGCCGCCCATCGTCCAGCTCAATCCATCGGTCAAGCGGAAGGCGATGGTATCCGACAAGCCGCCGTCGCGGTACCGTTGCATCTGTACGCCCTGCCCGCGCGCCATTTTCGGCATCTCATCCAACGCGAAGACCAGGAGTTTGCGGTTCTCTCCTATGACCGCAACGCTATCCGCTTGCGGAGCAATAGGATGAACCACCGCCAGTTTCGCGTCCCCGCGAATATTCACGACCTGCTTGCCCTTGCGGGTTTCCGCGATGATGTCGCTGACCGCCGCGATGAAGCCCCGTCCGTCGGAAGAGGCGAGCAATAGCTCCGCACTTGTCCGGGCCGGCATGAAGGCGACGATCGTCCCTTCATTATCCATATCGACCAACGATCGCACCGGGTCGCCAAAGCCCCGGCCGCCCGGCAATTTATCCGAACCAAGCGTATAGATACGCCCGGTGCTGGTCGCCAGCAGCAGCTTGTCGGTCGTATAGGCATGGAACGCATAATGCGGGCCATCGCCTTCCTTGAATTTGAGCGTATCGGCCGCCGCCAGATCGCGATGGCCGCTCATCGCACGAATCCAGCCACGCTCGGACAGAATAACCGTGATCGGCTCGCGCTCTATCATCGCTTCAAGCGGAATTTCGCGCGCCGGGGCGGCTTCCTCGACGAGCGTGCGGCGACGCCCCAGGTCCGTCTCCGGCCCATAGCGCTTGCGCAGCGCCGCCAGATCGCGCTTCAGCCGCTTGCGCTGAAGGCCGGTGTCGCCGACCAGCTTTTCCAGTTCATCCTTTTCCTTGACCAGTTCGGCATGTTCACGCCGCAATTCCATCTCCTCCAGCTTGCGCAAGCTGCGCAGCCGCATGTTGAGGATGGCTTCGGCCTGCCGGTCATTGAGCGCGAACTCGGCGATCATCACGGGCTTTGGCTCATCTTCGGTCCGAATGATCGCAATCACCCGGTCGAGGTTGAGATAGGCGATGATATAGCCGTCGAGCAGATCAAGCCGGGCGGCGATCTTCTCCAGCCGGTGCTGGGCGCGCCGCACCAGCACGTCGATCTGATGCTTGAGCCATTCGACGAGCACGGGTTTCAGCCCCATCACGCGCGGCGTGTGGCTGGCGTCCAGCACGTTCAGATTAAGCGGAAAGCGGTTTTCCAGGTCGTCAGTCGAAACAGGCTGTCCATCAGCATCTGCGGATCGACCGTGCGCGCGCGCGGTTCGATGACGATGCGGATTTCCGTGTCGCTCTCGTCACGGACGTCGGCCAGGATCGGCAATTTGCGATCATTGATCAGGGCAGCGATCTGTTCGATCAGCTTGGACTTCTGCACCTGATAGGGAATTTCGGTGACGATCACGACCCAGGTGCCGCGCCCGCCCTCTTCCTTGTGCCAGCGCGCCCGCGTGCGGAAACCACCGCGCCCGGTTGCATAGGCTTCGGAAATCAGCGCGGCATTATCGACCAATACGCCACCGGTCGGGAAGTCCGGTCCCGTGACGACCTGCATCAACGTCGCATGATCGGTTTCCGGGTTTTCGATCAACAGATTAGCGGCGTCGATCAGTTCGGCGACATTATGCGGGGGGATGCTTGTCGCCATGCCGACTGCGATGCCACTGGCCCCATTGGCGAGCAGGTTGGGGAAGAGGCCGGGAAAGACCTCCGGCTCTTCATCCTCCCCATTATAGGTCGCGCGATAATCGACCGTGCCTTCGTCCAGCCCCGCCATCAGATCGGCGGCGGCCTGGGTCAGGCGCGCCTCGGTATAGCGCATGGCGGCGGCATTATCGCCGTCGATATTGCCGAAATTGCCTTGCCCATCGACCAGAGGCGTGCGCAGCGAAAAATCCTGCGCCAACCGGACCATGGCATCATAGACCGAAGAGTCGCCATGCGGGTGATATTTACCGATGACGTCGCCGACGACACGGGCGCATTTCTTATAGCTGGTTGTATTACGCGCCGGATTGGCGACCAGCACATCGGGCGAGGCGCCACCCGGTTCCATCTTGAGCAGCCGCATCGCCCAGAGCAGCCGACGATGGACAGGCTTTAGTCCGTCACGCAGATCGGGCAACGATCGCGCGGTAATGGTGGACAGCGCATAGACAAGATAGCGCTGCGACAGCGCCGCGTCGAACGGATGGTCCTTGATGCTGTCGAAAGGATCGCGAAAATCGGTCATTGCGGCGGGAATAGCAGGGCTGCGTCGCTTGGCAAACGAGGATTGATGTATGGCGATGCGCAGCAGCAAAAGTTATTACGATGACAAAACAAGGGTTGCGGTTTTGCGAACAGACGCCATTTTGCGCTTGTGCTGATCATTGACCTCCCCCCACCCCCGCCCGCGTTGCTTTCGGGTGCCGCGCTTTTCCTCGATTTCGACGGGACGCTCGCACCCATCGCCGACACGCCCGATGGGGTTGTGCTAGGCGATGATCTCCTTCCCTTGCTGTACCAGTTGCGCACGCGGTTGGAGGGGCGGCTCGCGATCGTCAGCGGCCGTTCGATCGCGACGCTGCGCGATCTGGGCTTTGGCGACTTTCTGTTGGCGGGAACCCATGGTTTGGAATTTGCCCGTCCGGGTGAAGTCGCCGATGCGCCGCCGCGCTTGGCGTCGATCGACGCTGTGGAGGCCGCTTTCCATGCCTTCGCCAAGGACAAGCCCGGTGTGCTGGTGGAGCGCAAGTCGATCAGCGTCGGCCTCCATTTCCGGGGCGCACCCGATTGGCAGCAGGCAGCGGGCGAACTGGCCGATATGCTTGCGGCAAAATATGACTTGGCCGTGCAGCGAGGCAAAATGCTGTTCGAACTGCGCCCGGGCGGCGCGGACAAGGGTAGCGCAGTCGCGGCACTGATGCGCGAAGCGCCGATGGTAGGCGGCATTCCTATTTTCATCGGCGACGATGTGACTGATGAGGAAGGCTTTGCCGCCGCCGTCGATCATGGCGGCGCGGGCATCCTGGTCGGTCCGCCGCGATCGACATTGGCGACTTTCTCGCTGGAACAGGTGGCCGACGTCAGGCATTATCTCGCCCGGGGGGCCGCCCAGTCTGACTGATCGGACCTTTCCGACCGACAAGACAGCAAGGGGGCAGACTAATCCTAAATTCCAGCGAGACTTTTATGGCCGGAGCGACGCGTTCGCTCGATCTCTGGCCGATCGGCAATTGTCAGGCGTCTGCCCTGATCGACCGGAAGGGCCGGATGGTCTGGGGTTGCGTCCCCCGCGTCGACGGAGATCCGGTCTTTTCCGCCTTGCTGGACGACAAGGATTGGGATGACCCGCAAGCGCGCGGCTTCTGGGCGATCGAGCTGGAAGACTGCATCGCTGTCGAGCAATCCTATCTGCGCAACACACCGATACTCGTAACCCGTCAGGCCGACGCGCAGGGCAATGCGATCGAAATCTTCGATTTCTGCCCGCGCCACAAACATAAGGGCCGCATGTATCGCCCGGTGGCGTTCATTCGGATCGTTCGCCCGGTAGCGGGAAGTCCGCGCATTCGCGTGCGACTGCGCCCGACCACCAACTGGAATGGCGAGCCGGTGCCGATCAGCTATGGCTCCAACCATATCCGCATGGTCCTATCCTATATGGCGATGCGGGTGTCGACCAATGCGCCCATCGGCCTGATCGCCCAAGAAAGTTCGTTCCGACTCGAACAGGACATGCACTTCTTCATGGGGCCGGACGAAGGCTTCTCCGACGCCCTGCGCCCCGCGATCGAGCGGATGTTGGAGGATACCATAGAAGAATGGCGGCTATGGGTACGCGGCCTCGCCATTCCGCCCGAATGGCAGGAAGCGGTCATTCGCTCTGCCATTACGCTCAAGCTCTGCCAACATGAGGAAACCGGCGCGATCGTCGCGGCGCTGACCACATCGATCCCCGAACATGCCGATAGCGGGCGGAACTGGGACTATCGTTATTGTTGGGTGCGCGATGCCTATTATACGGTCGAAGCGCTGAACCGGCTTGGCGCGCTCGACGTGCTGGAGAGCTATCTCGTCTATCTGCGCAATATCGTCGATGACGCCAAGGGCGGGCATATCCAGCCGCTCTATGACGTGCGCGGCAATGCGACGTTGACGGAGTGGGAGGCCAAGCACCTGCCCGGCTATCGCGGCATGGGGCCGGTGCGTGTCGGCAATGCCGCTTATGAACAAATCCAGCACGACGCCTATGGGCAGATCGTGCTGTCCTCGGTTCAGGGCTTTATCGATCAACGCCTGCTCCGCATGGCGGGGCATGCCGATTTCGAAGCGCTCGAAGCCGTGGGGGAACGGGCGTGGACGGTCTATGACAAGCCCGACGCGGGCCTGTGGGAATTGCGCACCCGCGCGCATGTCCACAGTTATAGCGCGGTCATGTGCTGGGCGGCGTGCGACCGGCTGGCACATGCCGCTACTGCGCTCGATTTACCGGTGCGCGCAGCGCTATGGCAAAATCGCGCAGAAACGATGAAGGCGCATATCCTGGAGGCGGCCTGGCGCAGCGACAGCAACGCCATATCCGCTAATTTCGAGGATGATTCGCGCGACGCCTCGTTGCTGCAATTGCTCGACCTGCGTTTTCTTGCCGCCGACGATCCGATGTTCCTGGGCACGCTGGCCGCGCTGGAAGCGGATCTGCGCCGGGGCAACGACATGTTGCGCTACAGCGCGCCGGATGATTTCGGCGAACCGGTTACGGCATTTAATGTCTGCACCTTTTGGCTGATTGAAGCGTTGCATCGTAGTGGACGACGCGAGGAAGCCCGCACTTTATTCGAAGAGATGCTGACGCGCCGCACGGCCGCAGGGCTGCTGTCGGAGGATATCGACCCTGTCACCGGGGAATTATGGGGCAACTATCCCCAGACCTACTCGTTGGTCGGCATCATCAACTGCGCCGTCTTGCTGAGCAAACCCTGGAGCATGATGCGATGAGCCGCCTGATAGTCATTTCCAACCGCGTTTCGCGCCCTTCCAAGGCCGGTAACCAAGGCGGCCTTGCGGTCGCGCTGGCCGAAGCCCTGCGAGAAAGTCGTGGCACCTGGATCGGCTGGTCGGGCGAGGTCACAGACAATTTCACGGGTCATATCGGCTTTGCCGAGGATGACGGGGTCAAGACAGCGACGATCGACCTGGAAGAGCAGGATATCGACGAATATTATAACGGCTATGCCAACAAGACATTGTGGCCGCTGTTTCATTTCCGCATCGATCTTGCTGAATATGCCCGCGATTTTGAAGGGGGCTATAACCGCGTCAATGAACGTTTCGCCGACACCGCCGCGCCACTGATCGAACCCGACGACGTCATCTGGGTCCATGATTATCATATGATCCCGCTCGGCCAGATGCTGCGTGATCGCGGCCATCGCAACCGAATGGGCTTTTTTCTTCACATTCCCTGGCCGCCCACCCGTTTACTGGTGTCGCTGCCCCATCATACCAAGTTGGTGTCCAGCCTCTTTGCCTATGACGTCGTCGGTTTCCATACCGAGGAATGGCTCGAATCCTTCCGTCACTATGTTGAGAAGGAAATGGGTGGCCAAGTCGATGGCGATTTCGTCACCGTGGGCGACCGCACCATCCAAGCCGTCGCTTGCCCGATCGGGATCAACGCCAGAGAATTTGCCGAAGCCGCCGAAAGCAAAACCGCGCGCGATATGCTCGAACTGCTCCGTGCCTCGTTGCAGGACCGGGCGATGATCGTCGGCGTTGATCGGCTGGATTATAGCAAGGGGTTGGAAGAGCGCTTCAATGGCTATGCCCGCTTCCTCAAAGACCATCCCGAACATCATCGCAAAGTTCTGCTGACCCAGATTGCACCGCCATCACGCGGTGAGGTCGAAAGCTATCAACAGATCCGCGCGACGCTCGATTCCCTCGCCGGACGGATCAATGGGGAATATAGCGATGTTGATTGGACGCCGATCCGTTACGTCAACCAAGGCTATCCGCGCGACAAGCTGTCGGGCATTTACCGCGCGGCGAAGATCGGGCTGGTGACGCCGCTGCGTGACGGCATGAACCTGGTCGCCAAGGAATATGTCGCGGCGCAGGATCCCGAAGATCCTGGCGTGCTGATCCTGTCGCGTTTTGCAGGCGCAGCGCTGCAGCTAAAGGACGCGCTGCTGATCAACCCATATAGCCCGGAGGAAATGTCCGACGCGATCAACCGGGCGCTTGCAATGCCACTCGACGAGCGCAAGCGGCGCTGGCGCGCGATGATGGACAGCGTGGAGCAGCAGGACATCAGTTGGTGGCGGCAATCCTTCACCGAACGGCTGATGGCGGTCGATCGCGATACGGCACGGGTTGAGCCGGAGCCGGTGGACGGCTAATCCAGCGTGATGACCTATGATGACGACGAACCCACTGGCCTTGTCTCCGCCCTGCGCGCACGATCGGGCGTCGTCATCGCGACGGTCGGCATGATCGCCTGGATCGGGTTGTTATGGGCCATGTTCGGCGACGTATTGTAACCACGCCGCCCAATTGCACCCCCGCCCGCTTTGCTTTATGGGCGACGCTAAGCAGCCCCGGCACCCGCTGATCTCTCCTGATTCGCGTTTGCCGGGGCGAAATGTTTTTAAGAGATAAGACAGGAACGCCCATGGCCCGTCGCCGCCAGATCTACGAAGGCAAGGCAAAGATCCTTTATGAAGGCCCAGAGCCCGGCACGATCATCCAATATTTCAAGGATGACGCCACCGCCTTCAACGCCCAGAAAAAGGGTACGATCTCCGGCAAGGGCGTCCTGAACAACCGGATTTCCGAGCATATCTTCACTCTGCTCGGTCAGATCGGTGTGCCGACCCATTTCATCCGTCGCCTCAACATGCGTGAACAACTGGTCCGCCAGGTTGAGATCGTGCCGATCGAAGTGGTGGTGCGCAACGTGGCGGCCGGATCGCTCAGCAAGAAGCTGGGGATCGAGGAAGGCACGCAACTGCCCCGCACCCTAATCGAATATTGCTACAAGGATGATGCGCTGGGCGACCCGCTGATTTCCGAAGAGCATATCGCCTGCTTCGGCTGGGCGACGCAGGAAGAGATGCACGACATTGCCGACATGGCGATCCGCATCAACGACTTCATGTGCGGTCTGTTCGCGGGCATCGGCATCCGCCTTGTCGATTTCAAGCTGGAATTCGGTCGGCTCTATGACGGCGATTATAGCCGCGTCATCCTGGCCGACGAGATCAGCCCGGACGGTTGCCGCCTGTGGGACATGGTCACCAACGAGAAACTGGACAAGGATCGCTTCCGCCGCGATCTGGGCGGCGAAGTCGAAGCCTATCAGGAAGTGGCGCGTCGCCTGGGCCTGCTGCCCGAAGGGCTGGACACGACCGTGCTCGACCTCGACACGCATCGCAAGAAGCGCGAGAAGGAAGAAGGCTGAGGCATCGGCCCAAATGTATCAAGGCCCGGCGAAGCGTCCTGCTTCTGCCGGGCTTTTTTTTTTTTTTTCGTCAAGCCATCAGCGCGTCGACAACCAGCTTGATGCCCAGCAGCACCATCAATGTATAGATTAGCGTGTAGAAGCGCGCCGGATCGACCCGCCGCACTAAAGCCACCCCAGCCAGCGTCGATACGATGGCCACCGGCACCAGTATGGCGGTCGCCATGAGGTTCGCGCTAGTGAACTGCCCGAGCGCGGCATAGGCCGGCATCTTCATCCAGTTCATTGCGGCAAAGGCCAATGCGGTGGTGCCCACCAGCATATCGCGCGGCAAGCGTTTGGGCAGAACCCACATCTGGAACGGCGGCGATCCGGCATGGGCGATCTGGCTGGTAAAGCCGCTGGCGATACCGAACAGAAATCCGACCCAACCCGGCGAATCCGATGGCAGCACGACGGCATTGCCCCGTTCCGCCCATAGCCGCTGTAAGCCGAACAATATCGCAATCACACCCAGCGCGCCCAGCACCGCTGTTTCCGACACCTGCGCCGCGAACAGCCAGCCAAGCCCGATGCCGACCGCTGCGCCGGGCAACATGACTTTCAGGATCGATCGTCCCAGGTGCGGCGATAGACCCAGACTCCCACCGCATCCTGCAGAATGAGGATCGGCAGCAGGATCGCCGCGCCGCGCACCGGATCGACGCCCAGCGCCATGATCGGCATGGCCAGCGCGCCGACCCCGGCAAAGCCACCCTTGGCGAGCCCCGCGACGAACACCGCGATGACGGCGCAGACATAATAGAGAATTTCAGGGTTCATCCGGGTCGCTTAGGCAAAATGCCGCGTCTTGCAAAACGGCTTTTGCCGCTGTCGCCACGCTATCCGCCGGGATAATGGCTTGCCTCCCCGTCGCACCGGGACTAGGGGGACCGCAAAGTCGATCCCAAGGAGTTCGCCCCGCATGAAAGCCCGTATCTTCGTCACCCTCAAGGGGGGTGTGCTCGATCCGCAGGGTCGGGCGATCCACCACGCGCTCGAAGGGCTGGGGTTCGATGGCGTCAATGATGTGCGCGCGGGCAAGCTGATCGAACTCGACCTGGCCGACGGGACCAGCGACGAGGATATCGACGCCATGTGCCGCAAGCTGCTGGCCAATACGGTGATCGAAAACTACCGCATCGAAAAGGTCGCCTGAGCCATGAAGAGCGCGGTCATCGTCTTTCCCGGCAGCAATTGCAACCGCGACCTGGCGGTGGCGTTCGAGGCGGCTACCGGCGCGAAGCCGGTCATGGTGTGGCATCGTGACAGCGAATTGCCCGATGATATCGACCTGATCGGCGTGCCCGGCGGCTTTTCCTATGGCGATTATCTGCGCTCCGGCGCGATGGCGGCGCGCTCACCGGTGATGCAGGCGGTCGCGCAGGCGGCGGATCGCGGCGCGTTCGTGCTCGGCATCTGCAACGGGTTCCAGGTGCTGACCGAAAGCGGCTTGCTGCCGGGCGCGCTGCTGCGCAATGCCGGTGGGCATTTCGTTTGCCGTGACGTCGCTTTGACGGTCGAGAATGTACAGAGTGCGTTCACCAGCCACTATGCGGCGGGTGAGCGTATTTCCTATCCTGTCGCGCATCATGACGGCAATTATTTCGCCGATGATGCGACACTCGACCGGCTGGAAGGCGAAGGCCGGGTTGCGCTGCGTTATGCGGAGACAGTTAACGGGTCGGCGCGGAACATTGCGGGCATATTGAACGACAAGGGCAATGTGCTGGGCATGATGCCGCACCCCGAGCGAGTCATCGAGCCAGCCCATGGCGCGACCGACGGCAAGCGCCTGTTCGAGGGACTGGTCGAAGGGTTGATGGCGCGGGCCTGACCTGCTCGTCACACTGAAGCATAAAGGAAAAGCGCCTCCCACCGGGACGGCGCTTTTTTATTGAGCAGTAAGGGCCTTCGACGGGCTCAGGCCGAACGGATGTGGGAGGATGCTACCCGCCCCGGTGATAATCATATTCCATCATGCGACCTTGCTGCTTGGTCAGGATTGCGCCGATCAGCGTGCCACCGGCCTGGCGCAGTCGCTCCACGGCGGCGCGCAGGCCGCCATGATGGTTGCGGCCCCACTCCACCACCAAAAGGCTCGCCTGCACCCGCGCGGCGAGCAGGGGCGTGTCGCCCAGCCCCAGGATCGGCGGTGCGTCGATCAGCACGGTATCATATGCGTCCCGCACGGAAGCCAATAAGGCGTCGAGCGCCGGGGTCGCCAGCAATTCGGCCGGGTTGGGCGGCACCGCGCCGCAGGGCAGCAAAAACACGCCCGGCACACTGCTATCGATGATCGTTTCCTCCGCGCTCGCCTGTCCGGTCAGGACTTCGCTGATGCCCCGGGCGGGCGTCAGGCGGAACAGGCTGTGCTGGACCGGGCGGCGCATGTCGCCATCGATCACCAGCACCCGCTTGCCCATCCGCCCCAAGGCCAGAGCGAGCGCGTGCAGGGTCAGCGACTTGCCCTCGCCCTCCTGCGCGCTGGTGACCAGGATCGAGCGCGGCAACCCGCCTGCCGACGCCAGCAGCAATGACGAGGCGATTGGCGCGAAGATTTCCGGGGGTTGCGGATTGTCCCCAGTGACCGGCACGGCTCCCAGCAAGGGCAGCCCAACCCGTTCGGCCAGCGTATCCGCCGACGTCACCGCATCGTCGAAGATGTGCCGCGCCGCAACCAGCAACAGGCCCAGCAGCAGCCCACCGATCGCCGCCAACAGCAAGGTTACGCCGATGCGCGGCGAAAAAGGCTTGGTCGGGACCGCGGCGCGATCGAGTGGCTGGATACGTCCGGCCTGAAACCCGGCCTGCGACGCCATGTCACGATAGCGCTGGAGCAGGCTGTCATGCAGCATCCGATAGGTATCGACCGAGCGTTCATAGATGCCCAGTTGCACGTCACGCCCCTGCGCCGCCTGCCCCTGCCGCTCCAGATCGGCGATTTCGGCCGCAATCTGCGTTTCGCCGTGAACGGCGACATCATAGCGTTCCTTGAGCGAAGCCCGGATACGGTTTGCCATCTCCTGCGCCTGATCGTCCAGCGCGGCCAGCCGGGCACGCGCTTCGCGCATCTCAGGGTGGGCGTCCTTGCGGAACTGCCGTTCCTCGACCAGCGCCGCGCGCGCCTGCGCCCGTTCCGCCATCAATGTCTGCATCGCGCCGTTGCTCAACACTTCGGGCAGCGTCTCCGCGCTGGCGCGGCGGGCGCTCTCCCACGTCTTTTGCGCGGCAATCCGGTCGGCCAGCGCCTGTGCGCGAAAGCCGTTCAGTTGCGCCAGCCGCGTGGCGATCGTGCCCTCGGATGGCGGTGCCGCCTGACCCGGCTCCGTTCCCAAGCGCGCGGCATAGACGGCCAGTTCGCGTTCTGCCCGCGCCAGTTCGCGCCGCGCACCATCGAGTTCGCCCAACAGAAAGCGCCGTGCCTGGACACCGGATTCGAATCCACGCTTCAGGTCGGCCCGAATCAGGTTGTCGGCATAGCTGTTGGCGACGCGCGCCGATAGCACCGGATCGGCACTGATAAAGCTGATCCGCAATACCCGCGACTTGCCCGGCAGTTCGACTTCCAGATTGTCGCGCAACAACGCCACCACCTGGTCATGTTCGACCTGCCGCTGACTCAGGCTTCCGGCACCGCCGGTCGGGCGTTTATGTCCCATGCGCTGAAAAAAGGTCGGCGTGCCGACCAGCGCGAGATCTTGCGCTACCGCTTCGGCGAGCGCACGGCTGCGCAGCACTTCCAGTTCGGTCTGCATCATCGCTTCGATATTGTCGGTCGCTGCGCGGGGCGTCGTTCCTGCGCCCGCCGCACCGGCAGGCACATCCTCTATCTCGACCGACGCCGTTGCGCGATAATCGGGCGTGGACATCAGGATGGCCAGCACCGCTGCCAGCAGGCACAGCGCCATCGTTACGAATAATATGACCCGATGCCGCCGCAGCACAAGCCAACCCCGCCTGGCCGCCGCCGTCACCCGCGCGGCGCGGCCATGGCCCGGTGTTGCGTCGAGATCGCGCTCGGTCAATATCGGCGTCATCATCGATCCCCATCCAGCGCGATGAATCCCGTTGCCAAAGCAGGCAGCGCGATCAGCCCGCCACCGATGATCGCCTTCGCGCGCGACAAGCCGATGATGATGCTGTCGCCCGGCAGAATTTCAGGGTCGGGCGCTTCGCCCTTGCGGATCGCGCCAAGGTCAAACATCGCCGCCTGCCGCTCGCCTTCGACCTGCCGCACCACGACGATCTGCGCGAGACTGGCAAGCCGGGTCGGCCCTTTGCCGAGCGCCACCGCCTGGCTCAACGTCAATCGTCCTTCGACCGGATAAAGGCCTGGCTCGCGGACTTCGCCGTCCAGCGTCACGCGACGGCCTACCGCCTTCTTCACGAACAAGGTGACCTGCGGCGACACTAAATAGCGTTCACCCAACCGTCCGGCGATGATATCGGCAGCGTCCCCGGCGGACAGCCCTGCCACGGGGACATCGCCGATCAGCGGCATGCGGACCATGCCGCTCGCACTGACCTGCGCATCTTCCAGCGACAGGCCCGGCTCATGATAGACCTGGATGCGCAACACATCGTCAGGCGCGATGCGATAATCGACCCCGACCGCAGATGGCGTTGGCACGATCGCATAGGCTGCGTCCCCGCGCGGCGCGTCCTCCACGGTCGCGCACGCACTGATCAGTCCGCAGGCCGTCAGTGTCGCGATCGCGCCTTTGATGCTGTCCCTGCGCTTCATAGGCGCTGCCACCCCGTCATGCCCCAATTGAAACCGGGGGTTAGCGACGCGGCAGGGACATGGCAACCAAAGGCGGGACGGGCCGAGGACGCACCCCGATGCTTAGAGCGCCATACGCTCAGGCGCTGGCTCTGCAACGCGGCGTGGCTGGTCGGACCAGATGCCGCGCGTGTCATAGACCGCCTTGTCGGCGCGCTCGTCGACGGGAACCGATTTGAACATGTCATGATCGACAAGAATGACGAAGACGCCACATTGTTCCAGAGCCGTATCGAGATCCATCAACTCTGCACCGGTTCCCGCAAATTCCATCGGCAGCGCCTGGGTATAGGGTTCGACCAGCTTGATGCGGCGTCCATAGCGGCGCGCGAGCCGGGCCGCGACCTTGACCGCCGGGCTTTCGCGGAAATCGTCGATGTTCGCCTTGAAGGCGAGGCCGAGGCAGGCGACGTCTTCATGCGCGAAAGCATCGATCATGTCGGACGCCTTGGCCACGACATAGTCGGTCTTGCCATCATTCACTTCGCGGGCCGTGCGGATGATGCGCGCATTTTCAGGGTCGCCATGGACGATAAACCAGGGATCGACCGCGATGCAATGGCCGCCCACGCCAGGGCCAGGCTGGAGGATATTGACGCGCGGATGGCGGTTGGCCAGCCGGATCACCTCCCACACGTCGATGTCCATATTCTCGGCAATCACCGATAATTCATTGGCGAAGGCGATGTTGACGTCGCGGAAGCTGTTTTCGACCAGCTTGACCATTTCCGCCGCGCGCGCTGTTGTTGTAATGCACGCTCCACGCACGAATTGGCGATAAAAGCCCAAAGCCTTGCGCGCACAGCGCGGCGTGATGCCGCCGATGCAGCGATCATTGTCGATCAGTTCGACCAGGATACGGCCGGGCAGAACCCTTTCCGGGCAATAGGAAATGGCGATGTCGCCCTGAACGCCCCTGCCCGGCATCTTGAGGTCGGGCCGCATGTCACCGATCACGTCGCGCATCGCCTCGGTCGTGCCGACGGGAGATGTCGATTCCAGGATGACGGAGTCCCCGGCTTTCAGCACTGGCGCGATGGTGCGGGCGGCTTGCAGGACATAGCTGATATCTGGCGCATGATCCTCCGACACGGGGGTCGGCACGGCGATGATGAACACGTCGCTTTCCTCGACCGTCAGCGATGCGCGCAAATTGCCCCGCGCCACCACGCCCTGGACCAACCCGTCGAGATCCACCTCCTCGATGTGCACCCGGCCCGAATTGACCGTCTCCACCACATGAGCGGACACATCGACGCCCACCACCTGGCATCCCCCGCGCGCGATCAGCGCGGCCGTCGGCAAGCCGATATAGCCAAGGCCAATGACGGAAACCTTTTGCTTGGTATCGACGGGCATGAAGGAACAGTCCTTTTAGAGGCTAGGATTTGGCCGATCTTCTGCCCGGAAATGCTGAAGATTTCGGTAACGGTGCAGCCTATTGCCCGCGATCACTCCGGCAATGCGCTCAGCCGCCTTGCCGTCGCCGAACGGATTATGCGCGCGCGCCATCGCATCATAAGCGTCCTGATCGTCCAGCAGCGCTAGCACCTCGCGAACGATCCGATTGCGATCCGCTCCGACCAGCTTGGCCGTACCGGCGGCCACACCCTCGGGCCGCTCGGTCGTCTCGCGCATCACCAGAACCGGCTTGCCCAACGACGGAGCCTCCTCCTGCACCCCGCCGCTGTCCGTCAGGACGAGATGGCACATGTCAAGCAACCGCACGAAATGCGGGTAATCGAGCGGCTCGATCATCGCGACATTGGACAGGTTACCCAGCACCGCGTCCATGACCGGACGGACATGGGGATTGGGATGAACGGGGAAGATCACCGCCACATCGGGCCGCGCCGCAATGTCCGCGATCGACCGGGCGATCGCCTCCATGCCGCCGCCGAAATTCTCGCGCCTGTGGCTGGTCACCGCAAGGATCCGTTTGCCCGCGAAACGCGCGGCCAGCCCGTCGAGCCCGGCGGCCAGCGAGGGGTCTGCCAAAACCCGCTCGCGCGTCGCCAAGAGCGCGTCGATCACCGTATTGCCGGTTACGTGGATGCTGGCCGCCAACCGGCTTTCGGCCAGCAGCGCGTCGGCGGCGGCTTGCGTCGGCGCGAAATTCATGTCGGCGATGCAGGCGACCACGCGGCGATTCACTTCTTCAGGCCAAGGATGATGTATGTCGCCGCTGCGCAACCCTGCCTCGACATGCGCCACCGGAATCTTGCGATAATAGGCCGCCAGGCTCGCCACCATGGTCGTAAGCGTATCGCCATGCACGACGATCCGGTCGGGCTTTTCCGCGTCAAACGCCTTGCCCAGTTCAACGATCAGCTTGGCGGTCAATCCGTCCAGCGTCTGGTTCGGCACCATCACATTGAGGTCGACATCCGGCACGATCCCGGCAATTGCCAGCACCTGGTCCAGCAAACCACGATGCTGCGCCGTAACGATCACCCGCGTATCCACCCCCTTGCGCGCGCGCAGCGCATGGACGACCGGGAACATCTTTATCGCTTCGGGGCGTGTCCCGAACACCATGGCGACTTTCATCATTCTTCCCTTGCCCGATTACCGACCGTCCAGCCCCTCGCATAAAAAAGTATATAGGGGCTAAATGCTATGCTTGCGTCATCGCTGCAATGCGGCGAATTGTAATATGGAAAGACTATGCTAAAACGCGACTGCACCCATCCAATTCTATGCGGAGCCTGAATATCTCATGAAAATCACGATGATCGGTACGGGGTATGTGGGCCTGGTGTCTGGGGCCTGTTTTGCGGATTTTGGCCATGATGTGGTCTGCGTCGACAAGGATGCGGGCAAGATTGCCGCGATCGAAGCTGGGCGGATGCCGATTTTCGAGCCGGGCCTGGATCAGTTGGTTGGCAATAATGCGACAGCCGGGCGCTTGACCTTCACCACCGATCTCGCCGCCGGGGTCAAGGGCGCCGATGCGATCTTCATTGCAGTCGGCACGCCATCCCGGCGTGGCGATGGGCATGCGGACCTTTCCTATGTCTATGCTGCAGCGCGGGAAATCGTCGCCGCGCTGGATAGCCCTGCGGTCATCGTCACCAAGTCGACCGTGCCCGTCGGCACTGGCGATGAGGTCGAACGAATCGCGCGCGAACTCAAGCCAGACCTTGATATCCAGGTCGTGTCCAATCCCGAATTCCTGCGCGAAGGCGCTGCGATCGGCGATTTCAAGCGCCCGGACCGGGTTGTCGTGGGCACAAATGGTTCTGAACGCGCCATCGCGGTGATGAGCCAAGTATATCGGCCGCTCAACCTCAATCAGGCTCCGCTGATGTTCACCGGTCGGCGCACCGCAGAGCTGATCAAATATGCCGCCAACGCCTTTCTGGCGACCAAGATCACCTTCATCAACGAGATGGCGGACTTGTGCGAAGCGGTTGGCGCTGATGTGCAGGACGTATCGCGCGGCATCGGCCTCGACAATCGCATCGGCAGCAAATTCCTGCATGCAGGGCCGGGCTATGGCGGCTCCTGCTTCCCCAAGGATACGCTGGCGCTGGTCAAAACCGGTCAGGATTATGACACGCCGATCCGAATCGTAGAGACCGTTGTACAGGTCAACGACCTGCGCAAGCGCGCCATGGGCCGCAAGATCGTCAAGGCGCTCGGCGGCGACGCGCGCGGCAAGAAGGTCGCGCTGCTTGGCCTGACCTTCAAGCCCAACACCGACGACATGCGCGATGCGCCCAGCCTCGCCATCGTCCAGGCACTGGAGGATGCAGGTGCAACGATCGTCGCCTATGATCCCGAAGGCATGGACGTCGCCGCGCCAATGATGCCTAACGTCGCTATGGCCAAGGATGCCTATGAAGCGGCCGAAGGCGCGGATGTGCTGGTGCTCGTCACCGAATGGGACATTTTCCGCGCGCTAGACATGAAGCGACTCGCTACGGCGATGAAAGGCAATGCGCTCGTCGATCTGCGCAACATCTATCCGCTAGCAGAAGTCACCGAGGCTGGGTTTACGCTTGCCCGCGTCGGTGGTGGTGCAACGCAGTGAACGCTGCTCTGTGATATGGCCGTGGAATGAAGGGCGCGGCGATCACCGCGCCCTTCCTCGCTGGCATCATTGGTTGCTGGCAACGGTGCTGATCGCGATCACGATGCTCCTGACCCCGATATTCGCCGCCTTCATTTGATCCGTCACGCTTTGATCTTCCAGCCACGGCGCAGCAGGGTATAACAAAGCGCGCCGAAGAACAGGTTGAGCGTCAACAGCACGATGCTGCCGACAATGATGTTGGTATCGGCCGCCGCGACAAAGCCATAGCGGAAACTCGATATGATGTAGAAAAAGGGATTGGCGTGGCTGATTGCCTGGAAAAAGGGCGGTAACCGGTCGATCGAGTAGAAGGTGCCCGACAGCAAGGCGAGCGGCCCGATCACGAAATTGGTGATGGCCGCGCCATGATCGAACTTCTCCGCCCAGATCGACGTCAGCACACCAAGGAACGCGATGAAACTGGTGCCGAGCAGCCCAAACCAAATCACGGCCCATAGATGCGCCGGAGTCACGTGGACGCCAGGCCAAAGCGCCATGGCACCCCATAGGGCACAACCCACGAACACAGCGCGCGTTACCGAAGATCCCGCCAACGCGAACAGCAACTCGCCCACGGAAATCGGCGGCATAAGATAATCGACCAGTGTGCCCTGCACCTTGCCCACCATCAGCGCGAAGCTGGCATTGGCGAAACAAGCGTTGATCATGCCCATGATGATCAAGCCCGGCGCAATGAAATCGCCAAAGGGCACCGCCTCCCCACGCAGCGTTACAGTCCGGCCACTCCCGCCCAGTGCGACAATGAAGATCACCAGAAACATCAAGGTCGTGATTGCGGGTGCCCATACGGTCTGGAGTTGCACCTTCATGAACCGATGCACCTCCTTGCGGTACAACGCCCACGTTCCCGCCCAGTTGATATTGCGGATCGTGGGCACACCAGGTTCGGCGAAGGGCACGGCAAGTGGGGCTTTCGCGGCAATTTTGGGCTGGTCGTTCATGGTGGGATCGACTATCGACTGGCGCGCCGTGCTGCAAGCGTGCCGTTCAAAGATTTGAACCTGACGCGCTCGTCCCCATATAGGGAAGCATATTGGAATTTGTGAGGAGTTTTTCATTGTCCTGGACCGACGAGCGTATCGACCAGCTCAAAGGGATGTGGGAGCGCGGTCTGACCGCCAGCCAGATCGCTGAAGAATTGGGCGGCGTCAGCCGCAATGCGGTGATTGGCAAGGCCCATCGCCTGGGCCTGCAGTCGCGCCCGTCACCGGTGAAGGCCAATGACGCCCCCAAGAAGGCTGCAGCGGCGAAGAAGCCGGTAACGACTGCCGAACCCGAGGCACCCGCAGCGCGCGTATCGCCTGCGCCGGTAGCTGCAGCGGCCCCCGTGCCGCCACGTCCTGCCACACCGCCACCGCCGCCTGCGGCCACTTCACCAGCGGACAATCAGGTTGCGTCAGACGCGCCGTCGCCACCGCCACAGCCACGCATCGTTTCTGTCGGCCCAGGGGGCTTCTTGCGTCAAGGTCCGGGCGATCAGCAAGCGCCGATCCCGCCAGCTCCGCCGCGTCGCCTGGTTCCAGCGAAACCTAGCGCGGAGATTGCCGACAAGACGTCGTTGCTCGACCTGACCGAACGGATCTGCAAATGGCCGATGGGTCATCCGGGCGAACCCGACTTCCACTTCTGCGGGGTAGCGGTCAATCCGGGCTTCCCTTATTGCGTGGAACATTGCGGCCGCGCCTATCAGGCGCAACTGCCGCGCGGGACACGCCGCCCGCCCCCGCCTCTGCCTTTTGGCGGCCCGCGCGTCCGCTAAGCCATAAAAAAGGCCGCCCCGAAAGGCGGCCTTTTTATTGTCCGATAGAAAGGGGCGGAGGCGAAAGCCCCCGCCCCTTTTTCGATCAGAAGCGGAAGCTGGTCGTGACCATCACGCTCTGCGTGTCGAACTTGTCGCCACGGTTCATGCTGGTGCCGCCCGATGGCGTAATCAGGAACGGGTTGGTCGCCGGCGCACTGCCTGCGCCCACATCGACCCGATAGTCGTTCACATTGTAACGGGTCCACAAATAGCGGGCACCAATCGAGAAATTATCCGATACCTTGGCTTCGATGCCGCCACCCATGGTGTAGCCCCAGGCGTCTTCCTTGCTGTCAATTTCGGTAAAGCTGTTCGCACCATTGCTGGTAGCGAAGCTGTTCTTCACCTTGCATAGGCCAGGCCGCCAGTGATATAGGGCATGATGCCGCCAGGCGTGGTATAACCCAGGCGTGCGCGCAAATTGCCATTCCAGTCGATCCGACGAGTCATTTCATAGAAAGCTGGGGTGGTGGAATATTCGGTGACGCTGTCACTGATATAAGCCTTCCCTGCTTCGGCGACGACACCGGCAACGATGCTGCCGAATTGGCGATCGTAGCAACATGACCCATCCAGCCAATGGCATCCTTGTCCGCGTTGCAGCCGCTGGCGGGCGTGGAACCGCGCGCGGATCCACCACAGGTGCCAGGGGAAAAGGCGTTGGCACCGGTGCCGGTCCTGACCACATCGTCATAATCGCCGTCGGCATCGGTGTCGAAGCGCAGATGTTCTTCGCCATCTCCCTTCTGCCAGTTGTAACCGAACGAACCACCGATATAGGGGCCGGTCCAATCGACCGCGCCCGTGCTGTCCTGCGCCATCACAGGGGTAGCCAGCACAAATGCCAGCGTGGCACCAAGCGGTGCAAAATGGCTCAACTTCATGTAAATTTCTCCTCGCCTGGGGGCGTCAATATCCCTCTTGCATGGCGCTAACGGTCTGAATGCAGGGTTTGTTTCACGCTTTATCGTAACTTTTCGTTGCTGTGCCGCATAAGACACAGTGCTTGCGCGCCACGCCTGCCCGCCTATAGCTATGATCATGTCCGAAGACCTGTTCGCTGCCACACCATCAACCTCTCCTGAATATGATGCTTCCGCCATCGAGGTGCTGGAAGGGCTGGAACCGGTACGCCGCCGTCCCGGCATGTATATCGGCGGCACGGATGAGCGCGCGCTGCACCATCTCGCGTCCGAAGTGCTCGACAACAGTATGGACGAAGCGGTGGCGGGCCATGCCAGCCGGATCGACATCACGCTGGAACCCGGCAACCGATTGACCATCACCGACAATGGGCGCGGCATTCCGGTCGATCCACACCCCAAATTCCCTGGCAAGTCGGCGCTGGAAGTGATCATGACCACGCTCCATTCGGGCGGTAAATTCACCGACAAAGCCTATGCCACATCGGGCGGTCTGCATGGCGTCGGCATCAGCGTGGTCAATGCGCTGTCGAGCACTACCGTGGTCGAGGTCGCCCGCAGCAAGGAATTGTTTCGCCAAAGCTTCTCGCAAGGACTACCCATCACTGCGCTGGAAAAGGTCGGCGGCGCACCCAACCGGCGTGGCACGTCGGTCAGCTTTACCCCCGACACCGAAATCTTCGCGGAACAGAAATTCAAGCCGGCCCGCCTGCACCGCCTCGCCCGGTCGAAGGCCTATCTGTTTGCGGGCGTAGAAATTCGCTGGAAATGCGCGCCCGAACTCGTCAGCGACGATACCCCCACCGAAGCTGTCTTTCAGTTCCCAGGAGGCCTTGCCGATCATCTGAAAGAACAGGTCGGCGACCGCGAATGTGCGACCAGCGTGTTTTTCGCGGGCAATCAGGATTTTCCCGAGGCGCCGGCCGTGTCGAATGGGCCGTGGCCTGGCCGCTTTGGTCGGACGGCAGCTATAGCTGGTATTGCAACACCATTCCCACGCCCGATGGCGGCACGCATGAAGCGGGTATGCGCGCTGCACTGGTCAAGGGCATCCGCGCCTTTGCCGACCTGGTGGGCCAGAAGAAGGCGAAGGACATCACCGCCGACGACATCATGACGTCATCGGAAATCATGCTGTCGGTCTTTATCCGCGAACCGCAGTTTCAGAGCCAGACCAAGGACCGGCTGACATCGCCCGAAGCCGCGCGTCTGGTGGAAAATGCCGTCCGCGACCATTTCGACCATTATCTGACCGACCATATGGACCGGGGCAAGGCGCTGCTGGCCTATGTGCTCGATCGCATGGACGAGCGTTTGAAGCGCAAGCAGGAGAAGGAGGTCAAGCGCAAGACCGCGACCAATTCGCGCAAGCTGCGCCTGCCCGGCAAGCTGACGGACTGTTCCAACGACGACCCGGAAGGGGCTGAAATCTTTCTGGTCGAAGGCGATTCTGCAGGTGGTTCCGCCAAGCAGGCGCGCGACCGCAAGACGCAGGCGATCCTGCCCCTGCGCGGCAAGATCTTGAACGTCGCTTCGGCCAATAATGCGAAGATCCTGGCCAATCAGGAAATTGCCGACATGATCCTGGCGCTGGGCTGCGGCACGCGCAAGGACTGCAATCCCGACCATCTGCGCTATGAACGCATCGTCATCATGACCGACGCTGACGTCGATGGCGCGCATATCGCGACGCTGCTGATGACCTTCTTCTTTCAGGAAATGCCGGAGTTGGTAAGGCGCGGCCATCTCTACCTCGCCCAGCCGCCGCTCTATCGCCTCGTCGCTGGCGGCAAGAGCGCCTATGCCAAGGATGACGCGCATCGCGCCGCGCTGATGCAGACCAAGGAGTTCAAGGGCAAGAAAGTCGATGTCAGCCGCTTCAAGGGGCTTGGCGAAATGAACCCGATGCAGCTGCGCGAGACCACCATGGATCCCAAGACGCGCATGCTGATCCGCATCACCCTGCCCTCCGACGTCGAAGAGCGCGCGGGCGTGCGCGATCTCGTCGATCGCCTGATGGGGACCAACCCGGCGCATCGCTTCGCTTTCATTCAGGAGAATGCGGCGGCGGTGGACGAAGAAGCGATCGATGCTTGAGGCGCCCTCAGGCTACCTCCAGTTCCTCTCCTTCAGGGGTGGGGTCTATCCCACGCTATGCACTTGGACGATGCCCAACCCCTCCCCTGAAGGGGAGGGGCTTTGTCGGGGCACATAACCATGTTGGCGCGGCTCTTTGCGACGCTCTTGATCCTGTTGAGCATCGCCCTACCCGCCCAGGCTGCACCCACACCCGCTTATCAAGCCCGCGCCCAACAACTGCTTCGCCTTCTCACGTCGCCTGGCAACGAAGCCGCCTATTTCTCTCCCCTCTTCCTTGATGCTGTCCCTGTGGACCGCTGGCGCGCGGTTGCTGCTGATCTGCGCGCGCAGCATGGCCAACCGCTCGCGCTGGGGTCTGTGCGGCAAGACAGCGCCACGGCCGGACAAGTCGAAATCCGTTACGAACGCGCTATGGTGGGGTTCACCCTTGTCGTTGCTCCCCAGCCACCCGGTCGCGTCGTGGGCCTGCGGATCGTCGGCGCGCGTACCGCCAATGACAACATGGCCAAGGTCATGACGGACATCGCCGCCCTCCCCGGCACGACCAGTTTCGCGGTTGCGACCTTAGGCGACACCCCGCCCCAGCTACGAGAGGCGCATCGCGCCGAGGCTGTGATGGCCATCGGTTCCAGCTTCAAGCTCACCATCCTTGCGGAACTGGCGCGCGCCGTAGCGGCGGGCGAGCGGCGCTGGAGCGACGTCATTCCGCTCGAAGCCAAGAGCTTTTCCGGCCGTCTTTTGCACTGGCCAGACCGCGCGCCGATGACGCTGCACAGCCTGGCTACCGCAATGATCGCTGAAAGCGATAATAACGCGACCGATACGCTGCTGCTGGCGCTAGGCCGCGACAATGTGGACGCCATGCTCGCGAAAAGCGGTCATGCGAACCCGGATCGAGCGCTGCCCCTGCTCACTACCGCCGAAGCCTTTGCGCTCAAAATGCCCGCCAATGCCGACCTGCGGCGGCGTTATGCCACAGCATCCCCCGACGCGCGCCGGGCGCTGCTGCGCGAAGCCGCGCCCCGCCTGACCGCCGACAAGGTGGATGTCGGCAGTGTCGCCGAAACCCCGACCGCGATCGAAGAGGTCGAATGGTTTGCCAGTGCGACCGACATGATCGCGCAACTCGACTGGCTGCGCGTCCATGGCGGTGATGCCCTGTCGATCATGGCGATCGAACCCGGCATCGCCCCCGCCGATGCGAGGCGCTGGGCCTATCTCGGCTATAAGGGGGGCAGCGAACCGGGCGTGATGGCCATGAGCTTCCTCGGGCGGCGTCAGGACGGACAATGGCGCGCCATCAGCTCCAGCTGGAACAATCCCGTTGCGCGCCTGGACGAAGCGCGGTTCGTAGCGTTGATGACCCGCGCGCTCAACCTGCTGGCTGAATGAGCAGCGGCATCTAGTCAGTCCAGCAGCGCTTCAACCAGCGCCTTGACCTTCTTCTGCCGCCATTGCGGCAAGGGTGCGATCAGCCAGTAGCTGAGCAGGCTTGGCGTCGCCTCCCCCACCTGCCGCACCCGGCCTGCCGCCAGATCGGCCTGTACCAGCAGCAAGGGCACACGCGCCCGGCCAAAGCCGTTGGCCGCCGCCTCGATCGCCAGCCCGCCATCGGCCACACGGATGACCGCAGGATTGTCACCCGCCGGGCAACCCGGCCAGTCAATCGTCTGTTCCGGCCCGCCTTGGGCTGCTTCCACCGTGACGAAGGCCGCCTCGCCCAGCTTCACCCCTTCATGCTCGCCCGCCGCATCGGTCAGGCGCAGTGCGAGGTCGAGATTGGCTTCGGTAAAGTCCAGCGCCTCGTCCGCCGCGATCAGTTGGAACGTCAGGTCGGGCTGATGCACAGCATAGGCGGCCAAGCGTGGCTGCAGCCATTTGGCGGTGATATCGCGCGGCGCGGCGATGGTTAGTGCGCTGCTCGCCTGGCCCGCCTGCATCGCCCGCACGGCATCCTCAAACTCCAGGAAACCGGCGCGTAGGGCATCCAGCCCCGCTTCGGTTTCCGGCGTCAATTCCAGTCCCTTGGGCGTGCGGCGGAACAGCACCACGCCCAGCAGATCTTCCAACGCGCGAATCTGTTGCCCCACGGCTGCCGGCGTCACCGCCAGTTCGTCCGCCGCGCGCGTGAACGACAAATGCCGCGCCGCCGCATCCAGCACGCGCAGGCCGTTGAGCGGCAAATGCGTCCGCTTCATTCGGCCACCGCCGGCGCGATCAGCGCGAAATGGGGGATGGCGACCTCGAACGTCTCGCCGCTGACACCGATCATGCGGTAGCTGCCCTTCATCGATCCGGTAGGGGTGTTGAGCGGGCAGCCGGAAACATAATCATAGCTTTTGCCCGGCTGCACCACTGGCTGTTCGCCCACCACCCCGTCGCCATCGACCCGATGCTGGGCACCGCGCCCGTCGGTGATGACCCAATGACGGGTCAGCAACTGGACCGGTTGCGTGCCCTGGTTTTCGATGCGGATATGATAAGCCCAGAACCAGCGGCCCCGGTCCGGCTCCGACTGTTCGGGCAGGAAGGAAACGGCGACATGGACGATGACGTCCTGCGTCTTGGCGTGGAAGGGGAAAAGTGCGTTCACGGTCTTACGAATGCGCCCTTACCCCCTTGCCCGTCAACGCCCGATCGTCCGCAACGCCTGATCCAGATCGGCGATCACATCGTCCGCATCCTCCAGCCCGACATTGAGCCGTAGCATGTCTTCGGTGATCCCGACTTCCAGCCGCGCAGCCTCCGCCATGCCATAATGGGTGGTCGACGCGGGGTGCGTCATCAGCGAGCGCGAATCGCCGATATTGTTGCTGATATCGACCAGTTGCAGCCCATTCAGCAGCCCGTGTGCCTCCGCCCGACCACCGCCGACATAGAGCGAGAAAATAGGCCCCGCCATTTCCATCTGGCGCATTGCCAGCGCATGTTGCGGGTGGCTCTCCAGCCCCGGATACAGCACCTTGGCGACGCGGCCTTCAAGAAATTTCGCGACCTTGAGCGCATTTTCGCTCTGCCGCCGAATCCGCAGGTCCAGCGTCTCCAGTCCCTTGAGCACGACCCAGGCATTGAACGCGCTGAGCGTCGGCCCGGTGTTGCGGTGGAAGGGCAGCAGTATATTGGTGATCCATTCCCGCGTACCGCAAATCGCGCCAGCCAGCACGCGGCCCTGCCCGTCCATCATCTTGGTCGCACTATAAGCCACGACGTCCGCGCCAAATTCCATCGGCCGCTGGAGCGCGGGGGTGGCGAAGGCATTGTCGACGACGCTGGTAATGCCATGGGCCTTTGCGATCGCGCAGATCGCCGCCATGTCGGCGACATCCATCGTCGGATTAGCCGGGGTTTCGAAGAAGACGACCTTGGTGTTGGGCCGGATCGCCGCTTCCCATGCAGCATTGTCGGTGGCGTCGACCGTGGTCGTTTCGATGCCGAATTTGGGCAGCAGCGTGTCGGTCAGCCAGCGGCAGGAGCCGAACAATGCCTTGCCAGCAACGACATGGTCGCCCGCAGACAATTGGCACAGCAAGGCGGCCGTCATCGCCGCCATACCGGTCGCGGTGGCGCGGCAGGCCTCTGCCCCTTCCAGCAGCGCGATACGCTGTTCCAGCATCTCGACCGTCGGGTTTTGCAAACGGCTATAGGTCATGCCCTGCTGCTCGCCGGCAAAGCGTGCGGCGGCATCCTCCGCCCGGTCATAGCAATAGCCGCTGCTCAGGAAGAGCGCTTCGGACGTTTCGCCATATTCGGTACGCGCCGTGCCGCCCCGCACCGCGATCGTCGCGGGCTTCCAATGCTTGGTGATTTCAGGGTCTTGCCCGCTTTTCCGCTTCATCGTCTGTTCCTCAGTCCAGCGCCGCCAGCACCGCGTCACCCATTTCCACCGTCGTCATCGTGCCGCCCAGATCGGGGCTGCGCGCGCCATTGGCCAGCGCTTTGGCGACGGCGCGTTCGATCCGGTCGGCCTGATCGGCCATGCCCAGCGAATAGCGCAGCAACATCGCCGCCGACAGCACCGTCGCGAGCGGATTGGCCTTGCCGGTGCCCGCAATGTCGGGGGCGGAGCCGTGGATCGGCTCATACAGCCCCTGGCCGCTGCCGTTGAGCGTCGCCGATGCCAGCATGCCGATGGAGCCAACGCACATGCTGGCCTGATCCGACAAAATGTCGCCAAAGAGGTTGCCGGTGACGATCACGTCGAACTGGCCGGGGTTGCGGACCAGCTGCATCGCGGCATTGTCCACATACATGTGGCTCAATGCGACGTCGGGATAGTCGGCCGATACCTCGATCACCACGTCGCGCCACAGCTGGCTGGTTTCCAGCACATTGGCCTTGTCCACCGAACAGAGCTTGCCGCGCCGCGCGCGGGCGGCCTGGAAACCGGCATGGGCGATGCGGCGGACCTCGCCCTCATTATAGGACATGACGTCATAGCCTTCGCGCTGGCCATCAGCGGTGGTGCGAAAACCCTTTTCGCCGAAATAGACGTCGCCATTGGTTTCCCGCACGATCAGCAGGTCGATCGCGCCTGCGACTTCGGGCTTGAGCGCGGATTCGCCAGCCAGTTCGGGGAAAACCTTGGCCGGGCGGAGATTGGAGAAGAGGCCGAGTTCCTTGCGCAGGCCCAAAATCGCCTGTTCCGGGCGCAAATGGCGTTCGAGCGCGTCGCAATCGGGATCGCCGACTGCGCCGAACAGAATTGCATTGGCTTTCTTGGCGAGGTCGAGCGTTTCGGGGGGCAGCGGATGACCAACCGCCTTGTACGCCGCGCCGCCCACCAGACCATGGTCGTAGGTCAGGCCGTCAATCGCCAGCGCATCCAGCACCCGCTTCGCCTGATCGACGATTTCGGGACCGATGCCATCTCCGGGAAACAGGGCGATCAACATGGGCAGCTCCTTACCAAATAGGTCGCTTGCCCCTTATGGAAGCAGGGACAGTCAGGCAACCGCCCTTTTCAGGCGATCGACCAGCCTTTCGCGCGCGGCCAATATGTCGATGCGCCTATCGGTCAGGACAGAGCGCTCCAAGAAGAAGCCCGTCAGGGCAAAGCCATCCATGATGTCAGCCCATTCGCCGGTCCCGCCCGCCAGCAGGAAGGGCGGCAGCGGCAGGAGCAGATGCTCATAGCCGACCGCGCCCGCACGGCTGACCGCCGCCGCGCTCCGCGGGCTGACATAGGCGAGATCATCGGCAGCGCCGAGCGCGGCGCAGCGCGTGAGGTCAAGGCCGAAGCCCAGTTCCGCCAACAGCAGCAATTCGTAGCGCACCAGCGCGACGGCCCAGCCGCGTGCCGCCGGTGCCGCCTCGATGGCACCCATCACGCCGTCAAGCGCGCGATATAGGGCAGGATGGGGCGTGCCTTCGGACAGGGCCGCGGCGGTCAGCGCGCAGCTCCAGTCGATCGCGGCGGCAGGCAGAGGTTCCGCATGGAGGGGCGCGCGGCTATGCGCCATTTCGACCGTCAACCCGGCGAGTTGATCCTCGGTCCGGGCGCGGAATGTCGCCATGACGCTGTTGCCTGGCAATAGCACCGGCCGCATCAGGCGGGAGCGTCCGCCGCGCACATAGCCTGCGACCAAGCCATGGTCGGGGGTCAGCAGGCGCGCGATGGCCCCATGTTCGCCATGGGGGCGCAAGGCGCAGACGAGAGCGGGGGTGACGAGCGTTGGCACCAATCGGCCCCTAGCTACGCATCCGCCCGCTATCCTGTCGGCTTACTTGGTCGAATATTGGCCTGGTTCAGCCTTGAAATTGTCACGCGCATAGGCGCGGGCAGCCGAAGCCGACTTGAAAATCTCGTCCTGCATCGTCGCGGTGACGATCGGATAGCCCTGCGAATTGAAGCGGGTATCGCGGACGGTCAGGCGGAATGCGCCTTCTTCATTCTTGCTGATCAAAAATGGTTTGAGGGTTTCCCTGCTCATAATGTGCCTTTCAGTAGAGAGTAACGATAAAGAGCCGGACGGTGCGATCGGCACCGTCCGGCTAACTGTCAGTCGACCATGTCGGCCACGATTTTCTTCAATTCACGGTTGCTCAACAGGCCGGTCAACGGCGATGCGACGCTGTGGGTCGGCGAAAGGCGATCAAGCCCATGAGCAAGCGAAGAACGGGTAGAGGAAGGAAAAATAATAGTCATCGAATCCTGGACGGCCTTTGCCGTCATAAAATGAACATGCGGCGTGCAATAACGAACGCATGGCTAGAGTGTCGCCGGAGCGACCCATGAACTGAAGAGAAGCGAAGGCTTCGAGACAGACCTCGTCCACGCACAATGAGGGCCGGAGGAGGAAACATAGATCGTCATCAAAGGACGTCAGCCCAGTGCATGTAGCATAATGTACGAGAATTGCAACTGGCTGGCCTTCGCGGCCTCAGCCGTGAAAATAGTCATAGACCTGCTGGGCAACCGCCGTGGACACGCCAGGCGCGCGTGCCAGATCTTCCAGCGCGGCATCGCGGACGGCGCGGGCGGTGCCGAAATGCATCAGCAGCGCCTTCTTGCGGGCGGGGCCGATGCCCGGCACCTCATCGAGCGAACTGACAGTGATCGCCTTGCTCCGCTTGGCACGATGCGCGCCGATGGCGAAGCGATGCGCCTCGTCGCGCAACCGTTGCAGGTAGAAGAGGACGGGATGGTTGATCGGGAAGGTGACTTCGCGACCGTCCATCAGGTGAAACACCTCGCGCCCGTCCCGACCATGATGCGGCCCTTTGGCCACGCCGATCATGGTAACATCCTCAATGCCCATTTCCTCCAGCATCGTGCGCGCCGCCGATAGCTGGCCCTTGCCGCCGTCGATCAGGACCAGGTCGGGCCATTCGCCGCTGTCGCGATCCGGGTCTTCGCGCTGGGCACGGCCAAAGCGCCGCTCGAACATGTCGCGCATCATCGCGAAATCATCGTTCGAGATGACGGGGTCTTTCATGTTGAACTTGCGATAGGCGTTCTTGCGGAAGCCTTCCGGCCCGGCAACGACCATCGCGCCCAGCGCATGGGCACCCTGAATATGGCTGTTATCATAGATTTCGATCCGGTCGGGTATGCCATCCAGCCCGAAGGCTTCGACCATGTCGTCCAGCACTTTGCCCTGGCTGGTGGTTTCCGCGAGGCGGCGGTCGAGCGCCTCGACCGCGTTGCGCTGCGCCTGTTTGATCAGACGGGTGCGGTCGCCGCGCTGGGGGACTTCGATGCGCACCTTGCTGCCGATCCGTTCGGTCAGGGCCTGGGCGATCAGGTCGCATTCCGCAGGCGCGCGGTCGGTCAGCACCAGCTTGGGCGGCGGCACTTCTTCGTAAAATTGCGCCATGAAGCTGGCCAGCACTTCATCTTCAGCGACTTCGGCAGTGTGGACCGGGAAGAAGCTGCGATGCCCCCAATTTTGGCCACCACGAATGAAGAAGGCCTGGATGCACATCGCTCCGCCTTTCGCTGCCAGCGCGAAAATGTCGGCGTCGCCCAGCCCTTCGGCGTTGATGGCCTGGCTGCCCTGAATGAAGGTCAGCGCCTTTAGCCGGTCGCGGATGACGGCGGCCTGTTCGAAGTCCATCGCGTCGGACGCGGCCTGCATGGCTGTGCCGAGCTTCTTCTGAACAGCGGTCGACTTGCCGCCCAGAAAATCCTGCGCGTCGCGGACCAGTTCGGCATAGCCGTCCGGGTCGATCCGATCGACACAGGGGGCCGAGCAGCGCTTGATTTGATAGAGCAGACAGGGGCGCGAACGGTTGGCGAAGAAGCTATCGGTGCAGGAGCGCAGCAGGAACAGTTTTTGCAGCGCGTTGATCGTGCGCGTGACCGAGCCAGCGCTGGCGAAGGGACCATAATAGCGACCCTGTGCCTTGCGCGCGCCGCGATGCTTCTGGACGCGCGGGAAGGCATGATCTTCCCGCAACAGGATGAAGGGGAAACTTTTGTCGTCGCGCAGCAGGACGTTGTATGGCGGGCGGTAGCGCTTGATCAGTTGCGCTTCCAGCAGCAAGGCTTCCGCCTCGCTATTGGTGGTCACGATGGTCATGGAACGAGTTTGGGCGACCATCCGCTGAAGCCTGCGCGGGAGGCGATCGACCTGCGTATAATTGACGACGCGATTCTTGAGCGCGCGGGCCTTGCCGACATAGAGCACATCGCCGCGTGTATCGTGCATCCGATAGACGCCGGGACGGGTCGGCAGCGTCTTGAGCGTGGTGCGGATCGCTTCGACACCGACCTCTATGTCGGGCTGGCTGCCGGTGACGGTGAAGCTTGCCTTGTCTTCGTTGAAGCGATCAGGGGATTGGGGGCCGGACATGGCGCAGAGATAGCGTTGCAGGCGCTATGTGCAATGGCGCAGGTTGATCGCCATCCGGCGCGTCCTATCTAGACCGCATGGCACAGGCGGGTGCCCATGTGCCCTAACCATCCATTGCCCCCGATTTCAAAGGAATTCCCATGAGCACCAAAGCCTATGGCGCCTATGCCGCAGACAAGCCGCTTGAGCCCATCGCCATCGAACGCCGCCCGGTGGGCGCGCATGATGTCGCCATTGCCATTGCCTATTGCGGCGTTTGCCATTCCGACCTGCATCAGGTGCGCGGAGAATGGAACGGCACGCTGTATCCCTGCGTGCCGGGACATGAAATCGTCGGCCATGTCACTGCCGTGGGCGATCAGGTCAGCAAGTTCAGCGTCGGGGACGTCGTTGGCGTAGGATGCATGGTTGACAGTTGCCAGTCCTGCGCCTCGTGCGACGAAGGGTTGGAGCAATATTGCGAGAAGGGCTTTATCGGCACCTATAACGGGGCGACCAACGATGCGCCGGGCCATACGATGGGCGGCTATGCGCAGGCCATCGTCGTCAAGGATGATTTCGTGCTGAAGGTCAGCCATGCACCTGAGCAACTGGCAGCGGTAGCGCCCTTGTTATGCGCGGGGATCACCACCTGGTCGCCGCTGCGCCACTGGAACGTCGGACCGGGCAAGACGGTCGGCATCGTGGGCATTGGCGGCCTGGGCCATATGGGCGTCAAATTGGCGCACGCCTTGGGCGCGCATGTCGTGGCTTTCACGACGTCGGAGGCCAAGCGGCAGGATGCCCTTGATCTGGGTGCAGACGCCGTAGTGGTGTCGCGCAATGCGGATGAAATGGCGGCCTATGCCGACAAGTTCGACTTCATCCTGAACACGGTCGCGGCCAGCCATGACCTCGATGCCTTCACGGCCTTGCTGAAGCGGGACGGAACGATGACATTGGTCGGCGTGCCTGAACATGGCCACCCTGCCCCCAATGTCGCTGCGTTGATCTTCCGCCGCCGCGCCATTGCCGGATCCCTGATCGGCGGGATCGCGGAAACGCAGGAGATGCTCGATTTCTGCGCCGAAAAGGGCATCACGGCCGAGATCGAGATGATCGCTGCGCAGGATATTGATGCCGCCTATGCGCGGATGCAGAAGAGCGACGTCAAATATCGCTTCGTCATCGATAATGCGACGCTGACAGACTGATCGAACAACCGCTGCTTCAAACAAAAAAGACCGGCACAGATCTCTGTGCCGGTCTTTTTTTGTTCAATTTCTGTCCGAAGATTTAGTTGATCGTGCCGAGCCCGCTGATCGCGCGATCCACCAGCGCCTTGTCCGCTTGCGCATCATGCCCCTGTGCGATCAGAACCGCCGCAGCCGTGGTCGCCGCATTCACGGCCTTGGCGCGGATGGCCACGATGGCGGCGCGTTCAGCCGCACCAATCTTGTCCTCGGCCATTTTCTGGCGGCGGACGATCAGCGCTTCGGCGTTCAGCTTGGCGTCGGCCAGCAGCCCCTCGGCCTCATGCTCGGCAGCCTTGCGCATGGCATCGGCTTCACCGGCCGCAGCGGCCAGCTTCGCCTCATATTCGCCCTTCAGCGCTTCGGCTTCGGCACGCAGCCGGGTAGCTTCGGCAAGCTGTTCCTTGATCTGCGCGATCCGACCGTCCAGCACGCCGCCGATCAATGCGGGCACTTTCTTGAAAAGCAGGATGCGATGAACGCCGCCATGGCAAGGCTCACCCAGGCGGTGGCATCCATGCCCACCGCTTCCGGGTCAGTGTGCGGCACCACGCCTTCATGCGCGACAGTGCCGACTGGCTCCATCCCTTCGGCATGGATCGCCTGGTCGAGCGTGGGGGTCGTGTCCCCTTGATGCTGTGCTGCTGCCTCAGCCATGGGCCAGTGCCGCCTTTACTGCGTTGCGGGCTGCCTCGTCCGACGCTTCCACGCCGGAGATGCGAGCCACCATGTCGCGCGCTGCTTCGGCGGCGACGGTTTCGATTTCTGCCAGGGCTGCAGTCGAGGCAGCCTGGATGCGGGATTCGGCGGCCGCGATCTTCGCGGCGACCTCCGCATCGGCGGCGGCAAGTTTGATTTCAGAAGCTTTGGCGGCTTCGCTCTTCGCCTTGGCCAGCATCGCCTGAGCGGCGGTGCGGCTTTCCGCGTCACGGACACGATAGTCCGCTTCGGCTTCGTCGGCACGGGCGAAGGCAACCTTGGCCGCGTCCAGATCACCACTGATCTTCGCGTCGCGCGCGTCCGCCGTCCCCTGCACCTTGGGCACCATGCCGAGGCCGATGACGAAGAACACGAAGCCGAAGGTCAGCAGCAGCCAGAAAATCTGGCTGGAGTAGGTTTCGGCAATTTGCGCGATTTGAGGCATTTTTTCCGTCCGATCAGGGCGCGGTCAATAGTGCGGGACGAGCGAGGTGGCGTAAAGGCCGCCCTGCCCGTCCCGTAAGGCGTGTCAGGCCACGAACACCAGGATCATGGCGATAACGAACGCCAGCAGACCCAGAAGTTCCGCCGCGGCGAAACCGATGAACAGACGACCCTGCTGACCATCAGCGGCACCCGGATTGCGCAGCGCGCCTTCGAGGAACGCGCTGAACACGTTGCCCACACCCAGGGCAGCGATGCCCGCACCGATGGCGGCCAGGCCAGCACCGAGCAGCTTTGCGGCTTCTGCGTCCATGTCGTAAACTCCTTCGTTAGAATATAATGATTGTTGACGAAACTAGATGAAACTCAGTGCAGGTTCTCGGCATCGTTGAGATAGACCGAAGTCAGCAGCGCGAACACATAGGCCTGGATGACCGCGACCAGCATTTCCAGCGCGCTGATGCCAATCATCAGGATGAAGCTGGCAGTGCCGACGGTCAGGCCCAGCATGGGCGAAGCGTTCGCGCTGTTGATGACGAAACCCGCCAGCACCTTCAACAGTACGTGGCCAGCGGTCATCGCGACGAACAGTCGCAGGCCCAGGCTGAACGGACGCACCATGAAGGACACGAGTTCGATAAGGAAGAGCGGCGCCACCATCAGCGCGGGCGTGCCGTGCGGGATGAAAAGCGAGAAGAAGTGGAAGCCATGCTTGGCGAAGCGACGATCAGAACGATCGAGAAGCTCATGATCGCCAGCACGCCAGTCGCCGTGAAATGGCTGGTGAAGGTGAAGGGGTGAAGCCCGACCAGACCCAGCGGCAGCAGACCCAGAAGGTTGGCCAGCAGGATGAACATGAACAGCGAGAAGACGTAGGGGATGTACTTTTTGCCGCCCTCGCCGACGTTCGCGATCAGCAGATTCTTGATGAAGCCGGTCATATATTCGACCGCCATCTGCCAGCGACCGGGGACCAGTTCCCGCTTCATGCCGCCGATCACGAAGATCCACAGCACCACGGCGGCCAGCACCATATAAAGCGCGCTGTTGGTAAAGGCGATGTTGAAACCGCCGAGCGACAGCTGATCCGTACCGAACAAGGGTTCGATCGCAAACTGGTGCATCGGATCGATTTTGCCGGATTCTGCCACGCTGGACCCCTGTAACGTCTTTACCGTCGGACTAAGAAGAAAGCGTCCCTTATTGCGGGGGACGCTTTATCGTCGTCAATCTGATGATGTTCCTGAACGCCGCCACGATCCCAAGACCGAGGAAAACGAGCAGGAGCCAAGGGGATGTGCCAAACAGCCGGTCCAAAACCCAGCCGATCAACGCACCGCCGACAAGACCGCCGATCAGTTCTGCAAGAACCCTGTTGCCGAGGCGAGACCCATCATCCGCCGCTTGCTCAGTAGCCCCCTGCCTGACCTTTTCGACAGATTCGGCTCGTGCGATCCGCTCCTCCAACGAAGCGATCCGCGCGTCTTCCCCTGCCGGGTCCTGTCCGGGTGTCTCCGCAACCATGTTCGTCCTCCACGTGGGGTTTTGACCCCTTATGGCAGGCGGCATGGCGCTTGCGGCTGCACCCGTCAAGGCGCGGCCCGTTTAGAAAGGCGATTGCGGATAGTCAACCTTGGTTCGGGCAGAGAATGACGCCCTGGACGAAGGAAGGAGAAAAGTCCGCCAGAGCGGCTTTTCAGCCCGCCGTCGCGCAATAGGAGGGCAACGCGATCGCGCCTGCGCCCTTGGTCTGCCAGGCACCGGCGCCGATGCGATAGGCTTGGCCCGTCTTGACCCGGCTGCTGAGCGTCTGACAGCCGGTGGCGGCGGCGACGTCCTGCACGGTCACGCCCCGCTGACTGGCCAACTGGGTGTAAGCGGCGCGGCGCTTGATGTTGATCGATTCGACTTCGGCGCGCACATCGGCGCTCACCGTGCCCGCGATACCAAGATAACCATCGGCCTGCTCGCCCACGGTTCCGGCCGCCATGGCGGAGGCGACGGCACCGGTCTGCGCGCGGGCGGGAGCGGTCATGGCAAAACCGGTGGCCAGCGCAACGGCAGCGCCAGCGGCGATTATAAGCATCTTGCGTGTCATTGCGGGAACAACTCCGGGTTATTCTGGATCAGATCCTGGGCATCGCGTTGCAAGCGCACCACGACTTCCTGCTGCACCTTGACGTTCAGATTGATTTCGATCGGCTTGTCTGGGGCCTTCACCTGAATGCAGCCCCCCAGCGCCGATGCGGCCAACCCGGCCATGATGATTATCTGTTTATTCATTTCGGCTCCCCGTTTGCCATCTTGTCGCTGTCCACAGGCTGAACCGCAAGCCCTTCTACCGCCTGCGCCCGCATCTTTTCCTGCGCTTGGCGGCCGATCTCGTCGCGGATCGTCTGGGTCGGGTCGATGACGGACTGGGCTGTGCTCATGAGTCCCCGGAAAGGCGCGGAGATACGGACGTTGAAGAGGAAAGGCAGGCCCACAAAGTTGCGCGCCAAGCCCGCTGGTGCCCCACCCAATTGACCACGATTGACGCCATTGAACACGACGTTGGTGACCATCTCGCCATCCAGCGCACCATCCATCAGGATTGTCAGACATTTATATTGGAGATTCTTGAGCGCGTCGAAGGCGATCCGCCCCATCGTGCCAAGCTGCTCGTTTGATACCGGACCGACATAGGACAGGACGCCGGATTGGCGCCCCGAATCGCACGGGATGGAGGGCAGCACCCCTTCGGGCATCAGCAGCGGCGGCATCCCCTCCTGCCGCGCGACGAGCACGCCGCCCGCGACGCGGCCACCCTGCGCGTTGAAGATCAGCGGCATCAGGCCATCGAAGGTGCCGGTGGCAGAGATATTGTCCAATTCCATCGCCTGGATGAAAGCGCCCGCATCAAGGCCGATGACGCGGAAAGTCATATAGCGATCGACGTCGGCGCTGAAATCCATGGTGGTGGGTAGCAGCACCAGTTCACCGCCGGAAAAGGGCCAGCCGCCGCCCTCGATGCGCACCTTCTGTCCGGCTTCGAGGCGGTAGCGGACGATGCCGTCGCGGGCTTCGATACCCGGATTGACCGATTTGATCCGGGCTTCCTGACCGGGGGCGGACACGAGATTGATGAGATCGGTGAAGCGCAATTCGCCGCTTAGCCCCTCGACCGGGCCGAAAGCAGCCGCGAGGTTGGCGTCCTGGGTGCGGAACGTGCCGGTGGAGGTGACGTCGGAGCCGGTCCAGTCGATGCGTCCAGTCCCGGTCACCTCCGCCTTTACATTGGCGACGACGCCAAGGGCGAGCGGCGTCACATCTTCGGGTTGGAGATCAGGGCCGAAGGCGAGGCCGGGGACGGTCAGGTCGGCATGGCCTTTGCCGGTGTTCAGATTATGGACGATGTCGGTGCGGGCGACGGTAGCGCCATTACGTGGTGCAGTGAGTGTGCCGGTGGCAGTAATCCGGCTATTCTGCATCGTCAGCGTGAAATCCGGCACGGCGAGCGGAATGAAGCGGGCGGGCACCTGCGAATCGCGCACGGTCATGGCGGCGCGGAAGGCGAGCGCACCATTGGTAAAACTCCAGTCACCATTGCCCTGTTCCAGGATCAACGGAATGGTGCCGATGCGCCCCCCTGCGCCGCTGGCCTTGCCGCTAAAGCCCTTGGCCGTCATGCGGCCGTCCAGTTTGGCGGCGGCCAGACGAACCGGGGCATCCTGCGGTCCGATCGACAGGTCGGCATTGGCCAGGGTGAAGCCGGTCTGACCCAGTGCGATGCGGGCATGGTCCGCGGTCAGCCGCATCGGGCTGTCGCCACTTGTGCCAGAGAGGGCGAGCTTGCGGATGTCCGCACCGCCGCGGATGCCCCCCGGTCCCATCGCGAACAATGCGCCACCGTCCAACGGGCAGAGCGTTTGGCGGGTCTGCCCTACCGCAAAGCTGCCATAGCGGGCCTCAGTGACCGAGAGCGGGACGCAGCGCGGATTGATGCGCAGTGCGCCATCGGCGGCAAGCTGCCCTTCTATCGGCAGCGTCAGGCCGCGCAGATGCCCGTCAGGCAAGGGGCCATCAAGCCGAAGCGACGTGGCGAAACGAGTCGTGCCATTCGCTTCGGCGGTAAAACGGACCCGGTCGAGCGCCATGCGTGCATCGCCCGCAGCATAGGGATCGATGAAGAGATCGCCTCCAAAGCCACCGCCAGGGCGCCGCACGAGGCGCAGTGCGGCCTGGGGCAAGCCGCCGCCCCGGGTGGTGAGGGCTCCATCAAGCGCCCAGTCGAGCGCTGCCCGCCCCGGCCCCGGCCAGCCCAGCGTCACTCGGCCATCGGGCGAGAGCGCCGCCTGCGCGCCACTACGCGCGGCAAGGCGGCTGCCGGTGAGGACGAGGCTGCCCTTTGCACCGCGCTGGACAAGAGCGAAGTCGGTGCCGAGTTGGTTGCTCTCCCCTGCCATTGCCACGGCATCAACCAGCCGCGCGGCGAGTGGGGCAACAGGCGTGCCTGCCGTGGACTCGCGGAAAGCAGCGAGCGATGCGCGCGAAGCGAGGCGGATGTTGCGGCCGGACAGATTGCCCTGCACCGTCGCTTCGTCGCTCTTGACCGTCCAGGCCCCGGTCAGCGCGGCCTGCTCGATCATTGTGCCGCCGCCAGCCAAGCTAGCTGCGCCGATGCGGGCGCGGCCTTGCGACCCAGCCTTGCTGCCGTCGAAATCGATGCGGCCTGTGGGGCTGGCCAGAACCAGCCCGTTGGACTTGAGCGCTTCGCCCGACAGGTCGACATGCCCCGTCCAGCGTTCGAACGCCTTGCCCAGCGTCAGGTCGATGACGGCGACCGGTCGCGCCATGGCGGTGGCGGCCTCGCGACACGCAAAAGCGGCGGCGCGGATAGGGCCGGTCATATGCGGCTGGCCTTCGCGCATGGCGATATCGAGCAGCGCGCTGCCATCGGTCATGGCGCAACCCGCCATGGTCCCGCGCGGCATGACGGCGGCGACCTTCCCGGCAAAGCCCGATTGCAACCCGCCATTGCCATCGATCCGCAGGCCGACCTGGCCCGCGTCGGTATCGAGCCGAAGCCGGGCGTCGGCGAGCGACAGGAGAATGTCCGGTAAGCTGAAGGGCGCGGTCGAACTGGGATCGCTGAACTTGTCCAGCTCGCCGAGTTTCAGCACGCCACCCTTGTAGCTGCCATGGAGGCGCACGCCCCCTGCCCGCACCGCCGCCACTTCGGGCGTAACACCGGTAAAGGCGATGTCGACCTCAACCCAGTCGGCGGTCAAATCCGGCCGGGCGGGATCGCCCAGCACGATATCCTCGATCCGCTGGGTGCGCAGGCCGACATCGACCAGGTCGTAATTGGCCCGCACGCCGCGCCGGTTCAGTTCACGGCTGACGAAATTTTCAGCGATCGGCGCGCGCTGCGTCCACAGCCCGACCAGCACCAGCGCAAGCGTGCCCGTGCCGACACCCAGCCAGCGCAGCCACCCCCGGCGAATCATCTCTTCGCCGTCCTGTTCTTCCATGCTTATGGCCAACCCCGGCTTTCGTGCGACGCTATATGGTCCGTGACGGGACCAGAACGTCCGACCCGTCCTAAATATCCTTGCCCCGCGATTCCGCAACGCATAGCGTCGCGGTCGGTAGCAAGGGGGCGAGCTTGGCCGAGCAGGACGCAAAAGTCACGCATGACGGCGCGGGACACCGGGCGCGATTGCGGCAAAAGCTGGCGGAGAGCGGCGGCGAGGCGCTGCACGATCATGAACTGATCGAATATCTGCTGGCGCTGGCCATACCCCGGCGCGATACCAAGCCGCTGGCCAAGGCGCTGCTACGCGAATTTGGCGGGATCGGCGGGCTGATGGCGGCGGACTGGCATGCGATCGCGCGCGTCCCCGGCATGGGCGACACCAGCATCGCCGCGATCAAGATCGTGCAGGCGACCGCATTGCGGATGCTCCGCAACGAAGTCGCGGCGCGGCCGGTGCTGGCGAGTTGGCAGGCGCTGCTCGACTATCTGCGCGCCGACATGGCGCATCTGGGGGTGGAACGCGTCCGCGTGCTGCATCTCAACACCCGCAACATGCTGATCCGCGATGAGAATATGGGCGATGGGTCGATCGACCAGGCTGCGATCTATGTCCGTGAGGTTATACGACGCGCGATCGACCTGGGGTCCGCGGCGCTGATCCTGGTGCATAACCATCCGAGCGGTTCGCCCGAACCCAGCCGACAGGATATCGACGTGACGCGGCAGATCATCGAGGCCGGCAAGCGGCTGAACATCGCCGTGCATGACCATATCATCGTCGGCGCGCAGGGGCATGTGAGTATGCGGGCGAAGGGGTTGTTGTGAGGGGGGGGCGGCGGTTTTGGGTGAGTTGGGAAAAGGCGGATCAAACAGGAGCGGACGTAGCTAATGATTCATACCATACCAAGCGGTTCCGAAAGCCACTTCGACCATAACCCTTTTCTTTTTTCCAGCAGGATCGCTAGGCGCGTAACGATTAGCTTGATACTCAAAATATTTCGTCAAAAAATCTTGAGCGTTCCAAAGCCCTTCAACCTGTTCATTTGCGCCAATTGTGTTTACGCCGTAGAGTTGTACTGTCGAATGAAGGTAAGGATCACTCCTGATTTCTTCGTCCGTAACTGAGCGCGAGGATTGCGAGCAGAAACAGAGAATACGACAGCGAGGGTTGGCGTTCGAGCTTATCGATTTGGTTTCATGCCAGATGCATAGCGTATCGCCATCACGCCCGCCGTGGTAACTGAGATAGTATCCTGAATCGCCGCAACCAGTGGAGCGGTCCGGACGAAGGTGGAAGAAGCCGTCAGGGATCGGCAACTGCATAAAGCCATCATATCCGTCAGAGTACAAAATGCGTCTGGGTCGATTATGACCACTACTGGGAACCGCTTGCAACCTCCAATATGTCGCTCAATGGTCAGTCGCTTACGGGCTGCTTCAGTCGCCCCTACCGCTTGCGAGCGTTGGGTCGGTCATGCCCCCGGCATGACCTGAACAGTCCGGGGGACTGTTCACCCGACGCTGGGCAGCGACACTTGATGATCCCGGCCTTGCGCCGGGGGAGTTTAGTCGCAGCGGGGTAGTTCAGCTCAGCCTTGCGCA
>NZ_JEMV01000022.1 GCF_000588875.1 Sphingobium sp. Ant17
TTCCGCGCCTGCCTCGGCCCCGGCCGCCGACGCCCCTGCCGCTGGCCCCACCCGCGCGCAGGAACGGGTCAAGATGACCCGCTTGCGCCAGACGGTCGCCAAGCGCCTTAAGGAAGCGCAGAATACCGCCGCGATGCTGACCACGTATAACGACGTGGACATGACCAACATCATCGAGGCGCGCGCGAAGTATAAGGATCTGTTCGAAAAGAAGCATGGCGTCCGTCTGGGCTTCATGGGCTTCTTTACGAAGGCGGTCTGCATGGCGCTCCGCGACATTCCGGGCGTCAATGCGCAGATTGAAGGCGACGAGATCGTCTATAATAATTTCTGCGACATCTCGGTCGCGGTGTCGGCCCCCACCGGCCTCGTCGTTCCGGTCATCCGCAACGCGGAGTCGCTCAGCGTTGCCGAGATCGAAAAGACCATCGGCGGCTTTGGCAAGAAGGCCAAGGAAGGCAAGCTGACCATGGAAGATATGAAGGGCGGCACCTTCACCATCTCCAATGGCGGCGTGTTCGGCTCGCTGCTGTCCAGCCCGATCATCAACCCGCCCCAGTCCGGCGTTCTGGGCCTGCACCGGATCGAGGACCGCCCGGTCGTTCGTGACGGTCAGATCGTGATCCGTCCGATGATGTATCTGGCGCTCAGCTACGATCATCGCATGGTCGATGGTCGCGAAGCGGTAACCTTCCTCGTCGCGGTCAAGAACGCGATCGAAGACCCGACCCGCCTGCTGATCGACCTGTAAAAGTCACAATCAGACACCATATCCGTTCGGGCTGAGCCTGTCGAAGCCCCGTCCTTTCTGTGCAAAGGGCAAAAGAAGCAGTAATGCCCTTCGACAGGCTCAGGGCGAACGGAGAATAACATGTCCGATTTCGACTACGACGTTCTGGTGATCGGGTCCGGCCCCGGCGGTTATGTCGCCGCGATCCGCGCCGCGCAGTTGGGTCTCAAGACCGCTTGCGCCGAAAGCCGCGACACGCTGGGCGGCACCTGCCTCAATGTCGGCTGCATCCCGTCCAAGGCGATGCTGCATGCCTCCGAACTTTATGACGAAGCGGCCAATGGCACGCTCGCCAAGCTCGGCGTCAAGATCGACCAGATGAGCCTCGACCTCTCCACCATGCAGGGCCAGCGCGCCGATGCAGTGAAGGGGCTGACCGGCGGCATCGAATTTCTGTTCAAGAAGAACAAGGTCACCTGGCTCAAGGGTCTGGCCAGCTTCACTGGCGCCAACACCGTTGAAATCAACGGCGAAAAGGTGACGGCGAAGAATATCGTCATCGCCACCGGCTCGTCGGTCACGCCGCTGCCCGGTGTCGAGGTCGACAATGACGGCGGCAAGATCGTCGATTCGACCGGCGCGCTGGTACTGGACAAGGTGCCTGGCCATCTCGTGGTTGTAGGCGGCGGCGTCATCGGCCTGGAAATGGGCAGCGTGTGGCGTCGCTTGGGCGCGAAGGTCACGGTCGTCGAATATCTCGACCAGATCCTGCCCGGCATGGACGGCGAAGTCCGCAAGGAAGCCAATAAGATCTTCAAGAAGCAGGGCTTTGAATATCGCCTGGGCACCAAGGTCACCGGCGCGAAGGCGCATGACAAGGGCGTGACCCTGACCGTCGAGCCCGCCGCCGGTGGGGACACCGAAACCATCGAAGCCGACGTCGTGCTGGTATCGATCGGCCGTCGCCCCAACACCAACGGCCTTGGCCTCGACAAGATCGGCCTGGAGCTGAACGCGCGCGGCCAGATCGAAACCGATCATGAATTCGGCACGAAGGTGCCCGGCGTCTGGGCCATCGGCGACGTCATCCCCGGCCCGATGCTCGCGCACAAGGCCGAAGATGAAGGCATTGCCGTCGCGGAAAATATCGCGGGCCTGACCGGCATCGTGAACCACGACCTGATCCCGTCGGTTGTCTATACCAAGCCCGAAATCGCGGGCGTCGGCCTGACCGAAGAAGCCGCCAAGGAAAAGGGCGCGATCAAGGTCGGCAAATTCCCGATGATGGCCAATAGCCGTGCCAAGACCAACCACGAGCCCGAAGGCTTCGTGAAGATCATCGCCGACGCCGAAACCGACAAGGTGCTGGGCGTCTGGATCATCGCCACGCCCGCCGGCACGATGATCGCGCAGGCAGCGCAGGCGATGGAGTTCGGCGCATCGAGCGAAGACATCGCGTACACCTGCCACGCCCACCCCACGCACAGCGAAGCGATCAAGGAAGCCGCCATGGCGGTCACCGGCAAACCGATCCACATGTGATCGCCGCCACCTTGCGCAAATAAAAAAGGCCTCCGCAAACCGGAGGCCTTTTTTGTCATATGGTCGCCTACCCTGACCGGCCAACGCGACCTGTCTCTGTCCTACAACTGGCAACAGTGCTACAATCTGCCCGTCACATAAGTTTGTAACAAAAAATCCGGATCAGGATATTAAATGTCAAAATTTACGGGAATAATGCGAAGTTAAGCGCCCGCTTTCCTATCGCCGATAGCGCCCCTCGCTAACCCACCGCGCCGTCAGCGCCGCCGCCGCTTCCACATCCTGCGGGAAATCGACCTCCTGCCACGGCAGCCCGTCGATCGACACGGTGCCCACGCGGTTGCCCTTGGCGATGATGTCGATCGCGCGCAGATACCAGCGCTCCACCCCTTCGGCGTCCGCATCATCTGGTTGATCTGGTTGCGGAAGATCGCCGGACCTTCGCCGGTGAAAGCCAGCATGCCGATCGATTCGGCATTGGTGTCGGGCGGCAACAACCGCTTGCCGATATGGTGCAGGCGGCCACTCTCGTCGCGGTTCACCTTCATGTCATCGTCGTCATAGTCGCCGTCGGGCTTCACATCGACGGTGACGGTGATCGCATCGCTCGCCCCCGCGATCAGCCTGGCGACGATCTCGTCCGACACGATGGTATCGCCATTCAGGATGATGAAGTCGCGGTCCATCTCTTCCCGCACGATCCAGCAAGTGCCGAGGTTATCGGCAACCTGGAAAAAGGGATTGAACACCGTGCGGATGCGCGCGCCCGTCTCGCGATACAACTGCAACGCATGATCCTCGACCCGCTCGGTGCGGAAACCCGTCACCACCACGATGTCGGTCACGCCATTGGCGACCAGCGCAGCGACCTGCCAGCTGATGAGGGTGCGCCCGTTAAATTCGATCATGCACTTGGGCACGTCGCGGGTCAGCGGCAACAGGCGCGAGCCTTGCCCGGCGGAAAGGATGATGGCTTTGCTGATCGTCATAGCGCGCGGCCTTAAACGGCAATTTGGCCGAAAAAAAGGCGGGGTTTGCACGACGGCCCGAACCCCCTAGACAGGCGCACGCCGGATGACCGGCATCCGGGTGAAAGGCCAGGGCAGACGTGAAGGTCAAACGCGGATCGGGGCAGGCAGGCGACGGCTTTTCGCGCATCCTGGCCAATACCGGCTGGCTGCTGGGCGGTAAGGGCGTCGGCGCGATCCTGAGCATCGCCTATCTCGCCATCGTCACCCGGACGCTCGGCGTCGCCGATTTCGGCCGCTTCGCCCTGGTGCTGAGCGCCGCGCAGGTGATCAAGACGCTGGTGTCGTTCGATAGCTGGCAGATCGTCGTGCGCTATGGCCAGCCGCATCTGACCGCTGGCCATGGCGACGCGCTCAACCGGGTGCTGCGCTTCTGCATCCTCATCGACCTGGCATCGGCGGTCGCGGGTGGACTGATCGCCGCCGCCATCCTGCTCCTGTTCGCCGACCTGCTGGAGGTCGGACCGCATATGGCCTGGCAGGTCTGGCTGTTCTGCATGGTGATGATGATCACCATCCGCTCCAGCCCGACCGGCCTGTTGCGCCTGTTCGACCGGTTCGACAGCGCCGCGTTCGCCGAAACCATGATCCCGGTCGGGCGGATGATCGGTGCGGGCGCGGCGCTGCTGTGGATGCCCGACATCACCGGCTTCCTCATCGCCTGGGCCTTTGCCGAACTGCTCTGCGCGCTTGGCTATTGGGGGCTGGCGCTGCGCGTCGGCCATGGCCGTATCGGCCATTGGCGCGCCGGACGGGCGATCGACGCCCGCCGCGAAAACCCCGGCATCGTCGGTTTCCTGACCGCCACCAATTTGCAGACCAGCCTCTCCTCGATCGGCCAGCAGGTCGCGGTGCTGATCGTCGGGGCGTTCGTCGGCCCGGTGGGCGCTGGCCTCTATCGCCTCGCCAACCAGCTCGCCAATTCGCTGACCAAGATCAGCAGCCTCTTGTCGCGCAGCATCTTTGTCGAACTCTCGCGCACCAGCAGCCATGGCAAGGAAGCGCTCGGCGTGCTGTTCCGCCGCACCAACCGGCTGGCACTGATCGCGGGCGCGGTCATCATCGCGCTGATTGCCACCATCGGCCGTCCGTTGCTGGGCTTCATCGCCGGGCCGGACTTCCTGCCTGCCTATCCGCTGCTGCTGTTGCTCGGCATCGCCGCCTGCATCGAACTGATCGGCGTCAGCTACCGCCCGCTGCTGATGGCGACCGATCGCGCGGGCCTGTCGCTGCGCATCACCTTCGTCGCGACCCTGTTGCTGCTCGGCCTGCAAGCCGCGTTATTGCCGCTCTACGGCACGATCGGCGCAGCGGTCGCGAATATCGTCGCTGCGCTCGCCGGTTTCGCGATGATGGGCTGGGCCAGCCGCCGGGCCGTGGCGGGCGACAAGTAAGCCACCACCCGCCGTTCGTTTCGAGCGCAGTCGAGAAACCCTCGCGCCGGTTTCTCGACTTCGCTCGAAAGAACGGAACCCGGAATAGCGCCTACCGCCCCGCCAGGATCGCCTCGATCAAATCCACATCCGCCTGCTTGTCCGCATCGATGCACGCTTCGGGCTGCGCCATCGCCACCAGCCGCGCGACCAGGCCAAAGCGCCGCCCCACCCGCGCCATGCCGCCGCGCAGCGTCGAAATCCGCAGCAGCGCGCCCAGCAAGGCCAGCGGCCCGAAGGCGGACAGGATTTTCCAGCCCTTCTTGCGGTCCTGCTCCACCTCCTGCCACAAGGCGATCACCGGCCGGGCCTTGTCACTGCCGAACCAGAAGATATTGGCACCCGACCAGCCCCCGTCGCGAAACTTCAGCCAGGTCCGCCGCGATTGCGGATAGCGCGCCAGCAGCGTCGCCCGCTCGACCATGGCCACCGCAATATCCGCGCCCGTCGCCTCGGCGATGAACTGGTCCAGCATCGCCCGGTCGAGCAGCACATGATCGGCCGTGGTCAGCAACAGCGGAAAGGGCAGGTCGCCCGCCTCCATCAACGCCAGCAGCGACGACGCAATCCCCGCCCCGCCCCGCTCGAACCGCACGCGCGGATGCGCGCCCAGCCACGCCGTCGCCGGATCAGCGGCAAAGGCATCGGCCCGCTGCGTCAGGACGATCACCTGCCCGATCGCGGGATGATCGAGCAAGGCGCGCGCCGGGCGATTGATCATCGGCTCGCCCGCAACCGGCGCAAGCGGCTTGACCGGTACGCCTGCGGCAACCGCCAGCGGATCGGGAATGGGCCGCGCACCCGCAAGCAGGATGGCAGTGACGGAAGCCGGAGCGGAAGTGATCATCCCCGCTCGTTACCCAAGCGGCGTCCGCGCGGGAAGCGGCTTATTTCCCGCTGGCGACCGGCCCGACGGATGGAGCCTCGGCAAAGGCCTGATGCTGGCCGACGCGCAGCCCCTTGTAACGCGCCAGTTGCGCACGGAACGCCCGCAAATCATTGCCTGCCAACTGCGCCGTCGTCGTGAACTTCACCGACAGCGGATTGACCGTCGCGCCACCGCGATACAGTTCATAATGCAAATGCGGCCCGGTCGACAGGCCGGTCGATCCGACATAGCCGATCACTTGGCCTCTGCGGACGCGCTGGCCCGGCGCAGCGGCGATGCGGCTCATATGCGCATAGCCGGTGGCGAGGCCGCCGCCATGTTGGATACGCACATAATTGCCATGCCCGCCATGCCGCCCGGCATAGGCGATCACGCCATCGGTCACCGCATAGATGGGCGAGCCATAGCGCGCCGCGAAATCGATCCCCGCATGCATCCGGCTATAGCCCAAAATCGGGTGCCGCCGCATGCCATAGCTGGACGACATGCGCCCGGCGACCGGGGCCGACAGCACGCCGCGCCGCTCGCCCACGCCCGACGCTTCGAACCATTCGGTGCGGCCATTGCTGGTCCATTTGAGCATATCGACCGACTTGCCGCGCGCGCGCTGCAACCCGGCATAGAGCAGCTCGCCCACTTCAATATCGCCCGTTTCCGCGCGGCGATATTCGGTCACGATATCGTAGCGGTCCCCCGCGCCGATGCCGCCCAGATCGACCTGCCCGGCAATCACCCGTAGGAAGGCCTGCACCGCCTTGGGCGGGGCCCCTGCAGCACGCGCCGAGCGATAGATGCTGTCACCCACCACGCCCTGAATGCGCAGCGGGGTATTATCGACGCGGATCGGAATGCGCCGCACCGACAGCACGCCGCCCGCCCGCTCCAGCTCCAGCGCCAGGTCGAGCCGCGCGCGGAACGCCAGCCGGTCGAGCGGCCGGGGCCGGTCGCGGCTCGCGCGGCGACCCAGCACAATATCGAGCCGCGTACCCGGCTTCACCCCGTCGCTGATATCCGCGCCGACCAGCGCGTTGATCGTCGCCACGTCACCGCTGCTGACTCCCGCGCGCGACAAGGCGCGCGCCAGCGTGTCACTGCTGCCGACCTGCGCATTAAGCTCGATCTGTGGTCGTTCGGGCGTCTGGCGCAGCGGCTGCACCGCATCGGTCGCGCCCATCCGCCGCCCGCTGTCCGCGCCCAGCGCCAGTGGCGTGATCATCTGGCTGCGCACTTCGTCATAGTGCGCCTCGGCCATCGTCCGGCCGGGGAGCCCCGGAATGGGCTTGAAACCGGGCGAGAGATAGAGCGCCGTCGCGCACAGCCCGAAACAGGTGGCGAGGCCGCGAAACCAGGTCGGGCTGCCGATCCGCTGGGCAAGGTCGGGGACCAGTTCCAACTCGTCCGCCCATTCGCGCAGCCGCATCCGCCAGTCGCGCGGCGGCACCGGCGCAGGCTGGCGCAGCGAGTCGGCCAGCCATAGCGACATGGTGGCGCCGCCCTGCTGCGATCCGAACTGGCTATCCTGAAACAAACCGCGACCCCCAAGGGCATGATAGCATTGCTTGGCGACGCAACGGCCCCCGCGCCATGCGTCGGGCCAGACCCTTGTGAAGCGACAGGGTTAAAGTCAATTTAAGACGCACCAATGACGCACCCGCCTGCGACGACCCGTGCCGCGGACCCGATAGGAATGCACCATGATAGGGAACCCGCGAATCTCCTTGCTCCATCGCCCCCCATGCTCGACAGAGGGCCACCATGGTTGCCTTTGCCCGATCGCCCGTCACCGCCGTGTTGGGGCCAACCAATACCGGCAAGACCCATCTCGCGGTCGAACGCATGTGCGGGCACAGCAGCGGCATGATGGGCTTCCCCCTGCGGTTGCTCGCCCGCGAAGTCTATGACCGGGTGGTCGCGATCAAAGGCCCGGCGCAGGTCGCGCTGATCACCGGTGAGGAAAAGATCGTCCCGCCCCACGCGCGCTACTTCCTCTGCACCGCCGAATCCATGCCGATCACCGGTGATTATGCCTTCGTCGCCCTGGACGAAGCGCAACTGGGCGCGGACCCCGAACGCGGCCATATCTTCACCGACCGGCTGCTCCGCGCGCGCGGGCGCGAGGAAACCATGATCCTGGGTTCCGCCAGCATCGCCCGCACCGTCAAGGCGCTGGTCAAGGATGTCGAGATCATCGGCCGCCCGCGCTTCTCCACCCTCTCCTATGCTGGCGCGAAGAAGCTCTCGCGCCTGCCCAAACGCTCCGCCATCGTCGCCTTCTCGGCCGAGGAAGTCTATGCCGTCGCCGAAATGCTGCGGCGGTTCCGGGGTGGTGCCGCCGTGGTGATGGGCGCGCTCTCCCCCCGCACCCGCAATGCGCAGGTGCAGATGTTCCTCAATGGCGAGGTCGATTATCTCGTCGCCACCGACGCGATCGGCATGGGGCTGAACCTCGACGTCGCCCATGTCGCCTTCGCCTCGCTGCGCAAGTTCGACGGCCGCCGCACCCGCCGCCTGACCGTCAGCGAAATGGCGCAGATCGCCGGGCGCGCCGGACGGCATCACAAGGATGGCACCTTCGGATCGCTGGGCGGCGAAGACAGCGACGCCGCCTTCACCCCCGAAGAGATAGAGGCGATCGAAGCGCATCGCTTCCCGCCGGTGGACCATCTCTACTGGCGCGACGGCACCCCGCGCACCGACCGGCTCGACCATCTCATCGCCGATCTGGAGGAGCGGCCCGACCGCCCCGAACTGCGCGCCGCGCCACAGGCCGTTGATCTCTCCGTCCTCAAGCGGCTCGCCGACGATCCCCTCGTCATCGACCGCGCGCGTGGCCAGCGGCAGGTCGAACGGCTCTGGGCGGCATGCAGCCTGCCCGACTTCCAGAAGCTCGGCACCGAACATCATGGCCGCGCCGTCGCGCGGATCTGGCGCTTCCTGTCCGAAGGCAATGGCCACATCCCCCGCGACTGGTTTGCGCAGGCGATAGCCCGGCTCGATTCGGTGCAGGGCGATATCGACACGCTCGCGGGCCGGATTGCCGCCGCCCGCACCTGGTCCTACATCGCCCACCGTGCCGACTGGCTCGCCGATCCCGCCGAAATGGCCGAACGCACCCGCGCTCTGGAGGAAAAGCTGTCCGATGCGCTCCACGCCGCGCTGACGCAGCGTTTTGTGGACCGGCGCACCACCGTGCTGTTGCGCGATCTGGGTCAAAATGCGAGCAGCCTGCCGGTTACGGTCGAACCCGACGGCAATGTGTGCGTCGATGGAGAATCGATCGGGCGACTTGACGGATTTCGTTTCTCGGTCGATCCCGCTACGCGGCATCAGGACAGGAAGATGCTGTTGGCGGCGGCGGAAAGGCGCCTTGGAAAGGTATTGCGCGTGAAGGCAGAAGAATTGGTTGCGGCGGCGGATGCGGATTTTGCCCTGCTGGATGAAGCGGGACAGATGCCGGGCATCGCTTGGGGGCAGGCACCGGTGGCAACGCTGTTGGCGGGGCCGGGGCTGCTCACGCCCGAAGTCCGGCTGGACCGCGCCATCCTGGAACTGACCCCCGATATGCAGAAGCAGGTCGCCACGCGCCTGGCCACCTGGCTCGACGCCCAGAAACAGAAGCATCTGTTACCGTTGGTGAAAATGGCCGAAAGCGCCGCCGATCCGGCCGTGCCCCCCGTGGTGCGCGCAGTCTTCGCCCAGCTCGCCGATGGCGGCGGCGTGATGGCGCGTGTCGATCTCGACGCTGCGCTCGGCCATCTCGACAAGGACCAGCGCCACCTGCTGCGCCGTGCGGGCATCGATATCGGCGTGCTCGACATCTATCATCCCGGCCTGCTCAAGCCCGGCGCGGCGCGCTGGCGCTCCGTCCTGCTGGCGGCGCGACTCGGCAAGCCCTGCCTGCCCTTGCCGCTGCCTGGCCTTACCCTGCTGCCGGCTGGCGATAAATTCGCGCAGATGGGCGCGCGGATCGCTGGTTTTCGCGGGTTCGGTGAACAGATGTTGCGCATCGACATGGCCGAACGCATGGCCCGCACCGCGCATGAAGCGATCGCCAAGGGCGAGGCCTTCACGGCGGTCAGCCCGCAGATCGTGTCGCTCGGCCTGCTCGAACCTGCCTTCCTGCAACTGATGCGCGCGGCCGGCTTCCGCCCGGTCGAAGCGCCCACCCCGGTCCCGGCCGAGGAAGCTGTCGAGGGAGCAGAAACGGCAGAAACGCCCCCCGTCGGCGCCGCCAACTGGGTGTTCAAGGGCCGCCAAAAGCCCCGTCCCGATCGCGCCCAACACGCCCGACCGCGCACCGGCCGCCCAGACAATGAGCAGAAGCCGCGCGGCGACAAGCCCGCCCCTGCGCGTCGCGGTGGCAAGGATGGCGGCCCGCCCGCTCCCCGTTCCGGCACGACCGGCGGCAGCCCCGCGCCCGCCAACAATGCCTTTGCCGGATTGGCCGAGCTGCTTGGTCGCAATGGCTGATCCGGGCGCAGCCCCCGGCCATGCGCCGACGCTGCGCATCGACAAATATCTCTGGTTCGTCCGGCTCTGCTCCAGCCGGTCGAGCGCCCAGAAACTGGCGGAGGACGGCCATATCCGCCTCAACGGCCGCCGCATCGAACGCGCCCACGCTCCCGTGCGCGCGCAAGACCTTATCACCTTCCCCCACGGCACCACCGTCCGCGTCGTCTGCGTCACCCACCTCCCCATCAGACGCGGCCCCGCCGCAGAGGCCCACGCCTGCTATGAGGAACTGACGATCGGAGGGTGAGGGGTGAAAAGAGAACGGTCTGCTTTTTTTCTCGCCGCCTTTAATCATCCTCCCCTGGCAGGGGAGGTGGCAGGGCGCAGCCCTGACGGAGGGGTGTCGCCCTCTCGATAAAGTGATACCCCCTCCCCTTCCAATGTAGGATTTTCTCTGATCTATCCTGATGGATGACGCCCGCGGCCCCTTCCTGCCCTCTCCGCGCACCGCCCCAAACCACGCCGCGTCGCCGGCGCGTAGGGGACGCGTGTGTGTCGCGTCACTGTCGCGTCGATGATACGCAGACGGCACGTCGCGACCGCTTCGGCGATACGATTGGCGCAAATCGCTGTGCGATGGCCCGACGACGGTGTGAACTTCGCTGTGTGACCCGCATGGCGCGTCCTGCGCGCGCGAAACGCGGTTCAGGCGTCGGCCCAGCGGCGCAACAGATTATGATAGACGCCGGTCAGCCGGATCACTTCGTCATGATCCTGCCCCAGCGCGGCGGCCACGCCCTGCACGCTACGGTCGAGGTCGAACAGCATTTGCCGTGCCGCATCGTCGCGGATCATCGATTGCAGCCAGAAGAAGCTCGCCACCCGCCGCCCCCGCGTCACCGGCTCGACGCGATGCAACGAGGAGGAGGGATAGAGCACCGCATGGCCCGCAGGCAGCTTCACCTGCTGCACCCCGAACTGCGTCTCGATCGTCAGCTCGCCGCCGTCATAGGCGTCGGGTGCTTCCAGAAATACCGTCATCGACAGGTCGGATCGCACGCGGAAGCCCGTCCCCGCCTGAATCCGCACCGCATTGTCGACATGCACGCCGAACGCCTGCCCGCCCGCATAGCTGTTGAACAAGGGCGGAAAAATCTTGAGCGGCAGGGCGGCAGCGATGAACAGCGACGACCCGCCAAGCGCGTCGAGGATGGCCTGCCCCGCTTGCTGGGCGGCGGGCGAGTCTTCGGGCAATTGCAGGTTGCGCTTGGCCAATGCCGACTGATGCCCCGACGTCACATTGCCATCGACCCAGTCCGCCGGGTCGATCAGCGCCCGGACGGCGGCAACACCTGCGGCATCGAGCAGGTCGGGAATGGCGATCAACATGGGAGAAAAATCCGTTACGCGGCGTCGGACCGCAGGATGAAGGGGATTTCGACCACGCCACGGACCTGCACCGGCTGCCCGTCGCGGATCATCGGTTTCCAACGCCAGCCTTTCACCGCGTCGCGCGCGGCCTTATCGAGCCGGGCAAAGCCGCTGCTCTGGCTGATCGCGATACTATCGACCGCGCCATCAAGGCCCAACGTCAGCGTCAGCACGACTGTCCCCTGCTCGCGCTTGCGACGGCTTTCAATCGGGTAGCGGGGTGGTTTGCCCGCCACCATCTGAGTGCCCAAGTCGCCGCCTTGGACGATGCTGGGCGACGCAGGCGGCGCGGCGATCGCCGCGACCGGGCCGGGCGTCACCGCCATGGTGGCCGCAGGCACCGAGACTGGCACCGGTTCGGGCGCGGTCTGGACCCTCGGCATCGGCACAGGAGCCTGCACGATCGGCGGCGGCGCGACCACTTGCGGCGCCGACGGCGGTGGTGGTGGCGATTCCGCAGCGGGCGGCGGCGGTGGCGGAGAGAGGTTCACCACCGTCAATTTCGCTTCCCGCGCCCGCAACACATGGCTGCGCACGTGCATCAGCGCGCTAATCAACAGGGTATGGACGAGGATGATGGCAATGATGGCCAGGGCATTAGGCCGCGACCGCGCGCCATATCGGCCCGGTGCGACGGCGGAGGTCGGTGGCGCAACGGCTGCAACCAACGACGCACCAGGCGGATCGAGCATGACGATATCGTCGTCGATCGGCCGAATTGCGGCATGCAGCATGACAGCGCCTCCCTTTCCGTCCTTGGTTCGCGTGTCGATACCGCAAAGCCTAATGCGAATCAATTGCGGCTTGGCGGCGATCCAATGGTGGGCGGGCAGCGAACCGAGGAGGTTGGAGTGATCGCTGCCCGCCCTGCCCCGGCCGGGACGTGCCGGGGTAACTGGATAGTCTTACAGCTTGTAACCCAGCGTCAGCACCCACGACCGTCCTTCGCCCGGATTGGCCCAGCCATTGTTGCGGACGCTGGTATAATATTTTTCGTTGGTGAAATTCTGGACGTTGAGCTGAGCGCTCAGCTTCTCGGTGACCGGATAAGACAGCATCGCCCGATGCACGAGATAATCGTCGGTCTTGTACATCGGCGCGCCAGTAACGTTGCTCAGATACCAGCTGCCCTGATAAGTCAGGCCATAACCAAGCTCCAAGCCGAACGGCAGCGTATAGGTGGTGAACAGGCTGCCCGAATGTTTGGGGTTATTGGTCATCGGGTTGCCCGCCTGGGTGTCGACCTCGCCCTGCGATTTCCGATAATCGGAAATGCTCTGGATCACCTTGCTATCCAGATAGGTGTAGTTGGCAAAGATCGTCCAGGCATCGCTGATATTACCCGTTGCCCCCAATGTCACGCCGTCCACCCGGTTGCGGCCGTCATTGACCGGCAATGTGCCGATCAGCGGATCGTTGCTGGCGACCCGATAATTGGTGCGCTCGTTGCGGAACAGCGACGCGGTCAATTGCAGCTTGGCATCGAACAGGTCGATCTTGCCGCCAATCTCATAATTGACGGCCTGTTCCGGCTTTGCCTCGCAAGGATCGTTGGACATGTTGGCCGCCGTGGCCAAGCCGCATCCCGCACGAACCGTCGTTGCCGTCGGATTTTTGCTGTTGCCATAGGCGACATACAGACTGGCATTCTCCACCGGCTTGTAAACCAGGCCGATGCGGTAGGAGAACAGGTCATCGGTCGCATTTTGCGATACGCCGGTCGTGTAGGCACCGCCCGCCGCCGGCGTGGCGATCGTGTCGGACCGGAAACGGGCGCGGTTATGTTCCCAGCGGACGCCGCCATTGATCTCCAATTGCTCGACGATCTTGATCGCCCCAAAGGCATAGGCCGCGACGTTGAACAGGTCGCCATCCTGATGCCCCGACCGGATCGCATTCACAGGGCTGGTATAGATGGCATTGGGATTGCTGATGCTGATCGGATCAAGCACCGGATTGGGCAGCGTGCCGCCCGCGTTGCGCAGCACATTGCCGTTATCCAGCGCATAATCCTCCTGCAACATCGACGTACCCAGCACCAGCGAGTGGCCGCCGGGAATGGTGAAGCTCAGATCAAGCTGGTTGTAGAGTGTGTCGTTCACGGAGTTGCGGAACCCGCCGCGTGGGCCGCGAGGATAATAAATACCCGCGACCTGCCCTGCGTCGCAGGCTGCGCCGGTCGGCGTCTGGCCATTGGCGAGGCAATAGGTGCCCTGCGGCGGATTGACGATCAGATTTTGCTCCACCCGCTGCCAACGCGACAGGTTCCGCACGGCCAGCAGGTCGTTGAAGCGATGATCGAAGATGGCCGTGGCCTGGTCGATCACCTGGTCCTGGCGATCCACATTCTTATAGCCATAATAGCCACTATAGGGGACACCGGGCAGCGGGCCGTCATAGAGCGCATTCTTGTAATAAGGCACGCCATAGAGCGGCGTGTTCTTATCTTCCTGATGCGTATAAAGCAGTGTCAGCGACGTCGGGCCGTCCACGCCAAACTTGACCGAGGGCGCGACACCCCAGCGCTCATACCGATCGACACTACGGCGCGCGACATCATTTTCATGGTACATGGCGTTGAGGCGCACCGCGACGAAGTCCGACACGCGGACATTGCTGTCGATCGTCGCGCGATAATAATCGGACGTGCCGATGCCAGCCTGCACCAGCGTCTCGTCATAGCCCTTGGGGCGCTTGGTGACGATATTGATGTTGCCGCCGATCGCGCCCGATCCGCCGAAAACGGAATTGGCCCCGTTGGTGACTTCAATCTGTTCGATGTTGAACGGGTCGGTCCGGCTATATTGCGCGCTGTCGCGCACGCCGTCGATGCTGATGTCGGTGTTGGCGCTCTGCCCGCGCAAATTGATGCTGTCTCCATAGCCGCCGCCGCCTTCGCCCGCGCCGAAGGTGATGCCCGGAATGGTGGACAGCACGTCGCGCAGCGTCAGCAAATTCTGCTTCTTGATCGTCTGGTTGCCGATCACCGTGATGGTCTGCGGCGTGTCGAGCAAAGCGCGCACATATTTGGGCGACTCTGCTTTTTCCACCTTCACTGCGGACTCATCGATGGCCGTATCCGTGACGGTCACGCCGCCCAGCCGTGGTGCCGTGGCCCCATCCTGGGCATGCGCCGTGGTCGCGAAGGCTATCGCGCCCACGCAGGACAGGGCCAGAAACGACGGCGCAGATACTGTATTCGACATGGATATCAATCCCCCTATTGCTCGGGAGATCAATTATTGCGAACGCTTCGCAGAGTCAATGCTATTGCGAGTGATTATTATCTATAGGTCGCGCAGCTGCAAAAAGCCAGCAGCGGATGGCGCTAGCGAGATTCGGAGGATCGGCGGCCGCCATCCGCATCACATCGATTTGCGCGATCAAGGCGTTGATGGGGAGTTGGGTGCGCTGGGCAGCGAGACGCAAAGCATCCCAGAAAATAGGCTCCAGGCTGATCGCCGTCTGGTGCCCAGCGATCGTCACGCTCCGTTTTACCGGAGGGGCAAAGGGCGACCCCATCGGCCCGTCCGGGCCATCAACAGGGTCGCCCTTATTCATCAATACATGTGCTGCCCGCCATTGAGCGACAATGTCGTGCCGGTCACAAACCCCGCATCTTCGCTGCACAGGAAGGCAACGCCGCGCGCAATTTCGCTTGCCTGGCCCAGGCGGCCGACCGGGATCTTGGCGACGATCTTTTCCAGCACGGCAGGGGGCACGGCGGCGACCATATCGGTGTCGATATAGCCCGGTGCGATGGCATTGACGGTGACGCCAACCTTCGCACCTTCCTGCGCCAGCGCCTTGGTGAAGCCATGAATGCCCGACTTAGCGGCGGCATAATTGACCTGGCCATATTGGCCTGCCTGCCCGTTAATCGACCCGATATTGACGATCCGACCCCAGCCGCGCTCACGCATGCCGCCAAAGGTCGCCTTGGCCATGTTGAAGCATCCACCAAGGTTGATGCGCATGACTTCGTTCCAGTCATCGAAGCTCATCTTGGCGAGCACGCCGTCGCGCGTGATGCCTGCATTGTTCACGACGATGTCGATCGGGCCAAGCTGTTCGGCAACGGCAGCGCAGCCATCGAGGCAGGCTGATGATCGCCCACGTCCCATTTGAACGCAGCGATGCCGGTCCGCTCAGTAAAGGCCTTCGCCTTTTCATCATTGCCGCCATAATTGGCTGCAACAGTATATCCCATGTCGCGCAACGCCAGGCTGATGGCCTCGCCAATGCCCCGCGTACCGCCGGTCACGATCGCTACTCTCGCCATATGCGCATCCTCTTCTTACCTAGACGGGCTGTTCGATCCAGCCCGAAAGCTCGCGGCCGATCAGCCTCTGATACAAAGTGATAGCGTCGGGCGTTGCATTTAAACAGGGTAAATAGGCAAATTTTTCGCCGCCTGCAGACAAAAAGGCCTCCTTTGCCCGCAACGCGATTTCTTCCAGCGTTTCCAGACAATCAGCGGAAAATCCGGGTGTTACGACAGCAATATTACGGACACCATCGCGCACCAATCCGGCAAGGGTTGCTTCGGTCTCCGGCTCCAGCCATTTCGCCCGGCCAAAGCGCGACTGGAAGCTCATATGGACCGGCAGCGCCAGTCCTTCGCGGAGCAAGCGGACGGTCTTGACCGACTGGCAGTGATAGGGATCCCCCAGATGCAAGGTGCGTTCGGGCATGCCATGGAAGCTGGCAAGAATGGCGTCCGGCGCGAAGTCGAGCGTCGCGATATGCGCGTCGATGGATGCCTTGAGCGCGGCGATATAGGCCGGGTCGTCATGATAGGGCGGCAAGGTGCGGATGGCCGGCTGCCAGCGCATCGCCTTGAGCGCCGCGAAAGCCGCGTCATTGGCCGTTGCCGTGGTGGCCCCGCTATATTGCGGATAGAGCGGCGCGAGCAGGATGCGGTTGCAGCCCGCCTTCTTCATCGCCGACAGCCGCGAGGCGATCGAGGGATTGCCATAGCGCATGGCCCAATCGACCGTAACGCCCGGCCCCATCGCCTGTTGAAGCGCCAACGCCGTGTCACGAGTATGGAAGGCGAGCGGCGACCCCTGGTCGGTCCACACCTGTTGATAGGCATGGGCCGATTTCTTCGGCCGGGTGGTCAGGATGATGCCGCGCAGAATCGGCTGCCACAGGATCGGCGGCAATTCGACCACGCGGCGATCGGACAGAAATTCGCCAAGATAGCGCCGCACCGATCCGGCGTCGGGCGCATCGGGCGTGCCGAGGTTGATGAGGAGGACGCCCACTTTGGGGGTGGGAATGGCGGGATGGTTGGGGGGCAGGGTCATGTCGTGGCCAATAGCGGAAGGTTGCGCAAACGCTGACCTGTCCATGTGTACAATGCATTGGCAATAGCAGGCGCGACCAGCGGCGCGGCGAGATCGCTGACGCCGACCGGGGATGCGGTGCTGCGGATCAGTTCGACCGTCACTTCGCCGATATCGGCGAGGCGTGGCAAATTCATCCGGCCCAGGATCGCGCGGGTCGGCAGGCCGCGCGCATAGGGCACGGACGCCCCCATCGCAAAGGCGAGGCCATAGATCAGGCCGCTTTCGACCTGCTGCCGGGCAATGTCGGGATGGACCTGATCGCCGACATCGACCGCCGCGATCATGCGGCTAACGCTCAGTTGGTTCCCGCGCATCGATGCTTCGACCATCACCGCCGCATAGCCGCCTTGCATCACGTGCGCGGCAAGTCCCTGCCCGCTGCCCGCTATGCCGCCTTGCCAGCCACCCATCGCCGCAGCGGTGGACAGACAATGGGCGAGGCGCGGATTGCCGCCCAGCATCTGGATACGGAAGGACATCGCCTCGATCCCCGCCAGATGCGCCAGTTCATCGACGAAACTCTCGGTGAAGAACGCCCCATACAGATGCGCGTTACCCCGCGTGAAACCGAGCGAAAGGCCAACATCGGCGGGATAATGATCCACCGCCCAATTGGGGATCGCATAGGGCGGCGCCATCCCCGCCACCGCCAGCCGGGACGCCTTGTCCGCCCCTTGTGCTGCTGCGTCATGAGGCAGCGCGCCATCGGCGATCCGTGCCCAGGTCTGCGTCATGGCGCAGGGGGCCGCGACCTTGGCCAGCCAGCCCTCGATCGCGCCGTTGCGCCCGATCTTCGCCGCCATCCGCGCCTGCGCGGGCGCGCTGGGCCGGTCTTGCACCACATCCTCCAGCCGCGACCAGAGCAGTTGCACCGGGCGGCCGACATCGCGCGCGATCAAGGCGGCCTGCACGCCGACGTCCCAGTCCATTTTGCGCCCGAACGACCCGCCCGCATGTAGCGGATAAAGCGTGACGGCGGTTTCGGAGAAGCCCAAAGCATCGGCAATGGCGGCGCGCGCCAATCCCGGCGCCTGCGTCGCCATCCAGACTTCCGCGCCCTCCTGCCCCACCCGCGCCGTGGCGCAAAGCGGTTCGAGCGCGAGGTGCAGTCCGGCTTCGACCCGATATTCGCTGGCCAATATCGTCGCGCCGTCGAACACCGGCAGCAGGTCGCCTTGGGCGTAGAGGCGACGCCCCGCCGAGCCGGAAAAGGCCGCTTCCAGCGCCGCGTCTATTCCAGCGCTATCGACCGGCTTGCCGCGCAGGGTGAAGACCGGATCGGCAAGGTCGAGCGCCTTGTTCGCCGCCCACCAGTTGGTGGCAACGGCGGCGACCCAGCGCTCGGTGCGGACCAGCTTGAGGAAACCCGTGACGGTGCTGGCCGATCGCTCGTCCAGCCCGGCGAGGATCGCATCGCCGATCGGTCCTTGCCGGATCGAGGCATGGACCATGTCGGGCAGACGAATGTCGGCGGCGAAATTATGGCTGCCGTCGATCTTCGAGGGGGTGTCGAGCCGGGGGACATCCTGCCCCGAAAGCCGCCCATCCTGCCCCTGCCGCAAGGGCAGGATGGCGGGGAGGTCGAACTGCGTTGCTTCCTCGACCAGTTCGCCGATCTTCAGCCGCCGCTCGCTTCCGTCGGAGACCAGCCCGTCGACTATATCGCAGCTTTCCCACGGCACCGACCAGCGCGCGGCCGCTGCCTTGCACAGCAGGACGCGCGCCGCCGCACCGGCATCGCGATAGGCGTCATGGAACATCGGGACAGACGTGCCGCCGCCCGTCAGCATCAAACCGTTGCGCGTCGCATATTGGCCGATCACCCAATCGCCTGCGTCGCCCAGCAAGCGTGTCCAGTCGCTCGCCAGCCATTCTTGCGCCAGCAGCGTGTTGGCGTAGAGCGGGCTGATCGGCGCGCTTTGGACCGCGACCGTGCGCCAGTCCGCGCCAAGTTCATCGGCCAATATCTGCGGCAGGACGGTCGTCACCCCTTGGCCCGTTTCGGTTTGCGGCACGATGACGATCACCTGCCCCGACCGGTCGATCTTGAGGAAGGCGTTGACGATCGTTTCGCCGGGACCGGCATTGAGGCTGGGTTGGTAGCTACGCGGCCAGACGCCCCAGGCAATGAGCAATCCCGCCGCCGCGCCGCCGCCGACCAATAGCGTGCGCCGGTCGATGCCCTTGCTGCGATCCGATACTGTGCGCGGGGGGCGAGCCATGGCCCGACTGATAGGGGCGCGATGGCCGGGTGGAAAGCGTTAATCGGCGCTGACCGGCGCGATGCCCAACCGGGGTATTTCGATCGCGGGGCAGCGGTCCATCACCACCTTGAGGCCGGCTGCTTCGGCGCGGGTCGCGGCGGCTTCGTCAACGACGCCGAGTTGCATCCAGACCGCTTTCGCGCCGATCGCGATGGCATCGTCCACCGCCTCCCCGGCCGCATCGCTGCGCCGGAAGATATCCACCATGTCGATGGGTTCGCCGATGTCGGACAGTCGGCCCCAGACAAATTCGCCATGGACATGTTCGCCCGCAATTTGCGGATTGACTGGCAGGACGCGATAGCCATGGTCCTGAAGGAAGGCCATGACGCTGTAACTCGCGCGCTCCGGTCGGTCGGATATGCCAACCAGCGCTATGGTGCGGGTTTCGGTGAGCAGGGTGGCGATGTCCTGCGGGGCGGTTAGCGGCATGGAAATTCTCCTTATGCAGCTAGGACGAGCCAGGGGCCGGGACGTTCCCGATGATGGAGAATACCCCCTTAACTTCGCACATTTCCCGCTGATTTCGACATAATGTTGCGCGCCCCTGATCCTATCGCAATGTCACGGTGCGCGGACATCTGATCATAGCCTGTTGCCCCGCTGTAGGACAGTCAAGCCGTGCCATCGAGCCATGTCGCGACCTTCTGCGCGATTTCCCGGAAGGCGTCGGCGTGGACGCCCTCGCCCGCCGCCGGGGGATCACCCGCGTCCGACTGGCGGCGGATATCGATGGCGAGCGGAATGCGGCCAAGGAAGGGCATCCCCATCTCGCCTGCCGCCGTCTCTGCGCCGCCCGTGCCGAACGGGTCGGAGATTTCGCCGCAATGGGGGCAGGCATAGCCCGCCATATTTTCGACGAGGCCGATGAGCGGCACGCCCGCCTGCGTGAACAGGCTTACCGCGCGGGTCGCGTCGATCAGCGCCAGATCCTGCGGCGTCGAGACGATCACCGCGCCGACCGGCTTATGCTTCTGCACCATCGTTAGCTGAATGTCGCCGGTGCCCGGCGGCATGTCGACCACCAGCAAGTCGGCATCGCCCCAATCCGCGTCGATCAGTTGCGACAGGGCATTGCCGACCATCGGCCCGCGCCACGCCAGCGCCTTGCCGGGTTCGACCAGATGCGCCATCGACAGCATCGGGATGCCGAGCGTGCCGGTGACTGGGATCATCTTCTTGTCGCGAGCCTGGGGTTTCTGATCCTCGCTACCCATCAATCGCGCCTGTGACGGGCCATAGATGTCGGCATCGACCAAACCGACCCGGTGGCCCAGACGGTGCAGCGCGACGGCGAGGTTGGCCGACAGGGTGGACTTTCCCACCCCACCCTTGCCCGACGCCACGGCGATGATGCGCAGCGGTTTGCGCTCGGCCGTCTGGGCGATGCGCACGTCGGTGACGCCCGGCACGGTCAGGCCTCCTTCGCGGATTGCGGCGACAAGGCCATCGCGCTGGTCGGGCGACAGGCCGCCCACGTCGAGTGCGAGGGTCATAATCCCATCCCTCACGCGCGGCGCGCTGGCGCGCCCCCCCGTCAAGGCGGTCAGTCGGGCAGTAAAATCAGCGATATCGGTCATGGCGACGCCCTGTAGGAAATATTCGCTGCCATTGGCACTGTTTTTCGCAGCACAGCCTTCCTATACAGGGGACATGAAAAGATTATTCGGGTGGATGCCCGGCATCGTGAGCATGGCGCAAGGCCCCTGGGGCGGCAAAAGCGACGGGCCGGAGAGTAACGACGGACCAGGCGGAACGGGCGCGGGCGGCAATGGCGGCCCACGCAATCCCTGGACTCAACCGGGTCGTCCGGTTGGGCAGAAGGGTCCGTCCGCGATCGAGGAAATGTTGCGCCGAGGGCGCGACAGCTTTGGCCAGGGCGGCGGCAATGGCGGTGGCTTTGGTGGCCTGCCTCAGCGTCCCAACGGCAAGGCGCTATGGCCGATCGGCATCGCCATCCTGGTCATTTTGTGGCTGGTCTTGACGAGTTTCCATCGCGTCGGCCCACAGGAACGCGGCGTCGTCACCTATCTGGGTAGCTACAGCCGCACGTTGACGCCTGGTATCAGCCTGACGCTCCCCGCCCCGTTTGCGGCGGTAACGATCGTCGATGTCGAGGAAATCCGCACGATCGACGTAGGATCGACCACGGCGGAGAATGAAAATCTGGTGCTGACCGGCGACCAGAATATCATCGATCTCGCTTATTCGGTGCGCTGGAACATCCGCAATCCCGAACTTTATCTGTTCCAGTTGTCCAACCCTGACGCGGCCGTGCGCGAAGTCGCCGAAAGCGCGATGCGCGCCGTGCTTGCCAGTGTCAGCCTGGACGATGCGCTGGGTGCGGGCCGTACCGCGATCGAACAGCAAGTCGAACAGCGGATGCAGGAGATTTTGGACGGTTATCGCTCCGGCATCCGCATCCAGGGTATCGCGATCAAGCAGGCCGATCCGCCGGCCGCCGTAAATGATGCGTTCAAGGCCGTGTCGGCCGCGCAGCAGACCGCGCAGACCTATCTCAACGAAGCGCGCGCCGCCGCCCAGCAAGTGACGGCCAAGGCGCAGGGCGAGGCGGCTTCGTTCGACAAGGTGTATGAACAATATCGCCTGGCCCCGGACGTGACCCGTCGCCGCATGTATTATGAAACGATGGAAGGCGTGTTGGCCAATGTCGACAAGACCATCGTCGAAGGGACCAATGTGACACCCTATCTGCCGCTGCCCGAAATCAGACGGCGCGCCACGCAGGCCAATCCTGCTGCGCCTGCCGTCTCCAGCACGGAGGGTCAGTGATGCCCGCATTTCTGCGTAATCCCATGGCCCTGGCGCTCCTTGTGCTGGCATTGCTTATTCTGCTGGGCAGCACCGTCGCGATCGTCCCGGAAACCAAGCAGGGCGTAATCGTCCGCTTCGGTGATCCCAAGGCGATCATCAACCGCTACCGCCAGAATGAAACCTTCGGCAATACTGGGGCCGGCATCATCATGCGCTGGCCCTTCGTGGACCAGGTGGTGTGGATCGACAAGCGCGTGCTGTCGGTCGAAATGGAGCGCCAGCAGGTGCTCTCGACCGACCAGTTGCGACTGCAGGTCGATGCCTTTGCGCGTTATCGCATCGTCGATCCGCTGCGCATGTATATCGCCGCAGGTAGCGAAGAGCGGGTATCGGAGGCTCTGCGCCCGATCCTGGGGTCGGCGCTGCGCAACGAATTGGGCAAGCGGCCCTTTGCCGCATTGCTCAGCCCGGAGCGGGGCCAGGTGATGCAGAATATCGAGGCGGGCCTGGATCGTGTCGCGCGCCAATATGGGGCGGAAATCGTCGATGTGCGGATCAAGCGCGCCGACCTGCCCGACGGCACGCCGCTCGACAGCGCGTTCACCCGCATGCGGACAGCGCGCGAGCAAGAAGCGCTGACCATCCGGGCGCAGGGGGCCAAGCAGGCGCAGATCATCCGCGCCGAGGCGGACGCCAATGCCGCGCGCATCTATGCGGCGAGCTATGGCAAAGACCCGAGCTTCTATGACTTTTACCGGGCCATGCAGAGCTATCGCTACACCTTCTCGCCAGACAGGCCGGGTGAAACCAACATCATTCTGTCGCCGAATAATGAGTTTTTGCAGCAATTTCAGGGGCGGCCTTGAGCCGAGCCGCGGTGCTGGCAGGATCATTACGGAACCAGCGTCATTCAATGAGGGTTAAGGGAAGGCGGCGCATCTTAGGACTTCGTCAAAGTCCCGCCTTCCAAATCCTTCGCAGTTCATGAGAGGACCGTCACGAGTGCGTTACGCTTATGCCATCACCGGCGCCCTGTTACTGGGCGGCACCGCCATTGCGGTTACCACCAGTTCCAATGTGGGCGCCCAGACCGCACAGAATGAAGGCCTGACCGCCGCCGCCCCGCAGGGCGCGCCGGCAAGCTTGGCCGATATGGTCGAAAAACTGCAACCCGCCGTGGTCAATATCTCGACCAAGCAACGGGTGCAGGTGCAAAACCCCTTCGCCGGAACACCCTTTGGCCAATTGTTCGGTCAGGGCGGTGGTGCCCAGCCGCAGACGCGGCAAGCACAGTCGCTGGGCTCAGGCTTCTTGATTTCGGCCGACGGCTATATCGTCACCAACAATCATGTGGTGTCGGCCGGTGCCGAAGGCGCAACGGTGGATTCGATCACCGTTACGCTGACCAACAAGACGGAATATACCGCCAAACTGGTGGGCCGTGATCCCGCGACCGATCTCGCCGTGTTGAAGATCGATTCGCCCAAGCCGTTGCCCTTCGTCAAATTCGGCGACAGCACCAAGGCACGCGTCGGCGACTGGGTCGTTGCGATCGGCAATCCCTTTGCCCTGTCGGGCACGGTCACGGCCGGGATCATTTCCGCCGTCCATCGTAATACCGGCGGCGGTTACGAGAAATTCATCCAGACCGACGCGTCGATCAACCAGGGCAACTCCGGCGGCCCGATGTTCGACATGCGCGGCAATGTGATCGGCATCAACAGCCAGATCCTTTCGCCCTCGGGTGGCAATGTCGGCATCGGCTTTGCCATTCCGTCGGAACAGGCGGCACCGATCGTCGCGACTTTGCGCAAGGGCGAGACCGTCCGTCGCGGTTATCTCGGCGTGCAGATCAGCCCGCTGGGTGAAGATCTCGCCGAATCGCTGGGCCTCGCGAAAAATCGTGGCGAGTTCGTGCAGGGCGTCGAGCCAGGCAAGGGCGCGGAGAAGGCCGGGATCAAGGCAGGCGACGTGATCGTCAGCGTGGCCGGGCAAGAAGTCAGCCCCGAGCAGAATCTCTCCTCCATCGTCGCGTCGCAGCCGATCGGATCGCGTGTGCCGATCGTGCTCATTCGCCGGGGCGAGCGCCAGACGGTCAATGCCGTCGTGGGTGAGCGGCCGTCCGAAGATGAACTGACCAATTTCGCACCGCAGCAGGATGAGGATTTCAGCCAGCAGCAGCAGAATCCGGGTCAGGCCGCGCAACAGTCGCTCGGCATCTCCGCGATCCCGCTGACGCCCGGCATCATCCGCCAGTTGGGCATTGCCGCCGATACGCGTGGCGTGGTCATCACCGGTGTGGACGGATCCACCGATGCCGGCGCCAAGGGCCTGCGTCGTGGCGATGTCATCATCACCGCGAACAACCGTCCCGTTGCCAGCCAGGCCGATTTGGATGCGCAGGTGAAGGCCGTTGCGGGACAAAACCGCAGCGCCATCCTGTTGCAGGTTCTGCGTCGCGGCCAGTCGCCGATCTTCTTACCAGTGCGCCTGCGCGACAAGTAAGCCGCTTCCGCGCTTGCGGAAGTTGCCAAACTCAGCGTAATTTTCGTCACCCCCGCGCCTGCGGGGGTGACGTTTTTTTTTTGGGGGGCAGCGGTACATGAGCGACGGCATTTTCATCGGGCTGGGTGCGCCGGAGAAGGATGGCGGCGTGCCGCAGTCGCTGAACTTGCGCCGCGCCAATCGTCATGGGCTGATCGCGGGCGCGACCGGCACCGGCAAGACGGTGACGTTGCAGGGCATAGCCGAAAGTTTTTCGGCGCTTGGCGTGCCTGTCTTCCTGTCCGATGTGAAGGGCGACCTGTCGGGCATCGCGATGGCTGGCTCGCCCACCTTCAAAAATGCCGACAAGCTGGTGGCGCGGGCGGCCGAGATCGGGCTGACCGACTATAGCTATAGCGACAATCCAGCGATCTTCTGGGATCTTTATGGCGAACAGGGCCACCCGGTTCGCACCACCGTCAGCGAGATGGGGCCGTTGCTGCTGGCGCGGTTGATGGGGCTGAACGAGACGCAGGAGGGCGTGCTGACCATCGCCTTTCGCTATGCCGACGAGGAAGGGCTGTTGCTGCTCGACCTTGGCGATTTGCAGGCGATGCTGAGCTATTGCGCGGAAAATGCCGCGATGCTGTCAGCGCGCTATGGCAATGTGACCAAGGCGAGCGTCGGCGCGATCCAGCGACAATTGCTGCAACTCGAAGCGCAGGGCGGCGACCATTTCTTCGGCGAGCCCGCGCTTGATATCAACGACATGCTGCAGGTCGATGAGCAGGGGCGTGGCTATATCAACATATTGGCCGCCGACCGGCTGATGCAGAGTCCGAAACTCTATGCGACCTTCCTACTGTGGCTGTTGTCCGAACTGTTCGAGACGCTGCCTGAGGTCGGCGACCCGGACAAGCCGGTGCTGGTCTTCTTCTTCGACGAGGCGCATCTGCTGTTCGATGATGCGCCCAAGGCGCTGACCGACAAGATCGAGCAAGTGGTGCGGCTGATCCGGTCGAAGGGCGTGGGCGTCTATTTCGTGACCCAGAACCCGATCGACATACCCGAGGAGGTGGCGGGGCAGTTGGGCAACCGGGTGCAGCATGCGCTGCGCGCGTTCACCCCGCGCGACCAGCGGGCGATCCGGGCGGCGGCCGAGACGTTCCGCATCAATCCCGATCTGGATGTCGAGACCGCGATCACCGAGTTGAAGGTCGGCGAAGCGCTGGTGTCGCTGCTGCAGGAAGATGGATCGCCGGGCATCGTCCAGCGCACGCTGATCGCCCCGCCCCGCTCGCGGCTTGGCCCGGTGAGCGCGAAGGAGCGGGCGATCATCCAGTCGATTTCGCCCTGCGACGGCAAATATGATGCTGCGGTCGATCGGGAGTCGGCCGAAGAGATATTGGCGGCACGCGGAGAGGCGGCGGCCGCCGCTGCGCTGGCGAGCAAGGCGCAAGCCGAGGCCGACAAGGCCGCCGCCGCGCAGGCCAAGGTCGAGGCCAAGCAGCGCGAGGCGGCGGCGCGCGAAGCGGCCAAGCCCAGCGGCTTTGACCGGGCGATCCAGTCTGCGACGCGCGCGGCCGGATCTTCCGTTGGGCGGCAGGTCGCCAACGAACTGGGCAAGGCGGTGTTCGGGTCGAGCCGACGCAAGGCATCGGGCGGCGGGTTCGCTGGAAAATTGATGCGGGGGATATTGGGCGGGCTATTCAAATAGCCTTTAGTCGGATGCGAGACGGGAGGAGATGGACGCAAAGCCCGATCATCGGGCGGCGAAGAAATGCTCCACCCTCCCGCCCGTTCGCGCGATTGCCTAATGGTTGCGAGGGCGGCTAAAGCGCTGGCCATGACCGCCCCCTCCCTGCCCCGGCATCCGCTGCATTTTCCCAATTTCCGGGCCTATCTCGTCGGGCGATGCGCAGCCGTGCTGGCGCAATATGGCATGATGATCGTGCTGGGCTGGCAGGCCTATAATATTGCGCGGGAAACGATGACGACGTCAGGGGCGGCGGCGCAACTGGGGTTGATCGGGCTGGCGCAGTTTCTGCCGCTCTTCTTCCTCACACCGATCACCGGCTGGGTTGCGGACCATTATGACCGGCGGATGATTTCGCGCACGACGCTGGCGGCGCTGACGCTGGCGGCGGGATTGCTGGCCTTTGCCACTTATGAGGATTGGGTCAGCCTGCCGCTGATCTTTGGCATCGCCGTTGTCGTGGGAATAGCGCGGGCCTTCAATGGCCCGGCCTATGGCGCGCTCGCGCCCAATCTGGTGCCGCCCGCCGTTCTGCCCAACGCCATCGCCATATCCGCGGTGGTGTGGCAGGCTGGATCGATCGTGGGGCCGGCGCTGGGCGGCTATGCCTATGCAGCGACGCCTGGGGCGCCTATGCGCTGGCCGCCTTGCTCTATGCCGTGGCGTTCGGCGCGATGATGCTGATCGGCCCAGTGCCACAGCCAGCGCGCGACCGGACCCGTCACCCGATCCGCCAGATGATCGACGGGCTGCATTATGTGCGGACCAATCGCCTGGTGCTGGCGACGATCACGCTGGACCTGTTCGCCGTGCTGCTGGCTGGCGCGACCGCGCTGTTGCCGGTTTATGCGCGCGACATATTGCAGGTCGGGTCGACGGGCCTTGGCCATCTGGCCGCTGCGCCGGGCATTGGCGCGGGGCTGGTGGCGCTGTGGTTTTCGATCCGGCCGATGAAGCGCGAGGTCGGCCTCAAGATGCTGGCCGCCGTCATGGTGTTCGGCCTGGCCACCATCGTCTTTGGCTGCACCGCTTTCCTGCCGCGCAACATCGCAATGGAAGTCGGGCTTGGCGCGCTGGTGGTGCTGGGCGCCGCCGACATGGTGTCGGTGTTCGTGCGCCAGTCGCTGGTCCAGTTACACACCCCCGATGCGATGCGCGGCCGGGTGTCGAGCCTGTCGCAACTGACCATATCGGCATCGAACGAACTGGGCGAGGCGGAATCCGGCTTTCTCGCCGCGCTGGTCGGGCCGGTTGTCGCTGTCATCGGCGGGGGCATTGGCGCTATCGTCATCACCCTGTTCTGGGCGCGGCTCTTTCCCGAATTGCGCCTTGCACGCACCTTCGACCCACCCGACATAAGGGGGGCGGACCATAGCCAGGAGAAGGCCCCATGAAAGTCACCTCGATACTCGAAACCATTGGTCACACGCCGCACATCCGCATGACGCGGCTGTTCAGCGACGCGCCCGAAGGCAGCGAAGTGTGGATCAAGTCGGAACGGTCCAACCCCGGCGGGTCGATCAAGGACCGGATCGCGCTGGCCATGATCGAAGCGGCCGAAGCATCGGGCGAATTGCAGCCGGGCGGCACGATCATCGAACCGACATCGGGCAATACCGGCGTCGGCCTCGCCATGGTGGCGGCGGTCAAGGGCTATAAGCTCGTCCTCGTCATGCCCGAAAGCATGTCGATCGAACGACGGCGGCTGATGCTGGCCTATGGCGCGAGTTTCGACCTGACCCCGCGCGAAAAGGGCATGAAGGGCGCGATCGAACGCGCGCTGGAGCTGGTGGCGCAGACGCCCAATAGCTGGATGCCGCAACAGTTTGAAAATCCCGCCAATATCGCGGTCCATGTTCGGACCACTGCGCAGGAAATCCTGGCCGACTTCGGCGAAACGCCGATCGATGCGTTGATCACCGGGGTTGGCACCGGCGGGCATATCACCGGCGTGGCTGAAGTGCTTAAGACGGTCTGGCCCGGCATCAAAATCTACGCGGTCGAGCCGACACTGTCGCATGTCATCAGTGGCGGGCAACCTGGACCGCACCCGATCCAGGGCATTGGTGCGGGCTTCATCCCGGCCAATCTCCATACCCAGTTGCTCGACGGGGTGATCCAGGTCGATCCTGCGGACGCCAAGGAATATGCCCGGCGCGCGGCGCGTGAGGAAGGCATGCTGGTGGGCATTTCGTCGGGCGCGACGCTGGCGGCGATCGCGCAGAAGCTGGGCGACCTGCCCGCGGGAAGCCGGGTGCTCGGATTCAATTATGATACGGGCGAACGCTATTTGTCGGTGCCCGACTTCCTACCGGAATAAGTGTCGAAAGACTTGAACCAATCCCTGTCCCCACGCCCGTTCGTCTGGCTCATCTGGTTGTTGCTGTTTGCCGGTGTGCCTGCGCTTGTCGCAAGCTGGGAGTCGCGGGAGCGCGCTCACCCAACCGGCCCTCGCGCGATCGTAGCAGCGGCGGGTGGTGTTCCGAACGTCCGGCGCCCGCCCCCGATCGAGCCGATGACGATCTATGCCCTGCCGCGCGATCGGGCGCGGGCGTTGAATAGCGCCATTCCCTTCGCACGAACAGCCAATCCGCCGGCACGGCCTTTCATCTTTACAGGTTCGGAAACGGATCTCGCCCGTGCCACCGATTGCCTCGCGGCGGCGCAAATCTATGAGGCGGGCGATGATGCGGTGGGCGAGCAGGCCGTCGCGCAGGTCGTGCTGAACCGGGTGCGCCATCCCGCCTTTCCCAAGACCGTGTGCGGCGTCGTGTTTCAGGGGCAGGAGCGGCGCACCGGATGCCAGTTCACCTTTTCCTGCGATGGCGCGCTGGCGCGAACGCCATCCCCCACCGCATGGCAACGGGCGCGCGAGATTGCGCGCGCCGCGTTGGCCGGCAAGGTATTTGGGGCAGTCGGCTATGCCACCCATTATCATACCGATTGGGTCGTACCCTATTGGAGCGGTAGCCTGGACAAGATTGCAGGCGTTGGCACGCATCTGTTCTTTCGCTGGCGCGGTTGGTGGGGGACACCGCCCGCTTTCCGCAAGAGTAGCGAGAATGGCGAGCCTGTGATTGCCAAGATCGGGCCGTTGTCCGCCGCGCATCAAGGTGGAGATGGTGCCGAACCTTCCCGGTCGGCGGCGATCGCCACCGCCGTTGCTGCATCGGCAGAGTTGGCGGCACGACCGAAAATGGCCATCGGTGCGAAGTCGGTCGGCAAGACGGTGGCCGGTGCGCGGCTGATCGCCATCGAACCGGGCGATGTGAGCTTTCTCGTCGAATTGGGTCGAGGGACTGCAGCCGATAGTTGGGTGACGATCGCGCAAACATTATGTGCGGGCCGACCGCTCTGCCGCATCATGGGCTGGCGCGCGGGCAGCGCACCGAGCGGCTGGCCACCGAGCGCCGCGCAGATCGAGACGATGAGCTTTGGCTATATCCACAATGCCGGGATCGGATTGCAGCGCGCCCTGTGGAATTGCAAGCAGACGCCCCGCGCGGTGAAAAGCGAATGTATGCGCCAGCGCATACCGGTCGCTGCCGCCCCCGCCCCGTCGCCCGACGCGACGTTGGCGGGCGTTCGGCGCAAGGAGCGGTTCGAGACGGTCAAGATCGCTCCGACGGAGGCCATGAACAGTATGGCGCCCCGGACAGAGTAAACGCATAGCGGGATCGTCACATCCATTCGTTATGATATGCTATTACATGACAATGTGAGGGCGGTATATGGTAACGCGGCGGACGTTTCTGGGCAGCGGTGGGTTGGCCATGGGTGGCGTGATGGGGATGGCGATGGGTAGCGGGAATATCCATGCCCAGCCGATCGTTACGAATGTGGAATGGCCCGAGGAAGCGCCCTTTCGCTTTACTGGCGACATGGCCGATTTCGACGCGGCACAGGGTGCGTTGGCGAAGCTGTACGCGGTCAATCGCGATGTCGCGACGTTCGATGCGGCCTATTATGGAGCGATGACCCTGCCGGTGCAGGCGGCCTATGCGGCGCGGTCCAACTGGGTCAATCACAATCATGCGCTGTTCCTGCGCAATGGCGCACCGGGTCATCCGCGCGATGTTGAACTGGACAAGTCGCGCGCGGCGGTGGCGGCGATGCTGGGCGCGTCTGTTGAGGAGATCGCGCTGGCGGGCGGCGGGACCGAGGCGCTGTACGCTTTGATCGCCAATTATGCGCGGCTCAAGGCGGGCGACGCGGTGATCTATGCCGATGTCGATTATGACGAGATGCAGTTCGCCTGCGACTATCTGGAGCAGAGCCGGGGCGCGCGGATCGTCCGTTTCAACCTGCCCGAACCGCATACGGAGGCGAATATCCTGGCCGCCTATGCGCAGGTGCTCAAGGACACGCCGCGCGCCAAGCTGCTGTTGCTGACGCATCTGTCCAACCGCAACGGACTGGTGCCGCCGGTCAAGGCCATCGTCGCGATGGCCAAGGCGCGCGGGGTCGATGTGATCCTCGACAGTGCGCAGGCGGTCGGCCACCTGCCCTTCACGGTCGCGGAGACGGGCGCGGACTTCATCGGCTTTTCGCTGCATAAATGGCTGGCGGCGCCGTTGGGGACAGGGGGCATCTATATTCGCAAGGACCGGCTGCAGGATATAGCACCATGGCTCGGCAACCGTATCCATGGGGCGGACGATATTCGCGCGCGCATTCCCACCGGCACGGTCGATTTCGCCGCCCGGTTGACGGTGCCGCGTGCCATCGCGGTGCAGGACGCGATCGGATTGCCCGCCAAGCATCGGCATCTGCTGGCGCTGCGCGATTATTGGATCGACCGGGTGCGCGATGTGCCGGGCGTACAGATCCTATTGCCCGAACGGCCGGGGCGGCATGGCGCGGTGGCGGCGTTCCGTTTGCCCGGCATGGGCGGGCCGGACGATGCGAAGAAGGCGGCGGCGCTGTTCCTCAACAAATATGGCCTGCTGGTGGTGGCCAAGGCGGGGCTGGCGTCCGGGCCAGTGTTGCGCGTGACCCCTGCCCTGTTCAACACCAGCGCCGAACTCGATCGGCTGGTGGCGGCGATCCGGGCGGAGCGCGGGCTGTTTGCCTGACACCCCCTTCCCAAAGCCGGACAAGCAGACTATATGGGTGGCAATCCGGTCGTCCTGTCGCCAGTCTTGGCAGTGGGTCGACCGTCTCCCGTATCGTTCGGGGACCGGGGCCGGTTAGCGCGTGGTCAAGGGCAGTATTGGACGAAAACGGCGAGTCATCAGGTGCTGGCAGTGCGGATCGGACAGTCCCGACCCGCACTTTTTTTGCGTGGAAGCAAGCGGTGCGAATCACCCCTTTCTCCATCGCGCTTCGACTGAATTTTCGCTGCGATGCGAAAAAACGCGACGAATGAAGGCAAGGACCAAGCATGGCGACCAAAGCTCTCCCCCCGATCAGTAACACCGGCGCGAAGAAGCGCATCCGCAAGGTGTTCGGCGACATCCACGAAGTGGTGCAGATGCCGAACCTGATCGAAGTGCAGCGGGAGAGCTATGAACAGTTCCTCCGTTCGGACCACTCGATCGGTTATGTATCGGGCCTGGAAAAGACGCTGCGCAGCGTCTTCCCGATCCGCGATTTCGCCGGCACCGCCGAAATGGACTTCGTCCATTACGAGCTGGAAGACCCCAAATATGACGTCGAGGAATGCCGTCAGCGCGGCATCACCTATGCAGCGCCAATGCGCGTTACCCTTCGCCTCATCGTGTTCGAAGTCGATCAGGACACCGAAACCCGCTCCGTGCTCGATATCAAGGAGCAGGACGTCTATATGGGCGACATGCCCCTGATGACGGGCAACGGCACCTTCATCGTCAACGGCACCGAGCGCGTGATCGTCAGCCAGATGCACCGTTCGCCGGGCGTCCTGTTCGACCATGACCGCGGCAAGACCCATTCGTCGGGCAAATATCTGTTCGCCGCGCGCGTCATTCCTTATCGTGGTTCGTGGCTCGATTTCGAGTTCGATGCCAAGGACATCGTCAACGTCCGTATCGACCGTAAGCGCAAGCTGCCGGTTACGGCGTTGCTGTTCGCACTTGGCCTCAATGCCGAAGAAATCCTGGGCCAATTCTACAACAAGGTGACCTTCGTCCGTGGCGAAGGCGGCTGGCAGATTCCCTATGCGCCCGAAGCATGGCGTGGGCAAAAGCCGTCGTTCGACATCGTCGATGGAAAGTCCGGCGAAGTCATCTTCCCGCTGGGCACCAAGATTTCGCCCCGCGCCGCCAACAAGGCGGAGAAGGACGGCCTGACGTCGCTGCTGATCCCGACCGAGGAAGTCTATGGCCGCTACAGCGCCTATGACCTGGTCAATGACGCGACCGGCGAAATCTATGTCGAAGCCGGTGACGAAATTTCGCCGGAAAATCTGGAAAAGCTGGACAAGGCGGGCATCGACCGTCTCGAACTGCTCGACATCGACCATGTCACCACCGGTCCCTGGATCCGCAATACGCTGAAAGCCGACAAGGCCGAAGAGCGCGACCAGGCCCTGAGCGACATTTATCGCGTCATGCGCCCCGGCGAGCCGCCGACGAAGGAAACCGCCGAAGCGCTGTTTGCCGGTCTGTTCTTCGACCCCGAACGCTACGACCTGTCGGCGGTGGGTCGCGTCAAGCTCAACATGCGGCTTGAACTGGACGCCGAAGACACGGTCACCACCCTGCGCGTCGAGGACATCCTCGCCGTCGTCAAGGAACTGGTGAACCTCAAGGACGGCAAGGGCGAAATCGACGATATCGATAACCTCGGCAACCGTCGTGTGCGCTCGGTCGGCGAGCTGCTGGAAAACCAGTATCGCGTCGGGCTGTTGCGCATGGAGCGCGCCGTCAAGGAGCGTATGTCGAGCGTGGACGTGTCGACGGTGATGCCGAACGACCTGATCAACGCCAAGCCTGCGGTTGCCGCAGTCCGCGAATTCTTCGGCAGCTCGCAGCTGTCGCAGTTCATGGATCAGACCAACCCGCTGTCGGAAGTCACCCACAAGCGCCGCGTGTCGGCGCTCGGGCCGGGCGGTCTGACGCGCGAGCGCGCAGGTTTTGAAGTCCGTGACGTTCACCCGACCCATTATGGCCGTATCTGCCCGATTGAAACGCCAGAAGGCCCGAACATCGGTCTGATCAACAGCCTCGCGACGTTCAGCCGGGTCAACAAGTACGGCTTCATCGAAACGCCCTACCGCAAGGTGATCGACGGCGTGGTGAGCGATGACGTCGTCTATCTGTCGGCGATGGAAGAGGCCAAGCACACGATCGCGCAGGCGAACGCGGAGCTGAACCCCGACCACACGCTGGCCGAAGACCTGATCTCCGCGCGTGAAGCGGGCGAGTTCCTGATGGCGCCCAAGGATCATATCACGCTGATGGACGTCAGTCCCAAGCAGTTGGTGTCGGTCGCGGCCTCGCTCATTCCGTTCCTGGAAAATGATGACGCCAACCGCGCACTCATGGGATCGAACATGCAGCGCCAGGCGGTGCCGCTCGTCAGTGCCGAGGCTCCGTTTGTGGGCACCGGCATGGAAGGCACGGTTGCGCGCGATTCGGGCGCGGCCATCGCCGCCAAGCGTCCCGGCATCGTCGATCAGGTCGATGCGACCCGTATCGTCATCCGCGCGACCGGGGATATCGAACCCGGCCAGTCGGGCGTCGACATCTACACGCTGCAGAAGTTCCAGCGGTCGAACCAGGACACCTGCATCAACCAGCGTCCGCTGGTGAATGTCGGCGACCTGATCGAAGGCGGCGACGTGATCGCCGATGGCCCGTCGACCGAGTTCGGCGAGCTGGCCCTGGGCCGCAACACGCTCGTCGCGTTCATGCCCTGGAACGGCTATAATTATGAGGATAGTATCCTCATTTCCGAACGCATCGTGAAGGATGACGTCTTCACCTCGATCCATATCGAGGAGTTTGAGGTCATGGCGCGCGATACGAAGCTGGGGCCAGAGGACATCACCCGCGACATCCCGAATGTCGGCGAGGAAGCGCTGCGCAACCTCGACGAAGCGGGCATCGTCTATATCGGCGCCGAAGTGGAGCCGGGCGACATCCTGTGCGGCAAGATCACCCCCAAGGGTGAATCGCCGATGACGCCGGAAGAAAAGCTGCTGCGCGCGATCTTCGGTGAAAAGGCGAGCGACGTGCGCGACACGTCGCTGCGTCTGCCGCCGGGCGTTGCGGGCACGGTCGTCGAAGTGCGCGTGTTCAACCGTCACGGCATCGACAAGGACGAGCGCGCCATGGCGATCGAGCGGGAGGAAATCGACCGTCTCGCCAAGGATCGCGAAGACGAACGTGCCATTCTCAACCGTGCAACCTTCAACCGTCTGCAGGAAATGCTGACGGGCCAGGTGGCGACGGCTGCGCCCAAGGGCGTCAAGAAGGGCGTCGAGATCGACGAAGCCCTGCTGGGCGAAGTCGAGCGGCATGAATGGTGGAAGTTCGCGGTTGCGGACGATATCCGTCAGGCCGGCATCGAAGCGGTCAAGGCGCAGTATGACGAAGCGGTGAAGTCGATTGTCGACAAGTTCGAGGATCGCGTCGACAAGCTGCAGCGTGGCGACGAACTGCCGCCGGGCGTGCTCAAGATGGTCAAGGTGTTCGTGGCGGTGAAGCGCAAGCTGCAGCCGGGCGACAAGATGGCCGGTCGTCACGGCAACAAGGGTGTGATTTCGCGCATCCTGCCAGTCGAGGACATGCCGTTCCTGGAAGACGGCACCCATGTCGACATCGTGCTCAACCCGTTGGGCGTGCCGTCGCGCATGAATGTCGGGCAGATCTTTGAAACGCATCTGGGCTGGGCTGCCCGTGGCATCGGCCAGCAGCTCAAGCACGCGCTGGAAGACTGGCGCGAGGCCAATCCCAACCCTGAGCCGGGCGTCATGCCCGACGCGGTGCGGGACCGGTTGCTGACCGCTTATGGTCCGCAATATGCCGACGAGATCAACGCCCGCACGGCCGAGCAGATCGTCGACCTGGCCGAACATCTCCAGCGCGGCGTGCCGATGGCGACGCCGGTGTTCGACGGCGCCCGCGAAGCGGACGTGTCGGCGATGCTGGAACTGGCGGGGCTGAACACATCGGGCCAGAGCGACCTGTATGATGGCCGCACCGGCGACAAGTTCGACCGTAAGGTCACGGTGGGCATCATCTATATGTTGAAGCTCCATCACCTTGTCGACGACAAGATCCATGCCCGTTCGATCGGTCCCTACTCGCTCGTCACGCAGCAGCCGCTGGGTGGTAAGGCGCAGTTCGGTGGTCAGCGCTTCGGGGAAATGGAGGTCTGGGCGCTCCAGGCCTATGGTGCTGCCTATACGCTGCAGGAAATGCTGACGGTGAAGTCCGATGACGTGGTCGGCCGCACCAAGGTCTATGAGGCGATCGTCAAGGGTGACGACACGTTCGAGGCCGGCATTCCCGAAAGCTTCAACGTGCTGGTCAAGGAAATGCGCTCGCTCGGCCTCAACGTCGAACTCGCGACGATGGACGCGATCGCTGACGATGACGGCCTCGCGGCGGCTGCGGAGTAGGAAATACGGGCGCTGCCTGACCGCAGCGCCTCTTCCCCGCGCCCCGGAATTTCCCTCTCCATGAGGACATGAACATGAATGAACTGACCAACTTCGCCAATCCGGTCGCCAAGACCGAGACGTTCGACCAGATCCAGATCGGCCTTGCCTCGCCAGAGCGCATCCGGTCCTGGTCCTTCGGCGAGATCAAGAAGCCCGAAACCATCAACTATCGCACGTTCAAGCCTGAACGCGATGGCCTGTTCTGCGCGCGCATCTTTGGTCCGATCAAGGATTATGAATGCCTGTGCGGCAAGTATAAGCGCATGAAATATAAGGGCATCGTCTGCGAGAAGTGCGGTGTCGAAGTCACGGTGAGCAAGGTGCGCCGCGAGCGCATGGGCCATATCGAACTGGCCGCGCCGGTTGCGCATATCTGGTTCCTGAAATCGCTGCCGTCGCGCATCGGCCTGCTGCTCGACATGCAGTTGAAGCAGCTGGAGCGCGTCCTTTATTTCGAAAGCTATATCGTCACCGAGCCGGGCCTGACCCCGCTCGAAAAATATCAGCTTCTCAACGAAGACGAACTGCTCGACGCGCAGGATCAATATGGCGAAGACGCCTTCACCGCCGGGATCGGCGCGGAAGCGGTCAAGATCATGTTGATGGACCTCGACCTTGAGGGCGAGAAGAAGATCCTGCTTGAAGAGCTGGCGACGACCAAGTCGGAGCTGAAGCCCAAGAAGATCATCAAGCGTCTGAAGGTTGTCGAGAGCTTCCTGGAATCGGGCAACCGCCCCGAATGGATGATCCTGGACGTCGTTCCGGTTATTCCGCCAGAGCTGCGCCCGCTGGTGCCGCTGGACGGTGGCCGGTTCGCGACGTCGGATCTCAACGATCTCTATCGCCGCGTGATCAACCGCAACAACCGCTTGAAGCGGCTGATGGAACTGCGCGCGCCGGACATCATCGTCCGTAACGAAAAGCGCATGTTGCAGGAAGCGGTCGACGCCCTGTTCGACAATGGCCGTCGCGGCCGTGTCATCACCGGCGCCAACAAGCGTCCGCTCAAGTCGCTGTCCGACATGCTCAAGGGCAAGCAGGGCCGCTTCCGTCAGAACCTGCTCGGCAAGCGCGTCGACTATTCGGGTCGTTCGGTGATCGTGACCGGTCCTGAGCTGAAGCTGCATCAGTGCGGCCTGCCTAAGAAGATGGCGCTCGAACTGTTCAAGCCGTTCATCTACGCCCGTTTGGATGCCAAGGGTCTGTCCATGACCCTGAAGCAGGCCAAGAAGTGGGTCGAGAAGGAGCGCAAGGAAGTCTGGGACATCCTGGACGAAGTGATCCGCGAGCATCCGGTCATGCTGAACCGCGCGCCCACGCTTCACCGTCTGGGCATCCAGGCGTTCGAACCCGTGCTGATCGAGGGTAAGGCGATCCAGCTTCATCCGCTCGTTTGCTCGGCCTTCAACGCCGACTTCGATGGCGATCAGATGGCCGTCCACGTTCCGCTGTCGCTCGAAGCGCAGTTGGAAGCGCGCGTCCTGATGATGTCGACCAACAACATCCTGTCGCCCGCAAACGGCAAACCAATCATCGTGCCGTCGCAGGACATGGTGCTGGGCATCTATTATCTGTCGATGGAGCGCGAAGGCGAGCCGGGCGAAGGCATGCTGCTCGCTGACATGCAGGAAGTGCATCAGGCGCTGTTCGCCAAGGCCGTGACCCTGCACAGCAAGATCATCAGCCGCGTGCCGCAGACCGACGAGGCGGGCAACAGCTACCTCAAGCGGTATGAAACGACGCCGGGTCGCATGTTGCTGGGCGAATGTCTGCCCAAGGCGCACAAGGTGCCCTTCGACGTCGTCAACCGCCTGCTCACCAAGAAGGACGTGGGCGACGTGATCGACGAGGTCTATCGTCACACCGGCCAGAAGGACACGGTGCTGTTCGCCGACGCCATCATGGCGCTGGGCTTCAAGCATGCGTTCCAGGCCGGCATTTCGTTCGGCAAGGACGACATGGTGATCCCGGATTCCAAGACCGCGATGGTCGACGAAACCAAGGCGAACGTGGCCGACTATGAGCAGCAATATCAGGACGGCCTGATCACCCAGCAGGAAAAGTACAACAAGGTCATCGATGCCTGGTCGCAGTGCGGCGACAAGGTGGCGAACGCCATGATGGACGAGATCCGCGCCCAGCCCAAGGACCCCAAGACGGGCCGTCTGGCACAGATCAACTCGATCTACATGATGGCGCACTCGGGTGCCCGCGGGTCTCAGGCGCAGATGAAGCAGCTGGCCGGTATGCGCGGCCTGATGGCCAAGCCGTCGGGCGAGATCATCGAGACGCCGATCATCTCGAACTTCAAGGAAGGTCTGAACGTCCTTGAATATTTCAACTCCACCCACGGCGCCCGCAAGGGTCTGGCCGACACCGCGCTCAAGACGGCAAACTCGGGTTACCTGACCCGCCGTCTGGTCGACGTCAGCCAGGATTGCACGATCGTCGAGGAAGATTGCGGCACCGAAAAGGCGCTGGAGATGAAGGCGATCGTCCAGGGCGGCAGCGTCATCGCATCGCTTGGCGAACGTATCCTGGGTCGCACCACGGCCGAGGATATCGTGGATACCAAGGATGGCTCGGTCATCGTGCCGATCGGCACGCTGCTCGACGAAGCGCTGATCGTGCAGATCGAGGCGATCGGTACGCAGGCGGTGAAGATCCGCTCGCCGCTGATCTGCGAAAGCAAGATGGGCGTCTGTGGCAAATGCTATGGCCGTGACCTTGCCCGCGGCACCCCGGTCAATATCGGCGAAGCGGTCGGCGTCATTGCGGCGCAGTCCATCGGCGAACCGGGTACGCAGCTCACCATGCGGACCTTCCACATCGGCGGCGCGGCGAACTTCAACGAAACGTCAAACCTGGAATCGATGGCGGACGGCACGATCGAACTGCGTGACATGCCCACCATCACCGACAAGATGGGCCGTCGCCTGAGCCTTGCCCGCAACGGCGAGATCGCGATCATCGACAGCGAAGGGCGCGAACGCGAAACCCATCGCCTGCCTTATGGTGCCACCATCCTGTTTGCAGATGGCGACACGATCAAGAAGGGCGATCGCTTTGCGGAGTGGGATCCCTTCACCATGCCGGTGATCACCGAGCGTCCGGGTATCGTGAAGTATGTCGACCTGATCGACGGCAAGACGCTGGCCGAACAGACCGACGAAGCGACGGGCATCGCCCAGCGCGTCGTCACCGAACATCGTGGTGCTGCACGCACCAAGGAGGATCTGCGTCCGCGCCTGACCCTGCTGGACGATGGTTCGGGGGAAGCGGCCCGCTATATGCTGGCGGTCGGCGCGACCCTGTCGGTCGAGGATGGTGCCACGGTGTCGGCCGGTGACGTGCTGGCGCGTGTCAGCCGCGAAGCGGCCAAGACCCGCGACATCACGGGCGGTCTGCCGCGCGTGGCGGAGCTGTTCGAAGCGCGCAAGCCCAAGGACAACGCCATCATCGCCAAGGTGTCTGGCCGCGTCCAGTTCCTCAAGGATTACAAGGCGAAGCGCAAGATCGCCATCAATCCCGAGGATGGCGGCGAGCCGGTCGAATATCTGATCCCCAAGAGCAAGGTGATCGACGTCCAGGAAGGCGATTTCGTCAAGCGCGGCGACAATCTGATCGGCGGTTCGCCCGATCCGCATGATATTCTCGAAGTGCTCGGCATCGAGCCGCTGGCCGAATATCTGGTTGCCGAAATCCAGGAAGTCTATCGTCTGCAGGGCGTGAAGATCAACGACAAGCATATCGAGACGATCGTTCGTCAGATGCTGCAGAAGGTCGAGATCATCGAGTCCGGCGACACCACCTTGCTGGTGGGCGAGCAGGTCGACCGCGAGGAAATGGACGAAATCAACAGCAAGCTGGCACCGGGCTTCCTGCCCGCCGCTGGTAAGCCCGTGCTGCTCGGCATCACCAAGGCTTCGCTGCAGACCCGTTCGTTCATCTCGGCCGCGTCCTTCCAGGAAACCACCCGCGTCCTTACCGAGGCGGCGGTTCAGGGGAAGAAGGACACGCTGATCGGCCTGAAGGAAAATGTCATCGTCGGCCGCCTGATCCCGGCGGGTACGGGCGCTGGCATGAACCGGATGCGGGTTGCCGCTTCGTCGCGTGACGCGGCGATGCGCGCCTCGCTGCGGGCCGCCAGCCAGATCGACCTGATCGCGCCCAAGACGGCGGCGGCCGAACATGCCGCCGAATTGGCACAAGGCCCCGAAGCGGCGATCGGTAACGATCCGCTGGCTGCCGTCCAGGGTAGTGACTTCACGACCGAGGACGCTGGCTGATCGACCGGTTGGGGTGGAAGCCTTGCCCGGAAGGGTGAGGTGCCCACGCTGACCGCCTGTTTCGACCCATCAAAAACCCGCCGAAGCGCCCGCGCTTCGGCGGGTTTTTCGTGTGGTCTGATCCGGCACACCAAGACGGGCATAAAAAGCCTGTTCGCGGCCTTCCCCTACCGATATGACTTTGGTCATGGGGCGCGACGAGAGCGCGATCGCCATATCGGGGGAATGGAATGGATTGGTTGCACGCGGTCGCCGGACTGTTCGTTGGCGTCATGGTAGGCATGACCGGCGTGGGGGGCGGGTCGCTGATGGCGCCGATCCTGATCCTGTTGTTCGGGGTAGCCCCGACCACGGCCGTCGGCACGGACCTGTGGTTCGCGGCCATCACCAAGGCCGTGGGCGGCGTCGTCCACCACCGTCATGGCGGCGCTGAAGGCGGGCCGGATTACGAAGTCATTCGTCGCCTTTGCATCGGCAGCTTGCCCGCCGCCGTCATCGTCCTGCTGTTTTTGTCGCAGATCGACACCCATCAGGTGAAGGGCAGCTTCATCATGACGGCGCTGGGGATCGTGCTGATCCTGACCGCGCTGGCGACCCTGTTCCGCAACCGTTTTCATCATTGGGCGGTGCATGCGCGGACTGACACGGCCAACCGCTTCCTGCGCTATCAGGCGGGACTGACCGTCGTGGCGGGTGCTGTGCTGGGCGTGATGGTCACGTTGACCTCGGTGGGGGCGGGCGCGCTGGGTGCGACGCTGCTGCTGCTACTCTATCCGTTGCGGATGCGGCTGCAAAAACTGATCGCGACTGATATCGTCCATGCCGTGCCGTTGACGCTGGTAGCGGGGATCGGCCATTTGTGGATCGGCAATTTCAACGGGATGCTGCTGCTCAACCTGCTGATCGGATCGATTCCTGGCATCATCATCGGATCCATGCTGGCGTCCAAGGTGCCCGAAAAGGTGTTGCAGCCGCTACTCGCCTTCGTGCTGGTGATCGCGGGCTGGCGTCTGATCGCCTGAGCGCTCAGGCGATGGCCAGTACGCTTGTCAGGACGATCCGCACCAGTTCCGCCTGCCCCCGCGCACCGGTTTTGGCGTAGATGCGCTTGGAATAGTTGCGCGCGGTTTCCACGGTCAGGCCCAGCGTCTGCGCCGCGTCCTTGATCGGGATGCCCTGCGCGATGACCCAGGCAAGCCGCGCTTCGCTGGGCAGCAGGCCGAACAGATCGACCAACTGGTCGCAGCGGTCGGCCTGCGACCAACGATCCCCGCTCAAATAGGCGATGGCGACCGGGGTCGATCCCGCCGCGACCGATCCGCCCCGCATCGGGGCGACGAGCATATCCATCCAGGGATCCCGGCTGAGGTTCAGCGCCCTTGGCCGGGCGTCGGGATCGACGGCGAAATTCTTGATCAGCGCGGTCAACTCCCGGTCGAGCCCAGGCGATTCGGGGGTGAGCCGGTCGTAACGGCCGCGCCGCAACAGGCTGGTGCGCTGGAACAGCTGATCGACATGGGCCGTCATGTCGATGATGCGGCACCGTGCATCCAGCGTCAGCCAGCCGAAATTGAGCCGCCCAAAGGCTTCGGACGTCAGGGTCGATCGCAGTCTCTCCCGCTCCAGCGCGACAAAGGCGCGCAGCGCGATCCGCAGATGCGCGGCGAGGCCGGTCAACAGCGCACCGACTGCAGGGCCGATGGAACGGCCGCCGACGCAACTGAGCCAGGCATCGACGCCGCTCGGCTCGGTCACACGGACCGAGCGCATGTCCGTCATCCCCTGCGGCACCATCAGGTCGGTCAGGAAGGATTGATGGACTGGATTGCCCGCTTCGATCAATTCCGCCAGCGCATAGACCCGCCCTTCGCGCATATGACGGTAGGGCCAGGGATCGTGCGCATATTTTTCCACGAACAGATTATGGATAGGCGCAGGCGGGGGCGCCCGGCATAGAGTTCGACGATTGCATCCTCATCGACCGGGCGAAAGACAAGCGTGGTATAGACCGCGCCCGTCCGCTGGCGCAGCCGCTCCAGGAAATCCTGCCACAAGGGTTGCTGGAACATCCCCTCATGCAACGCGGTCAGCAGGCCGGTATCGTCCAATCGCATGGGTCATTGCTATACCCTCCCATTTGGGAGGTCCATCGATTCGTGCGTCATGGCACAAGATGACGCACAAAGATTGCGAGGTACGGCTGGTGGACGAAAAAACCCTGACCCATTTGGAGCGACTCGAAGCCGAGAGCATCCACATCCTGCGGGAAGTGGTATCGGAAGCGGAGAAGCCGGTGATGCTCTATTCCGTCGGCAAGGACAGCGCGGTGATGCTGCATCTGGCACGCAAGGCCTTTTACCCATCGCCCCCGCCCTTCCCGCTGCTGCATGTCGATACGACCTGGAAATTCCAGGAAATGTACAAGCTGCGCGACCGGATGGCGCAGGAAAGCGGCATGGAACTGCTGGTGTATCGCAACCAGGAAGCCATGGATCGCGGCATCAACCCGTTCGACCATGGCGCGCTGCATACCGACATGTGGAAGACCGAAGGGTTGAAGCAGGCGCTCAACCTCTACGGTTTCGATGCAGCCTTTGGCGGGGCGCGGCGCGACGAGGAAAAGAGCCGCGCCAAGGAGCGCATCTTCTCCTTCCGCACGGCCAGCCATGGCTGGGACCCCAAGAACCAGCGGCCCGAATTGTGGAACCTCTACAATGCGCGCAAGAATAAGGGAGAGAGCATCCGCATCTTCCCGATCAGCAACTGGACCGAGCTGGACATCTGGCAATATATCCACCTGAACGACGTGCCGATCGTGCCGCTCTATTTCGCGGCCAAGCGCCCGACGGTGGAACGCGACGGCATGTTGTTGATGGTCGATGACGACCGCTTCCCGCTCCAGCCGGGCGAGACGCCGGTGGAACGCTCGATCCGTTTCCGCACCCTGGGCTGCTACCCGCTGACCGGCGCGGTGGAGAGCGAGGCGGCGACCTTGCCGGAAGTGATCCAGGAAATGCTGCTGACCACCACGTCCGAACGCCAGGGCCGCGCGATCGACAAGGATGCGGGCGGGGCCGGCATGGAGAAGAAGAAGCAGGAAGGCTATTTTTGAACCCGCGCACTCCACCGTTCGTGCTGAGCCTGTCGAAAGGGGCTCGGCCGAACGAGGGAAGGCACTTCGCTTCGCTCAGTGGAGGGCTTCGACAAGCTCAGCCCGAACGGGGAATTTAGATTATGACTGACTCACTCACAGACCCCATCTACAAAACCGATGCCCTCATCGCCGAGGATATCGACGCCTATCTGAAGGTGCATGAGCATAAGACGATGTTGCGCTTCATCACCTGCGGGTCGGTAGATGACGGCAAATCGACGCTGATCGGCCGCCTGCTGTACGACAGCAAGATGATCTTCGAGGATCAGCTCGAAGCGCTGACCGCCGACAGCAAGAAGATGGGCACGCAGGGGCAGGAGATCGACTTCGCCCTCCTGGTCGATGGCCTCGCCGCCGAGCGCGAGCAGGGCATCACGATCGACGTCGCCTATCGCTTCTTCGCCACCGAAAAGCGCAAGTTCATCGTCGCCGACACCCCCGGCCACGAACAATATACCCGCAACATGGTGACGGGTGCGTCCACCGCCGACCTGGCCGTCATCCTGATCGACGCGCGCAAAGGCATCCTGACCCAGACGCGCCGCCACAGCTATCTCGCCCACCTGATCGGCATCCGCAACATCGTGCTGGCCGTCAACAAGATGGATCTGGTCGGCTATGACCAGAGCGTGTTCGACACGATCGTTGCTGACTATACCGAGTTCGCCAAGTCGATCGGCATCACGGCGTTCACGCCGATGCCGATTTCCGGGTTCAAGGGCGACAATATCACCGTCCCGTCGGAAAACACGCCCTGGTACACCGGCCCGGCGCTGATCGAGCATCTGGAGACGGTCGAGGTCAACAGCGCGACCGACGCGGAAAAGCCGTTCCGCATGCCGGTACAGTGGGTCAACCGCCCCAATCTCGACTTCCGTGGTTTTTCCGGCCTGATCGCGACGGGCACGGTCAAGCCGGGCGACGCCATCCGCGTGCTGCCATCGGGCAAGACCAGCACCATCAGCCGCATCGTCACGCTAGACGGTGATCTGGACGAAGCCGTGGCGGGCCAGTCGGTCACGCTCTGTTTCGCCGACGAGATCGACTGTTCGCGCGGCGACGTCATCGCTTTGGCCGATAATCCACCCCAGGCTGCCGATCAGTTCGAAGCGACCATCGTGTGGATGGCGGACGAGGAAATGCTGCCGGGCCGGTCCTACTGGCTCAAGATCGGGACGCAGATGGTCACCGCGACCGTCCAGCAGCCCAAATATCAGGTCAACGTCAATACGATGGAACATCTGGCGGCCAAGACGCTGGAATTGAACGCCATCGGTGTCGCGAACCTGTCGACCGACAAGCAGATCGTGTTCGAGCCCTATGAACAGAACCGGACGCTGGGCGGCTTCATCCTGATCGACAAGATCAGCAACGCCACCGTGGCGGCGGGCATGCTGCACTTTTCGCTCCGTCGGGCGCAGAATGTCCATTGGCAGACGACGGACGTCTCGCGCGATTTCCATGCCCGGCTCAAGAACCAGAAGCCCGCCGTGCTGTGGTTCACCGGGCTTTCAGGCGCGGGCAAGTCGACCATCGCCAATCTGGTCGAAAAGCGTCTGGCCCGCATGAACCGGCACACCTATCTGCTGGACGGCGACAATGTGCGGCATGGCCTGAACAAGGATCTGGGCTTTACCGACGCGACCGGGTGGAGAATATCCGCCGCGTGGGCGAAGTCGCCAAGCTGATGACCGATGCAGGGCTGATCGTCATCACCGCCTTCATCTCGCCCTTCCGTTCGGAACGCGACATGGTGCGGCAGATGATGCAGCCGGGCGAATTTGTCGAAGTGCATATCGACACATCGCTGGCGGAGGCCGAGCGGCGCGACGTCAAGGGCCTGTACAAGAAGGCGCGGGCCGGGGATCTGAAGAATTTCACCGGGATCGACAGTCCTTATGAGGCACCGGTGGACCCGGAAATCCATATCGACACGCTGACCATGACCGCAGAAGAAGCGGCCGACGCCATCGTCGCGCGGTTGATCCCATGAGCGCGATGAGCGACGCGGCGCTGGCCGCCCATCTGGCCGAAGTGGCCGGACGCATCCTGGTCGAAGTGCGCGAGTCTGGTGTGTTTAGTGCCAAGGCATTGGGTAAGGCGGGCGACCAGACCGCCAACCAATTTCTGTGCCATGCGCTGCGCGAAGTGCGGGGCGAGGATGGGTTATTGTCGGAAGAAGAGAAGGACAATGACGACAGGCTGGCCCAGTCGCGTGTCTGGATCGTCGATCCGGTCGATGGTACGCGCGAATATGGCGAGGCGCGGGCCGACTGGGCCGTGCATGTCGGGCTGGCGATCGATGGCGCGCCGGTGATCGGTGCGGTGGCGTTGCCGGGGTTCGACGGCGGCGTCGTGTTGCGGACGGATGAACCGCGCACCGTGCCGCCTGCGCCGGAAAAGCTGCGCATGGTGGTGTCGCGCACGCGGCCTGCCGCCGAAGCGGTGGCGATCGCCGAAAAGCTGGACGCAGAACTGGTGCCGATGGGATCGGCCGGGGCCAAGGCGATGGCGATCATCCTGGGCCAGGCCGACATTTATCTTCATTCGGGTGGCCAATATGAATGGGACAGCATGGCCCCTGCCGCCGTCGCGCTGGCGCATGGCCTGCATGCGAGCCGTATCGACGGCAGTCCGCTGGTGTATAATCAGCGCGACGTCTATCTGCCCGACCTGCTGATCTGTCGGCAGGAACATGCCGACATGGTGCTGGGGCATATCGCGGCGCTGGCGCAGGACGCCCCGTGATCGGGTCTATGGCCGGGGATCAGGATCACCCGGCCAGCAGACGCTGCACTAGCGCTCGCCACCCGTCGGATACCGCTTCCAGACCGAAAGCATCGATCCGGTCGCCGGGGCGGAGGCGTGTCGCTGGACTGATCTGACGCGCCAGCGCATCGGCCATCGCGCGCGGATCGGCCGGATCGACCAGCAGGCCATGACGTCCGCCATCGAGCAAGTGCGCCGCATTGCCCGCGCTGCGCGACGCGACACAAGGCGCTTCGACCGCCATCGCCTCCAGCAGCACATTGGCCGACCCCTCCCACCAGGAGGGCAGCACGAAGGCGTCACAGCTCGCCAGCCAGGGAAAGACATTGGCGACCGTGCCGGGCAGTGCCAGATACTCGGCGATGCCGAGCGCCGTCGCTTGCGCGCGCAACCGGGTGCAGGCGTCGTCGCGGCTTTCGCCCAGGATGATGAGGCGCGCGGGCCGGGTTGTGCGCAGATCGGCGAAGGCCGCGAGCAGGGTCGCGAAATTCTTTTGCGGGGCGAGGCGGCCGATGGCGAGGATCACCGGCACCGGGCCGCCGAACCAGGGATGCGGGGCCATGTCACCGATATGCTGGCGCGCGGTGGGTGCGTCGATGCCGTTGGCGATCACCGTTACCCGCCCTGCCCGCGCTGCTGCCTGAAACACCGGCGTATCGGCCAGCGTCGGCGATACCAGCACCAGATGGGCGGCATCGGCAGCGATCAACCGCGCCATGGCGGTGCGGCTCCAGCGCTTCATGCCGCCTGATGGCGCTCCGGGGATGGCGCGCATGATGTCATTGCTGATGCGATAGATGCGCTGCGTGGCCCGCGCGCCGCGACTGCCCGCCCAGACGGTACCATGGCCGTGATTGCCCGCCGAGATCAGCAGCGCCGGGCGGGTGGCGCGCAGATAGCCGCGCAACGCCCATGCCGCGCGCAGCTTTTCCGACAGGCGCGATCGGCCTGCGCCGGGCAGCAGGGCATGATGGACGACGCCCGCAACCCCCTCCCCGCCCGGCAGCGCGGTGACGAGTTGCACCTTATGTCCCTGCGCGGCGAGGCCGGCGGCGATCAGCCGGGCATTGCGCACAACGCCGGTCGCGACCAGCGCGTGGACATAGATGCAGATCACGCCCGCCGCCGGTCCCACTCGATCGCGCGGGCAGCACACCAGGCTTGGGCTGGCAATCGATCGAGATGGTGGCGGTAGAGCGCGCCCAGCCGCATGTCCGCGACCCCGCGTCCCTCCACCAGTTGCAGGATGTCGGTGCCGGGGTTCCAATTGCCCTCGACCAGCATAGGCCCGGCTTCGGTCATGCCGATGTCCCAGCCGATCACCGTGAAGCCGGTGCGAAAGACGCTATGCGCGCCCAACGCCAGCGCGATCGCGGCGGGGAGGTCCGGCAGCAGGAAGCCCTCGATCGGCGCGCCTGTCAGGGGGTGATGCACATGCACGCTGGGCGCGCCTGCGCCGCCGCCCAGCCAGGCGGGACCGCAGCGCCCGGTGGCATCGACGCCCAGCACCAGATTGCCCGCGTTGAAATTATCGACCGGACGGGTGCCCCCGGCCGATAGCCGCAGCGCGAGGCCGCAGGCTTCGGGCAGGCCATCTTCATCGAGGCAGGTCATCACCCGCAGCGTCGGCAGCGCGCCAGGCGACAGATCCACGAGCGCGGCGTGGGTCGGCAGGCGGCGCTGGATCACGCCGCCTTCGCGCCACACCCGCAACAGCTGTGCCCGCAGCAGGTCGTCGCCGACCGGGCCATCGCAACCGCGCCAATTCTCCTCACGCCAGAAACGCTCGACCCCCTGGCCCTTCGATCGGAAGCTCGGCTTGGCGATGATGTCGCGCTCACCCGCCAACCAGGTGGCGAGATCCTCGCGGTCGGGATTACAGGCAGGCGCGATCGTCAGGCCCGCCGCCCACGCGACCTCCGCGAAGAGTTGCTTGTTCTTCAGTGGGTTACTGGCGAAGGGAAAAGCCCCTGGATTGAGCAGCCGGTGCAGCCCCTTGCGGTCGCGCATGCTCAGCCCCCGCTGCCGCACCGCATCGGACAGGAGATGCCGCTCGGTCGGGGTCCAGCCCCCCTGCCCCGTCGCCGCGAGCAAGCGCGCGAGCGCATGCCGACGGAACGGCCAGTGCCGGGTCAGCCCGTCTCGATAGGCAGCGAGCAAATCATTGTCGCCCCGTCCGGGCAACGCGCGCAGCGTGGGCAAATGCTATTCCGCGGCCTGGGCGATGGTCACACGGCGGCTAAGCACTTCGCTAGCCACCCCGCGCGTGCGGGCATTGTCGACGTCGATCGCGACCGCGCCATCGGAGAGGATCACAGGCGCGATCGTCAGGCGGAAGCGGCGCGAAAAGCGGGCGAAGGTCGCGGCCAGCGTACCGATACCAAAGCGGAAGCGGATAAGGTTGAGCAGCCCGAACGCCCCAATGATGCGCAAGGGGTGCTTGACGAACTGGCCGCCCGACCGGAAGGTTTCGGCAGCGGCCAGCGCGGCTTTGTCCTTCAGCCAATAGCTGTTGCAGTTGGAATAGCTGTCATCGGCAAAGGCGTAGAATTTGCGCTGTCCCTCCGGGTGCGCGGCCAGCACCGACGCGCGCCGGGCGAAGGCAACCGCCGCATCAGCGCCCTCGGCAACGCAGCCATCCAGCATCTCGGCTATGGCGGGCGGGGTCAGCAGCACATTGTCGGCGGTGGTAATGAACAGGGGAAAACGCGCGCCGTCCGCTGCAGCCAGCACCGAATCCACCAGATTGGGCCGCGCGCCGATCGCTACCAGCCGTCCGCTGGAGATCAGGCCGCGCAGTTGCGGCAGGCTGGTCAGCACGTCCGGTTCTTCGATCGCGACGCGGATCTCGCCGATCCGCTCGCTCGCCGCCAGCGCGTCGATGACATGGACCAGCATCGGCTGGTCCACCACCGGCACCAGGCATTTATGGGTGACGCCCGCTTCCAGCGCGAGCGGGTCGGTCGCGCCATCGCGCTTGCCCGCCAGCACCAGCGCGGTCGTGCGACCACCCATCAGGCCGCGACCCGCATCGGCGCTTCGGTGAGCAGACCCTGCCGTTCCAGGCTGTGGCCGATGATCGTTTCCACCAGCGTTTGATGATCGACGCCGATCGACGCGGCAGAGCGCGAGATCGTCTTTTTCGACCAGAGGTTGCAGGACAGGTTCACTTCCATGAACTGCACCGCGCCGCTGGCCGGGTCATAGCGGAATTCGAAGCGGCCATAGTCGAACGGCCATAGTTCGGGCAGTAGGCGGCGGGTCAAATCGTCAAGCCGGGCGAGCAGGTCGCGATCCTCGACCAGCACCAACGGATCATCGCCCGCATCGATGAGGCCGCGCTTTTCTTCATGGCTGCGCGCGCGATTGGGGTCGGCGGGGACATACATCATCGGCGGCAATATCCACGGCTGCCCGCCGCTGCCGCCCACCACCGGCACGGCGATGTCGAGCAAGGGCGCCCAGGCCTCGACCAGCGCGTCATGACCGAGCGCCTGAAGATAGGCGACATGGGCCAGCGCCTCGTCCCAGCCATCGACCATCGCCAGCCCCCAGGAGGCGGAGGAGGCGTTGGGCTTGACCACCAGCCGCTCGGCCGCAAAGCCCGGCTGCGCGGGCAGGCCGCCGCGCCGAAACACTTGCGCCGCCATGGTCGGGACGCCATGCGCCTGCGCGATCAGCTTGGAGAGATATTTATCGTCCGACACGCCGCGCAGGATCGGGCTGGCGCCCATATGCGGCATGTCGCGCCAGCTCAGCAGCAGCGGCGCGAGCATCTCGCTATTCTGAAACCCGCCGCGATTGAGCAGCGTGACCACAAAATCGACATCGGGCCGATCGAACAGCGCTTCATAGCTGTCGGCGACCCGCACCTGGAGGCCGATCGCCTCCAGCGTCGATCGCATCTCATGATGATAGAGGGCGTGATTGCCATCGACCGCATCCGGCTGGCCGGATGCGCGGGCATGTTTGGCGAGGAAAAGCAGGCGCAACCGAGCCTTGTCGGCCGGGGAGATGCGAATGCAACGGTCGATATGGGTCAGCATGGCCCTGTATTTAGTCGCCTGCCATGACAGGGCGGCGACCACGCGATGACGGTAATGCGTCGTTCAGGCGGCTTCGATATGACGCCGCGATGACAAACGCATGTCAGGCGGTGACGATCGCCTTTGCCACCGCTTCGGCCACCTTGATGCCGTCGATCGCGGCGGACAAGATACCCCCGGCATAGCCCGCGCCTTCGCCCGCCGGATAGAGGCCCGCCACGGTCAGGCTTTGGAAATCCTTGTCGCGGGTGATGCGGATGGGCGACGATGTGCGCGTTTCCACGCCGGTCATCACCGCATCGGGATGGTCATATTGGGCCAGTTGCCGCCCGAATATGGGCAGCGCTTCGCGAAACGCCTCCACCACGAAGTCGGGCAGGCAGTGCGACAGGTCGGTCGGCGTAACGCCCGGCTTGTAGGATGGCGTGACCGATCCCAATGACGTTGACGGACGCCCGGCGAGGAAGTCGCCGACTCGCTGCCCCGGCGCCCAATAGGTGGAGCCGCCCGCCACATAGGCCTGCGATTCCCAGTGGCGCTGGAAATCGATCCCCGCGAGTGGCCCGTCGGGATAGTCGCGCGCCGGGTCGATCCCGACCACCAGGCCCGAATTGGCGTTGAACTCAGCCCGGCTATATTGGCTCATGCCGTTGGTGACGACGCGCCCTTCCTCCGACGTGGCGGCGACGACGCGGCCACCCGGACACATGCAGAAACTATAGACGGTGCGGCCATTGGCGCAGTGATGCGCCAGGCTATAGGCCGCCGCGCCCAGATCCGGGTGGCCCGCGCAACTGCCATAGCGCGCCTTGTCCACCCAGCTTTGCGGATGTTCGATCCGCACGCCGATGGAAAAGGGCTTGGGTTCGATATGCACGCCCCGGCCATGGAGCATGGTGAAGGTCGGCCGCGCGCTATGCCCGACCGCAAGCACGACATGATCGCTCTCGATCACGCTGCCATCCTGGATGACGATGCCGCGCAATTGCTGCGTGCCATCGCTGCGCCGCTCCAGCACCAGATCATCGACGCGGGTCTGCCAGCGATATTCGCCGCCCAGCGCCTCGATCTGGCGGCGCATGGATTCGACCATGGTGACCAGGCGGAAGGTGCCGATATGGGGGTGCGCCTCCCACAATATATCGTCCGGCGCGCCCGCCGCGACGAACTCCGCCAGCACCTTACGGCCCAGGAAGCGCGGGTCTTTCACCCGGCAATAGAGTTTGCCGTCGGAGAAAGTGCCCGCGCCGCCTTCGCCGAACTGGACATTGCTGTCGGGGTTCAGCTCACCGCGCCGCCACAGGCCCCAGGTGTCCTTGGTCCGCTCCCGCACCACCTTGCCCAGATCGACGATGATCGGGCGGAAACCCATCTGCGCCAGCAGCAGCCCGGCGAACAGGCCGCACGGCCCCGCCCCGATCACGATCGGCCGCTTGCCCTGCCAGCCATCGGGCGCGCGGGCGACGAAATCATAGCTGGTGTCGGGCGTCGGCCGCACGTCATGGTCATGCGCGAAGCGCGCCAGCACACCCGCTTCGTCGACGACATCGACGTCGAGCGTATAGACGAGCTGGATCGCGCTGCGCCGCCGCGCATCATTGCCGCGCCGCACCAGGCTATGGCCGCGCAGCTCTTCAGGTTGCAGGCCAAGGCGCGCGCATATCGCAGGCGGCATCGCCTCGGCAGGATGGTCGAGGGGCAGTTTCAGGCCGGAAAGGCGGATCATGCGCTGCCCATAGTCGCTCTATGGCCCAAACGGAAGCGGCGTCAGGCGGGGCGCATTTTCCCGACCAGCCATTCGCCCGCCAGCGCCACGATCATGCTGAGGCCCGTAAGCGGGAAGAGCGCCCCCAGCAGCAGCATCGTCACGGCGACGACCCGTTCCGCCCGACCGATCGCGCGCGGTGGTGCGGTCAGCCGTCCTTGTTTGCGACGCTTCCACCACAGGATGGGCGCGGTCAGGCACAAAGCGAGCAGACAGACACAGCCCGCCAGCATCAGCAGCCTGTTGATCTCGCCATATTGCTGCCCCTGATGGGTGGCGATGCCCCATTCGACCGCCTTTGCGCCGGGGCCGAACATGCGCCAGTCCATATCCTGCACCACCGCGCCGCTCGCCGCGTCGATGGTGATGGCGCGGGAATCGTCGGCGCGCGTGACGAGGGTGACGACCAGATAGGGCGCGCCAGGCGAGGCGGGCAGGATGAGCTGATAGCCGTCCGGCAGCCCGCGCTGGGCCGCGATCCCCGCGACCGCATCGACGCCGATGTCGCCCGCCCCGCCCGGTGCCGCCCCGCCTTCGCGCAGGGTCCAGGGCAGCGCATCCTTGGCAGGAGCCGTCCAGGGAATGACCGCCATTTTCGGGCGGCCCCAGTCGTTCGCCGCGACCACGGTGCGCAGCCCGCCACCCCATATATCCGTCCAGGGCATGCCGGTGATCGCCAGGAACAGGATGATGCCCGCCGACAGGAAGCCGAGCGTCCCATGCACATCGCGCCAGAATAGCCGTCCCTTCACCCTGCCCCGAATGGCGATGGCGGGCTGGCCGTGCCGGGGCCAGCGCAGATAGAGGCCAGTGATACACAGGATGATCGCCCATCCCGCCACCACCTCGACCAGCCGATTGCCGACCGCGCCAGTCAGCGCCAGGCTGTGCAGATCCTTGACCGTCTTCATGATGCCGCCGCCCTGCATGACCCCAAGCAGGCGACCATTATGCGGATCGACGAAATGGACAACCGACGCGCTATCAGCCGCCTTGGTCGTCACGCGCCAGCTTTGGGTGGCGCTGGCGGGGCGCAGGATCTGGGTCGCCTGTTCACCGCTGACCTGCTCGACGGCGGCGATCAGGCGCGAGAGGGGCAGCATCGCCACCCCCGGCCTGGCGGCGATCTCCACCGGATAGAGCCACGCCTCCACCTCCGCCTTGTAGAGATAGAGCGCGCCCGTCACCGCCATCAGCGCGAGGATCGGCAGGACGATGATCCCAGCATAGAAATGCCAGCGCATCATCGCGCGATAGAAGGCTCCGTCCGTCATCGTCCCGTCCTCCCCTTGAGCTTCAGAAGCGCGCGCGTAGGCCGCCATAAATGGCGCGGCGTTCAAGTGGATAGAAGGCGACGCTGCCTTCGTCCGCCGCCGTTGCAGGATTGTCGGCGGCGTAGCGGACCAGCGCGCTGATGTCGCCAATGGCGCGCTTTTGCGTCAGGTTGCGGGCGTCAAGGAACAGGGTCACGCCATCGCGCAGTTGCGCCTGCGCGCCAAGGTTGAGCAGCGCATAACTGCCGACCCGCTTGCTGTTGACATAATCGACCCATGCCCCCTGCGGCAGCCATTCGATCGAGGGTGAGACGCTGATCCTGTCAGTGCCCAGCCGCAATTCCGCGCGGTAGAAATGGCGCGGCACCACCGGCAGGCGATTGTCGCCATAGACGGCATCGTTGCGGAAACGGAAATCGCTATATTGATAGACCTGCCGCAGCGATGCCCAAGGGGTGAAGGCCAGTTGCAGGCCCGCTTCGACACCCTGATGCCGGGTCTTGTCTGCGTTGAAGGTCGCCGCCGGGATGACACCCGCGATCACGCTATATTGCAGCATCTCGCCCTTGATGTCGGCGCGATAGAGGCTGATGTCCCAGGCCGCGATGCCGATGCGGCCGCGCGTGCCGATCTCCGCCGTCCAGGCTTTTTGCGCGCGGACGGGCGTGAAGCCGGGCGCACCGCCTGCGGGCGTTTGGCTGAGCTCGCTAAAGCCAGGTAGTTCGACCGACCGGCTGTAATTGGCGAAAAATTGCACTGCGGCGCTTGGTTCGTAGAGCAGGCCGATCTTGGGCGCGAAGGCGTCGAAACGGGCGTCCCCGCTGCGCGCCGGGGCAAAGCGATTGTCGATGCGGCGCTCGCCATGGGTATAGAGGCCACCGCCGATCAGCCACAGGCCGCGCACCGGGGCAATGCGCGCTTCGCCATAACTGTTGATCGTCTGCGCGCGCTGCTGGACCAAAGCAGTCGGGGCGCCGCGATCGCCCGCGATGTTGACGAACTGGCGCGCGGTCACCTTGCCGAAGCGTGCCTGGCTGCCGAGCGTCACTTCCACCGGCATGCCGCCCAGATTGCCCGCCAGGTCAAGGCTGGCGAATGCCCCGCGATCCTCCGATTTCTGGTCGATCACCTGGAAGATGGGATGATAAAGATCCTTGGCGTTGAAGAAGAGGCCGAAGGCGAGCGCGCCATTGCCAAGGGCGATGGTGGTGCGGTTTTGCAGGCGGACCGAATCGATGTCGCGCGCCTGATCGCCGAAGAAATTGCCCCTGGCCGGGTCGGTCAGCACCGACTTTTCGGACAGCGACCCGGACAGCTTCTGACGAATAGTCTGGGCGCTGGCGTAGAAGCGGGTTTCGATATGTTCGCTGATCTTCACCCCGACATTGCCGTTGAAGCGATAGGATGTCCGCTTGCCATGATCGCGGTCGCCATCCGACCGATCGGTGGTGATCGCGGCCCAGGCGTCGCCCCGTTCGTCGGCATAGCCATAGGCGGCCTTTGACCGGATCGTGTCGAAGCTGCCGCCGTCGACGCGCAGTTCGATGCCCGGCGCACTGCGGCCGGTCGGCGTCACGGCGTTGATCGCCCCGCCCAGCGTCGATCCACCAAAGCGCAACGCATTGCCGCCGCGATAGACCTCAATATGCTGGAAGACCTGTGGGTCGAGTTCCTGGAAATCGCCATTATCGTCGGCAAGGTTGAGCGGAATCCCATCCTGCAACAGGGTCAGCCCGCGCATGTGGAAGCCGCGCGACAGTCCCGATCCCCGGATCGAGATGCGGACCTCCTGCCCGAAACGGGGCTGGGTATAGACACCGGGCGAAAAGGTGAGCGCATCGCGCAGCGAGACGGCGACCTTATCCTCGAACGCCTCGGCCGCGACGACATCGACGCCGCCTGCGGTGCGCTGGACGCGAGTGGTCGCGGCTTCGATCATCGGGCTGGCGGTAACGATGATGCGGCTGCCGTCCGCCTCTTCGGCAAAAGCGGGGACGGACGACAGGGCGAGGGCGCACAGCGATATTCTGCGCAGGCCGGAATGATGGCGCATAGATTTAACCTATTGATAATAGTATTTTTATTCCAACGACCCATATTTGATCGGCTGGAACAGGGGCTGGACAGATGCGATCCTCCCCTTGCAGGGGAGGATGTCAAAGGACTGTCGGCGGCCCGGAGGACGGTGGGGGAGGCGCGGCGAGGCGGGCGATCAGGCCGGTCTTGAGCGCGAAGGCGATCGGGCCGAAGGCCAGCGTCCAGGCGGGCAGCGTGAGATCAGCGAGGATCAGCGGCGGCACGATCGGCTGAACCGACGCGGCGAAGGGGCAATGTTGCTGGCTGCCCATGCCGTCATCGGGCTGATGATCGCCCTGCCCCGGTGCCTGGTCGCGATCCACCACGACATTGACCGCGCCCTGCCCGGTACAGAGCGTCACGACGACGCCTTGCGCCGTGCGGACGGGCATGAAGCCGGGCGGCACGATCATCTGGATGGCGAGGACGAGCAGCGCCAACGCGGCCAGCAGGCCGCGCGCACTTTCCGATCGTCTGATTGCCCCCATGGTCACGTTGCGCGCCTAACGGATGATCGGCGACCTGTCACCGCTACAAATTGTCTCAGCCCACCCACTCACCTTGACGTAAACGTAAAGTGCCATTATCTCTATCCTCATGGACAATCGCAGCAGCATCGCGGGCATCGAATTGCCCGATCATAGCGAACGGCAAAGCTACAGCATCACCGACCTGTCGGAAGAATTCGGCGTCACGGCGCGGGCGCTGCGTTTCTATGAGGATGAAGGGCTGATATCGCCCGAGCGGCAGGGTCTGGCCCGCATCTATTCGCGGCGCGACCGGGCACGGCTGGCCTGGATCTTGCGCGGCAAGCGGGTGGGGTTCAGCCTCACCGAAATTCGCGAGATGATCGACCTCTATGACGCCGACGAAGCCCATGAGGAACAGCGCCGCGTGACGGTCGCCAAGTGCAAGGCGCGCATCGACCTACTCAACCGGCAGAAGGACGATATCGACGCCGCCATCGCCGAACTGGATGCCTTCGTCGCCACCATTGCCCACTGAATAATAACCGCCTCTCATAAAAAATTCGCAGGAGAAGATCATGCCCAGTTATACCGCCCCCGTTCGCGACACTCGTTTCGTGCTGGACCATGTGGTCGGGCTGGAGCGCTACGCCAATCTGCCCGGCTTTGAGAATGCGACCCCTGACCTCGTCGACGCGATCTTGACCGAAGGCGGCAAGATGGCGGCCGAAGTCCTGTTCCCGCTCAATGCCGTGGGCGACAAGGAAGGCTGCACCCGCCATCCCGATGGCAGCGTGACCACGCCGACCGGCTTCAAGGCAGCGTTCGACCAGTTCGTCGCGGGCGGTTGGACCACCATCCACGGCCCGGTCGAATTTGGTGGCCAGGGCCTGCCCAGCGTACTGGCGACGGCAGTGGACGAATATGTCCTATCGGCCAACCAGTCGTTCGAAATGTATCATGGCCTGACCGCCGGCGCGGTAGCCGCGCTGATCGCCAAGGGCAGCGACGAGCTGCAGCAGCGCTACATTCCCAAGATGGTGTCGGGCGAATGGACCGGCACGATGAACCTGACCGAACCGCATTGCGGCACGGACCTGGGCCTCATCAAGACCAAGGCGGTTCCCAATGCCGATGGCAGCTATGCGATCACCGGCACGAAGATCTTCATTTCGGCGGGCGAGCATGACTTGTCGGACAATATCATCCACCTCGTGCTGGCCAAGACGCCGGATGCACCGGAAGGCAGCAAGGGCATCTCGCTGTTCGTCGTGCCCAAGATGATGGTGCATGACGATGGATCGCTGGGCGACCGCAACGCCGTGTCGTGCGGGTCGATCGAACATAAGATGGGCATTCACGGCAACGCCACTTGCGTCATGAATTATGACGGCGCGACCGGATGGATGGTGGGCGAAGAGAATAAGGGCCTCGCCGCCATGTTCATCATGATGAACGCCGCGCGGCTGGGCGTTGGCCTGCAGGGGCTGGGCCAGGCGGAGATCGCCTTCCAGAATGCGGTTCATTATGCCCGCGACCGGCGGCAGGGCCGCGCGCTGACCGGCCCGCAGGAGCCGGAAGAGAAGGCCGACACGCTGTTCGTCCATCCCGACGTGCGTCGCATGCTGATGGAGGCCAAGGCGATCACCGAAGGATTGCGCGCGCTCATCCTGTGGGGCGCGCTCCAGGCCGACTTGTCGCATCATGCCGAAACCCCTGAAGAACGGCAGACCGCCGACGACATGCTGTCGCTGCTGACCCCGGTGATCAAGGGCTATGGCACCGACAAGGGCTTCGACATCGCCGTCTCCTGCCAGCAGGTGTTCGGCGGCCATGGCTATATCTGGGAAAATGGCGTGGAACAGTATGTCCGCGACGCGCGCATTGCCCAGATTTACGAAGGCACCAATGGTGTGCAGGCGATGGATCTGGTCGGGCGCAAGCTGCCGATGAATGGCGGCCGGGCGTTGCAGGCCTTCCTCAAGGTGGTCGCCGATGAAGTCGCCGAAGCCAAGGGGCATGAGAAGCTCGCCCCCTTTGCCGAAGCGCTGGAAAAGGCAAGCGCGCAACTGGGCGCGGCGACCATGTGGCTGATGCAGAATGCGATGAAGAACCCCAACCATGCCGGGGCAGGCGCGCATCACTACATGCACATCCTGGGCATCGTCGCCACGGGCGTCATGTGGATGCGGATGAACAAGGCGGCAGTGACGCTGCTGGAAGCGGGCGAAGGCGATCCCAAATTCCTCGAAGCCAAGCTTGTGACCGCGCGCTTCTACGCCGAACGGATCATGCCCGACGCCGGATCGCTGCGTCGCAAGATCGAGGGCGGGGCCGACGCGCTGATGGCGCTCGACCCGGACATGTTCCTGGCGGCCTGATCAGGACACTAAAAAAAAAGGGCTCGGTGACATGTCACCGAGCCCTTTTTCTATCAGCCGGAAAGCGAAGACTTAGTCTTCGCCATTATCCTTGACGCCCACGGTCGGTACATCGACCGTCTTTTCCTCGGTGCCGACAACGACTTCCTTCGAATCGACATCGACATTGGGCAGCGCGCCGCCATCGACGCTGACTTCAGGCATATCGCCGCCCGATACATCCGCTTTCCAGAAACCGGTGGCAAACAAGATGCCGACGATCGCAAGAATGGCGATCAGCACAATGGCGATTGTGCGGCCTGGCCCCTTCTTTTCCGCGACAACCCGGCGATCATCATATCCATCATTACGAACGTCAACCATGTAACCCTCCTCATGTCGTTGTGGAGGGAGAAACGACCCGGCAATCTTATTGGTTCCAGCGGTCAGACGTTGGTGCTTTCGGACAGGACGAAGGTCTGCACAATGTCCGGCGTCAATCGCCCCACAAATCCTTGATCTTGCCGAAGAAACCAGTCGAAGCCGGGCATTCTTCGCCGGTTTCGGTTTCGCGGAAGGCTTCGAGCAGTTCCTTCTGCTTCGCCGTCAGTCGGGTCGGTGTTTCGACGTCGATCTGCACGACCAGATCGCCTTGCCCGCGCCCGTTCAGCACCGGCATGCCTGCGCCGCGCTGGCGGATCTGCTTGCCCGACTGGATGCCGGCCGGAATCTTGATCTCGTGCCGCACGCCATCAAGGCCCGGCACTTCGATCGATCCGCCCAGCGACGCCGTGGTGAAGCTGACCGGACAGCGGCAGAAGAGCGTCGTGCCCTCGCGCTCGAACAAGCTGTGCCGCTTCACATGCAGGAAGATATAGAGGTCGCCCGCCGGTGCGCCGCGCGCGCCCGCTTCGCCTTCGCCGGTCAGGCGGATGCGCGTGCCTTCGTCCACGCCCGCCGGTATGTTGACCGACAGCGACTTGGGCTTGTCCACCCGGCCTTCGCCGCGACAGGAACGGCAGGGGCTTTCGATGACCTGCCCTGCGCCATGGCAGGATGGGCAGGTGCGTTCGACCATGAAGAAGCCCTGCTGCGCCCGCACCTGGCCATGGCCTTTGCAGGTGCCGCAGGTCTTGACCCCGGTGCCGGGCTGCGCACCCGACCCTTCGCAAGTGTCGCAGGCGGCGGACACTTCGATCTCGATCTGCGTCTGCTTGCCATGATAGGCTTCGTCGAGGCTGATTTCGAGGTCGTAACGCAGGTCAGCACCGCGCCGCTGCTGCTGACGACCGCCACCGCCCCCGCCAAAGCCGGACTGGCCGAAGATGGTCTCGAAAATATCGCCAAGGTCGGAAAATCCGCCCGCATTGGCGCGATGGCCACCGCCGCCACCCTGCTCATGCTGGGTGTAGGCCGCATGACCGAAGCGATCATAGGCCGCGCGCTTCTGGGGGTCTTTCAGGCACTCATAGGCCTGAGACACCGCCTTGAACTTGGCTTCGCTTTCGGCACATCCCCCCGTCTTGTCGGGGTGATATTTCATCGCGAGCTTGCGATAGGCGCTCTTGATCTGCGCACCGTCGGCGGTGCGCTCGATTTCGAGCAGCGTATAATAATCGATTTCGGTCGTCATTCGGACCCCCGCCCGCCTTACCCGTCACCCCGGCATCGGCCGGGGTGACGAGTCTGGGGCATCGGCTTACGCCTTGTTGTCATCCACTTCGGAGAATTCGGCGTCGACGACCTCGTCATCGGCCTTGGGCGCGTCCGCACCCGGAGCCGCGGCCGAAGCCTGCTCCTTCTCGTAAATGGCCTGGCCCAGCTTCATCGCGATCGTCGCGAGTTCCTGCGCCTTGGTCTTCATCGATTCAGCATCGCCGCCTTCGATCGCCGACTTGGTCGCCGCGATCGCGGTTTCGATCTCGCCCTTCAGCGCCGCATCGACCTTGTCGCCATGTTCGGCCAGCTGCGCTTCGGTGGTGTGGACCAGGCTTTCGGCGTTGTTCTTCGCCTCGGCCGCCTCACGGCGCTTCTTGTCCTCTTCGGCGAAGCGTTCGGCATCCTTGACCATCTGGTCGATGTCCGAATCGCTCAGGCCACCCGACGCCTGGATGCGGATCTGCTGTTCCTTGCCGGTGCCCTTGTCCTTGGCCGACACATTGACCAAGCCGTTGGCGTCGATGTCGAACGTGACTTCGATCTGCGGCACGCCGCGCGGCGCTGGCGGGATGCCGACCAGGTCGAACTGGCCGAGGATCTTGTTATCCGCCGCCATTTCGCGCTCGCCCTGGAACACGCGGATGGTCACCGCCTGCTGATTATCGTCGGCGGTCGAATAGACCTGGCTCTTCTTCGCCGGGATCGTGGTGTTGCGATCGATCATGCGGGTGAACACGCCACCCAGCGTTTCGATGCCCAGCGACAGCGGCGTCACGTCGAGCAGCAGCACATCCTTGACGTCGCCCTGCAGCACGCCCGCCTGAATGGCGGCGCCCATGGCGACGACTTCGTCAGGGTTCACGCCGGTATGCGGTTCCTTGCCGAAAAATTCCTTCACGGCTTCGCGCACCTTGGGCATGCGGGTCATGCCGCCGACCAGGACGACTTCGCTGATGTCCGCTGCCGAAACGCCCGCGTCCGCCATCGCCTTCTTGCAAGGCTCCATCGTGCGCTTGATGAGATCGGCGACCAGACGCTCCAGGTCCGACCGGGTGATGGTCTTGACCAGATGCTTGGGGCCGTTCTGATCGGCGGTGATGAAGGGCAGGTTGACTTCGGTCGACTGGGCCGAGGACAGTTCGATCTTCGCCTTTTCAGCGGCTTCCTTCAGACGCTGAAGGGCCAGCTTGTCCTTGGTGAGGTCGATGCTCTCGGTCTTCTTGAAGTCGTCGGCCAGGAACTGCACCAGCTTGGCGTCGAAATCTTCACCGCCGAGGAACGTGTCGCCGTTGGTCGACTTCACTTCGAACACGCCATCGCCGATTTCCAGAATGGAAATGTCGAACGTGCCGCCACCAAGGTCATAGACCGCGATCGTCTTGCCGTCCTGCTTGTCGAGGCCATAGGCCAGCGCAGCCGCCGTCGGCTCGTTGATGATGCGCAGGACTTCGAGGCCAGCGATCTGGCCGGCATCCTTGGTCGCCTGACGCTGGGCGTCGTTGAAGTAGGCCGGCACGGTGATGACCGCCTGCGTAACCGTTTCGCCCAGATAGCTCTCGGCGGTTTCCTTCATCTTCTGCAGGGTGAAGGCCGAAATCTGCGCGGGGCTATAATCCTGCCCACCGGCGCGGACCCAGGCGTCGCCGTTCGGACCCTTGGCGATGTCATAGGGGACGAGTTCCATGTCCTTCTTGGTCATGGGATCGTCGAAGCGGCGGCCGATCAGGCGCTTGACCGCGAAGATCGTGTTGTCGCCATTGGTGACCGCCTGGCGCTTGGCCGGCTGGCCGATCAGGCGCTCGCCATCCTTGGCGAAGGCGACGATGGACGGCGTCGTGCGCGCGCCTTCCGCATTTTCAATAACCTTGGGCTTGCCACCGTCCATGACGGCGACGCAGCTGTTGGTGGTGCCAAGATCGATACCGATTACTTTTGCCATTGTGTCCTCTTTGAACCCCAAATTTCATTCAGCGGTTGACGGCCCCATACCCCACGAAAGCGCCAAGCAAGGCCGGTCTGCATGGGCGATATAGGCGTGCTTTTGCTTGGCACAAGAAGCAGCGGCCATTAGCTATGTCATCGACCGGAAACGAGACAGTCATGGAGTGACCAATGCGCGCGCCCTTCGCCCTTATCGCCCTTGTGGCCCCGCTGGCGCTCAGCGCGTGCGGCGACCCTGCGCCAAGCTACATCGACCAGGCCTGGGTGCGGCTGTCGCCGAACAAGGAATCGCCCTCGGCCGGCTATTTCGTCGCGCATGGCGGCGATGCGGGGGTGCAGATACGCGGCGTGATGACCGCCTATGCCGTCCGCGTCGAAATGCATGAAAGCGTGATGGACAAGGGCGTCATGACGATGAAGCCGATCGACAGCGTGGACATACCCGCCAAGGGCGAGGTCGCCTTTGCGCCCGGCGGCAAGCATCTGATGCTGTGGGGCATCAACGATGCGGCGATCAACCAGGGCAAGATGGAACTGACCTTCCTGATGAGCGATGGCAAGAGGCTGCTGGTGGATGCGGTGATTCGCAAGCCGGAGGCGGCGGGTGCGGCTGCGAACAAGCCCGCCGCGCATGAGGGCCATTGAGCAGCCGTAGCCTGACGCCCGACGAAATCGCGCTCGCCCGCGCCATGTTCGGCCGGGCGATCGCCTATGAGCAGGTGCGGGTGCATAACCGCAAATGGTGGCCGTTTCAGCCGAGCCGGGTGACGATGGCCCCTGACGGCCATTTGTGGTTTCCGCCACAAGGGGGCCTGTTCTGCGCCGATTTCTGCGAAAGTCCGCTCCATATCCAGGCACATTTTGCCCACGAAATGACCCATGTGTGGCAGGCGCAGCGGTCCGGGCGGTGGTGGTTGCCGCTGATGCGCCACCCTTTTGCCGCTATGACTATGCGGTTCTGCCGGGGAAGCCCTTTGCGCGCTATGGTATCGAGCAGCAGGCCGAGATCGTGCGCCATGCCTTTCTGTTGCGACAGGGGGTGGCGGTGGCGGGGAAACCAGGGCTGGACGTCTATGAGGCGTTGCTGCCGTTCAGTTGAAGTGGTTACCCAAATCGGGTACTGTGCCGCCATGAGCAAATCCACATCCGTTGCTTTAAGCGATCATTTCCGGGCCTTCGCCGAGCGCAAGGTCGCCGAGGGCCGGTTTGGATCGACCAGTGAGGTCGTTCGCGCAGGCCTGCGGCTGCTGGAAATGGAAGAGAAGAAGCTGGAAGCGCTAAGGGCGGCGCTGATCGAGGGTGAGCAAAGCGGCGTGCTGGAAGATTTCGACATGCGCGAATGGATTGAGCGCCGGTTCCCTAGCGCGTGACAGCCCCGGTCCGCTTTAATGCGGCGGCCGCGCGCGACCTGGCAGATATTGCTGCCTATACCGAAGGGCAATGGGGCACCGAGCAGACGAAGGCCTATGTGACCGCCATCGCCGACGCCATCGACAGGATCGCGGCCTTTGCAAATATCGGCAGCCCGATCGAGGATGTTCGGGGTGGCTACCGCAAATTGCGCGTCGAGAGCCATAATATCTACTATCGCCAAAAAGGGGGGGTGTCGAAATCGTCCGCATCCTGCACCAGCGCGCGGATCATCTGAACCATCTGGAATGAAAAAAGGCGGACCTTTCGGCCCGCCTTTTTCATCGTCATCCATAATCGCGGATCAATATACCCGCGCCTTGGGCTGCACATATTCCGCTTCGTCGGTCAGCGTGTAATCATGGACCGGGCGATAATCGAGCTTCACTTCGCCGCCGGAACCACCCCAGCCGTCGAACCAGCTGATCGTGTGCTTCATCCAGTTTTCGTCGTCGCGGTTCGGGAAATCCTCATGCGCGTGCGCGCCACGGCTTTCCTTGCGGTTTTCCGCGCTGACCATAGTGCAGACGGCCTGGGACATGAGATTGTCCAGCTCCAGCGTCTCGACAAGGTCGGTGTTCCAGATCAGCGAACGATCCGACACGCCGACATCCTGCATGCCCGCATAGACATTGTGCATCTTGTCGACGCCCTCGGCCAGCAGCGCGCTGTCGCGGAAGACCGCTGCGTGCTTCTGCATCGTGTGCTGCATTTCGAGACGCAGCTTCGCGGTCGGCGTGCCGCCGGTCGCGTTGCGATATTTGTCGAGGCGGCTGAGCGCCAGGTCGGCGGCGTCCGATGCCAACGGCTTGTGGCTGCCATTGGGCTTCAGATTGTCCTTGAGGAACAGACCCGTTGCCCGGCCGAACACGACCAGATCGATCAGCGAGTTGGAGCCCAGGCGGTTGGCGCCATGGACCGACACACAAGCCGCTTCGCCGACCGCGAACAGGCCGGGGACCACGACTTCGGGATCGCCATCCTTCTTGGTCAGCACCTGGCCATGATAGTTACAGGGAATGCCGCCCATATTATAATGGACCGTCGGCGTTACGGGCAGCGGCTGGCGGGTCAGGTCGACACCGGCAAAGATCTTGCCGCTTTCGGTGATGCCCGGCAGGCGTTCGGCCAGCACCTTGGGATCGATATGGTCGAGGTGCAGGAAGATATGATCCTTGTTCGGACCAACGCCGCGCCCTTCGCGCATTTCCATCGCCATCGATCGCGACACGACGTCGCGCGACGCCAGATCCTTGGCCGAAGGGGCGTAGCGCTCCATGAAGCGCTCGCCTTCGGAGTTGGTGAGATAGCCACCCTCCCCGCGCGCGCCTTCGGTGATCAGCACGCCAGCGCCATAGATGCCGGTCGGGTGGAACTGCACGAATTCCAGATCCTGGAGCGGAAGCCCCGCGCGCAGCACCATGCCGCCGCCATCGCCAGTGCAGCTATGCGCAGAGGTCGCGGAGAAATAGGCGCGGCCATAGCCACCCGTCGCCAGCACGACCGCATGGGCGCGGAAGCGATGGATCGAGCCATCTTCCATGCACAAAGCGATGACGCCACGGCATTCGCCATTTTCCATAATCAGGTCGATGGCGAAATATTCGATGTAGAAGTCCGCGTCATATTTCAGCGACTGCTGATAGAGCGCGTGCAGCATGGCGTGGCCGGTACGGTCGGCGGCGGCGCAGGTGCGCTGCACCGGCGGGCCGGCACCCATATTCTGCATATGGCCGCCGAAGGGACGCTGGTAGATCGTGCCATCCTCGTTCCGGCTGAACGGCACACCGGCATGTTCCAGCTCGATGACCGCGGCAGGTGCCTCGCGCACCATATATTCGATTGCGTCTTGGTCGCCCAGCCAGTCCGATCCCTTGACGGTGTCATACATGTGCCAGGTCCAGTGATCGGGCGAATTATTGCCAAGGCTGGCAGCGATGCCGCCCTGCGCCGCGACCGTGTGGCTGCGCGTCGGGAATAATTTGGTGATGCAGGCGGTCTTGAGGCCCGCTTCGGCGCTGCCCATGGTCGCGCGCAGGCCCGAACCGCCCGCGCCCACGACCACGGTGTCATAGGTATGATCGATGATCTTATAGGCTTGCGTCATTATTCGACGACCCCTGTGAAGGCGATCTTGGCGATCGCGAAGACGCCTGCGGCCGCGCCGCCAAAGGCATAGAAATTGAGCAGCAGCATCGAGAAGAAGGCCATGCCCTTATCGTGAACATAATCTTCCAGCATTACCTGCATGCCAAGGCGCAGATGCCAGAAGATGCTGACGATCATCAGCATCATCGGCACCGCCACCAGCGGGTTGGCGATCCACAGCACGACGCTTTCATAATCGAGGCCGGGCAGGCTGAGCAGGCTGAAGATCAGCCACAGCACCAGCAACAGGTTGCCGACGGCGGTATAGCGTTGTGCCAGCCAGTGATGCGCACCGTGCTTGGCCGACCCAAGCCCGCGGACGCGGCCGATACCAGTCCCGTTGCCCATCAGAAGCCCTTTCCAAGGATGTAGAACCACATGAGCGCGGTCACGATCAGCGAGGCAGCAAAGGTCGCGAGCGACCAGCTCTTGTTGCTCTTAAGCTCGTAACCCGCGCCGATATCGAGCACGAAGTGGCGCAAGCCGGAGAAAAGATGCTGGAAGAAGAACCAGCTCAGGCCGATCATCACCAGATAGCCGATCGGCGAGGTGGCGACGGCAACAAAGGTCGCATAGGCTTCCGGCCCGATGGCAGCGGCCATCAGCCACCATATGAGGCCCAGCGCACCAGCCGTCGCCAGACCGTTGCCGGTCACGCGATGGATGATGGAGACGGTCATGGCCGGTCCCCATTTCCAAATGGTCAAATGCGGCGAGAGCGGCCGGCTGTTGGATCGCGCCATATCTACCCTTGTCCCTTATATTCCTTGATCCCGCCCCCCTTAAGAGCGAACGCGCAGGAGGGCAAGCCGCGCCGGGCAGGGCTGCCCCAATGTCCGTGCCGGATTTGGGCGTTTGCGCATAAGAAGTGATTAACCAAATCACGCTAGGACAGGCTGAGAGTATCGCACATCCCACCAACAGGGGCCGTCCAGCCATGTCGTCCTTCGTTTCTCCTGCCGAAACCGCCTCTGACTATGTGGCGGGCATTGACCCCGACGGGACGATTGCCCGTAACGCAAAAGAAATCGGCCTGTTGATCGAGGCGGACATCGATCAGGTCGCGGCGGCATTCTTCGACAGCTATATGCGGGAAACCGGGTTGATCGATCGTCTGGCCCAGTCCGTGATCGACAAGATCCGGGCCGAATCGCGTGTCTATGCCGCCCATAAGCTGATGCATTTCCAGGAGGCACGCTGGACCCGCTCTGCGGCCGATTGCGTGCGCCACGCCCGCAAACATGGCGTGCCGGTGCGTTCTGTGCTGGTGGCTGTCGGCAAGGCCAACGACACGATCATGAATTTGCTGTGGGAACGGTGCCGCGACGATGATGCGCGCCTGCGCCGGTTGATGGCCACGGTCCTGGAAATCAGCATGCTCGACGCGGGCTTCATGAGCAACGTGCTGTCGTCCGATCAGGCCGAAGCGCAACGCGCCGAACGGCAGCGTTATGGCACCTTGTTCGAACAGCGGATCATGGGCGAACTGGACGGCGCGACTCGCCTGGGCGAATCGCTGCGCGAACAGGCCAAGGATGCGTCCGCTGCCACACGCGGCATGCTGGGCAAGGCGTCGGAAGTCGCCGCCGCCGCCGAACAATCGGCGCTCGCGATGCGCGAAGCGGCCCGCACCTCCGCTGGCCTTATCCGCGCGATCGACGATGCGCGCACCGAAGTCGAGGGCGCTGCCGGGGTGGCCCAGCGGGCCGCGCAGCAATCGGGCGATGCCGTCACCATGTCCGCCACCCTGTCCGACCATGCCAAGTCGATCGAATCGATCCTGGGCCTGATCCGCGACATTGCCGGCCAAACCAATCTGCTCGCGCTCAACGCCACGATCGAGGCAGCGCGCGCGGGCGATGCCGGGCGCGGCTTTGCCGTCGTTGCGCAGGAAGTGAAGAGCCTCGCCAACCAGACCGCGCGCGCGACCGACGAGATTGCGAGCAAGATCGCCGACATCCAGGCCTCGACCCGCCAGTCGGTGGAAACCAACGAACGCATCCGCGACACGGTGGGCGAAGTGCAAGCGAGCGCCGAGCGCATCCGCCATGCCATGGACGCGCAGGCGCAGACCGTCACCATGATCACCGCCGCCGTCGATCAGACCGCGCTGGCCGCCGATTCCATGTCGACCACCATTTCGGCGATCCGCCAGGACACCGAAGTGGTCGCGTCGGAAATCGACCAGCTCGAACGCGGCTTCGTCAGCGTGGAGGGCAAGCTCGCCAGCCTGCGCAATGCCTCGACCGACTTTGGCCGCCAGGTCGCCTGACACCACGCCTTGGCCTGTCATAGCGCTCCGTTCATGAAACCCGCATAGGTAGAGCCAATGGATCCTGACTTTCTTCAGGATGACGCAGAGGCTTAAGGATCGGCTGCCAAACGCTTCCCCTCCCTGCCCTGCTGCTCTAAAGGCGGGAGGATGAACGATGCTACCACCCCAGCGGTCCAAAGCTGGAAAGTCACCCTGCCCTGCACCCGCGCCGAGGCCGAAGCGCTGGACGGGGACATTGCCGCCTTTGCGATGATGGACCGGCCGCCCGTGCTGATGACCAGCGAGGCGGAACCCGATGATGAGGATGCCTGGCGGCTCGACGCCTATTTCGAAGGCAAGCCCAGCCCCGCCGCGATCAAATTGCTGCGATCGATGGTGCCCAGCGCCGCGCGGACCAAGCCGGTCGTCGAAGCGCTGCCCGACGAGGATTGGGTGACGATCAGCCAGCAGGGTCTGGAACCGGTCACGGCCGGGCGCTTCCATGTCCGCAATCTCGCCAGCGATCCCGAACAGCCCGGCCAGGTCAACCTGCTGATCGCCGCCAGCCGCGCCTTTGGCACCGGCCAGCATGAAACGACCGCGGGCTGCCTTGCCATGCTCGACCGGATGCGTCGGGTCGGCATGCGGTTCGGCAATGTCGCCGACATCGGTACCGGCACCGGGCTGCTCGCCTTTGCCGCGCTGCATCTGTGGCCGCGCGCCTATGCCACAGCGTCGGACATCGATCCGGTCGCGGTCGAGATCAGCGCGGAAAATGCGCTGGCCAATGGCATGTCCGTCGGTCGGGGACAGGGGCAGGTCGCGCTCTACGCCGCCGCCGGGGTCGATCATGCCGCGATCATCACCCGCGCGCCCTATGACCTGCTGATCGCCAATATCCTGGCCGGGCCGCTGATCGAATTGGCGCCCTCGCTCTGTGCGATGGTCGAGGAAGGCGGCACCATCCTGCTGGCGGGCCTGCTCAACGAACAGGTGGACGCCGTGCTGGCCGCCTATCGGGCGCAGGGCATGCGGCTGGCCGAGCGCGCCGATCGGGGCGATTGGCCGACGCTCAGGTTACGCAAGCGGCCCGTCATCGGCTGGAAACGCCCCCGCCGCCTCAACCCCGCCGCGCGCGGCGAAGCGCCCGGCTTCGGCAGTATCTAAAGGGGAGCGCCGCCATGACTATCACTCGCCGCATCACCCTGCATGATGGCCCGGACGGCCCGTTCGAAAGCATGGCCGTGGTCGATACCGCCGCCGCCGGGCCACAGCCGGGCATATTGCTCTTCCCCAATGTGCTGGGCACCAAGGAGGCCGACTTCGCCTATGCGGAAAAGGTCGCGGCGCTGGGCTATGCCGTGCTGGTCGCCGATGTCTATGGTCAGGGCAAGCGCACCACCCGCGCCGACGCAAATCCCGCGCTCTATATGAACGCATTGAATGCCGACCGAGCCCTGCTGCGCAATCGGGTCAATGCGGCGCATGATGTGCTCAAGGGGCTGGCCGAGGTCGATGCAGCGCGCACGGCCGCCATCGGCTTTTGCTTCGGCGGTAAATGCATCCTCGATCTGGCCCGCAGCGGCGCGGACATTGCAGGCGGCGTCAGCTTCCATGGCGTCTATGATGCCCCGCCCTTCGCCAATGCGACGATCAGCGCCCGGTTGCTGATCTGCCATGGCTGGGACGATCCCATCGCCCCGCCGGAGTCCATGGTGGCGCTGGCGCATGAACTGACGGCGGCAGGCTGCGACTGGCAAATCCACGCTTATGGCCGCACCGGCCATGCCTTCACCGACGAAAGCGCCAACATGCCCGAAAAGGGGCTGGCCTACAGCCCGGACGCCGACCGGCGCAGTTTCCGCGCGACGGTCGATTTCCTGGGCGACCTGTTCGGCTGATCAAAGCGCCTCGATCATCTCGGCCAGCACCGCGAGGCAATCCCTGCCCAGTTGCATGGAGCGCGCGGGCGACCAGCCGGTTTCGGCGTCGGGCAAATCGTCATTATCCTTGAACGGCATTTCAAGCGTCATCGCTACCGCGCCGAATCGCTCGGCAATCTGGTTGGTGGACATGGCGAGGTTCGCGCGGCCTGCACCCGCGACCGGATAGCCAGGCGCGTCTGAAAATCGGGCGTGCGGGCCGCCAGCGTGTCACGATAGCGGTGATAAAGCGACAATTGCCGATCGGTGATCGAGGGGATGCCTTCGAACCCGGCGATGAACACCGCAGGGATCGCCTCATCACCATGAACGTCCATGGCGAAATCCACGCCGGTCGCGTCCATGGCGTTGCGGACCAGCAACACTTCGGGGCTGCGTTCCATCGACGGATCATGCCATTCGCGGTTGAGATTCACGCCCACCGCATTGGTGCGCAAATGGCCCCGGCGGCTGCCATCGGGGTTCATATTGGGAACGAGGTGGATCGTCGCCTGCTGGCGCAGCAGCCGGGCGACGGCATCCTCTTCGTCGGTCAGCCGCTCCAGCGCGCCTTCCATCCACCATTGCGCCATCGATTCGCCGGGATGCTGGCGGGCATAGAGCCACACCTGTTTTGGCCCATCGCCGATGGTCAGCAGGTCGATCGGCTGGCCATCCAGCGTCAGCCCCAGTTCGCGATGCGCGACACCCGGCTGGCAGGCGGCAAAGGCGACCAGGTCATGGTGCCGCTCCATCGAGTAAGGCGCGAAATAGGCGACCCACACGACATTGGCATCGCTCGCCAGCCGGATGGTCAACGTGCCATCGGCATAGCTGGTATCGGCCTGGGTCCAGATTTCCCGGTCCTCGCTCACCCGCGCCTCATAATCGACCCAGCCGTCGGGATAGGCCGATCCGCCGCAATTGACGATCGCCAGTTCCACCTCTTGCCCTGCCGCCCCGGCAACGCGGAAGTGGAACCATTGATAGAAGTCGCTCTGATGATCCGTCACGATCTCCAGCTCAGCGCGCGCGCCGCCGGGGGTATCGGTGATGGAGAGGATGCGAATATTGCCGCTGTCAAAGCCGCTGGAAATGGAAATGGTCATTTGACGGTTATAGTCCGCCCCGATTCGCCCGGATAGCCCCCGATCAAGGCACCCGCGAGCTTTTGTGCGGCGATGCCCGGCTGCGCGGCGGGCGTGCCCTGCCGCGCTTCGGTGAAGGCGCGGCCTTCCCAGATCGTCGCCGAATCGGACCGACGGCGCAGCTGCACATGCAATTGCGTGGTCACCATATCCTTGGGCTTGCCCGACAGGTTGATGCCCACGCCGACACCCATGCCGGAAAAGCCGCCGCTGCCGATGCCGCCGCCCACGCCGACGCTGACGGGCTTGCCGCTGCGGTCGGGACCGGTGGGGCGAAAGCTGCGCTGGAAACTGACCAGCGCGACATACTCGCTCGTGGCACCCGGCGCGACACTGGTAAAGCCCACCCGCTGCCATTCCTGCGCGACGGCGGCAGCATAGGTGCGAAATTCCAGGCTGATGTCAGGATTGCCGGGCATTTCCTCCACCGCGACCGTGCCCGTCCGGGCGGGATTGCCGACATGGAACCGCGTGACTTCCACAGGCGGCACGGCGGTTGCGCACGCGGCCAGCGGCAGGGCAAGACAGGCGGCAAGGATCAGGCGATTCGGCATCGATTTCACTCCAACGGGGCTCTCCACCGATAAACGGCGCGGCCAGCTATATTCCCTCCAACGCGCAAAGCCATGAAGTTGCTGCATGACGGGTGAACAGCGGCAAAAGAGCGCCCGTCACCCTTGACTTTGGCCCGCCCCACCCATAGGGGCAGCGCTTCGATTTTCCATCACAGTCAGATTCACCAAGGGCCGATGCCATGAAGATCCGCAACTCGCTCAAGTCGCTCAAGGACCGTCACCGGGACAACCGCGTGATCCGTCGTCGCGGCCGCACCTACGTCATCAACAAGACCAACCGCCGCTTCAAAGCCCGCCAGGGCTAAGCATAGCGGTCAGGATGGTGCCGTTTCCGGCGCTGTCCTCAGCCATCGGACCAACAAGTCCTTTCAGAGCGCCCGATCAAGCATGATCGCGTTGATGCGTTTGCGCGCTGGGTTGGGAATATGCGCGGCTTACCCCATTTCCGTTCGGGCTGAGCCTGTCGAAGCCTCTTTCTTCTTAAAAAGGAAGACCCTTCGACAAGCTCAGGGCGAACGGAGACGGAGAACTTGCACGGTTGTTGGTGCCCAGGTGCAAATCCTTCTCCCTTAAGGGAGAGGGCTGCGAAGACTTGGCAGCGTGCTGCCTAGTCATAGCTGGGTGAGGGTGTCGCGCGCCAACGGCCACTCCGCACACCCTCATCCAACTCCGCCTAACCTCACTCCGTTCGGTAAGGCTGCGTATCCTTCTCCCTCAAGGGAGCAGGACCGTTATTCCCGCCCCTTCAATTCATCGCCCTGCACCGCGGCGACATGCAGCACATTGGTCGAACCGGGCGTGCCGAAGGGAACGCCCGCTAGCACCACGATCTTGCCGCCCTTGTCCGCCATGCGATGCCGCAGCGCCATGCGCCGCGCCTTGCCGATCATTTCCTCGAAATTGCCGATATCCTTGGTGCGGATGGCATAGACACCCCAGGTCAGCCCCAGCTTGCGCGCCGTGTCCGTGCGCGGCGTCAGCGCCAGGATCGGCGCGGAGGGCCGCTCGCGCGCGACACGCCGCACCGTGCTGCCCGATGAGGTGAAGCAGGTGATGACGCTCGCGCCCACCACAGTCACGATATTGCCCGCCGCTTCAGCGAGCGCGTCGGCGGTAGTGGGATCAGGCTTCGTCTCGGTGAAATGCAGCCGCGCGAGATAGCCCGGATCGCGCTCGACGCTGTTGGCGATGCTGTCCATCATCGCGACCGCCTCGACCGGCCAGTCGCCCGCCGCCGTTTCCGCCGACAACATGATCGCGTCCGCCCCGTCATAGACCGCCGTCGCCACGTCCGACACTTCGGCGCGGGTCGGCGATGGCGACTTGATCATCGATTCGAGCATTTGCGTTGCAACCACCACCGGACGGCCCAGCCGCCGCGCCGTCGCGACGATCTGCTTTTGCAGCGGCGGCACCGATTGCGGCGGCAGTTCGACGCCCAGATCGCCGCGCGCGACCATGACGCCATCGGCCATCTCGACGATTTCCTCCAACCGCTGCACCGCCGACGGCTTCTCGATCTTCGCCATCAGCGATCCGTAGCCGCCCATCAGCTTGCGCGCCTCGGCGAGATCCTCGGGCCGTTGCACGAAGCTGAGCGCGATCCAGTCGCACCCTTGTTCGATCGCGAAGCTCAGGTCACGCCGGTCCTTTTCGGTCAGCGCGGGCACGGGCACCACGACGTCGGGCACATTCACGCCCTTGCGGTTGGACAATGTGCCGCCGACCTCGACGATCGTGTCGATCCGCGCCTCGCTGATCGCCTGCACCCGCAGCACCATCTTGCCATCGTCCAACAACAGCCGGGTGCCGGGCACCAGCGCAGCATAGATTTCGGGATGGGGCAGGTTGACGCGGCGCGCGTCGCCGGGCGTCTCGTCGCGGTCGAGGATGAAGGGCGCGCCCTTTTCCAGGATCGCCAGACCCTTTTCGAACGTGCCGACGCGCAGTTTCGGCCCCTGCAAATCGGCCAATATGGTGGTTGGCCGATGAAATTCATTTTCCAGTTCGCGGATGATGGCGATGCGCGCGGCATGATCCTCAGGCGCGCCATGACTCATATTGATGCGGAAGGCGTCGGCTCCGGCGATGAACAGCGCGCGGATCATCTCCGCGCTGTCGCTCGCGGGGCCAAGGGTCGCGAGAATACGCACCTTGCGCGAACGGGGCGGTAGCTTCGTCATATCTTCTCCTGGCCGTCATTAGGCGCTCCGCACTTGCCGGAGCGTCGTTATGGGGTATCCGTGCTGCACGACAGGATGATGTAGATCAGCGAAAGGGTTTCACGCCGATGAACGACACCATAGTCACAGATGCCGTTGCTGCAACCGCCTTCCGCCGGTTGGTGGCGCATTTGCAGCACCGCACAGACGTACAGAATATCGACCTGATGGGCAGCGCCGGTTTTTGCCGCAATTGCCTGGCCGACTGGATCGCGGAAGCGGACGGCACGCTGACGCGGGACGAGGCCCGCGAAATCATCCACGGCATGCCCTTTGCCCAGTGGAAGGAGCAGCATCAGGGCGAAGCGACCCCGGAACAGATCGCCCGGATGAAAGAGAGTGTGGCGAAGAACGCCGACACTCACTAGGACGCCCCCCAACCGATTCACATTTCCTCTGGAGACATCATCCCATGACCGAACCCAACGTCGCCGCCGACCAGCTACGCCTCTTGATCGAGCGCATCGAACGGCTGGAAGAAGAAAAGAAGGGCATAGGCGACGACATCAAGGACGTCTATCTGGAAGCCAAGGCGACCGGCTACGACCCCAAGATCATGCGCCAGATCGTCCGTCTGCGGAAGATGCAGCCGCATGACCGGCAGGAAATGGAAGCCATCCTCCAAACCTATTTGTCCGCGCTGGGCATGGAGTAAGACTCCACCTCCGTTCGCCCCCCGTTCGAGCCGGGGGCGGGCTCCGAGCTTGTCGAAGGGCTCTGCTGAGCGTAGCGAAGTGTCTTCACTGCGTTCAGGCCAAGGCTTCGACAGGCTCAGCCCGAACGGGATCAGAGGGAGAGTGGATATGTCCGAGATCATCGTCAGCACCACCAGTCGCCTGGAAGGGCGTCCGGCCAAGGAATATCTGGGCATCGTCACCGGCGAGGTGATCGTGGGGGCCAATCTGTTCCGCGATTTGTTCGCCAGCGTGCGCGACATCGTCGGCGGCCGGTCGGGCGCTTATGAGGACGTGCTGCAACGCGCGCGCGAGCAGGCGATTGGCGAGATGCGGATACGCGCGGCGACGCTGGGGGCGAACGCGGTCGTCGGCGTCGATCTCGACTATGAAGTGCTGGGCGCCAACGGATCGATGCTGATGGTATCGGCCTCCGGGACCGCGATCCTAGTGTAACATTGCGCATGGGCGCGTCGCTCGCTAGAGAGCGCGCTCGTGTTTCACCAGAAAATGTCAGGAGAAGGCCGTGGCCGGCCATTCCAAATTCAAGAACATCATGCATCGCAAGGGCGCGCAGGACAAGAAGCGCTCCTCGATGTTCTCCAAGCTCAGCCGCGAAATCACCGTCGCGGCGAAGATGGGCATGCCCGATGTGGACATGAACCCGCGCCTGCGCCTGGCGGTCAACGCCGCCAAGGCCCAGTCCATGCCCAAGGACAATATCCAGCGCGCGATCGACAAGGCAATCGGCGGCGACACCGACAACTATGAGGAAATCCGCTATGAGGGCTATGGTCCCGGCGGCGTTGCCATCATCGTCGAAGCGCTGACCGACAATCGCAACCGCACCGCGACCAACGTCCGCACCGCCTTTTCCAAGAATGGCGGCAACCTTGGCGCGTCGGGCGCGGTCAGCCATGGGTTCGACCGCGTGGGCCTGATCACCTATCCCGCCAGCGCGGGCGATGCCGAGACGATCTTCGAAGCGGCGTTGGAATCTGGCGCGGAGGATGTCTCGTCCAACGATGACGAGCATGAAATCTGGACCGCGATGGACGCGCTGCACGAAGTGTCCAAGGCACTGGAAGCCAAGCTCGGCGAAGCGGAAGGCGCGAAACTCGCCTGGCGGCCGCAAACCACCACCGAAGTCGACGAAGCCAATGCCGCGACGTTGCTCAAGCTGGTCGACACGCTGGAAGATGATGACGACGTCCAGACCGTCTGGGGCAATTATGAAGTGTCCGACGCGGTGATGGAGAAATTGGGTTGATTCAATAAGCTACGCCCCTGCGAGGGGGCATTGCGAAATATTGGCAACCACATAGTTCATCGTCATTCTCGCGTAGGCGGGAACCCATCTCCCACCTTATCGGCTTGATCTTAAGGTTCGGAGATGGATCCCCGCCTGCGCGGGGATGACGGAATTTTGAGAATGGGGCGAGTTCGCGACATTCTCCTCAAAGATGAGGGGCTGGATTTGCGTCATGATTCTCCTCGGCCTCGACCCTGGCCTGGGCACCACCGGCTGGGGTCTGATCGCCGCGGACGGCAACCGGCTCACCCACCTTGCCAATGGCCAGATCAAGACCGACAGCGCGATGCCGCTGGCGACGCGCCTGTTGGCGATCGATCTCGCGCTCACGGACCTGATCCTTGAACATCGGCCCGATGGCGCGGCGGTCGAGGAGGTGTTCGTCAACGTCAATCCGCAGTCCACGCTCAAACTGGGGCAGGCGCGCGGCGTCATCCTGCTGGGCGCGGCGCGCTCGGGCATGGAGGTGGGCGAATATGCCGCGCGGCTCGTCAAGAAATCGGTCGTGGGCGTCGGCAACGCATCGAAGGACCAGGTCCATGCGATGGTGTCGCGGCTGCTGCCGGGCGTGAAGATCGCCGGGCCGGACGCCGCCGACGCGCTCGCGGTCGCGATCACCCACGCCCATCACCTCGCCAGCGCCCGGCGCATCCCAACGAAGTGACGGGGACGGCGCGAACCGCCCCCAGCCCGCCTTACTGCCAGTCGAACGTCAGCGGCGCTTCGCGAAAGGCGAAACGGTCGAGATGGTCGGCGACGACCTGCTTGAACCGCTCGACATCCGCGTCGGCCTTGGGCTCAATGGTCACCACCAACGCTTCCGGCTCCGCCTTCATGCGGATCGGTCCCATCGGGAAGGGGATGAGGCCCTGTTCGGCGTCGAACGTCACGTCGAACTTATGGCTCCAATGTTTGCAGAGTTGTTGGAGGTAACGGCTGGCATTGGGGGTGGGGACGTGGGCTGTCAGGGTCATGTCAGAACCTTTCGATTTTCGTGGCGGCTTCGTCGATCAGGGACGCGACATCGAACATGGTCTGCTTGTCCGCCCCTTCCTTTTCCAGTCGTCCGCGAACCGCGATCATCAGATTATGCATCGCCCGGCGCACCGGCGCACCATCGGTCCGCTCAGCCTTTTGCGCCAGCGACGCGATCCGTTCCATGACCAGCGCCAGGGCGTCGGCATTGTCGGCCAGATAGGCGGTACCCTCGTCGGTAATGGCGAACAGCTTGCGGCTGCCCTGCCCCGGCTGTTCGGCAATCAGATCCATGTCGGCCAGCAGCGTCAGCGTGGGATAAACGACGCCAGGGCTGGGCGCATAGACCTCGCCCGACAGGCTCTGGATCTCGCGGATCAGGTCATAGCCGTGGCGCGGCGTGTCGGCGATCAGCGTGAGCAGGATCAGCTTGAGCGCGTCATTGTCGAACAGCCGCCGCCGCCCGCCACC
>NZ_JEMV01000023.1 GCF_000588875.1 Sphingobium sp. Ant17
CGCCCCGGTCGCAGCGCCGCCCCCAACGCCTCCGCCCCCGCTTCGTCCGCCATCCCCGCCCCCGAAACGCAAAAAGGGCCGACCCGCCCGGATCAGCCCTTCGTTCGCCGCGTCATCCGCGACTCACATTTTTCCACTATGCCAACATGTGCCAGAACAGCGTGACGCTGTCAAGCAAATTGTTCCATATAGGTTATTTCGCCAACATCGCCTGCAGCCCGTCCGCTTCCAATGCCATCGCCGCCGCCACGCTCGGCCGCGCCTTCACCGCGTCCAGCCACGCCGCCACCTTGGGCCAGCGCGCCGCATCCAGCCGGTCCGACACATAGCCGATGTTGATCAACGGACAACCCGCCGCCAGGTCCGCCAGCGTGAAGCGATCCTCGACCAGCCAGCCACTATCGGGCAAAACGCCCTCCAGATAATCATAAAGGCCCGGCAGTTCCTCGGCCTCGGCCTTGTCCGCCGCCACCAGGTCCGGCTCGCGCTTCAACCTCTTGGCCACCGCCCGGTTGAAGAAGATCTTGGCCCCCACCGGCTGCGCCACCGTATCGCCAAATTCCTCATACCAGATGGTCCGCGCCCGCGCCTTGGGCTCGGCCGGAATCATCTCCGTGCCGGGGCGTAGGGCATCCATATAGGTTATGATCGCGGTGGAATCGCTCAGCAGGAAATCGCCATCCTCCAACGCCGGAATCTTGCCAAAGGGCGACCCGTTCAGATAGCCCTCGCCGCCGCGCCCGAACCCGGCCGCCCGCACCTCGACCTCGATGCCCTTCTCGGCGGCAAAGACGATGACCTTGCGTACAAAGGGCGACACCCGCCCGCCATGAATGATCATAGACCCATCTCCTCCGGTTCGACTCACGGACCCGAACATGGCAGATCAGTAGCAGATCGCAACCGTCATGCCGCCTGCGGAACATCCGCCACGAACGGCGCGATCACCGCCATCACCCGCGCCACCGTCTCCGCCTTCTCGCCCACCGGCGCGACATAGTCGATCACGCTGCGCGCCGCCTCGACCCCCGCGCCACGCGCGATCGCCCAGGCGGCCAGATAATGCGCCGCCATGCACCCGCCCGCGCTCGCCACATTGCCCCGCGCCACGAACGGCGCTTCCAACACGCGCAGCCCCGCCGCGATCGCCATCGGCTGGCTCGTCCGGTCGGTGCAGACCGGCATGTCACCGACCAGCCCCAGCGCCCCCAGGATCAGCGCGCCCGAACATTGCGACCCGATCAATTGCCGCGCCGGGTCCAGCCTTATGCGCGCCATCAACGCCGCATCATTGGCCACCTCCAACCGCCGCGCCCCGCTGCCGACCAGCACCACATCCGCCTGCGCCGCCCATTCCAGCGGCTGCTGCGTCCGCACCTCGACCCCGTTCATCGACGTGACTATGGCGTCCGGCGCACATATCTCCGCCCGCCACCCCTTGACCCGGTTCAGCAACGCCAGCGCCACGAAACTGTCCAGCTCATTGAACCCATCAAAACGTCAAAACCGCAACCCGCATCAGATCCTCCTGTCGATCCAACGCCCCTACCCCATCCCCAAAACGCCCCGCCCGATCCGGTCCCGAGACATTGGCCCCCACCCCAAACCTTCTCCCCACGGGGAGAAGGATACGCAGCCTTATCCCGGCCAAGTCCGGGATTAGGCGAAGTGGGAAGAGGGGGSCTCGACGCCAGCCGCCCGCCGCCCACCTTGACCCCAAACCATATGAACCATATACACTTCATATACGTTTCATATATCAGGACACCCCATGGGCATCGTAAAAATCGCCGACGACCTCCACGAAGAAGCCCGCCGCGCCAGCGCGCCGATGTGCCGCTCCATCAATGCGCAGGCGGAATATTGGATGAAGATCGGCATGTTGGCCGAAGCCAACCCGACCCTGTCCTTCAACGACATCGTCCGGCAGCAATATGCCGCCGCCCATGTCGAACTGGCCCAGCGCGCCGCCGCCTGACATGGTCAAAACCCCAGACGAACTGGCGCTGATGCGACAATCGGGCCAGTTGCTCGCCGCGGTCTTCACCATGCTCGACCGCCAGCCGCTCGCGGGCCTCTCGACCATGGCCGTCAACGATCTGGTCGAACGCTATATCACCCTGGACCTCGCCGCCCGCCCGGCGAGCAAGGGCCAATATGGCTTCCAATATGTGCTGAACTGCTCGATCAACCATGTCGTCTGCCATGGCGTGCCCGATGCCGACACCATCATCCGCGACGGCGACATCATCAATCTCGACATCACGCTGGAAAAAAACGGCTTCATCGCCGATTCCAGCAAAACCTACCTTGTCGGCGACGTCGCCCCCGCCGCCCGCCGCCTCGTCCGCGTCACCCAGGAAGCGCTCTGGCACGGCATCGCCCAGGTCCGACCCGGCGCGCATCTGGGCGATATCGGCTTTGCGATCGAGCGCCATGCCAAGCGCAACGGCTACAGCGTCGTGCGCGACTATTGCGGCCACGGCATCGGCCGCGAAATGCACGAAGAGCCGCAAGTCCTCCATTTCGGCCGCCCCGGCACGGGCCTGCCCTTGCGCGAAGGCATGGTCTTCACCATCGAACCGATGCTCAACCAGGGCAGCCGCAAAGTCTCGACCCAGGATGATGGCTGGACCGTCGTCACCAACAACGGCAAACTCTCCGCCCAATTCGAACACACCGTCGCCGTCACCCGCACCGGCGTCGAAGTCCTAACCCTCCGCCCCGACGAAACCCCGCTCTCGGCGCGCCGGGCGTAAGCCAATCCTACCCACGCCCCCAAACCTTCTCCCCCACGGGGAGAAGGATACGCACCTTGGCGGCGCAGCCGCCTAGGCGAAGTTGGATGAGGGGGCTCGACGTTGGCGCACCATCCCACCCTTTGGCTTTGCGCATATCTTGGCCAATGCCTGCGCAGACGTGTTGACACTTTGTAATGTGGTTATACCATCCGTCCGTGATGCTGACTCACGTGGGGGATTCCCAAAGCGGCGAAACTATGAATCTATGTCTTCGGGTTGGAGGGCATTGTCATGGGTGCAGCGATTGGATTGCGAGACGACTTTGATGCAGCGGGCTTGAGGCGACTGGCGCGGACGACAAAGAGCGCGAACCAGGGACGCCGACTGCTAGCTTTGGCGGAAATCTATGATGGCGCGAACCGCAGCGATGCCGCGCGCATCGGCGGAGTGACCCTGCAGATCGTGCGGGATTGGGTGGTGCGGTTCAACGCCCGAGGTCCAGCGGSTCTCCTTGACGGCAAGGCCCCAGGCAAGCCGCCCTTGCTGAATGATACCCAGCGCCAAGCGCTCGCGGAGGTCGTTGAAAGTGGACCGATACCAGCGATCCATGGAGTTGTGCGTTGGCGGCTGATCGACCTGGCGCGGTGGCTTCATGACGAATTTGGGGTGTCTCTGACGGAAACGACCGTAGGGCGAGAGTTGAAAAAGCTGGGCTATGTGAAATTGACGGCACGCCCACGTCACCATGCCCAGAACGAATATGCGATGGAGGACTTCAAAAAGGGGGCTTTGCAGCCGAGCTGGCAAAGATCAAAGCCGCTCTCCCGCGCGACACGCCCATAGAGGTATGGTTCCAGGACGAGGCCCGTATCGGCCAGAAAAACAAGATCACCCGCCGCTGGGCCAGGCGCGGCACCCGGCCTTCAGCGCCCAAGGATCAGAGGACCAAATCAGCCTACATCTTCGGCGCTATCTGCCCTGAGCTTGGTAAGGGCGCTGGCTTGGTCCTGCCCTTCTGTAATACCCAGACCATGTCGCTGCACCTGGCGGAGATATCGCTCGCTATCGAACCAGGTGCCCACGGCGTGCTGCTGATGGATCAGGCCGGATGGCACATGACCGGGAAGCTGGAAGTACCCGATAATATCAGCATCGTTCCGCTGCCGCCAAAATGTCCTGAACTCAACCCGGTCGAAAATATCTGGCAGTTCATGCGCGATAACTGGCTATCCAACCGCATCTTCACGTCCCACGACAACATCGTCGACCTTTGCTGCGAAGCCTGGAACAGGCTGATCGATCAGCCCTGGCGCATCATGACAATTGGACGCCGCAAATGGGCACGTGGGTCGTGATCAATGCAGGTTGGTATTAGTTCCTGCGCCCAAGCAACGCCACACGATGGAGGTGAAGGCAGCGATCCAACAGACTAGTAGCCCCGAGCGCCATAAGGGCAAGCCCGGCATCTCCAACAACAGCTTGTTTTCCCAAACGCCATTAAACCATAAGAGCCCGGCGGCCACGGGTCCATTCGCGCGTCACCTCACCCTCTTGCATAAGGCGGTGACCGATTGGGCATGTGGTAAAGGCGTGCGGGAATATCGATTGTTAAGAATTGGGCGATTTTGTTCACTGGACGAGAACGCCGCTGCACCCGCATTTTGTCGGTCAAATGAATCAAAGCAGGAACGATGCATCGGCCCAGTCGCTTATCTCTCACCGAACAGCAACGAACAAGTCTGATCAAAATTGAATAAGGGCCAGCCAGAAGAGGCAATGCCGTGCAGAATCTATGGAGAGGGCGCCAATATCATAGTGGATATAAGGGATCTCATGCATTTCAGGACTTTGGCATGCGGGGCGGGCGAAAAAAACGCTGTCAGCGATGCGGCGAGCAGCTGAGGCCGCAGTCGTGCGGGGAAACCTCGATAGCATCGGGGTGACGACGAACAGGCCATATGGGTTGCGCCATTTCTCTCCTGGCCCAGCCTGATCGGCGATGCTTGCTTCAAAATTCTTCCACAGGATTGCCGGGGTTGGTCTGAGTATATTGGTCGCTATGGTGGTGCGATGACGAACTTTGTGCAGACGACGGTGATTCTGGCTTCCTACCTTATACTTGGCGCGTGCGGGCCCGACGCGCAGACGAGCCGGGAGGATGTACCAGCCCGCGTTGTTGCTCAGAAGGCACAAAGGGTGGCGGAAACGTCGATGGTCGAAGCGATCGGCACGGCGCGCGCAGCGACGGCCGCAGAGTTATATCCTGAAGCGGCAGGCCTGGTGACCGCCGTTCGCTTCACCGCTGGCGATTATGTGCAAAGCGGCGCGCCGCTGGTGCAACTGGACGACCGGCGCGAGCAGCTTGCGGTACGACTGGCGAGCGTTGCCGTCGCCGAAGCGGATCAGCTGCTCGGTCGCTACCGCCGGATCGAGGATACCGGGGCGCTGTCGGCGAGTCAGATCGAGGCGGGCGTGACCGCGCTGCAATCGGCGCAAATTGAGCTTGAGCAGGCCAAAGTCGCGCTGGCCGATCGCACCGTCCGCGCGCCTTTTACCGGGCATATGGGCATCCCGCAAATTGATCGCGGGGATCGAGTGACCCCGACCACATTGATCGGCACCATTGACGACCGTACCCGTCTGTTCGTCGACTTTCCCGCGCCAGAAGCCGCATTCGAACAGCTGCGTTCGGGTGCTATCGTCTCGCTTGTGCCTTATTCGGACCCGGCGCGCACCATCGACGCGCGCGTCGAGGCGGTCGATAGTTCGATCGCTGCCGATACGCGCAGCTTCACCGTCCGCACCGTTATCGCCAACCGAAACGATGCCTATCGACCCGGGATGAGCTTTCGCGCCAATTTCGCGTCGCCCGGTCGGACGCTTCCTGCCGTGCCGGAAAGCGCCATCATATGGGGCGGGGACGGATCATATATATGGGCGGTGCGGAGCGGGGTTGCCCGCCGCGTGCCGATGACGATCGCGGCAAGGCGCGATGGCCTCGTCCTGTTCAACGGTGCGCTGCAATCCGGCGACCGTATCATTGTCGAAGGCGTGCAGAAGGTACGTGAGGGCCAGCGCGTCGAATTGGTTGCGCGCAATGCCCCGCCGGCCCAGCAAGCCGTCGTTCGGGCAGCAGGCCAAGGGAAGTGAAGCAACGCGACGACCTTCCCATGCTGGCGGTCAAACGCCCGCTGTTGATTGCAGTGCTCAATCTGCTGATCGTCATCGCAGGGCTCGCCGCACTGTTCGGCGTCGAAATACGCGAATTGCCCAACGTCGATCGCCCGGTAGTATCGGTCAACGCGACCTTCCCCGGCGCTGCGCCGCAGACGATCGATGCCGAAGTCACCAGCGTGCTGGAGGACGCCGCCGCGCGCGTCACGGGAGTTCGGCGCATCCGGTCATCAAGCGAGGAGAATAGTAGCCGCGTCCGCGTCGAATTCTCCCCCGGCGTTGATCTGGACACCGCAGCGTCCGACGTGCGCGAGGCCGTGAGCCGAGTGACCAACGACCTGCCCGATCGCGTCGAGCAGGTGCGCGTCGTCAAGGCCGACGAAGACGCGCGATCGATCCTGCAACTGGCCGTGTCGAGCCGTCGCTACGACGAAGCCGCGCTGACCACGATCATTGACAATGACATCCTGCCCGAACTGCTGAGCGCGCAGGGCGTCGCCAGCATCGGTCAGTTTGGTGCGCGGGTGCAACAGATGCGCGTTGCGATCGATCCGGTGCGCCTCAACCGCTTCGGTCTGACGGTCGGTGATGTCGCGACCGCATTGCAACGCGCCCCATACGACGTGCCCGCAGGCAGCTTCCGGTCGGACGCACAGGAGTTACTGGTACGCGCACAGGCCACCGCCGCAACGCCTGAATTGGTGCGCGACGTAACCGTGCGCGGCACCACACGGGTAGGCGATGTCGCAGAAGTGTTTCTGGCCCCCGCCGATGCAACAAGTTTCGTCAGGCTCGACGGCATACCCATTATTGGCTTGGGGGTTATCCGGCAAGCAGGGTCGAACACCATTGAAATTTCGAACGAGGTTCAGGCTGCGGTCGAACGCGTGAGCAAGCGTTTCCCCGACATCACGATTGCGGTCATCTCCGACGATGCCGACTTCATCCGCGTGTCGGTGCAAGAGGTATTGATCACCCTGATCTTCACGGTGGTCGTGGTGATTGTCACCATCCTGTTGTTCTTCCGATCGTTCAAGGCGACATTGATACCGGCAACCACCATCCGATCGCGCTGATCGGGGTACTTGGCGGCATCTGGTTGGCGGGCTTTTCGATCAACCTTTTGACGTTGCTCGCCCTGGTCCTGGCAACCGGCCTGATTGTCGACGATGCCATCGTGGTACTGGAAAATGCCCAAAGGCTGCAGAATGAGGGGCTGGGGCGCAAGGCATCGGCGGTGCTCGGCACCCGCCAGGTGTTCTTCGCCGTGATCGCGACGACGGCCGTACTGATTTCGGTCTTCGTGCCTATCTCGTTCCTGCCGTCGGATGCGGGGCGGTTGTTCCGCGAATTCGGCTTCGTATTGGCGCTGGCGGTCCTGATCTCCTCCTTCGTGGCCTTATCGCTCGTTCCCGCGCTGGCCGCCAAGATGAACCTGTCGACGAACGATAGTCGGGACGGACGGCTGGCGCGCTTTGGCGGCGCGCTCAACGATCGTTACGGGCGGATGGTGCGCTGGTCGCTGGATCGACCGATGTTGGTGATCCTGATTTCGGTTGCGGCCGCCGCGGCCGCAGGCCTGCTTTATCCAACCCTGTCCAACGAAGTCGTACCCGAAGGGGATCGCGGCGTATTGGAAGTGTATGCAACTGGCCCTGACGGTGTCGGCATTGCCTATATGGACGGCCAGATGGATGCGATCGAGCAGGTGATCGAGCCGCTCGAACGATCGGGGGTGATCCGTTCGACGTTCTCCATTGTCGGTCGCTGGGATCCGAACCGAATTCAAGTAACCGCGCAACTCGCCGACTGGAGCGATCGCGATCAAAGCCAAGCTGAACTCGTCGATAGCCTGCGCGCGCCACTGGAGCGCATTCCAGGATCGCGGATCAGCCCGCGCGGACGCGGCACGCTCGATATTGGCGGGGGAGGCGGCGAACAGATAGAAGTGGCCCTGACCGGCACCGATTATGATGAAATCTATCGCCGCGCCCGCGCCCTTGCGGATGCCATCGATACGCGTTCGGATATGTTGGCGAATGCCGAAATATCCTATCAGCCGACTCAACCACAGATCGCGCTGGCCGTTGATCGACGCCGCGCTGCTGAATTGGGGGTCGATCTGGAACAATTGTCGGTAACGCTGCGTGCGATGGTGGGGGGCGACGAAGTGGTGGACCTCAACGTCGGCGATCAGGCGCTACCTATTTTGCTGACGTCGGAAACGACCACGATCACCAGCCCATCCGACCTCAACAATCTATATGTCCGCACGACCGCTGGCGGGTTAACCCCGCTTTCCACGATCGTATCGATCAAGGAAGAAGGCGTCGCCGCCCAGCTCGACCGCGTCGCCCAGCGCCGCGCGATCGAAGTGACCGCCGACATAACGAGCGGGACTATTGCTGAAGCGGTCACCGAAATCCGGCGCCTCGCTGAAGCAACCGGCAACCCGGAGGCCGATCTTATCCTTCAGGGGGAAGCAGAGACGCTTGCCGAAACCTCCAACGCGCTGTTGCTCACTTACGGCTTTGCGCTGGTCATCGTCTTCCTGGTGCTCGTCGCGCAGTTTGAGAGCCTTACCAGTGCGCTGGTCATCCTGCTCACCGTGCCCTTCGCGCTGGCGGCAGCGGTGTTGGCGTTGTTCCTCTCGGGAACGTCGCTCAACATCTATTCACAGATCGGACTGGTGATGCTGATCGGGCTGATGGCCAAAAATGGCATTCTGATCGTCGAATTCGCTGATCAATTGCGACTGGAGGGCAAATCGGTGCGCGAGGCGGCAGAGGAAGCGGCCACGCTGCGGCTGCGGCCAATCATGATGACGCTCATCTCCACCGTCGTCGGGGCGGTGCCGCTGATCATTGCGACTGGCGCAGGGGCGGAAGCGCGAACATCGATCGGCTGGGTGATTTTCGGTGGATTGGGTCTCGCCGGGGTCTTCACCCTCTTCCTGACGCCGGTTCTGTATATCGTCATCGCCAAGTTCGGTAAGCCGCGCAAAGCGGATTTGACGCGCCTTAATCGCGAACTGGACGACGCAGCGGATGGCAGTCCGCAAACGGCGGGGGCGCATTGATGCGTATCATCAGCGCTACCGTGGCATCCATCCTGCTCACCGCTTGCGCAACGCCTCACGATCCGATGCCGGTCATCGACACAGCTGCGGTGCCATCGGCCTTCCTCACGGGCAATCGCCTTTCGGTCGAGGGCGATGATCTGTGGTGGCGTGGATTCGACGACCCACGCCTCGACGCAATCATCGAGCGGGCATTGAGCGACAATCTGACGATCGCCGCAGCGCGCGATCGCTTGCGCGCCGCGCGCGCCGCGGTGCTGGCGGAACGGGCAGATCGCGTGCCGTCAATTTCCGGGGACATAGGCATTGACGGGACTGGCGGTGTTTCCGATCGATTAAACGCGAGTCCCGCCGGGGGGGCGGGGGTGCTGTTCAACCCTGACCTGAATGGGCGTCTGTCGCGCGAAATCGAAGCCGCTGCTGCGCGCGCGCAAGCATCCGCCTATCTGCTCGCCGATGCGCGACGGCTCGTCGTCGCGGCAACGGTACAGCAATATATTGATCTGCGCAGATCTGAAGCGCAATTGACCTTGATCGAGGAATCGACCGATCTTCAGCAGCAGACGCTGCGAATCGTCGAGTTGCGGTTTGGCGCAGGCCTATCGGCCAATCTCGACGTTCGACGCGCCGCCGCCGATTTGGCACAAACCGAAGCGCAACGGGGTATATTGCTGCTCCAGCGTTCGCAGGCTGCGCGGGCGCTGTCGGTATTATTGGGCGAGGTGCCGCAACCATTGCCACCGGCTTCGGCTGATCAGACAATTCCCAGCTTCAGCGCAGGGCCGCCGACGGGCGTGCCCGCCGACCTGCTGCGACGCCGCCCCGATTTGCTGGTTGCCGAGGCCAATCTGGCTGAAGCGGCGGCGACCGTAGGGATTGAACAAGCCGATTTGTTACCGGCGCTTGCGCTAACGGGCCGGATTTCAATCGGGGACAGCTTCAGTCTCGGGCTGATCGATCGCCTGATCGGTACAGTGGGGGCCATCCTTGACGTGCCGCTATTCGACGGAGGCCGACGACGCGCCGAAATCGCAGCGGCACGCGCGGAGGCCGATGCGCGGTTCAACGATTATCGCCAGACATTGCTTGATGCGTTGCGAGAGGTGGAGAACGCCCTGGTGGGTATCGACAGTTTTTCCGCGCGCTCGGCAAGTTTACGCGACGCGATCGAACAAAGCGAGTCCGCCTTCAACCAGTCGAATGCGCTCTACCGCGAAGGGCTGACATCTTTGTTCGACGTCCTTGATGCGCAGCGCCAGTTGATCGGCAGCCGTCAGTCGTTGATCGATAGCGACGCGCAAATCGCTTTCGCGATCATCGATCTATATGCCGCAGTTGGTGCAACCACCGGCACCTAAAGCGATCGACAATAGCCACCGCGCCCGTCACATGGCGTCTTGGTAGGTCAGCGCGCTGGCCCCGTAAGCCGGCCGCCCTGATGCGAACGCCAGTGTTAGGAGACACAGAATATATCGCGGAAAGCCTAACCGGCATCACGCGCCAGTCGGGCACTGGTCTCCAAAACATCGGCAGTAAGTGCGGCGCGATCAATCTTCGTCAACAGACCGTCCTGTTTGAGTATGGTTCCATCGACCATCACCACCCTAATATCCGCAGGGCGTAGAGAGCGCAGGATCATAGTTGCCGGATCGGCATGCGGCAGCAGCGACAGTGCATCACGGCGAACAACGATCAAATCGGCGCACTTGCCTGGCGCCAATGACCCCGCGACGCCATCCAATCCCAAGGATGCGGCACCTTCGCGCGTACCGATCGCCAGTGCATCCAGCGGCGTCATCGCCATCTCATCGGCTGCCAGAGCATTGGCGAGACCCTGGATGATCCGCAATTCGCGCAAAAGATCGGCGGCACCCACCAATGCCGGCGTATCAATCGATGCGCCGATGACGATGCCTGCGCGCCGCAGCGCGGCAACGGGCGGCACGCCGAAGCCAACCGCCAATTCAGAAGAAGGGGCGAGCGACACGCTCGCGCCGCTTCTGGCCAACGCTGCTATCTCATCCGCCTCCGCGTTCACGGCGTGCACGATCTGCATATCGCGGCCCAGCAGACGCAGTTCGTCCAGTCGCCGAACATGCCCGCTGTTCGCCGCGCTATTGTTCGCATGGACACTGACTGGCAACCCACGGTCGCGCGCGAGAGTAAGGTCTGCGCGCCAAACCGCATCGGGCACCGCGACCGCACGACCGTCCATCGTCGCCATAACCCCGCGCCAGCCAATCCCAAGACTTAGTCGCCCACCGTCCGACCACTCCCCCCACCCTGCATGCAGGCGCGCAAAGTCGGCGGCAGCGAGCGGCTGGTCGAACGGCGTCTGGCGTGTCGCGCCGTAGGAAAAGCGCGCCCGGAGCCCGCTGTCCCGCAAGCCCGCCAGCGCGCCGCGGGCATGGGCGGGACTGCGGATATTGTGGCACCAATCGTGCACTGTGGTGATACCATGATCAAGCGCGTCGCGGCCGCGAGCATGGCCGCCAACCGCATCTCCTTTGGGCCGAAGCGGCGACCAAGACGGCCAGTCATCGCGAAATAGCCGTTGGCGTCGCTATTGTCGGCCAGATTGCGAAGCAACGTCGTCCACAGATGCCAATGCGTATCGACCAGTCCCGGCATCACGATCGAACCACGTGCATCGAGCCGCGTCGCCGCGGGGGCAATGATATTTTTGCCTATGGCAACGATCCGGCGATTGCGCACATGGACATCGTGATCGACCAAAATGGCAGCGCCGGGCACCATGGTCAGCACCGTAGCGCCTTGGATCAGATATTCGTCTGATACCGAATTCGCGGCGGCAGGGGAAAAGGTCAGCGCCGTCGTCGCGCCGACGCCGATCAGCAAATCGCGTCGAGAAGGCGTGAACCGCCGATCCTGGTAAAGCAGTTTGTCGATGGGAAAGATCGCCCCATTAGTCATGCATAGCCATCATAACGTAGCGGAAAGCCGAGGCGTTCCCACCAATGACGACAAAGTGCCGCGCGACAGGTGTAACAGCCGACGGTTGTATAGGGGGCAGGCTCCCGCTGCGGCCCGAAAAGCGAGGGCAAAGTGCTTGGGGCAACGCGCTCGCTTTGGCATTTTGCTAAATAGGCATTGGCCCAAATATGGGGCAACACGCTTCCACCAAATGAGCGAAAATTCGTGACGTTTTGACGAATTGCGCTAGAAAATTCCTGTTTTTTATGTCTGTTCTGTTCCCCTACTTCCTCCCCAATTCTTCTCGCAGGTTCACCTCATGATCCGATCCCGGTTCGGCACTTTTCGCGGGCTGGTACGGCTTGCTTTGTCTTATCCGCAGCTCGCGCTTGGCCGTTCCGCCAGCGTTGCGCCCGATCCTGCTAGGGTGCGGCGATTGGTATTCGTGTGTCAGGGAAATATCTGTCGTAGCGCCTTTGCCGATGTAGTGGCGCAGAGCGTTGGATTGCGCAGCGCGTCCTTTGGGTTATCGACGACCACCGGGCGAGCGGCGCATGGCCCTGCTATCGCGGCGGCGCGGGCGCTGGGCCATGATCTGAGCACCCATCGCGCCGTCGATCTGGTCGATTATGTGCCGGAGCCCGGCGACGTGTTGCTGGCGATGGAGGTGCGGCAATTGCACCGGCTGGCGGCTGACCCGCGCCTGGCTACCCTGCCCCGCATGTTGCTAGGTCGCTGGACGCGCCCGATGCTGCCACATCTGCATGACCCTTATACGCTGGATGACCGCTATATGGCGCGGTGCCTTGCCCGGATCGAACAAGCCGTGGGCGCGCTGGTCAGGGCTTTCCCCGGCGCACGGCTTTCTTGAGCATCTGCATCATGTCGCGCAGCCAGGGTCGCGGGTCGGACAGGCTGAACACATAATAGCGCGCGCGCGGATCCAAGAAGGTCAGCAGATAGGCAGCCAGGTCAGCCAGCGGGCGCCGTTGGAAGAAGGGATCGCCGATCCGCCCCGGCGACAACAGGACGCGCGCGAGCCGCTTTGTTTCCGGCACCATATAGCGGGCGCGCAGCGTGTCGCGGGGCACCCGCGCGGCATCGGTTTGGCCCAGAACCGCGCGGCGATAGGCTTCCCAGGCGAACAGCGCCCCGCAATGCCGCGCCAGCGCCAGGCTACCCCAAAATCGGCCATTGACTTCCATCAGCCAATATCGGCCACTTTCGGCCTCATAACGATATTCGACCATCGCCTGGCCCTGCCAGTCGAGCGCACGCAGCAAGGCTTCGGACAGCGCCATTTGCGCCGCATGCGCATCTGTCGGTTCGGCCCGACAGAGCGTCGACACGCCGCCTTCCGGCGGCCATTCGTGCAAGCGGCGATGCTGGAAGCGCACCGTCGCCCGGCCATCGTCCATATAAAGCATCTGACCAAGACCCACGCCCCGGCAATATTGCTGGATCAGCGGCCAATGGCCGACCGGCGCGTAACGGTCGAGCAATGCCGTCAACTCCTGGGCCGAGCGAATATAATCGGTCTTGAGCCATTCCAGCCCTGCCCGCTCAAGGACCGGCATGATTTCAGGAGGATTGGCCCATTTGGCAACGAGCGGATAGCGCATCGTCGCGATACGAGCGGCGAAATCCTCACCCACGCGCGGCTGCCAGGTTTGCGGGACGCACAGCCCCACCTCCGCCGCGATCTCCAGCGTGCGAAGCTTGTCCAACACTTTAGCCAGGGGCTCGGGTCGGGGCACCAGCAAATGGCAATCGCCGATGACCGGCGGCAGCGCCGAAAGCTCCAGCAGGTCGGATTCGGAAATCGCCAACACAGCCCCCGCGTTGGTCCGGGCGATCAGATCAGGGAGCCAGTTGCCCATGGGTCCGGGCGGGCGGGCTGTCATGGCGGCGCAATGACGCGATGCCGCGGCGATAGGTGCCGATTCGCGCGCGATGCCATGGACCGGGACGCCCTTTTCGCCCAGCTCGCGCACGACCGTGAGGCCGATGGCATTTTCCAGACCCAGGACGAGCGCGACGGGATAGCGGCTCACGCAGGAACCAACCGATGTTCGTAGCGCCAGGTCGCCCAGGCCTGCTGCGCCAGCCGTAGCCCGGTCCGCACCTGGCTGGGCGGCACACGAGTCAGAGGCGTTGGCGAAGCGTCAGCAATGGCGGGGGACAGGTCGCGAAACCCTGCCCCGCGCACCTGCGGCAAGCGCACGGCTTCCTGGCACAGTGCCGCGAACCGCGCCTTGACCATGGCGTTGGGTCGTTCCCGATCGCGTGAGAGCATTTCGAAACTATGAGTGACGACGGTGAAGGCATCATGCCCCTCGCGCGCGGCATGGCGCAGCCCCGCGCGCATCTCCGCCGCCGACATGGCGCAGATCTGGGCGGGACGGAAACTGCCGGGCCGGTCATGAATGCCCGATACCGGCAGTTCGACGACGCCCTGCATCCGCAGAGCACTAATCTGCGCCGGATCGACGGTGATGCCGCATTCGCGTCCCAGATAGGCGGGATTGACGCTGCTGTCCCACGCCACGCCAATGGCGGCCAGTGCCCGCAACGTATCGTCATTCGCGCCGAAGTTACCGGCACGAAAGGCCGTAATGGGTGAGGCGCCTGCCTGCTCCAGCAGTGCCTTGGCAAGGCTCAGCAAGACGATCTGATCATCCAACGAGAAATCGCCGATATTGCGTCCTTGCCGATCCCCGACTGGAGACTCCTTTGCCCAGGCGAGCCATTCGGTGTGAATATGCATCTGCACTTCATGGCCTCGGCTCTCGATCGCTTCGACGATGGGAATGAGGAAATCCGGGCCGTGAACCAGGGTGGGCATGGGATCGAGGAAGAAGACGCCTTTAAGCCCATGGCGGTCCAGCATGTCCATCTGCCAGCCGATGCCATGCGCCTGCCCCTGTGCCTCCGCCCAGATCGAGCGACTGACATTGTCGGCCAGGGGCATCCCACGCTGATACAGCGCAGAAGAAAGTTCTGTATCGACGGTGATGAGCAGCGCGGTCATGGGCAGTCCGGTCAGAGGGCAACGCACCTGCATAGGAAGGAGGCGTTAAGGACCCGTAATGTGTCCCGCATGTGTCTGGCCGGTCATAGATGGAAAGAACAGCCTCTTTTCCAACCAGACGACGGATACCCAGCCGAACCGTCAGGCAATCAACGAAAACTCGCCATAGCTGCCCTGGAAGAACAACAATGGCCGCTCTGGCCGGTCGACTTCCAGCGCCACGACCCGGCCTAGCACGATATAATGGTCCCCCGCCTCATGCACCGCATCCAGCGCGCAATCGATCCAAGCGACGACATCGTCCAGGATCGGCGATCCATTGGCGGATACGCGATGCACGATGCCCGCGAATTTGTCCGGGCCTGGCGCGGCAATCTGGCGGCACAAGGGCTGCTGATCGCTGGCCAGGATATTGACACAAAATTTGCCGACCGCCTCGATCCGGGGCCAGCTGCTCGACGTCTTGGCGGGAAAAAAGGCCACGAGCGGGGGATCGAGCGACACCGAGGTGAAAGAGCCGACGACCATGCCGACAGGCGCACCACTGGCTTCCACGGCCGTCACGACGCAGACGCCGGTGGGGTAATGGCCGAGCACCCGCCGAAAGGTGGCGCTGTCAAAACTGATCATCTCACTCATGCCCGGTCGCTCCTGCAACATATCCTGCCGTGCATAGCACAGACTGCGCGCGTCAGAGCGCGATACCGCCCGCCGCCAGCACCGCCAGCGTCAGCAACTCGGATGCATTGGACGCCATGGTCGCGATCTGCACCGATTTTTCCATGCCGACCAACACTGGCCCGATCATCGACGTGCCGCCCAGTTCACGCAGCAGCTTGGCCGAGATATTGGCGGACTGCAGGCCCGGCATGACCAGCACATTGGCAGGACCAGACAGGCGGCTGAACGGGTAACTCTTCATGACGGCGGGGTTGAGCGCCACGTCGGCGGTCATTTCGCTTCATATTCGAAATCGACGGCACGCTCGTCGAGCAGTTTCACCGCGCCACGGACATTTTCCAGAAAGGCACCGGGCGGATTGCCGAAATTGGAATAGGAGAGGAAGGCGACGCGCGGGTCATGGCCCATGCGCCGGGCGACCGCGACGGTGCCTTCGGCAATATCGGCCAGTTCGCTCGCCGTGGGGCGCTCGTTGACCGTGGTGTCAGCCAGGAACACGGTCTTGTCCTTGGCCACCATGACGTGGATGCCAAATGGGGTGCGACCGACCGCCGGGTCCATCACCCGCTTCACCTCGCGTAGCGTCTGCGCATAGGGGCGAGTCATGCCGGTGATCATTGCATCGGCTACGCCCATCTTTACCAGCAACGTGCCGAAGATGTTGCGATCGCGATTGACCATGCGTTCGCAATCGCGGCGAAGATAGCCGCGCCGCTGAAGCCGGGCATACAGCACATCGACCATTTCGGGGACCAGCGGCGAATTAACACTATTGTGCAGTTCGAAGCTTTCCGGGTCACGTACGCCCAGCGCCTTGAGCTTGTCGACCACGTCGCCGCGCCCCACCAGCACCGGCACGCCATAGCCAAGGTCGCGGAACTGGATAGCGGCGCGCAGCACCACTTCTTCCTCAGCTTCGGCAAAGACGACGCGCTTGGGATTGGCTTTCGCGACTTCATAGGCCGTGGTCAGGACCGAAGTGGTCGGGTTGAGGCGGGCCTTCAACGACTGGCGATAGGCCGCCATATCGGCAATCGGCTTTTGCGCGACGCCGCTGTCCATTGCTGCCTGCGCGACGGCAGACGGCACCACTTCCATCAGGCGCGGGTCGAAGGGTGCGGGGATGATATAGTCGGGGCCAAAGCTGTGCGAACGACCATAGGCCTTGGCCACTTCTTCGGGCACCTGTTCCCGCGCCAGTTCGGCGATGGCATGGGCGGCGGCGACCTTCATCGCTTCATTGATCGTGGTTGCCCGCACGTCCAGCGCGCCCCGGAAGATGAAGGGGAAGCCGATGACGTTGTTGACCTGGTTGGGATAATCCGACCGGCCGGTTGCCACGATCGCTTCGGGGCGCACCGACTTCGCATCGGGCGGGGTGATTTCCGGGTCAGGGTTGGCCATGGCGAAGATGATCGGCTTGTCGCCCATATCCTTGACCATGTCCGGCGTCACCGCACCCTTGACCGAAAGCCCTAAGAACACGTCCGCGCCCTTCATCGCTTCCTTGAGCGTGCGCGCGTCGGTCTTGACCGCATGGGCCGACTTCCACTGGTTCATGCCCTCGGTGCGACCCTGATAAATCACGCCCTTGCTGTCGCACATGACGACATTGTCACCGGCGACGCCCAAGGCTTTGATGAGTTCAGTACAGGCGATCGAGGCAGCCCCCGCGCCGTTGACCACGACCTTGAGGTCTTTGAGTTCACGCCCGGTCAGCATCGCGGCATTGATGACGCCCGCCGCCGCGATGATCGCGGTGCCATGCTGATCGTCGTGGAACACCGGAATGTTCATCCGCTCTTTGAGCGTCTGTTCGATAATGAAGCATTCAGGCGCCTTGATATCTTCAAGGTTGATGCCGCCAAAGGTCGGCTCCATCAGTTCGACCGCGTCGATGAAGCGATCGACATCCTCGGTCTTGAGTTCGATATCGATGCTGTCGACGTCGGCGAAGCGCTTGAACAGCACCGCTTTGCCTTCCATCACCGGCTTGGACGCCAGCGCGCCGAGATTGCCCAGGCCCAGGATCGCCGTGCCATTGGTGATGACGGCGACCAGATTGCCCTTGGCCGTATAGTCATAGGCGAGGGCCGGATCTTTCGCGATCGCCAGCACTGGCACTGCGACACCGGGGGAATAAGCGAGCGACAGGTCGCGCTGCGTCGCCATCGGTTTGGACGCGATGATCTCGATCTTGCCGGGACGACCCGTCGAATGGAAAAACAGCGCCTCGCGCTCGGAAAATTCCACGTTCGACTTGTCGCTCATCGATTATCCGCCTCTTCTGTCCGTTGCCCTGGCCCTAGCGGCAAGCCATGCTTGGGGGCAAGTGCGAGAAGACCGCTTTTTCGCGCTCTTTCCTGCGCGCCGCCTTGCCGCTATCCGGGCGGGATGCGCAGCGCCCCGGACACGTCCCCACCCCTTACGCCCATGATGGCGCAATATCTGACGCTCAAGGCCCAGGCGCAGGACTGCCTGCTCTTCTACCGCATGGGCGATTTCTTCGAACTCTTCTTCGACGATGCCAAGGCGGCGGCGGCCACGCTCGACATCGCGCTGACCAGTCGGGGCGAACATGATGCGCGCCGATCCCCATGTGCGGGGTGCCGGTCCACAGCGCGGAGGGCTATCTCGCGCGGTTGATCAAGGCGGGCCATCGCGTCGCCATCGCCGAGCAGACCGAAACCCCGGCGCAAGCCAAAGCGCGTGGCGGCAAGACGCTCGTGGCGCGCGACATCGTGCGATACGTGACGGCCGGCACGCTGACCGAGGAGACGTTGCTCGATTCCCGGCGGGACAATATGCTCGTCGCGCTGGCGCAGGTGGGCGGAGACAGCGAAATCGGGATCGCCGCCGCCGACATTTCGACTGGCCGGTTCGAAACGATGACCTGCCGCGCCGCCGACCTTCATGCCGAACTCGCGCGCCTGCGCCCCAGCGAAATAGTGGTGGCGGAAGGATCGTCGCTCGACCTTCCCGACCTGCATATGTTCGATCGCGCGGCCTTTTCCAGCACTCGTGCCGAAGCGGCGCTGAAGCGGCTGTTCGCGGTCGCGACGCTGGACGGGTTCGGCCAGTTCGGCCGCGCGGAGCTGGCGGCGATGGGCGGGCTGATCGCCTATCTCGACCATGCGGGCAAAGGCACCCTGCCCTTCCTGGCGCCACCTTTGCGCCAGACGAGCGGCGGCTATGTTGCGATCGATGCGGCGACGCGCGAGAGTCTGGAGATCGTCGCAACCACGAGCGGCGCGCGCGCGGGCAGCCTCTTAGGGGCGGTCGATCGCACCGTGACGGGCGCGGGCGCGCGGCTGCTGGGGCAGGATTTGTCGGCGCCGCTGATGGACCTCGACCGGATCGAGGCGCGGCTGGGGCTGGTCCAGCTCTTCCATGACGATGCAGGATTGCGCGACCAGTTGCGCGCGGCGCTGCGGGCGCTGCCCGATATCGGCCGCGCGCTGGGACGGGTGGCGGTCGGCCGCGGCTCGCCGCGCGACCTCGGGCAACTACGCGACGGTCTGGGCGAAGCGCGGCTGTTGCGCGAACGGCTGGGGCATCTTCCCGACCCGCCGTTGTTGCTGGCGCGGCTGCTGCCCGCACTCGATGGCCATGGCGCGCTGGTGGATGCGCTGTCGCGCGCGCTGGTGCCTGCGCCGCCAACCGAGACGGCAAGCGGCGGCTATATCGCCGATGGTTATGATCCCGCGCTCGACGAACTGCGCAGGATGGCAGGCGACGGCCGCCGCGCGATCGCCGCGCTGGAAGCCAAATATCGCGAGCAGACGGGCATTTCTACCCTCAAGATCCGCCATAATGGCGTGCTGGGCTATCATGTCGAGGTGCCTGCCCGCGCCGCCGATGCGCTAATGGTGCCGACCAGCGGTTTCACCCACCGCCAGACGCTCGCTGGCGTCGTGCGCTTCAATTCAATCGATCTGCATGAGGAAGCCGGGCGCGTGGCGCAGGCGGGTGCGCATGCGCTGGTCGCGGAAGCCGCGCATCTCGAAGAGCTGATCGCCGCCGTGCTGGGCCGCAAAGCCGATATCGCGCGCGCAGGCCAGGCGCTCGCCCGGCTCGATGTCGCGGCGGCCCTCGCTGAACGGGCGGCAGAAGGCGGCTGGCAACGACCGCATCTGATCGCCGATGACGGGTCGAACCCCTGCCTGTCGATCAGCGGCGGGCGACACCCGGTGGTGGAAGACGCGCTGCGCCGTGACGGCCAGGCGTTCGTCGCCAATGATTGCTGCCTGGTCGCCGACGACCGGCTGTGGCTGGTCACAGGCCCCAATATGGGCGGCAAGTCGACCTTCCTGCGGCAAAATGCGTTGATCGTCATCCTGGCGCAGGCGGGTGCCTATGTCCCTGCCCAATCGGCAACGCTGACATTGGTTGATCGCCTGTTCAGCCGGGTGGGCGCGTCGGACAATTTGGCCAAGGGTCGATCGACCTTCATGGTCGAGATGGTCGAGACCGCCGCGATCCTGGCGCAGGCGACCACGCGCAGTTTCGTCATCCTCGATGAAGTGGGGCGCGGCACTTCCACCTATGATGGGCTGGCGCTCGCCTGGGCGGTGGTGGAGGCTGTGCATGAGGTCAATCGCTGCCGCTGCCTGTTTGCCACCCACTATCATGAACTGACGCGGCTGGCCGAGAGTCTGTCCGCCTTGTCGCTCCACCATGTCCGCGCCCGCGAATGGAAGGGCGATCTGGTGCTACTCCATGAACTGGCACAGGGACCGGCCGACCGCAGCTATGGCCTCGCCGTCGCACGGCTGGCGGGGCTGCCCGCGCCAGTGCTCAAGCGCGCCAAGGATGTGCTCGCCCGGCTGGAAGCGGGCAAGGCGAAGACCGGCGGTATCGCGGCGGGGCTGGACGACCTGCCGCTGTTTGCCGCCGCCGCCGCGCAGGAAGAGGTTGCGCCCGACCCGGTGCGCGCGGCCATTGCCGCGATCGACGCTGACGCGCTGTCCCCGCGTGAAGCACTCGATCACATATATCGATTGAAACAACTGGCAGCGGACGCGACGCGCGACTAGAGAACCCGCATGGTCATGCAGTTCTCCGCCTTGGGATCGCGCCGTGCGATCATCGACCGACGCGCGATTTCCGACAGCATCAACGCTCTTGCGCACACGCATAAGGGCGACCCCATGCGTCTGCGTGGGCTGATCGTCGGGGAACTCAAGGCCGCGCTGGAAGAGGGACGGGTCGAAGTTGCCCGAAGGCTGGAGGCGCGGCCCACGCGCGGGCGCGAGACGGTTACTGCTTTCGCCTTCCTGATCGACCAGATTTTGCGCCTGCTCTACGACGCAACCACGCATCATCTTTATCCATCGGGCAATCGCAGCACCGGAGAGCGGATCGCGCTGATCGCGGTGGGCGGCTACGGCCGGGGCGAAATGGCACCCCATAGCGACGTCGATATCGGCTTCATCACCCCCTGGAAGCGACCGGCTGGACAGAGCAGGTGATCGAATCGATGCTGTATTCGCTCTGGGATCTGGGATTGAAGGTCGGGCATAGCAGCCGGTCGATCGACGAGACGATGCGGATGGCCAAGTCGGACCTGACGGTGCGCACTGCTTTGTTGGAGGCGCGCTATGTCTGGGGCGATCGAGCGCTCTATGAGGAAACCTCCGTCCGTTTCGATGCCGAGGTGATGCAGGGCAATGCCCGCGCCTTCGTCACCGAAAAGCTGGTCGAGCGCGACGAGCGCCACAAGCGAATGGGCGACAGCCGCTATGTCGTCGAACCCAATGTAAAGGAAGGCAAGGGCGGGCTGCGCGACCTGCACACGCTGTTCTGGATCGGCAAATATGTGAACCGGGTGCGATCGGTCGCCGAACTGGTCGATGTCGGGCTGCTCACCCAGATCGAATTACGCCAGTTCCAGAAAGCGGAGGACTTCCTCTGGGCGGTGCGCTGTCACCTGCACACCATCACCGGGCGGGCCGAGGACCGGCTGACCTTCGACCTGCAACTCGAAACCGCGACACGGATGCGCTTTACCGGGCGGCACGGCCAGTCCGGGGTCGAGCGGTTCATGCGCTATTATTTCCTGAATGCGAAGGTCGTCGGCGACCTGACCGCCGTGTTCCTGGCCCATCTGGATGACCAGATGGGGCCGAAGGGGCGGCGCTATATTCCCGCCATCTTCCGTCGCCCCAAGAAGCTCGACGGCTTCGTGCTCGACCGGGGGCGGCTGGCTCTGCCAAGCGATGATTTTTTCAAGCCGACCCGGTGCGGTTGGTGGAAATATTCGCGCTGGCCGATCGCCATGGCCTGTCCATCCACCCCGCCGCAATGCGTGCGGCGAGCCGGGATGCGGGGCTGATCACGGCCAAGATCCGCAAGGACCCGCGTGCCAACGCCGCCTTCATGGATGTGCTGACCAGTCCGCGAGACCCGGAAACGGTGCTGCGCTGGATGAACGAATCGACCGTGTTCGGCCGCTTCGTGCCCGACTTCCGCCGGGTCGTCGCACAGATGCAGTTCGACATGTATCATCATTACACGGTCGATGAGCATACCATCCGCGCGGTTGGCCTGCTGTCGCGGATCGAGAAGGGCGAACTAGCGCAGGATCATCCGCTGGCCACCGACCTGATGGGCAAATTGCTCTCGCGCCGGGTGCTCTACATCGCCGTGCTGCTGCATGACATTGCCAAGGGGCGCGGCGGCGACCACAGCATATTGGGCGCGCAGGTGGCCGAGCAGCTCTGCCCGCGCCTCGGCCTCACCCCGGCGGAAACCGAAACCGTCGCCTGGCTGGTACGCTACCATCTGTTGATGTCGGCGACCGCGTTCAAACGCGATCTGGCCGATTATAAGACGATCGTGGACTTTGTTGACGTGGTGCAAAGCCCCGAACGGTTGCGGTTGCTGCTGTGCCTGACCGTGGTGGACATTCGCGCGGTCGGCCCCGGCGTCTGGAACAGCTGGAAGCGGCAGTTGCTGGGCGATCTGTATGATTCAGCCGAGGAACTGCTGCGGCTGGGTCATAAGCAGAAGGGGCGCAGCGAGCGGGTGACCGCCAAGCAGAAGACGCTGCGCCAGGCGCTCCATATGGACGAAGCCACGTTCGAGGCGTTCAGCAAACGATTGCCCGAATCCTACTGGATCGCCGAGCCCGACGACATCTTGATCCATAATGCCGAACATATGCTGGCGGCGGGCGACGCGCCGCTGTCGATCGCGGCACATTATTATCCGCAGCGTGGCGCGACGCTGGTCACCGTCTATGCCGCCGACCATCCAGGGCTATTCTATCGCATTGCAGGGGCCATCCATCTGGCGGGCGGCAACATCATCGATGCGCGCATCCACACTACCCGCGATGGGGTCGCGATCGATAATTTCCTGGTGCAGGATCCGATGGGCGGCGCGTTCCACAGCCCTGAGCAACTCACCCGCATCCGCAACGCGATTGAGGACTCGCTCTCGAACCGGCATCGGCTGATCACCAAGCTGAGCGCGCGTCCCTTGACCCGGACTCGCGCCGAAGCCTTCCGCATCGAGCCCAATGTGCTGATCGACAACAAGGCGTCGAATCGCTTCACCGTGATCGAGGTCAATGCGCGCGATCGGCCGGCGCTGCTGTTCAGCCTCGCCAATGGATTGTTCCAGTCGAAGGTGACAGTGCATAGCGCGCATGTCGCCACCTATGGCGAGCGTGCGGTGGATACTTTCTACGTTACTGATTTGTTCGGCGGGAAGATCGAGAGCAAGGCGCGGCTCCAGACTTTGGAGCGGCGGCTGCTGGAAGGCGCCGGCGGCGAAGTCGGCGAGGCGCTGGCACGCGCCTAGGCAACGATCTCCATACCATCGCCCGGCGCGAGCAGCGGTAACAGGCGGAGCATGTCGTCGCGATCGATAGCGACGCAGCCAGCGGTAGGGCGGCCTTCGGACAGGTGGAAGAAGATCGCGCTCCCTTGGCCCGGTATGGGCGGCGCGTCATTATGGCCCAGCACCACGATGATATCATAAGCATCGTCAGCGCGAATCAGGTTTTCGGCCGAGACGCCGCGCGGCAGGCGAACGGGGCGATTATAGGCGGGGTCGGCGGGGTCGTCCGACCAACCATCACCAGGCCTGATCCAGCGCCAGGGCAATCGGATAGCGACGGCATCGACCTTGCCGGGCCGTAGCAACACGCCACGGATCGGCCAGAGGCCAAGCGGGGTGCAGCCATCGCCTTCGCGCTTGTCCGCCCCCGCACAAGTGCCGCCTCGGCCGATGGTGCAATCCATGACCATGGTGCCAAAGGTCAGGCGACCCGCGCCGCCATCGACGCGGATGACGCTCATAGCTGGTGGCCGGTCCGGTCCCGCTTGGTGGCGAGATAGCGTTCATTATGCGGGTTGGTCGGCAGGATGATCGGCAAGCGCTCGATCACGCCGATGCCCGCCGCTTCCAGCCCCGCTACCTTGTTGGGGTTGTTGGTCAAAAGCCGCACCTGCGCCACGCCGAGCAGGTCTAACATCCGCGCCGCAACCGAAAAATCGCGCGCGTCGATCGCAAAGCCGAGGCGCACATTGGCATCGACTGTGTCGAACCCCTGATCCTGCATCGCATAGGCGCGCAGCTTGTTGACGAGGCCGATCCCCCGCCCCTCCTGCCGCAGATAGAGCAGCACGCCCCAAGGCGCATCGGCGATCTGGTCCAACGCCTGATGCAGTTGCGGCCCGCAATCGCATTTGAGACTGCCGAGCACGTCGCCAGTCAGGCATTCGCTGTGCAGACGAACGACAGGCGGCGAGGCATCGCGCTTGCCCACCACCAGCGCGACATGTTCGCGCGGTTCGTCGGGACTGCGAAAGGCAATAATCTCAGCCGTTTCGCTGGCCGACACCGGCAGCCGGGCGCGCGTGGCGATGGCAAGATGAATCGCATCATCATAGGCGTCGATATCATCGGCCTGCACCGTGACATCCACGGCCTCATCCCCTTCCGTCACGAAATAGGCGGGCAGGATGCCGGCAAGGCGAGCGAGCCGCAGCGCAGCTTTCGCCGCCTGTGGGGCGGCGAGTGGGCGGGCGCGGAACGGCCCCTTGAGCGGCGAGGCGAGGTCCAGCACCGGGTCAGAGATGGCCGTCGCGACGTCGGCATCGATCCATGGCGCGCGCTCGACCAGCACCGGTTGATCGGGATCGGCAGCGGCCGGTTGATTGGCGAGCTTGAGCGTTTCGGCGCGGGCGGCGGAGATCAGGATATCGGCGCGGGCGGCGGGATCGAAAGCGGCAAGTGTCACCGCATCCGCCCCTTCGATCGCCATCAAGCGGATGGCGCCATCGTCGCCCACTATCCTGATCGCCCAGCCGCGCCGTAGCGCGTCAATCGCCCGAGCCGCGTCGCGCGCGCGCATCAGAACACGAAGTCGGTGATGATGGGGATATGGTCGGAAGGCTTGATCCAGCTGCGCGCGGGTTCGACCACGCGGTGGCTCACCGCCTTGTCCGCGACGTCGCGCGTCATCCACATATGGTCGAGCCGACGACCCCGATCCGATTCGGCCCAATCCTTCGCGCGATAACTCCACCAGGTATAAAGGCGCGCGGGCGCGGGATGGAAATGGCGGCCGATATCGACCCAATCGTTCGATGCCTGAAGCCGCGCCAATATGTCGCATTCCACAGGCGTATGGCTGACGACGTTGAGCAATTGCTTGTGGCTCCACACATCGCATTCCAGCGGCGCGATGTTGAAGTCGCCGGTCAGGATGGTCGGCTTGTTGTCCAGCGCGGCCGACCATTCGATCATCCGTTCAAGGAAATCGAGTTTCTGCCCGAACTTGGGATTGACCGTGCGGTCGGCGATGTCGCCGCCGGCGGGCACATAGACATTTTCGATCCGCACGCCATTATCGAGCCGCACGCCCACATGGCGCGCTTCGCCATTGGACTGCCAGTCGAACCGGTCATCTTCGTGGATCGGCACCTTGCTCATGATCGCCACGCCATGATGCATGCGCTGGCCGTTCAGCACCTGATGAACATAGCCCATGCGCCGGAACATGTCGGTGGGGAAAATCTCGTTCACCACCTTGGTTTCCTGCAGACACAATATGTCGGGGGCTTCCTGTTGCAGTAGCTGTTCGACGATGTCGATGCGCGCACGGACGCTGTTGATGTTCCAGGAGCAAATGGAGAGAGTGTCGGCCATGGGTTTGCCCTAGAAGGCCGCGTTGACGCACGCAAGCGCCAGACAGAGTAAGACCCCCGCTCCGGGGGCATGGAACGGGGGTCTCGATCGCGCCCTTGAAGCGCTTCGCGGCGAGAGCGGACCGGGTAACAGGGGGGAAATCCCGATACCGTTTCGCGCCGTTGAGTTATAATTAGCGGCCGCCATATGAGCGGCAGATGAACGGTTTTGAAAAGCGATCGATCTGCCGCATCAGGCGCTCGGTTCAGCCCCCAGCCGACCGACCGCGCGGCCGGGGGTCGGTCCAGCGGAAGGCCGAATCGGCGACGGTCACGCCATAACGCTGGTTTGTCAGCCGAACAGCCGTGCGGTTATTCTGCGAATCGAGCGCGACCCAGCCATAGAGCTGCAAGCCCGCCGGACTGGCGACATTGCGCTTGAAGATCATCGTGATAGTGCCGAATTCGGGGCGCTTGGGATCCCGGGCCTCGACGCTCAAGATGCTTGGGTCGCCAGTTGGCACGACCTTCCCGAACTTGGACAGATCCTTCGACGGATCGAGCAACGCGCCGAGCGGCGAGTTGCCGATCGGCCAGCGCTGCACCTGCCGCACTTCATAGTCGATCATCGTCAGCGCCTTGCCATCGCCTACGATCAGCAGCGGCACGCCCTTTTGATATTGGAAGCGGATCTTGCCCGGCTGCTTGATCGTCAACTGCCCAGTCAAATTCTGGCCATTGCGGTCGGTCTGGGTAAAATCCGCCGTCATCGTCGTGACGGCGCGGACATAGGCGTTGACCTTCGTCAGGTCGGACTGGTCCGCCTGCGCAATGGCGGGCATTGCGATCGGCAGGGCGAGGGCGACTGGCGCCATGGCCAGCGCCAGAGAGATGCGCTTCATCAGACAGGAACTCCGGTTGTTACGGATGCGGTTTAGGCGGCGCGGCTTGAACGACCTGTGAACCCGCCCGTTCCCTGCCGTTCAGCAACTTGTCCGAACCATTATAACGGATTGCCATTTTCGTCGCGCAGCACTTCGCGGCGGCCGACATGGTTGGGGGCGCCGACCAGGCCTTCCTCCTCCATCTTCTCAATGAGGCGCGCGGCGCTGTTGTAGCCGACGCGGAGTTGACGTTGCAGCCAGCTGGTCGAGGCTTTCTGATTTTCGAACACCAGTTGGCACGCCTTGCGGAACAGCTGCGCGTCGGGGCTGTCGTCGCCCAGATCCACGCCGTCGAGCGCGAAGCTGCCCTCTTCGGGTTCTTCGGTCACCGCCTGGATATAGTCAGGCTGTCCCTGCGCGCGCCAATGGTCGGCAACGACGCGGACTTCATCGTCCGAGACGAAGGGACCGTGGACGCGAGTCAGGCCCTTGCCGCCGTGCATGTAAAGCATGTCGCCCTTGCCCAGCAGCTGTTCGGCACCCTGCTCGCCCAGGATCGTGCGGCTGTCGATCTTCGACGTCACGAAGAAGCTGATCCGGGTCGGCAGATTCGCCTTGATGACGCCGGTGATGACATCGACCGAAGGGCGCTGGGTCGCGAGGATCAGGTGGATACCCGCCGCGCGCGCCTTTTGCGCCAATCGCTGGATCAGGAATTCGACTTCCTTGCCTGCGGTCATCATGAGGTCGGCCAGTTCGTCCACGACCACCACGATCTGGGGGAGTGGCTGGAAGTCGAGCTGTTCCTCCTCATAGATCGGCTTGCCGTTTTCGGGGTCGTAGCCGGTCTGGACCCGGCGACCGAGCGGCTTGCCCTTGGCCTTGGCGGCGCGAACCTTCTCGTTATAGTTGGCAAGGTTACGGACGGAGATGGACGCCATCATGCGATAGCGATCCTCCATCTGTTCGACCGCCCATTTGAGCGCCCGGATCGCCTTTTGCGGTTCGGTAACGACCGGCGAGAGCAGATGCGGAATGTCGTCATAGGTCGACAGTTCGAGCATCTTGGGATCAATCATGATCAGGCGCAACTGGTCGGGCGTCATGCGGTAGAGCAGCGACAAGATCATCGCGTTGAGCCCGACCGACTTGCCCGACCCGGTGGTGCCCGCGATCAGCAGATGCGGCATGGGGGCAAGGTCGGCGATGATCGGTTCGCCGGAAATATTCTTGCCCAGGATGATGGGCAGCGTCCCTTCGCCGCCAAATTGCTCGCTGGTGATGAGTTCGCGGAACGACACGCCTTCGCGATGGGCGTTGGGCAATTCGATGCCGATCACCGTGCGCCCCGGAATCGTCGCAACGCGCGCAGAGAGTGCCGACATGTTGCGGGCGATATCGTCGGCCAGCGCGATGACGCGGCTCGCCTTGATGCCAGGCGCGGGCTCCAGTTCATACATGGTGACGACCGGGCCGGGCCGGACCTCGACGATATTGCCCTTCACATGGAAATCATCGAGCACCGATTCGAGCAACCGGGCATTGCGCTCCAGCGCGGCCTTGTCGATCTTGCCGCCCTGGTTGGCGGGAATGGGGTTGAGCAGGTCGGGCGAGGGCAGCGAACTATGGCCGAACAGATCATCCTGCGAGATCGGGGCCATCTGCCGCTGCGGCGGCGCAGGCTTGGGGCTCTGGATGGTGATCGGTGGCTTGGGTTCGTTCGACACTTGTTTGCGCGGTGCGATAACGCGTTCGGCACCATCCGTTTCCGGTTCGACGTCGCTGGCACCGATGCCGGGCAGTGCCAAAGTGGGGCGGGGTAGCGCCAATTTGGGCAGTGATGGGCGGCGCAGCGCGATGATCGGCTTTTCCAGCGCCAGGCTGCGATAACAGGCGATCAAGCCCGCGATCAGAGTCATGACGACCAATATACCGGTTATCCAAGGGGCAGCGGCGGGTGCCTGCGCCGTCAGGCTGGCAATCCCCTTGGCCGTGACGAGGCCGATCACCCCGCCCCAGCCGGCAGGCAGGCCGACCAGCGGATCATCCTGGAATAGCGACAGGGCAATGCCGATCAGGACGATGCCGATCAGGCATTTGCCGAATTGCGCCTTCCATGTGCTCAGATCCTGGTCGCCCCACATCCGGCGCGCCGTCACCGCCATCAACGGCAGGATCAGCGCCACCGGCACGCCCAGCAGCCAGAGCAGGAAATCAGCGCTCCACGCGCCGGGCCCCTGCATGATGTTGGCGACATGGTCGCCGGCCACCGTATTCATCGACGGATCGCTGGGCGTATAGCTGAGCAGCGCCAACGCCACGAACAAGGTCGCCAGCATCAACAGGATTGCGCCGATCAGCGCGCCGCTGCGAAGCAGGCTGCGCTTGAGCATTTCGCGCCATTCCGGCGTGCGCTTCACGGTGCGGCTGACAGCCATGCTAAACCCTTGTCCCCCAAATGTTCCGTTTCGGCACAATGCGCCGGACGGCGAGTCCGCGTCAAGCCTGCGACCGATCGGCTCGTCCCGCCTTATCCGTAACAACCCTTATGGCAGGGGTGCCGCGATCCAGCGCAAAAGCGGGACCGAAGGGAACCTGTCCCATGTTCGCTGCCTATTATCCCGCGCTCGTCGTCGTTTCCATGGCCGCCTTCGCCGCCGCCATGCTGTATGTCAGCATCGAGGATCGGCTTAAGAACTAACTGCGGGCCAACGCCTGCAACGCATCGCCGTCGAGCCGTTGGACGGTCCATTCGTCCATCGGCACCGCACCGATTGCGCGATAAATGGCGATGGCCGGTTCGTTCCAGTCGAGCACCGACCATTCCAGCCGGGCGCAATCCCGTTCGATCGCCAGTTCCGCCAATCGGACGAGCAGCGCCTTGCCCGCGCCTGATCCCCGCGCTTCGGGCCGAACGAACAAATCTTCAAGATAAAGCCCCGGCCGCCCTTCAAAGGTCGAGAAATTGTGGAAGAAGAGCGCGAAGCCGATGGCATCGCCCTGCCGCTCCGCGATCAGCACCTCGGCCATCGGGCGCGAACCGAAGAGATAGCGGGCGAGCGTATCGCTATCCGCCTTCACCGCATGCGCCAGTTTCTCATAGGCGGCGAGGTCGCGGATGAACTGGATTATGGCGTCGATGTCGCCCGGTTCGGCCACGCGGATCATAATGTCATCGGTCATGCCGTTCCTGCTTCCACATGGGCCAGTTCCGGCCGTTTCGCGCGCACGGCGATAAGGCAGGCCACAATGATCAACAAGGCACCCGCCACAGTCGGCAGCGTGATCCGTTCGCCAAACACCAGCCACCCTATAATCGCCGCCCAGACGAAGGCGCTATATTCGACCGGGATCAGCCGCTGCGCCTCCGCCCGCGCATAGGCCCAGGACAGCGCCGCAAGCGAAGTGAAGGCGAGACTGGCGGCGAGCAGCACCAGCGGTACGGAAGGCAGCGGCGGCAGGACCAGCAGAAACGGCGCGCCCAGCACAAAGACGCCGAGCATGACGAGATGCTGGAAGAAAGCGACCTCGATGGGCGAGGCAAGCTGCGCCTGCTGCCGCTGGATGATGAGGTTCCAGGCAAAGAGTACCGCCGACGCCAGCACCGCCCCTGCACCCAGCAGCGCGTCGGCATCATATTGCCCCTGCAACCGGCCCGACAGGATGACACCGACACCCACCAGCCCCAGCAGCGATGCGCCGATCGCCCGTCGCCCGACTCGTTCCTTGAGCAGCAGCGCGGCAAGGTAGAGCGCGATCAGCGGTGCGATGAACGATAGGGCAATCGCTTCGGCGAGCGGCATCCGCATGATCGCCCAGAAGAACAGCCCGGCCATCAGCGCGACCACCGTGCCGCGCAGCAGATGGATGCGCAGCACGGCGCGCGAAGGCCAGCGCTGGCGCGTTAGCAACATCAGCGCGAGGCCGAGAAGCGTGCCCGCGACCGCCCGCCAGAACAGCGCATTGTAGAGGCCGATAGCAAGGCTCAGCCCCTTCATCGCCGCATCCATGACGGCAAACAGCGCCACGCCAGCGCAGCAGACGGCAAAGGGGATGGCGAAACCAACGGCGGGACGCGACGCCCCCATGGCAGGCCTCACTCCGCCGCCTGCGCCTTGCCCGCGTCGGTCATCGCCGATTCCGCTTTGGCCGCTTCGATCTCGGCCGCCTTGTCCTCGACCAGTCGGACGATATGATCGACCAGGGCTTCGTCCTGTACGGTATGGTCGGTAATGCCCGACAGATAGACCATATGCTTACCGTTGCCGCCGCCGGTGAGGCCGATATCAGTTTCGCGGGCTTCACCGGGACCATTCACGACGCAGCCGAGCACCGAGAGCGACAAGGGCGTGTGAATATGCTGGAGCCGTTCCTCCAGCGCCTGCACGGTACGGATCACGTCGAAGCCCTGCCGCGCGCAGCTGGGGCAGGAGATGACCTTCACCCCGCGGGTACGGATGCCGAGCGATTTAAGGATTTCATAGCCGACCCGCACTTCCTCTTCCGGCTCCGCCGACAACGAGACGCGGATCGTGTCGCCGACGCCTGCCCAGAGCAGGTTGCCGATGCCGATCGCGCTCTTGACCGTGCCGCCGATCAACCCGCCTGCCTCGGTTATGCCAAGGTGGAGCGGGCAATCGACCGCTTCGGCCAGTTGCATATAGGCGGCGACCGCGAGGAACACGTCGCTCGCCTTCACCGCGACTTTATATTCGTGAAAATCCTGGTCCTGGAGCAGCTTGATATGGTCGAGCGCGCTTTCGACCAGCGCTTCGGGGCAGGGTTCGCCATATTTTTCGAGCAGGTCCTTTTCGAGACTGCCCGCATTGACGCCGATGCGGATGGCGCAGCCATTGGCCTTGGCGGCATCGACCACTTCCTTCACCCGCGCTTGCGACCCGATATTGCCGGGGTTGATCCGCAGGCAGGCAGCGCCAGCATCGGCCGCTTCCAGCGCGCGCTTATAATGGAAATGAATGTCCGCGACGATCGGCACCCGGGCCGCGCGCACGATCTGCTGGAGCGCTGCCGTCGACTCCTCGTCGGGGCAGGAGACGCGGATGATATCCACGCCCGCTTCCTCGCAACGGCGAATCTGGTCGATCGTGCCCTTGACGTCGTGGGTCAGCGTATTGGTCATGGTCTGGACCGTGACCGGCGCATCACCGCCGACGGGAACATTGCCGACCATGATCTGTCGGCTGCGGCGACGGGCAATATCGCGCCAAGGACGCAGGCCGGGATTATGGTCGGACATGAAAAGGGGCTCCGTGGTTACGAAGCCCCTATAGGGATGTTTGGTGACGGTTAAAACCGTGCCGTTTGGTGTTTCAGTTGGGCTGAGCCGGACCGCACCGGACCACTCATTTAAAACCGTATCGTGAGCGACGCAGCGACCTGATCGGCATTGCCGCTGGTCTGGGCCAGCGTCGTCGCGGTGACGGTGGCGGGTGCGGGGAAATAGCTGTCCGGGCGAATGATGTTCGCCTTTTCCACGAAGGTGTGCGCGTAGCTGACGTTCAGAGCGAAAGCCTGCGACAGGTTCCAGGTCGCGCCACCGCTCAGCCAGACCCGGTCGCCATCGGGGACGCGGGTGGTCAGGTGCTGGGGATTGGTGGGCGAGCGGTCGAACATCGTACCGGCGCGCAACGTCAGCTTGTCATTGACGTCATATTCGCCACCCGCGCTGAAACTATAGCTGTCATGATATTCCAGTTCCTTGACCGACGTGCCGTTGGTCGCATTGATGGTGATCGATTCCATCACCGACCAATTATACCAGCGCGCCGTCAGCATCGCGCGCAATTGCGGCGTCAGCCGGTGCGTCATCGATAGGGTCGCGATATCGGGCAGGGTCAGCGGGGCCGTGGCGGCGAAGCTGCCATTGGCACCGGCAAGCGGACCGACCAGACCCGAAATCACCTGCTCGCCCTGCAGGCTGTGCTTCATGCGCGAGCGATAATGGACGCCGAACTGGGTGTCGCCCGCCCGGTAGAACAACCCGGCATTCCAGCCGACCGACCAGTCGTCGCCTTCGACCGAGGCGTGGCCGTCGGCCAGCAGCGGCGAGAGTTGCGGCAGCGCGTTGGTCAGCGTCACCTTGACATATTGCACATCGACACCACCGCCCACGGACAGGTTGTCGGTCAGCTTATAGGCGGCCGATGGCTGGATATTATAGGTTTTGAGGTCGGTATAGAGCGAGTCATAGCGCCCGAAATAACCATCCTCATATTCGAGCTTCAGACCGAAGGGCGCATTGACGCCAACACCAACCCACAGCCGGTCGCTGACCTGGCCGGTGGCATAGAAGCTGGGGATGGGAATCACGCTTTCAAAGGCATTGCCACCATTCACGCCGCTGACCGGCACCTGCGTGGTCACGCCGGGAACCGTGCGGGTGGTGCCACGATTGGTCTGCTGCGCCTTAGCGAACAGGGCGACGCCGCCGATCGAGGTCTGAATACCCGGCAATTCGGTCATCGCGGCGGGATTGAAATAGACGGTCGAGGGATCATCGCCCGCAGCCGCGCCACCCGACAGGGCGCGCCCGGTTTCCTTGGGCGATTGTTCCTGAAGATAGAAGCCACCAGCCAGCGCGGGAAGGGGCGCGGTAATCGCACCTGCGGCAAGCAGGAAGGATGGGAGGCGGCGGCTGAACGACATGGCAGATCCTCTACTGGCGACTTTATAGCCCGGGCAGCCGAATAGGCATGGCGCGAGCCTTTGACGCAGGCCGCTTACCAACACCATGGTTAAATTCCAGTGTTTAGCGGTGACTGGTCCGTGCGATTCCGGCCATTTGACGGATCATTGCGCGTCTGACGTTACGGCGAGGGGTCGGACGAGTGAACGAAAAAGGGCAAAAAAAGCCGCCCCGGAGGACGGCTTGTAAAGTTTTAGGAGAGGATGCCTGAAAGGCCCGTTCCTTTTGCGAGTCAGATGGCTTTGTTGCAAATGCGAAACGGACACGCCTGATTGCGTTTCATGCAATCGTTGGCATGGAATTTACATTCCGTAGCGGAAACCGGGATCGGAAAGGAATCCGGGCGGTCGGGTTTGGGAGCAAAATAGTCAGATTTCGACCGAATCGAGTCCCGATTGCGCAAGCTGCGAATCAATTTCGGCAATCAGTCGCGCCAATCCCGCCGCATCGGCCGATTCCGCCCGCGCCACCAGCGCCGCCTGGGTATTGGAGGCGCGCAGCAACCACCAGCCGTCGGCGGTGGTGACACGCGCGCCATCGATCGCGTTCATATCCGCACCCATCACTCTGAGCCGCGCACAAACCTCAGCGATCACGGTGAATTTGCGCACATCATCGACGGGGATGTGCAGTTCGGGCGTCACCGCCATCGCGGGCATCGCGCTGCGCCGGTCGGTGATGCTGCCCCCTGCCCCGCTCGCGGCGCGGATCAACCGGGTCGCGGCATAGAGGCCGTCGTCATAGCCATAATAGTCATCGGCGAAGAACAGATGCCCGGTCATCTCGCCCGCGAGCAAGGCGCCAGTCTGCTTCATTCTGGACTTGATATGGCTATGGCCAGTTTTCCAGATGTCGGGCTGTCCGCCCAGCGCCGCGATGCGATCGATCACGGCCCGACTGGTCTTCACATCGACAATAATCTGCGCGCCGGGATGGGTTTCGAGCAGATCCTGCGCGAACAGGCCGAGCAGTTGGTCGCCCGCGATGGTGCGGCCCAGCCCGTCGATCACGCCGATCCGGTCGCCGTCACCATCGAAAGCCACACCGAAATCGAGCTGCTTGTCGAGGACGAGCGCGCGCAGATCGGCAAGGTTCGCCTCCACGGAGGGATCGGGATGATGGTTGGGAAAATTGCCGTCTATCTGGGTGAAGAGCCGGTGATGCTCACCCGGCAGCAATTGCACGAGTTTATCGACCACTGGCCCGGCCGCGCCATTGCCCGCGTCCCAGCCGATGCGCCAGGCGCGACCGTCAAAGTCCTGCATCAGCCGGGCGACATAGCCGTCCATCAGGGCGATCGTGTCGGCCCGCCCTGCCACGCCGTCCCAGTCGCCCGCCGCCGCCATTTGCCCCAACCGAACGATGTCCGCGCCGAAAAAAGGCGCGTGGTTCTGCACCAGCTTGAAGCCATTCTGGTCGCCGGGATTATGGCTGCCGGTTATCTGAATGCCGCCATCGACCTCACAGACCGCTTCGGCATAATAAAGCATGGGGGTTGGGCCGAGGCCGATGCGCAGCACATCGACGCCGCTGGCGGTCAACCCGTCGACCAGCGCGGCCTCCAGCATGGGGGAACTGAGCCGGCCATCATAGCCGACCGCGATCCGTGATCCCCCTGCCCGCGCGATGATGGTGCCAAAGCTGCGGCCCAAGGCCCAGGCGTCGGCGGCGTCGAGCGTTTTCCCGACCGTCCCGCGCAAATCATAGTCGCGCAGCAGCGTCGGGTGGAAGTGATGGCTCACCCCTGCTGCCGGTCGGCCAGCAACAGATCGCGCGCGGCATTGATCTGCGCCGCCAGCGCTTCGGTGCCGCCCTTGTCGGGATGGACCGAGGCGATCAAGCGGCGATGGGCGGCACGGATGGCGGCGGGATCGGCATCGGGCGTAACCCCCAATAGCGCGCGCGCCTGGGCGAGATCATCGATCCGGCGCTGCGGCGAGGCAGGCGGCGGACGGCGGCGGGGCTTATATTGGCGCAGGAGAAAGAGCGCGGCACCGATCAGCACCGGTGCGCCGATCACGGGCTTGCCCTTGGCCGCCAGCACCGCGCCAACCAGTGCTGCGCCAAGCGCCATGCCATCCTTTGCCGTCATGCGTTGCAGCCTTCCGGTCCAGATCAGCCAACCGGCAAGGCCCACGAGCAGCAGTGCCAGCCAGCCCATCAGGCCGCGCCGAGCAGTTCCACCGGCACCGCGCCTTCGCGGGTCGGCAGGGCAAGGCCCGACACCATTTCACGCAATTCCTGCCGCGCGGCGATGTGGCTGATACCCAGTTCACCCAGATGCCCCTTGTCGAGCAGGGTGAGGCCCGAGGGGAAGAGTTCGCGGAAAATGACGCGTTCCGACAGGCCTGGAATGACGCGGAAACCGACCCGGCGCGACAATTCCATCAGCGCATCGCCGACCCGCTTCTTGTTGCGGGCGTCATGATGCTGGAGCCGGTTGCGCAGCACGACCCAGTCGATCGACACGCCATCCGCCTTGGCTCGGGTCTTGCGCGCTTCAAAGATGAGTTCGGAATAGAAGGACAGGCGACGGACCTTGAAGCTTTCGGCATCGACCTGGCCGATCAGATCGAAATCGACGAAACTGTCGTTCATCGGCGTGACCAGCGTATTGGCGCGGGCGGCCATGTGACGGGCAAAGACATCGTCGCGGCCGGGGGTGTCGACGATCAGGAAATCCTTGCCGTCCGACAGGGCGGCGACTTCGGCGTCCAACGCTTCGATCGTATCACCTTTCAGCACTGCAAAGTCGGGCGCGGGCAAGTCGATCTGACGGCGGCGCGCGGTTTCGGCGCGGTTTTCCAGATAGCGGGTGACGGTGCGCTGGCGCGGATCGAGATCGATCATGCCGACATTATGCCCCAGCACGGTCAGCGCGATCGCGGTGTGGACCGCCGTGGTCGACTTGCCGGTGCCGCCCTTTTCATTGGCGAAGACGATGAGATGCGGCTGCGAATTGGCCATTGGACCTTGATAACCCCGTTGATTGTCGCAATGATTCTTGACGGTCGCCAAGGCCGCAGCCTAGCAGGTCGACCGTTTGTCCCCCTGCCCTTATCGGAGCCGTTCCCCCCGTGCAAACCCTGTCTGACCTGCCCGCCCTTCGCGCTGCCGTCGCGGCGCTGAAAGCCGACGGAAAGCCGTTGGCGCTGGTGCCGACCATGGGCGCTTTGCATGACGGGCATATGGCATTGGTCGAGGAAGCGAAGCGGCATGGGCGGCATGTCGTGGTGTCGATCTTCGTCAATCCCAAACAATTCGGCCCCACCGAGGATCTGGACGCCTATCCAAGGCGCGAGGCGAAGGATGCCGCGATGCTGGCGGCGGCGGGCGTGGACCTGTTATGGCTGCCGTCGGTCGAGGTCATGTATCCGACAGGCTTTTCTACCAATGTCAGCGTGTCGGGGGTGAGCGAGGGGCTGGATGGCGCGGCGCGGCCGGGCCATTTCGATGGCGTCGCCACCGTGGTCCTCAAATTGTTCAACCAGGTGCGGCCCGACGTCGCGATTTTCGGCGAAAAAGACTATCAGCAACTGGCGGTGATCCGCCAAGCGAACAGCGACCTGGACATAGGTATCGATATTATCGGTTTGCCGACCCAGCGGGCCGAAGATGGCCTCGCTCTCTCGTCCCGCAATGCCTATCTGAGCGACGCGGAACGCAAGGCCGCGCTGGCGCTGCCGCGCGCTTTGGGCGAGGCCAAGCGGTTGATGGAGAAGGGCGAGAGTGTCGAATCTGCGACCGCCAAAGCCATGATTATATTGGAAAATAGCGGGTTCGGGCCGATCGACTATGTCGCTTTGTGCGATGCCGCGACGTTGGCGCCGATGACGGTGCTGGACCGTCCGGCCCGATTGTTGGGGGCGGCGAAGCTCGGCACGACGCGGCTGATCGACAATATTGCGGTCGAGCCAATTTAGCGCTTTCGATAGTTAGCTAACTATCTAATAGGGCTATTTTGCTGGGTTTTGGAGCGTAGGTGCAAGCCATATTCCGTTCGCCCTGAGCCTGTCGAAGGGCTTTTCTTCATGAAGAAGAAGGGGGCTTCGACAGGCTCAGCCCGAACGGGGGTGGGGTTGGTTTTACGGTATCGAGCGTCCCGCTGGGGAGGATCAGAACGGCTTTACGATCACCGCGATGACGATCACCGCCGCTGCGACGCCGGGGACTTCGTTGAGCAGGCGCAATTGGCGGTCGGTCATCGTGCGCTGGCCCCTGGCGAGCTTCTTGGCATAGCTGGCGATCCAGCCATGATAGGCCGACAGGGCGATGACGAAGAGCAGTTTGAGGTGGAACCAGCCAAAGCTCCACGCGCCGATTTCCACCATCAGCATCAGGCCCAAGACCCACACCAGCACGAGCGACGGGTTGAGGATGATCTTGAGCAAACGCTGTTCACGGTCGATCCATTTGCGATCCTCGTCCGAGCCGACGGCGCTTTCCTGATGATAGACGAAGAAGCGCGGTATCATGAACAGCCCCGCCATCAGGAAGATGACGAAGATGAGATGGGCAGCCTTCACCCAGAGATAGGCAGCACCGAGATAGGCCATCAGACATGTTCCTCCTGCCGCACATAGCTAAGCAATGCTTCGACATGCGCAATGGGGGTGTCGGGCAAAATACCATGGCCAAGGTTCATGATGTGCGGCCGGTCGGCGAAGGCGGCGCGGATATTGTCCACGGCTTGCTCGACCGCGTGGCCGCCGGCGATGAGGGCCAGCGGATCGAGATTGCCCTGCACCGGCATCCCTTGCGGCAGCACATGGTTGGCCCAGTGGGGATCGACGGTTTCATCGACGCCGATCGCATCGACACCCGTGCCCGCGGCATAATCGGCGAGTTTCGCGCCCGCGCCCTTGGGAAAGCCGATGATCGGGATAGTGGGATGGAGCGCCTTCAACCGGCGCACGATCGCGGCATTGGGCGCGATGACCCAGCGTTCGAACTGGAGCGGGGCGAGGCTGCCGGCCCAGCTGTCGAACAATTGCACCGCTTCGACCCCGGCCTCGATCTGGCCTGACAGATAGGTAACGGTCGCATCGACGATTGCATCAATGAGCGCACCGAAGCGGGCGGGATCGCCATAAGCGAGGCGACGGGCCGCGCCCTGATCCTTGCTGCCCTGGCCCGCGACCATATAGGTGGCGATGGTCCAGGGGCTGCCTGCAAAGCCCAAAAAGGTGACGGAGGGGTCGAGGGCTGCCTTCACCTGCCGCACCGTCTCATAGACCGCCTCGAAACGGCTGAAATCGGGTTTCAGGGTCGAGAGGTCGGTGTCACTGAGGATCGGGGCGAGACGCGGGCCTTCGCCGGTCTCGAACCAGAGATCCTGCCCCATCGCATAGGGGACGATCAATATGTCGGAAAAGAGGATCGCACCGTCGAAGCCGAAACGGCGCAGCGGTTGGAGCGTGACTTCGGCCGCCGCCGCACTGTCATAGACGAGTTCGAGAAAGCCGCCTTTTTCGGCCCGCAGCGCGCGATATTCGGGCAGATAACGCCCGGCCTGCCGCATCAGCCACATGGGCGGCACGGCGGGGCGTTCCCCCCGCAGGACGCCAAGGAGCGGCTTGGCCACGGGGTCGGCCATCGGGTCGAAGGGCATCGGACTCTCTTCTCTTCTATTAAGATTCAAATAGGAATGTTGGAGATAGTAGGGGCGTTGGCAGCGGGGTTTATTCGTTGTGCCCGCTTTTGCCAACAGCTTGACTCCGATCCGCCCTGCCTTGCCCGTCCGAGTCCCCTGACTTATCCCCATTATCCACAGGTTGTGGACGGAAAAGCGGGTCTGTTGGGGGCCTGTGGATAAGAGTCTGGACAGCGTGGAGCGAAAATTATGGGTCCATTCCTCCCCATTTCGTCCCTTGCTTTATCCACAGCCTATGCACAGAGATACAGGCCATGGCGCGCATCCATCTCCACCTGCTTTCAGACTCCACCGGCGAGACTCTGGAGAATATCGCCAAGGCGGCGATCGGTCTGTTCGAAAATGTCGATGCGATCCGCCATTTCTGGCCGATGGTGCGATCCGAAGTCCATCTCGATCGGATCATGCAAGAGATTGCCGCCAATCCGGGACTGGTCCTGTTTACCCTGACCAATCATCTGCTGCGCAAGCGGTTGGAGGCACGCTGCCGTGCGCTCGGCCTGCCCCATGTCGCGGCGCTCGACAGCGTGGCCGATGCGCTGTCCAACATATTGGGGCAGGAAACCCGCACCCGGCCGGGGCGCAAACATGTGCTCGACGAAGCCTATTTCGCCCGGATCGAGGCGATTCAGTTCACCATCGCCCATGATGACGGGGTGGGGCATGAAAATTGGGAGGAGGCCGACATCGTGCTGGCGGGCGTGTCGCGCGCGTCCAAGACGCCGACGTCGATCTACCTCGCCAATCGCGGCTATAAGACCGCCAATATTCCGCTGGTGCCGGAATCGCCGCCGCCGCGAAATCTCTACAGCCTCAAACATCCGTTGGTCGTAGGGCTGACCGTCGGTCCCGAACGGCTGATCCAGATCCGCCGCAACCGGCTGCTTTCGCTCAACCAGGCGCCCGAAACCGCCTATGTCGACAATGACAAGGTGCAGGCGGAATTATCCTTTGCCAGGCGCATGTTCGCCGACAATGGCTGGCCGGTGATCGACATGACCCGCCGGTCGATCGAGGAAGCGGCAGCGGCGATCATCAACCTGTTCAACGACCGGGAATTGGCGGAAGGCGACGCTTTATGAGGTTTTGGGCATGATCGTGCTGGCGTCGCAGAGCGCAAGCCGCCGCGCGCTGCTGAGTGCGGCGCAGGTGCCGTTCGAGGCGCTGTCGCCCGGCGTGGACGAGGATGCGGCCAAGGAGGCGTTGCGCGCCGATGGGCTGGATGCGCGCGCCCTGGCCGATGCGCTGGCCGAGTTGAAGGCGCGCAAAGTGTCGCGCCGGGTGCCGGGCGCGCTGGTGCTGGGATGCGACCAGACACTGAGCCTGGATGGCGGCGAAGAACAGGGCATGATGATCGACAAGGCGGTCGATCGCGCGGATGCCGAACGCATATTGCGCCTGCTGTCAGGGCGGGTGCATCATCTGCACAGTGCGGCGGTGATCGTGCTGAATGGCGAGCCGATCTGGCGGCATATCGAGCGAGTGCGGATGACGGTGCGGCCTTTGTCTGACGCCTTCATCGCCGCTTATCTGGATGGCGACTGGGACGAATGCCGGTGGTGCGTGGGCTGCTACCGGATCGAGGGACCGGGTGCGCAATTGTTCGCCAAGGTCGAAGGCAGCCAGTTCGCGATCCAGGGCTTGCCGCTGTTGCCCTTGCTTGACTTTTTGCGCGTGCGGGGCGTTCTAGCGGCATGACCGATACCCTGCCCTATGCCGAAGTGATCGGCGATCCGATCGCGCACAGCAAATCGCCGCTCATCCATAATTTCTGGCTCAATGCGCTGGATATCGAGGCGGAATATCGCAAGACTCATGTGACGCCCGACGGGCTGGCGAGCTATTTCCTGCAGCGGCGGGCCGACCCCGATTGGCTGGGGTGCAATGTCACCATTCCGCACAAGATGGCGGTGATGGATTTTACCGACGATCCGGGCGGGGTGCGCGAGCGGATCGGGGCGATGAACACGATCGCCAGCGAGACCGGTGGGCCGCTCATTGGCACCAATACCGATGCGGGCGGCTTCCTCCAGCCCTTGCTTCGCGACCGGTGGAAGGGGCGCAGCGCGGTGCTGATCGGCGCGGGCGGTGCGGCGCGGGCGATATTGTTCGCGCTCACCAGCTTGGCGTGCCCGACATCACAGTCATGGCGCGCGATGCGGCCAAGGCGCAGGCGATGCTCGACCATGCCGGGGTGAAGGGTGCGGTGATCGGCATGGGCGAGTCCCTGCCGGCCGTCGACCTGCTCGTCAATTCGACCTCGCTCGGCATGGTGGGGCAGCCGGTGCTGGATCTGGACCTGACGCCATTGCCGCCCAGCGCGACGGTCTATGACATCGTCTATGCGCCGTTGGAGACGGGATTGCTCAAGGCGGCGCGGGATCGTGGCCTCAAGACGCTCGATGGGCTGGAAATGCTGATCGGGCAGGCGGCGCTGGCCTTCGATATTTTCTTCGATGCGCAAGCGCCCCGCGAACTGGACGCTGACCTGCGCGCGTTGTTGCTCGCGGCGGACTGATGAAGATTTATGGCCTGACCGGATCGATCGGCATGGGCAAGTCGGCGGTCGCGGCGATGTTCGCCCGGGAAGGCGTGCCGGTGTTCGACGCTGATGCGCAGGTGCATCGGCTGCAGGGGCCGGGCGGGGCACTGCTGCCCGCAATCGAGGCGCGTTTTCCTGGTACGACCGGCCCCAAGGGTGTGGATCGCGCGAAACTGGGCGCGGCGGTGTTCGGGCATCCGCACGAACGCAAAGCGCTCGAAGCGATCGTCCATCCGGCGGTGCGCGAGGCGCGCAGCCGGTTCCTGCGCCGCCACAGATCGCGCAAATTCGTGCTGCTCGACATTCCCTTGCTGTTCGAAACGGGCGGGCAGAAGCGGTTGGCGGGCGTGATCGTGGTGACTGCGCCCGCGTGGAAGCAGCGCAAGCGCGTCCTGGCGCGACCGGGTATGACGATCGCCAAATTCCGCCAGATCGTGCATTTGCAAACCCCCGACGCCGAGAAGCGCCGTCGCGCCGATCATATCATCCAGACCGGCACGACCTTTGCCGAAACGCGCGCGCAGGTGCGACGTCTGGTCGCTTGCCTTGGCCGCAAGACAGGCAGATAAGGGTTAGCCCACAGAGTCGATATGAAGAGGGCGATGCGCGAGATTATATTCGATACCGAAACGACGGGATTTGACCCGGCATCCGGCGACAGAATGGTCGAGATCGGCTGTATCGAGCTTATCAATCGTGTGCCCAGCGGCCGGACCTTCCACGCATATTACAACCCCCAGCGCGACATGCCCGCCGCCGCCGAGGCTGTGCACGGCCTGTCGAGCCATTTCCTGTCGGATAAGCCGCTGTTCGCCAGCGGCGTCGTCGAACTGCTCGCCTTTCTGGAGGACAGCCCGTTGGTCGCGCATAATGCGCGCTTCGATTTCGGCTTCCTCAACCATGAATTGCGGTTGTGCGGGCGGGGTGAAGTGTCGCTCGACCGGATGATCGACACGGTCGCGATCGCAAGGACGATGCATCCCGGCGCCAAGCACAGCCTGGACGCGCTCTGCACCCGCTATGGCATCGACCGCAGCCATCGCATCAAACATGGCGCGCTGCTCGATGCCGAATTGCTGGCGCAGCTTTATATCGAATTGACCGGTGGCCGTCAGATCGGCCTGGGTCTGGCACAGGAGGCAGCAAAAGAAGAGTTTGGGGCGGAACTCGCGGCGCAGGCCGCAGTTCGCCCTGTTCGTCCCGCGCGCGTCTTTGCGGCGAGCGCGACGGAGCTGGAACGGCATGCGGCGTTTATCGCGACGCTCGACAAGCCGCTCTGGCTGGAGGGGGCATAGCCGGACTGACACTCCGCGCCCATGCCCCCATGTCAACCGGGCCGCGTCCTGCGGCCCGCAAAAACAAGGAGAAGGCTTATGGATATTCGTGTTTCCGGGCATCAGGTCGATACGGGCGAAGCGCTCAAGGAGCATGTCGCGACCCGGATGGAAGCGATAGCCGAGAAATATTTCTCCCGCACAATCTCCGCGCATGTGACCTTTCGACCGGCCCCGCACGGTGCCTTTCACTGCGACATCGTCTGCCATGTGATGACCGGCCTGATCCTGAAAGGGGCGGGCGAAGCGCAGGAGGCGCATCCGTCCTTCGACCAGGCGGCCGAGCGCATCGAAAAGCAGCTGCGCCGCTATATGCGCCGCCTGAAGGATCGTCACGGCCAGGCCGTTGCTGCCGAAGCGCAGCGGGTGAGCAGCTTCAGCATCGATGATATCGATGGCGCGGGCTACACCATCTTTGCTTCACCTGCGGACGAGCAGGAGGACGTGGCGGATGCGCCGCTGATCGTCGCGGAAACCCGTGTCGATATTCCCGAAGCCAGCGTATCGGACGCCGTGATGATGCTGGACCTGCGCAACACCAATGCGCTGTTGTTCGTCAATGCCGGAACGGCGGCCTATAATATGGTCTATCGCCGCAATGACGGGACGATCGGCTGGGTCGAACCGCGTATCCAGGCGAGTTGAACGCCGCCCGGCCCAAGGGCCGCCTGTTGACCTAAGGGTGCAGGCGGCTTAAGGGGCCGGGCTTTAATTCCCCGAGCATAAGCGCGTAATGTCCCCGACTGGGCGCGGCTCGGTCGGATCGGATATGTGATGGTGCATTTCAACGATATCGTTTCGCCAGACGCGCTCGCCACGGGCCTGTCGGTGAACGGCAAGAAGCAGTTGTTCCAGAAGATCGCTGTGCTCGCGGCGGGTGCTTATGGGCTGGACGCGGACATGGTCGCTGATGCGCTGTTCGATCGCGAGCGGCTGGGGTCCACCGGCTTTGGCGGCGGTGTCGCCATTCCCCATGCGAAGATTGCCGGTCTCGACAAGATGTGCGGCATCGTCGTGCTGCTCGATCCGGCTGCACCCTTCGATGCGGTCGATGATCTGCCGGTCGATATCGTCTTTGCGCTGCTGTCGCCGGTCGATAGCGGGGCAGAGCATTTGAAGACGTTGGCGCGGGTGTCGCGCTACCTGCGCGACGAGGCGCAGATTGCCCGGTTGCGTGGCGCGCGCTCGACCGCTGCACTGCACGCCTTGCTGTCTGGTGGCGGGGCGCGTGACGCAGCCTGACATGCATGCGGCGGTTGGCGCACCGGACAGCGGCGAAACCGCGCATTTCCGGGCGCTCGAAAATCTCTACCGCTCCGCGCCGATCAACCAGCTGTTCCGGTCGGAGATCGCAATCAGCGAGCCGGGGCGCTGCACCATCGACTTCGATGTCGACGAGAGCCAGTTCCATGCCGCTGGCGCGGTGCATGGCACGGTCTATTTCAAGATGCTGGACGATGCGGCCTTCTATGCCGCCAACAGCCTGGTGAGCGATCGATTCCTGCTCACCACCGCCTTCAACCTGCTCTTCACCCGGCCGATTGCGCCGGGGCGAATCCGCGCCGAGGGCCGCTGGATCAGCGGCAAGCGCCGCGTTTATGTCGCCGAAGCCAGCCTGGTCGATTCGCATGGCGAAGAGGTCGGGCGGGGCACCGGCACCTTCATGCGCTCTCAATTCCCCCTTTCGTCGCTCCCGGGATATCGTGGCTGAGCAGCCCCCCGCCCGGCTGACCAGCGCGATGCTGATCGGCGCTTTGCGACGGCGGGCGGCGGCGGATGGCGGCTTTGCCACGATCCTGGTCAAGGGTGACGACATCAGCGGCGTTATTCTGGTCCAAGCGCTGGAAAAGGGGCGCGAAACCGGGCTGTTCGAGCGGGTATCGAACTTTACCGGCGGTTATGCGTTGATGCGCTGTGGACCTGATCCCGACGACGGTGCGCAGGCCATGTCTGCTTATGTCGAGCGGCGTCGCAGGTCGGACCCCGACCTGTGGGTGATCGAACTCGACATCCCGGAAGCGGAACGGTTCGCCGCTGAAACAATCTGCTGATCGTTGACATAGCGCAATGGCCCGTGCAGAGGCCCGCCCACGCTGAACGCGCAGGTTGCCGCAATCGTCCAAGGGGGGCGGGCGCGGTAAACACGCAGACGGGGGGCGGCCGGTCGTCGGACAAAGTGGGTTAAAAAAGACGACGTTTCCGGCCAAGAACCGCATGTTTTTGAGTAAAAATGAGTTTTCGTCTAAGAGCTGCGATCATCGCGGCCTTTGCCTTGTCCGCCGCTGCCGCGGTCACGGCGTCCGATATGTCGATGGCGGGTGAATCCATCCCCTCTTCGGTGTCCCTCTCCAGGGACGATGCGCTGACCATGGCGCCTTCGGCCGGTTCCAAGCCCGCCGTAACTTTTGCCGCGCCGCGCGAGATCGTGCAGCCTTTGGCTACGGCCCCCAAGGCCGATCATAATTCTTCCACTTTTTCGGAGATGCAGGCCGATAGCCTCGCTGCGCTGGTCGACGCCCATGGCGCGCCCGAACAGCTTGACGGCGAGATGCAGTGCCTCGCCGGAGCGGTCTATTTCGAATCCAAGGGCGAAAGCCTGGAAGGCCAGCTGGCCGTTGCGCGCGTGATCATCAACCGCGCCGAGTCCGGCCGGTTCGCCAACAGCCTGTGCGGCGTCGTGTATCAGCCCAGCCAGTTCAGCTTCGTGCGCGGCGGTGGTATGCCGCCGATCCGCACGCAAAGCCGCAGCTGGCGCCAAGCCGTCGCCATCGCCAAGATCGCGATGACCGACAGCTGGGACAGCCGGGCCGAAGGCGCGCTCTTCTTTCACGCCCGCCGCGTTTCGCCGGGCTGGGGCAAGGCGAAGCTGGCGATGATCGACAATCATATCTTCTATCGCTGAGTATTGCGGAATGTGCTGAGGCACATTTCGGTACACATCAAAAAAGGCCGGTTCGGATTTTTTCGAATCGGCCTTTTCTTTTGTTCCTGCCTTGTTCTATGATTGCCGCATGACCGCAGCCCTGACCGAGACTTGTTCCTCCCTGACCGACGGCACGGCGCTGGCGGTAGCGCGGGGGACGCTGCGCCTGTTCTTCCGCCACGACATGAGCGGGATAATGGAAGTGCCGCTGCCCAACGGGCGGCGTGCCGACATCATGGCGATCGATGGGGCTGGGCGGCTGACCATCGTCGAAATCAAGTGCAGCCGCGCCGACTTGCTCGGCGACATGAAATGGCCCGACTATTTCGACTATTGCGACCGCTATTTCTGGGCGGTGCCAATGGGGTTCGACCTGTCTTTGTTCGACAGCGAAGCGCTATGGCCCGCGCGCACCGGGTTGATCGTCGCCGATCAATATGATGCTGAGCTGGTACGGCCCGCGCCGATCGAACCGCTGGCGGCGGCGCGGCGCAAGGCGGAGACGCTGCGCTTCGCCCGCAGGGCCGCGCGGCGGCTGACCGCGATCAACGACCCGGACCATGCCGCGGAGATCGGCTGGTAAGGGGGAAATGAGCTACCCGAAAATCCGTTCGGGCTGAGCTTGTCGAAGCCCTGCCATTCGTCCTCAATAAGAAGAAAAGCCCCTTTCGACTGCCTGTTAAGGCAGGCGCTCAGGACAGGCTTCGACAGGCTCAGGGCGAACGGAGGAAGGGAGACCAGCCTAGCTCGCTATCAGAAAACCGGACCCTGCACTGGGCCTGCGGGCTTGGCGGCAGGCTTGGCGGCGGCGAGGGCTTCGATGAGGCCGGGGGTGCGGCCGTCGCGGGCGGCATAGTCGCGCGCGGACATGCCGGCGATACTGTCGCGCTTGTCGGGGTTGGCGCCCTGCGCCACCAGCAGGCGGACCAGGCCGAGGTCGCGCAATTGCACGGCGCGGATCAACGGGGTTTCGCCGCTGCCATTGGTCTTGTCGACCTGCGCCTTGTTGGCGAGCAGCGTCTGTACACCCTCCTCAAACCGGCCCTGTACCGCGTCCATCAGCGGGGTATTGCCGTCGCTGTCGGTCAGGTTGGGGTTCGCGCCCTTGGCGAGCAGGAAGGACAGCCAGGTCGCGTCGCGGCGCGCGACCACGATATGCAGGGCATTTTCACCGCTGTTGATGTCGCGGCTGTTGATGACGGTGGAGCCGGGTTTCTGGATCAGGTCGGTGACCTTCTCCCCATCCTTGTCCTTCACCGCCTTCAGGAAATTATAGGCGTCGGAAAATTGCGCCTGGGCGGGGCCGGGCACCAAAAGCGCCAGCGCGATCATGGTCATCATAGCGGAAACAAACTTGGTCTTCATCGTCGCGCCCCGTTGCATTTGCAAATCCATCCCTAGCAGGGCATGGCTGGCCACGCCATGAACAAAGCCCGGATGCTCCTCACCCTGCCCTGTCTCGCCCTATTGGCTGCCTGTAATATGGGCGGCGGGGGCAATGCATCAAGCGGGGACAGCGTGCAGGGCGAACTGGTCGGTGCGCGGATCGGCGCGCCCTTCACCCTGACCGATCAGGATGGCAAGCCTGCGCGCTGGGAGGATTATAAGGGCCAGTATCGGCTCGTCTATTTCGGCTATACCTATTGCCCCGACGTCTGCCCGGTCGATCTGCAACGGATCATGCAGGCTTTTGCTCAATTCGAAAAGGCTGCGCCCGAGCGCGCCGCACAAGTGCAGCCGATCCTGATCAGCGTCGATCCCCAGCGGGACACGCCGGCCGTTCTGAAAACCTACGTCGCGGCGTTCCATCCCCGTCTCGTCGGCCTGACCGGTACGCCCGAACAGATCGCCAAGGTCGCCAAGGATTTCGTCGTCATCTACAATAAGGAAGGCGAGCCGGGCATGAGCGACTATCTGGTCGGGCATAGCCGCACACCCTATCTGTTCGATCCCGACGGCAAGCCGATGGCGCTGGTGCCGGTGGATGACCCCAGCACGCCGAAAGTCGATGAGGGCGCGCCCGACACAGTGCTGGCGTTTCTGGAAAAATGGATCAAGTGACGCCGTTCTGGGAAAAGCCGCTCGACAAGCTCGACCGCGCTGAATGGGAAGCCTTGTGCGACGGGTGCGGCAAATGCTGCCTGCACAAGGCCGAAGATGAGGATAGCGGGCGCATCTATCCCACCAATGTCGCTTGCCGCCTGCTCGACCGGCAAAGTGGCCAGTGCAGTAATTATAAGAATCGGCGCAAGTTCGTGCCCGATTGCGTGCGGCTGACTCCGGCCAACGTACGCCAGATCAGCTGGTTGCCGCGCACCTGCGCCTATCGGCTGCGCGGGGAGGGGTTGCCGCTGCCCGACTGGCATTATCTGCTGTCGGGCGACCGGGAATCGGTGCATCGGGCGCGCGAATCGGTGCGCGGCTGGACCGTGGCGGAGGCCGATGCGGGCGACTGGGAGAATCATCTTGTCGACCGGGACATCTGATCCCGACGCCGCGATCCTGATCGACGGCGTTCCGATGCCGGTACGGGTGCGACGGTCGGCACGAGCGCGCGCTTACCGGCTGACGATTGACGGGACGCGGGGTGAATTGCGTCTGTCGATGCCGGTGCGCGCGAATTTGAAGCGGGCGCTGGGCTGGGCGCAGGATCATGAGGGTTGGGTGCGGCAGCAACTCGCGCGGCAGCCTGTGTTGACGCCGCTGATCGATGGCGCGGTCTTTCCGCTGGAGGGGCGCGAGGTGCGTATCTGTTGGGAGGCGGGCGCGAGCCGGACGATCCGGTTGGAGGGCGACCGGCTGCTATTGGGCGGCGCGGCGGAATCGGTCAGTGCGCGGGTGCTGCGCTGGCTGGTGCGGCGGGCCAAAGCGGTGTTGGAGACCGAGACGCAAGAATTGGCGCGCGACCATGGGCTGATCGTTGCGTCAGTGGGCGTGGGCGATCCGCGCAGCCGCTGGGGCAGTTGCACGTCGTCGGGCGCGATCCGCTATAGCTGGCGGCTGATCCTGTGCCCGCCCAACGTGCGGCGCGCGACGGTGGCACATGAATTGGCGCATCTGCTGCACATGGACCACAGCCCGGCGTTCCACGCCGCCCATGCGCGCATTTATGGTGCCGACCCCAAGCCTGCGCGCGCGTGGCTGCGCGCGCATGGGGCCGGGCTGCATCGCTATACGGGGTAGGGCGCATGGCGCGCAAAAAACGCTATCTGACGGCCACGATGGCGGACGGCTATGTCAAGACGATCGGGCCGACGGCGGACCCCTTCACCCATTATTGGCGGATCGTCGCCTTGCTCGACAATGGCAAGACGGAGGCGTTCTGGGGCCACGCGCGTTCGCTGGCCGAGGCGCGCAAGAAGCGGACAGCGGCGGAGGATGGCGCGCGGATGCGGGGGTGGAAAAGCTATAGCTTCGAGATTGCGGAGTTGGTCGAGACGCCAGCTTAGCCCCGATGCGGCCACACCCCTGACCCATCGGCCTCGCATATATGCTCGGCATCATTGGGATAGGGCAGGCCACAGCGCGGCAGGTGCTATAGTCGCCGAGCGTGAGGCCATGGCCCACCGCGACCCGCTCATCGAAGACATAGCAATCGCCCTGCCAGCGGCTTTCGCTCTCCGGCATTTCCTCTAGATAGCGCAATATGCCACCCTTGAGATGATAGACCTCGTCAAAGCCGCGCGCCTTCACCAGCGCGGTGGATTTTTCGCAGCGTATGCCGCCGGTGCAGAACATCGCGATCTTGGGCGTCCGGCCCTGATCGCGCAGATTTTGGGCAAAATCGTCGAACCAGCCGGGAAAATCGCGAAAGGCGCGGGTTTCAGGATCGATCGCGCCCTCGAACGTGCCGATCGCGACTTCATAGGCGTTGCGCGTGTCTATGAGGATCGTGTCGGGGTCGGCGATCAGCGCATTCCATTCGGCGGGGCCGAGATGCGTGCCCGCCTGGCTCGCGGGGTCAAGGTCGTCGACGCCTAGCGTGACGATCTCCGGCTTCACCTTGACCTTCATCCGGGCGAAGGGCGCGCTGGTGGCGGTCGAATATTTGACGTCGAGGTCGGCGCAGCCGGGCAGGGTGCGGATATGGGCGACCAGCGGCGCGATTGTCTCGGCGCTGCCCGCCACGGTGCCGTTAATCCCTTCGCGCGCGACGATCAGCGTGCCGCAGGTGCCAAGATCGGCGCAGCGCGCGCGCAGATCGGCGGCAATGGCGTCGGGATCGGGGAATGTGGCGAACCGGTAGAGGGCAGCGACGGTATAGGACATGGGGGTGGCCTATAGGGCTTTGGGCGGCCTCTTGAAAGCGGCCACGGACAGGCGCATAGGCAGGGGCATGGTTCCCCTTTCGTTCGCTGGTCATGCTTTCCTCGCGCTGCCCGAAGCCGCGCTGTTCTGGCCGGCGCAGGGCGCTTTGCTGGTTGCCGACCTGCATTTCGAAAAGGCGAGCTGGTATGCCCGTTTCGGTCAGTTCCTGCCCCCCCATGACAGCGAAGCGACGCTGGACGTGATCGAGGCGCTGGTCGCGCGCACGGGTGCGCGGGCGGTCTGGTCGCTGGGCGACAGTTTCCACGATGCCGATGGCGCGGCGCGGCTGGATCCGCAGGCGCGCGCCCGGCTCGATGCGCTGACGCAGCGGCTGGAGTGGACCTGGATCACGGGCAATCATGATGTCGGCATGGCGGCGATGCCGGGCGGGCGACGGGTCGCCGAAGCGCTGGTCGAGGGGGTCTGGCTGCGGCATGAGGCGGCGCGCGATGATGTGCGGCCCGAAATATCCGGTCACTTCCACCCCAAGCTGCGCCTGTCGCTGCGCGGGCGCCATGTGGCGCGGCGCTGCTTCGTTGCGTCGGAAACGAAGCTGATTCTGCCTGCGCTGGGAGCCCTGACTGGCGGGCTGGATGCGGACCATGGCGAGATTCGCCGGGCCGTGGGGCCGGGTGCAGCCGCGCTGGTGCCGGTTGCGGACCGAATGCTGCGCTTTCCGTTATCGTAAAGCGACGCTACGGAAACCGGAAATTAAGCCGTTGCCGATAAGCAACAGAGCATGAATATTCTGTCACCGCATCCGCAAAAAAGCGCAGAAATGCTAGGGTCTCTTGCCTTCACCCTGCTGTGGCAGCATAATCACCCGCACGTCCCGACCCGGCAAAAAGCCGCGCGGGCAGGAGAGGATTGACCATCATGACCAACAAGAGCCTTTGGGCATCGACCGCTGCGGTGATTGCGCTCGTCATGGGTGCGACCGGCGCGCAGGCGCAGGACAGTGCGGCACCGCAGGCCGCCGCCGAGCAGGACTCAGCGGAAATCATCGTCACCGCCACCCGCCGCGCCAGTGCGCTGTCGGACGTGCCGATCGCCGTGTCGGCGGTCAGCGCGCAGGCGATGCAGAATAGCGGCGCAAGCGACATCCGCACGCTCAACCAGCTTGCCCCCTCGCTGCTCGTTTCCTCCACCGGGTCCGAAGCCAATGCATCGGCGCGTATCCGCGGCATCGGCACGGTCGGCGACAATCCCGGCCTCGAAAGTTCGGTCGCGGTGTTCATCGACGGCGTCTATCGTTCGCGCACGGGCGCGGGCCTCAACGAACTGGGCGAGATCGAACGGGTCGAAGTGCTGCGCGGGCCGCAGGGCACTTTGTTTGGCCGTAATGCATCGGCGGGCCTCATCAACATCATCAGCAAGGCCCCCGAACAGACCTTCCATGCCAAGGGTGAGATCACCTATGGCAATTATGATTATTGGCGGTTGTCGGGCCGCGTGACCGGGCCGGTGGCGGACGGCATCGCGCTCAGCCTGGATGGCGTATGGTCCAAGCGCGACGGCTTCTTCACGCTGCGCGATACGGCGGGGGAGAAGGTCGGTGATACCAATGATCGCGACCGCTATTTCTTGCGCGGGCAGGCGCTGATCGAACCCAATGATGATCTGTCGATCCGCCTGATCGGCGATTATACCAACCGCGATGAAAGCTGCTGCGGCGCGACCTATACCGAAGCGCGGGAGCGTCGCCCCGCCGCAGGCGGTGGCTTCACCGATGCGCCGTTCAACCGGATCGCGGCGATCCTGGCCGGACAGGGCAGCGTCATTCCCGCCGACCCCTATGACCGCGACCTGACGATCACGCCGGGCCGCGACTATGTGAGTAAATTGAAGGACTGGGGCGTTTCGGGCGAGATCAATTACGACCTCGGCGGCGTGGCGCTGACCAGCATCACCGCCTATCGCGATTACAAGTCCAGCGATTATGGCGATTATGACTATAATCGCGCCGATCTTCTCTATCGCGATCCGGGCACCTATCGCCAGTTCAAGACCTTCACCCAGGAATTGCGTGCGCAGGGGTCGGCGTTCAACGACGCGCTCGACTGGCTGGTTGGCGGCTATTACGCCAATGAACGGCTGACCTTGCAGGACAATATCCGCTTCGGGGCGGACTATGGCCGCTTTGCCGCCTGCCGCCTGATGGCAGGCGCCGGGGTGAACAGCAATTTCACCGCACAGCAACTTGCGGCTTGCGGCAGTGGCCTGGCCACCCAGCCGCTGATCGCGGGGACGCAGGCCAATCTCAATGCCGGGCTGACCGCGGCGTTGATCAGCGCCGGACTGCCAGCCCCAGTTGCGGCGGGGCAAGCGGGCGCAATCTCGACGGGCCTGGGCAATGGCCTGCGCGCATTGGCTGCGATCCCGTCAGGCACGGGCGACGTTGGGTCGATCTATCGCCAGAAGAGCGAGAATTGGGCGATCTTCACCCATAATATCATTCACGTGACCAAGCGGCTCGATCTGACGCTCGGCCTGCGTTACACCCATGAAAGCAAGCGCTTTTCAGCGGACCTCAACAATAATAACGCGACGTGTGCGGCGTTGCAGTCCTCCGCTTTGCCGGGCCTTGCCACCAACCCGGCGCTGGGCAGTGCAGCGACGCTGGCGGGCGGCATCCTGACCCTCGGCTGCCTTGGCAATGCTTCGACCAGCCTCAATGCGCTCGACCTCAATGACAAGATCAGCGACGGCGAACTGTCGGGCACGGCGGTCCTGTCGTGGAAGGCAACCGACGATCTGCTGCTCTATGGCAGCTATTCCAAGGGCTATAAGGCGGGCGGCTTCAACCTTGACCGCTTCCAGCTGGGATCGACCGGGCTGAATGCCGTTCCCGCCGTCTTCGCGCCGCGCACCAATGCCGACGTCACCAGTCTGCGCTTCGCCGCCGAAAAGGTCGATGCGTTTGAAATCGGCCTGAAATACAGCCAGCCCAAATGGAGCGCGAACGTCGCCGCCTTCCGTCAGGAGTTCAAGAATTTCCAGCTGAACACCTTCAACGGCACCAGCTTCGTCGTGCAGAATATCAATGGTTGCGACAGCGCGCTGTCGGCCGCGCGCACGTGCGGGTCGGACGATGTGGGGCCAGGGCTGATCAGCCAGGGCGTCGAACTGGAAATGACTGCCACCCCGGCGCGCAATTTTCGGGTGACCGGTGGCTTCACCTATGCCGAAGCCAAGTTCGCCAGCCGTCTGGTGGGCAGCGGCGATGGCAGCGTGCCGCTCGACCCGGCGCTGTTCCTGTTGCCCGGATCCATCAACAGCAATGCGCCCAAGATGGTGACGACCGCCAGCGCGGCGTGGACCCCGGACATCGGTTCAGGCGGCCTCTCGGCGCTCTTCTATGTCGATGGCCGCATGACCAGCGACTTCAACACCGGGTCTGACCTGTTCCCGGAGAAGAATCAGGACGGCTTCGCCGTCGTCAATGCGCGCGTCGGCCTGCGTGGCCCGAACCAGCGCTGGGCGATCGAATTGTGGGGCCAGAATATCTTCAACCAGGATTATACCCAGGTGGCGTTCAGCAGTCCGCTCCAGTCCAGCAGCCCCGGCACGTCGACCACGGGTCAATTCGCTCAGGGCGCGCCGATGGCCAACCAGTTGATCTCCGCCTATCTGGCCGAACCACGCACCTATGGCATCACGTTGCGGGGGAGTTTCTGATCATTCCCCGGCCGCTCTTGGGCACAGGGCGGGCGGGGGTTGGACGATCGCCGAACAGAGCGGTGCCGACACGAATATCGGTCGCGCCCAGCATGATGGCGGTTTCATAATCGCCCGACATACCCATCGACAGGCGCGGGAGGCCCTCTTCCCGCGCCATTTTTGCGAGCAGCGCGAAATAGGGGGCGGGTTCGACGTCCGCAGGGGGCACGGCCATCAGGCCGAGCAGGGGAATGTCCGCATCGCGCGCGGCGGCGATCAGCGCGGGCACGTCGGCGATGGCGCAGCCGCCCTTTTGCGCCTCCGCCCCGATATTGACCTGGATATAGCAGGGGACGCGCTTGTCGGCCGCGTCCATCGCCTTGGCCAGCGCGGTCAGGAGCGAGGGACGATCGAGGCTGTGGATGACGTCGAACAGGGCAACCGCATCGGCGGCCTTGTTCGATTGCAACTGGCCGACGAGATGCAGTGCTATATCGGGATGGTCTTCGCGCAGGGCGGGCCATTTCTCCTGGCTTTCCTGCACGCGATTTTCCCCGAACACCCGCTGGCCCGCCGCGATCAGCGGGCGGATGGCGTCGGCCCCTTGTGTCTTGGACACGGCGATCAGGGTGATGGCGTCGCCGCTGCGATTGGTCAGGCGGGCGGCCCGATCGATCGAGTCGCGCAGAGTGGAAAGGCGGAGGGCGGCTTGCGGGCTGTCGGTCGTCATGCGCGCTGCTATAGGGCAGGGTCATGACCCGCCGCCACCGCAAAAAACTGCCGACGATCTGGCTGATGACCGACGAGCGGATCGCGGACGCGGCGTTGCTGGCGGCGGTGGCGCGTTTGCCCAAGGGACGGGCGGGCATTGTGGTCCGGCATTATCGGACCGAGGGTAAGGCGCGGCGGGCGTTGTTCGAGGCGGTGCGGGGGATCGCGCGGCAGCGGCGGCTGGTGCTGCTGCTCGCGAGCGACGCGCAGACGGCGGCCGCGTGGCAGGCCGATGGCTGGCATGGGCGCGACACGCAGCAGTTGGCGCGGCCGATGGTGCATAGCATGGCCGCGCATGATGCGCGCGAAAATGGCCGCGGCGCGGCGGTGCGGGGCGGACCTCATATTGCTCTCACCCCTCTTCCCAACCCGATCGCACCCCGGCGCCGCGAGCCTGGGGCGAGCGCGCTTTGCCGCCTTGGCGGGGCAGGCGGACGTGCCGGTTATCGCTTTGGGCGGAGTGAAGCCATGCCATCGACGGATGCTGCGTGGCATCGGCGCGGATGGCTGGGCAGCAATCGACGGTTGGTGGGTAGCGGCGCGTAGGCCGCGCATGGGTGCTGCCAACCCAGTAGCGCCAAAGTCCCTGCGGCTGCGAGAACCGTCGAGACAGGACGCGCTGAGAGGACCGTCCGGACGACGATGCTCAAGCGTTATCAACAAATGAAAAATGGTGCCAGAAGAGGACTCGAATTGAGAATTTACTCAATTGTTTTAAAATCTTAGTCGTCGAAAATGACTTGTGTGGATACCCTCAATTGTACCCGCAAGCAAAAAAGCAGCGCGGTGCGATGCCCATTTTCGCCGCTCTGACAATTTTTTTCTATCTATCTGCGTCTACCATAATCCACAGCAATCTGCACATGACGAACGTGAATTTGCATATCACCATTGCTTCGACGCGGCCTTAGGGCAGTTCGCGACCAAGCCAAGTCGTTCACCAAGGTTGTAGCGAGTGTCCGGATCGGACAGGAGCCGTCCTTCGGCTAAGAGCGACAATCGGCGCACGGTCCTTCATGGCCGGTGGAATGGCCGGACCTTGGGACTTTCCCGCCAGACAGCTTCCAAGATCGGAACGGTCGAAAGCCGCCGTTTCTCGGTGTCACAACCGTTCGGTTTTGACTTTAGGTGGCACGCCACGTCGCCACACGATAAAGATATGCGGCGACCACCAGCCCGACGATGATGTTGGTAATCGGATTCAGGTAGGCGGCAACGATCCGGTATTGCCCTTCAAGAAGGTAGCCGGCCACTGCTAACAGTGTCGTCCAGAGCGCGGTCCCAAGCGTCGTGAACAGCAGAAAACGCGGTAGACTCATACCGAACACGCCTGCTGGTACCGAGATCAGCGTTCGCAGCGCCGGGACGAGCCGACCGAGCAACACGGCTTTACCGGAATGTCGATCGAACCAGCGGTCTACGCGGTCGATATCCCGTGGTGCAAGCGTCAGCCAGCGCCCGTGCCGTTCGGCCCAGCGCCGCAGCCGATCGGCATCAATCCACTTTCCAACATAGTACCAGAACAGCGCGCCCGCGACCGAGCCGCCCGCGCCGGCCATGATCACGCCGAACAGATTCAATCGCCCTTGCCCCGCGCCAAAACCGGCAGCGGGCATAATGATTTCGGAGGGGATTGGCGGAAACACATTTTCAAGAAACATCAGCGCGGCAATTCCAAGGTAGCCGGCTTCGTTAAGGAACTCGATTAGGCGATCGAACACAGGCAGTCTTTCAATGGTCGGGTGTCGTGGCGAGAAACCGGTTCAATTTACCCGGCCCCGTTCTCACCAGGATGTTGGCTTGCGCGTTGTGGCAGGATCAGGATAAGGGCCAGGATGGCCGCCGCGAGCACTGCCGAAGCAAGCGGACGGCTGAAATCGAGCCCGCCCTTTGCGATCGGCTTGTCGAGGAAATCGCCTACGGCCGCGCCGAGCGGCCGGGTCAGGATGAACGCTGCCCAGAACAGGAATATCCAGCTTGCCTTCGTCCAGAAGTAGAGGCCAGCGAGTATCGCCAGCATCGCGCCGAAGATCGCTGCTGCGCCCAGATAGCCGAGGCCCCCGGTATCCGCTGTCCAGTCGCCGAGCGCCGTGCCGAGCGTCTGCGAAAAGGTGATGGTGAGCCAGTAGAACAGCTCCGCCTTGGGTTCCCGCACGGTATCGACCGAGATCGAGCCCAGGGTGCGATACCAGGCGAACAGGGACGCCAGCACGCATACGAACAGCAGGGTCGAACCTCCGGGATAACCGATGCCCAACGACCGTGTGGCGAAATCCGCCATCGTCGTTCCCGCGGTGGTCGATGCGATGATCGTCCCCCAATAGAGGAACGGGTGGAAGCGCGTCGCCGCTACCTGCCACCAGACCAGCGCAATCAACGCCGTCAGGAAGATCGCGGTGCCGACAAGATAGCCCAGGTTCATCGACATGCTGACGGTATCGCCAGCGGTTTCGCCGAGCGTCGTCGCCAGAATCTTGATGATCCAGAAGCCCAGCGTGATCGCCGGCACCTTGCTCAGGAGTTCGCGCCTGTCGCCGATCTTCATCATTTTTCCCAACTGGTAGTTCGACGACAACCCCAAATCCGGGCGGCGCGAGCAGCGAAACCGTGCCCCGGTGCGCGGTCGCGACCGCAGCGACGAGTGCCAGCCCCAGGCCATGACCTTCCGACGATCGGCTACGTTCCGCGCGCGCGAACCGCTGGAACAGCCGGGACGCATCTTCGGGTGCTACACCGTGTCCATCATCGGCGACCGTTAAGCGAGCAATGGCGTCATCACGCTCCAGCTCGACGCGAACCGTCGTCCCAGGGGGGGTGTGGCGAAGCGCGTTGTCGAGGAGATTGGTGACAAGCTGTTGCAGCAGCCGTCGATCGCCCATCGTCCATATCGCGGGGGCTATCGCTGTGACGAGCAGATGGCCGCTTGCTTCCATATCGGGGCGGTAGGTGTCGACCAGTTCCTCAACCAGTTGATCCAGCGCCACGTCCTGAAAATGGGTGCGAGGTGACAATGCTTCCACCTCCGCAATGCGCAGCAATGCTCCGAAAATATCGAGCAGTTCGCGTGATTGTGCGGCAGCGGCCTCGATCGCTTGGCGTTTCTCGTCCACGTCCCGTGCCGATAGCGCTTCATCGAGCCGGTTATGCAGGCGGGTCAGCGGGGTGCGCAGGTCGTGGGCTACGTCGCTCGACACCTGGCGCAGGTTGTCCATCAGTCCGCCGATCCGGTCGAGCATCCGGTTGAGCGTCGCCGACACGCGATCGAATTCGTCACCCGCGCCGGTGAGCGGCATACGTCGCGCCAGATCGCCATCGATGATCGCGAGGGCGGTGCGGTCGATGTGCGCTAGGCGCGCGCGCGTCACCGCACCCACCAGCCAGGCCCCGCCGATACCGAGCAGCAGCATGACGCCGAATGCGCCCGCGAACAGCTTGAGCAGCGTCGCATCCATCTCGTCAATCACTTCGCGATCGGCCGCGACGACCAACCGGCTGTTGTCAGGCAATCGGGTGGTCAGGGCCTGTGCGATCCGGTGTTCGCCGTCCCGCCGGTAATGCAGAAATTCCAGATAACCCGCACGGTAGGGGCGGTCGCGTCGAGCGACCCCGCGACACGGCGACCCACTGGGTCGACCAGCAGGTATTCCAGACTGGCGGTGCTTCGCGCCGCCTCGCGCCGACGAATTGCCATCGCAACGCCCGTAGGACCGTCGTCGCCTTCGTCGATCAGCGCGCGGGTTTCGATCGCGACCCGGTGATCGAGCTGGATCTCGAGCGCTTCATGCGTCACCTCATAGGCGACGACCCCGATGATAAGCGTCCCCAGCGCGAAGAGGGACGCGACGAGGGCGACAAGCCCGAAGGTGGATCGCCACGGGCGGGTCATCACGCGCCGCGGATCATGTAGCCAGCACCGCGCACGGTCTCGATCGCATCATCGTCGAACCCGGCGTTGAGCTTGGAGCGCAGGCGGCTTAAGTGCGTCTCGACGATGTTCGTCTTGGGGTCGAAATCGAAATCCCAGACCCGCTCCAGCAGCATCGTTCGCGTCATGACCCGGCGAGGATTGCGCATCAGCTCGGCGAGCAACGCGAACTCGCGCGGTTGCAGCACGATCCTACGGCCGTCGCGGGTAACGAAGCGTCGATGAAGATCCAGTTCGATCCCACCAATTACAAGCACGCTCGCCTCGGTCTGGGCAGCCGGACGCCGCCCGAGCGCATGAACACGCGCGGCAAGCTCGGAAAAGGCGAACGGCTTGACCAGATAATCGTCGGCACCGCCTTCCAGTCCTTCGACGCGATCAGCGATGCCACCCACGGCGGTGAGCATGAGGGCCGGTGTCATGTTGCCCGCCGCACGCAGCGCCTTGATAAGTGACAGTCCATCCAGACCAGGCAGCATCCGATCGACGATCAGCGCGTCGAATTGGTCCCCAGTCGCCTGAAACAGCCCGTCGCGACCATCGGTGCTGGTGACGACATGATGTCCCAATTCCGCAAGCCCGCGGGCCACGAAGCGGTTCGTCTCGTTATCATCTTCTACGATCAGGATTCGCATGGCTGCCCTTCTAGCCCGCCGGACCGTTCGTCTGCCATCCCCCACCCAGCGCCCGGAATAGCGCGACCTGGGATTGCGCCACGGTGAGATCGGACTGTGTTTGAGCGAGCGCGGCTTGCGCCCGCGCCCGCTCGGCATCGAACTGGATCAGCGAGGCGGCATCCCCAAGCCGAACACGGGCGGCTGCACGGCGGGCGTAAAGCGTAGATTGGATCCGCGCGGCATCGAGCGCGCGATTGCGGCGCACCTCGCCATCATAGACGGCGAGCGCGGTTTCGACTTCGCGCAATGCCCGCAATACCGCCACATCCCAGCCGGCGAGCGCCGCGCGTTCTGTTGCGCGGGCCTGTTCCAGTCGTGCTCGCGCTGGGGCCTGATTGGGGAAGGCCCAGCTTATCAGCGGTGAAGCCGTCGCGACGAAGCCACCCGTCAACAGCCCGACTGCACCACCCAGGTTCACGCGCGGGTAGAGATCGGCATGGGCGACCCCGATCCGCGCCGCGGCAGCGGCGAGGCGGCGTTCGGCTTCGCGAATATCGGGGCGACGCAGCAGTAGCGCCTGTCCTTCGCCCACGGGCACCGCCGCGCGGAGCTTCGGGGGCGCATTGCAGGCGATGTCGAACCCGCGCGCTTCAGCGGGGGGGCGGCCCTGCAAGGTTGCGATCCGGTACAGGGCATTCGCGCGCGCCGCCTCGAACGGGGCCAGCGTGGCGCGGGTGGATTCCAGCAGGCTGGCGGCCTGCGAGACTTCGAGCGGCGATACTTCGCCAGCGGCAAGCTGGTCACGTACCACGCCAACCGAGCGTTCCTGAACCGCGACAATCTCGCGCGAGACATTCGCCGCACGGGTCGCACCGCACAGATCGACATAGGCGAGCACCGTATCCGCCACGACCGCGACGCGCAGGGAGTCCAGCGCCGCAGCCTGAGCGTCAGCATCGGCCCCCGCCGCCAGCGTGCCCGAGCGCAGGCGGCCGAACAGGTCGATGTCCCAACTTGCGGTCAGGGCGAGATCGTAGTCGGTGGTCGGCACGTTCGATGACGCGCTTGGCTGCGTCGCGCTGTTGTCGATCGTGCCCGCGCTTTCGATCGTGGTTTGCGGCAGCCGCGCGGCGCGCGCCTGCCGCAGTGCCGCGCGCGCGCCGTCGAGATTGGCATAGGCGACGCGCAGATCGGCATTGGCGGCGAGGCTTGCCTGGACCAGTCGATCAAGCGCCGGATCGTCGTACAGCCGCCACCAGTCATTCGGGACCGGGCCGATCGCCGCGGTCGGAAGGTTTGCGAAAGCACCTGTGGCGGACGCGGGTGGGATCGTCGGCGGGGGCAGAGGCGCAGACATGCACCCCGCGACCGCGAGCGCGGCGATCGGAGCAAACCGGCGGATCATGCGGGAACTCCGGCAAGTGGGGCATCGGGCGCGGGCTTCTCCCGTCCGAAGCGCGCGTATAGCGCGGGCATCAGGAACAGGTTGAGCACGGTCGAGGAGACAAGTCCGCCCAGGATGACGATCGCCATCGGATGCTCGATTTCATGGCCCGGCGCGTTGCCGGCGACGATCAGCGGCAGCAGCGCCAGACCGGCGCACGCCGCGGTCATCAGGATCGGCACCAGTCGTTCCTCCGCGCCGCGCAGGATCAGACGCGGGCCGAAGTCCTCGCCCTCGAACCGGCGGAGATGATCGTAGTGCGACAGCAGCATGATGCCGTTGCGCGCCGAAATGCCGATGACCGTCACGAACCCGACCAGCGAGCCGAGCGACAGCACGCCACCCGTCAGCGCCACGCCGACTACCCCGCCGACCAGCGCGAACGGCAGGCTGGTCGCTACCAGCGCGGTGATCCGCGCCGAGCGGAACTCCAGCCAGACCAGCAGCAGGACGCCGAGCAGGCAGAGCAGCCCCGTCGTCCAGAGCCGCTGGCGTGAATCACGCAGCGCCGCGTATTCGCCCAGCACCTGGGGATGGTATCCGGTCGCGAACGGCATCTGACCCACAGCCGTTTCGACAGCGCGCGCGACCGTGCCGAGGTCCGCACCGGCGACATTGAGCGTGACGTCGATCCGGCGCTCACCGTTCTCGCGCTTGATCTCGTTCGGGGCAGGCATGATGCGAATATCGGCCACGTCGCGCAACCGTACCGGCGCGCCCGCGGGCGTCTGGATCATCATGTCGGCAAGCGCATGGACATCGCCGCGCACCTTCGGTTCGCCCCACAGCGCCACGTCGAACGCTTTTTGGTCGCGGTAGATTTCGCCGACCTTCTGCCCGGCGACCAAGGTTTGCGCTTGTCGCCGTACTTCGCCCGCGGTGAGGCCCAGCGTGGCGAGATCGCCAGGCCGGGGACGGACCTGGATTTGCGGCACCAGAACCTGTTGCTCGACTTTGAGATCGGCAACCCCGTCGATCGCCGCCACTTTGGCGCGGACACGTTCGGCCGCGGCACGAAGCTCGATCTGATCGGGACCGAAGATGCGGACGACCACCGTCGCGCCTGCGCCGCTCAGTACTTCCTTGATGCGCTCGCGCAGATAGGTGAGCACGTCGCGGTAGAGGCCGGGATAGCCGTCGATCACTTCCTTGATGCGCGCGACGCTGGCATCATAATCGACATTCTCGTCCAGGCTGATCCACAGCTCGGTGAAGTTCGGGCCGACCACTTCATCTGCGGCCTCCGCACGGCCGATATGTGCGCCGAAGTTGCGCACGCCAGGAATCGCGCGCAGCTCCTTGGAGGCACGGATCGTGATCCGGTCCATCGCCTCGATCGACGTGCCGGGCTTCTCGACGAAGTGCATCAGGAAGTCGGTTTCGCGGAAATCGGGCAGGAATTGGTCCTTGAACCCGGCATAGCCGACGCCTGCCAGCAGCAGGCCGCCCGCGACGATCCCCATCGCCAGCGCCGGTCGCGCCACCATCCGCGGCAGCACCCCGGCGTAGCGGCGTTTCAGCGCCCCGACGAGCCGCGTGTCACGCTCTGCCTTGAGGGGCGCGTTCGGCAGCAGGAACAGGCACATCGCCGGCGTCACCACCAGCGCGACCAGCAGCGACGCGGCGATCGCCAGCACATAGGCGATGGCGAGCGGTTGGAAGAACGTGCCCGCCACCCCGCCCAGGAAGAAGATCGGCAGGAACACCAGCATCACGATCAGCGACGCGAACACCACCGCCGATCGCACTTCCAGCGAGGCGGACAGCACCACGTCGAAGTTGGAGCGCGGGTTGCCCGCCTCGCGATTGAGCCTCAGTCGGCGCGCGATGTTCTCCACGTCGATGATAGCATCGTCGACCACTTCGCCGAGCGCGATGACCAGCCCCGCGATCACCATCGTGTTGATGGTGGCAGCGCTCCATAGCAACACCAGCCCCGCGCCGAGCAGCGACAGCGGGATGGCGACCAGGCTGATCGTCGCCTGCCGCCAATCGCGGGTAAAGACGAACAGCACCACGGCCACGAGCAGGCAGCCGATCGCGAGCGCGCGCGTCAGATTGTCGATCGAGCGTTCGATGAAGGTCGCAGGGCGGAAGATCGTCGTATCGACCTTCACGTCGCGCAGGCCCGGCTTCAGCTCACCGATCGCGGCCTCCACGTCTCGGGTAAGCTGGAGGGTGTTGCCGGTCGGTTGCTTCTCGACGATCAGCATCAGGCCGGGCCCGTCGTCGATGATCGCATTGCCGATCGGCGCGGCGAAGCCGTCGACCACGCGGGCGACGTCGCCGATGCGGACCGCCGCTTCGCCGCTCTGCTTGATGACCGCATGTGCAAGATCGGCCGAGGACTGGATCGCGCTCGTCTGCTGCACGGCGAGCCGCTGGGTTGCCGTATCGACAAAGCCGCCCCCACCGACCAGCACCGCATCGCCGGCCGCGGTGCGCAGTTCGGCGAGCGTCACGCCGGCCGCGCGCAGCCGGTCGGGATCGACCAAAACCTGCAATTGGCGGTCGCGCAGACCCCAGATTGCGACGTTTGCGACGCCCGGCACCGCCATCAGGCGCGGCCGGATCGTCCATCGCGCCAGTTCGGAGAGTTGCATCTGATCGAGCTTTGCCGACGATATGCCGATCTTCATCGCCCGACTGGTTGACGACAGTGGCGGCAGCATCACCGGGGGACGCGCCGCGGCGGGCAACCGCGCCTGCACCTGTGTCACCCGCTCCTGGACGAGCTGGCGGGCGCGGATCACATCGGTGCCGCGATCGAACAGGATCGATACCGACGACAGGCCCAGCACGGACTTGGACCGTAGCGTCATCAGATCGGGGACGCCGTTGACCGCCGTTTCGATCGGTACGGTAATCAGGCTTTCCACCTCTTCGGTCGAAAGACCAGGCGCTTCGGTCTGGATCTCGACCATAGGCGGTGCGAACTCGGGAAACACGTCGAGCGGCACATCGCCGGTCGCGCGTAGCCCAAGGACGACCAGCAGCGCAGCGAGCGCGAGGACGAGAACGCGCTGGGTCAGCGCGGCACGGACCAGCCAGGCGAGCATCAGTGCGGCGTCCCGAACTCGGTCCCGAACAGCTCGGCCGCCCCGTCCGTCACGACTTCGGCACCGCGCTCCAGGCCCCGCGACAACAGCGCACGGCCGTCCGCGACGCTCGCGACCTCAATCCGCTGCCGGACATAGGTGTCGGGCGCAGTCTTCCGGTACACCCATTCGCCGCCATAGATGTCGCGGACGATCGCTGCGGTCGGGACCGACAGTCCATCCGCCCTCCCGCCAAGCGGCAACGCCACGGAGACGCGCTGGCCGACGCGGTAGGCACGGTCGCGATTATCGAGCGCGAAGAACAGATCGACGGTGCCCGCGACTGCATTGGCCGAGGGTGGGGCCTGGACCGGGCGCGCAGCGCGCGGAGCGGCGCGATTGTCGCCGAGGGGGCGAACCGTAGCGGTGCGACCGCGTTCGATGGCGCTCACGTCGGTGCCGAACACAGGCACCCGCACCCACAGCGTCGAGAGATTGCCCATAGACGCGATCGAGGGACCGAGCAGCCCGCGTTGCGCGCGGGCCGCATCCAGTGCTGCCCGCGCGGTGGCAAGTGCCGCCGCGGCTTCGTCGCGCCCTCGCACGCTGCCCGCCTCCTCGCGCACCAAGGCGTCGGCGCGGTTATAGGCAATGACGGCGAGCCGCACTTGCGCTTGCGCCCGCGCGACCTCGCCTTCGGCCGCAACCTGACTGACCCCAATTTGAGCGAGGTTGCTCGTAGATCCCGTTGGCACACCGGCCCCGCCGGTTGCCGGCACGACGACCTCCCCGCTCGTCTCGCGGACTTGCGCGGCCGAGCCATCGCCAATTCTTACCGTTCGGATGCCGAGACGCTGTTGCGCTTGCGTTGTGAGGGTGAGCTTCAGCAGATCGCTTTCGTGAGCGACCGCCTCCGCTTTCGCCGGGGGAGCCGGGGGAGCCGGATCACCGCCGCAGCCCGTCAGGACCGCCAGCAGGGGCAATGTGGCGATCGAAAGGTATCGGATAGGCGTCATGCCACGACGGTAGCAGCCTCATGTTGGCGGCAGCTTGGGGCGACTATACAAAATCCCAATGTTCGGCAGGAAGCGATGAGCTGGTGTCACAACCGGTCGGTTGTGACACTGCAGAACCTACCACGGTCGTCCAAGGGTTTGCGTGTGTCAGAACCCCGGTTCAGAATATCCGCTCCCGAGATCGGAAACGTGCCTCGCCTATGACTGCCTTTGGGTCGGAAGCTGCCGAAAGACTGAACCGCCGCGAACGGCCGGTTTGTCCCACGAAGCGGCGTTCCGCTTCCGGCAACACGCGACCAGCTCAAGACATTCAGCGTCGTTGATGTGAGCGGCGGCTCCGTTCGCCGGCACAACAGGGTAATTGCTGATGTCAAAACGGCTAGGGGGCACTCTCAGTCCGGCCGCGACCAATGCCGTATCTGTGGCGATCCCTCCCGTACCCAGAGAACCCCGTTGTATCGCACACGAACGTCGGATCTGCGCTTACCGCTGCCTGTCCGTCCGATACGTTCGCCGATCACGGTCCAGACAGGTTCGACCTCGTGCTTGCGCGCCATCTCCAACAAGGCGTCGCGGCGGACCAGAACATGGCTATTGTGGTCATCGCTGCCGCTGACGATCACCGGCAGGCCGTCACCGTTTACAAAGACGCCGGCATTTTCGATGTCGGGACGCAAACCGAGCGCTCCAATCAGCCATGCGATCGGGACCTGCCGTGAGAAGCCGTTAGCGAGGCTCTCGTCGAGATGGCTTTCCCATTGAAACCCGATTGTTGGCTTGATCACTCGGTAGCATCGATCGTCGTCCGGTCCGCGTGCCCGCAGCGTGGACCATGGCTTGGCCGGCCACGTCGATCGCCGGCCAAGCTCGCCGATAAAGGGGCCATCCGTGAGATTACCGGGCAGCCATTCGTGAAAATCGTCCGTGTGGCGCTCGGTTTCGTCGATAAACCGCTCGCGCGTGGCGGGCGGCATCAGCAGCATGGCAATGAAGTGGAAATCGCTCTGTTCCCAGGGCACATCCCACACCCCTTTCCCGCGCGGGCCATCGATGTCGTGTGAGGAATAGCGGTAGAGCGCGAGCCATTCGTCGCTCCCCAGATCAGATCCTAACCCCAGTTTCAGACGATCTGCTGGAAGATCGGCATCGAATACCCATGCCTTGCGTTCGGCGGGCGGAAGATCGGGGCAGCGCAGAAGCGGGACGCTTGGTACGCCCGAGATAGCGGCTGCTTCCTTGTCGGCCGGCAGAACCGAAGGCTCGATGTCGCGAACGAACTCAACATCGAGCGGATCGTCATAGATCTTCGCGGGCTCGCCCCAGTCGGGCTTCAGCCAATTATTGTCCGCGAGCCTCGCCAGCAATTCCATCATTGCGATGCGCTGATACTTCTTGCCGATCCGTTCTACGCGGCCTCGATCTCCCTGCCGCTCACCGAACGTGTTGTCTCGCGGGAATGCCGTCTCGGTCCAGCCCAGTGCCATGGCGCGATTGGCGACCCAAAGCTTGGCGCGATGTGCGTCCACTTCCTTGCCGACGCCCTTGCCCGGGACGATCCAGACGTGGTCCGATTCGTTTGCCGCCCAGCGTTTTGCGTCGGTCGCGAACCGCCGCGCCTGCGCTGGTGTCAGCAACGCTATAAGTGCAGCTTCCGCGGCTCGTACGCGCCTGCGGTCGGCAGCGGGGATCGTCATCTTGAAGGTATCAGCATCAAACGACATGCGCTTTCGTCGATGGGCATTCCGAAGCGCCTTGAACGCAGCAGCGATGTCAGGGCGCCCTTGCGATACGTCGTCGAGAAAGGCTCTGCCGGTTTCGGAAGACGTCAGCGGCCGCGGTCCAGCGCGTGGCGCGGCCGCGAAGCGTTCAACCCGGTACTGGAGCGTGTAGCGGCCAAAATCCGCAAGGCCCTTGTAGCAGGAGCGCAGGATCGAATCGGCGCCGATCCGCTTCGCGCGCGCCTCCACGCGCGCCTCCGTGAAGTTGAAGACCGCCGCCGTGGCGCCATAGGGCGGGCGGCATCGAACGAGTTCGATCCTGGCGTCCAATGTGCCAGCAGCATTCGCCAATTCGACGACGCCGCGAGCATAATCGCGCGCGACGATATGGACCGGGACTTGGTCACCCGCGAAGGCGTGCGTCCAAGCGGTCACGGCATGCGCTTCGAGACGGGTTGGATCGAGTGCGCGGAGGCTCGCCCCGTACAGCGCGCCGAACATCCGCTCGATGACATACGGATCGTCACACCCGGCAAAGCGAATGAACAGCGGCTCGACCAGCGATGGCCGTTCCATGAAGACGCGGATCATCGCCTTCGTCGCGTTATCGCGAATGTTCGCGCTGGTCGAGGTAAAGGCCCATGCCAGTATGACGAGCGCCAGCCTCAGCGTCTCATCCTCAGCGCGTGCTATCCCTGGGCTCAGGCACCAATTGATCAACTTTGACAGCGGGTGCCCGGCATCGTGGTGCGCCGCATTGATGCGGCGGGTCCAGAACGCATCTCGGTCAGCAAGCTGGCGCGGTTGAAGGTTGCGATCGAGAAGGTCCGCATTCCATGGGTGCTGCTCGACCACGGCCAATTCTATCAGCAATGCGACGATATCCTCGTCATCGCGGTCGAGCCGGTTGAGCAGCTCGCGTGTCCGAGCGGTGAATGCGCCCACGGCGCGCCAGCGCACGCTGTCAACAAACGCATCCTGGACCGGCCACTGGTCCCACCAAGCATCGTAGCCGCCGGGAAGGGTGTCGACGAGCTCGACCTTGTAGCGATCGGCGAAGTGCAGGGTCAGCGCGTAGAACAGGCCACGCCATTCCCACTGAACGCCGTGCTTTCCCAGAACGAAGGCGAGGGATCCTGCGGAATCGAACAGGCCGGTTGGATCGGAGATGTTCTGCAGCAGCGAATTTGCGACTAGGTGGTCCTGGAACCGCTGGAAAGAGAAGCGGACGACATCGTCCTGATCCGAGAGAGGATCGTTGCGATCGTGCGCAGGATTGGGATCGTACCGAAGCAGGCCGCGGAAACGCAGCAGCTCGAGCCATGTCTTCCCAGGCGGTGACGCGAAGCCCTGAAAGGCTTGTTCGACGATTCCGTGCGCCTCAGTCCGGCTTGCATAGTCCTGCCGGTGCTTCGCCATCTCCGCAGCGAGGCTAAGCAGCGCTCGCCGCACTGGTCCTATGAGTGTGTCGGCGCCGTCATAGGCCGTCCCCAGATGGCGTCCGGTGGCGTCGAGGAAGAAACTCAGGACCTCGCTGGTCCCGCGCATCCCGCGTGGGAACGTTGTCCGCCCATCGCGCTCGATTGCAAGGCATGCCGTGCGCAGGAACAGCGGATTGGAGAATTCCGGATTGAGCCAGGGCGTAGCCGGCCGCACGATTCCGCGGCGATCCATATAGACCTTGGCAGCCGCCTCGATCTCTTCCGGAGACTCGAACCCGGCGACTTCGGCCCGCGTGGCCATCGCTTCCACCGCCGGCGTGATGAGGTAATCCACATATTCCCGCCGGCACGAGATGCACAAGGTAAGCTGCGGTTGGGCGAGGATACGTTGCGCGATTCCGTGAAGCGCGCCCCGCCAGAGCTGGACGCCGGCCCCTTCATTGACGGCGTCGATGGCAATTAGTGCCCGCTTGCCGACAGCCTCGGCGCGTGCGTTCAAAGCGCCTAGCAATTGGTCGAACTTGTTCGCGCCAAGCTCGAAATGCGCAATCATCTGATTGCCGATTGTACCGTGCAGCGAGAAATCGGTGCCGAGAAGAAAAAGGGCCGGCGCGCCGTCGGCGAGCGCACGCTCGACTTGCGAGGCAATGAGGTGGGATTTGCCTGATCCTGCCCGTCCATCGAGCAGCGCAAACCGGCGCTGGTCGCTCAGGCTTCCGATGGAATCGATGGCTTCGAGAAAATCGCCCAGCGCCGATTGCAGGTCGCGCAGCGTATCCACCAGATAATCTAGGCCAGTTCGCTCGCGATCCTCCGCCGGCGTCAGCGGGCCGGCCGTCTTGGGTCGCTTGGCTTTTGCCTCTCGCGAGAATTCGCTGATCGACTGGATCGCATCGAAGACCCGCTGGCGCAGATCAAGCGCCTGATCGCGCCATGCTGGATAGTCGAACGGCGCATCGCTCGACGACCCGAGGATAACCGTGGCTGCGTCGAACTGGCGGACTTTGCCGGCGATCTCTCCAAGTTTGAGCTTGTCTGCGGGCGGCAAGGTCTGCGGGGCCGAACCGAGTTGCGCTTTCTCGAGCACAGCGGCGCGAACAGCCTCGAGCAGGGTGCGAAACCGGGGATTGCGAAGCAAGCCGTCAAATACCGCCGCGGTCGACACATCGACATTGTCCTCGGGATGATATCGCTCTTCTAGCGCGGCGACGGTGCGCTGGCACTGGGCTGCGAGCCATGACGGCGACAACTCGATCCCGCCGAACCAATAATCGACCAAGCCGATTGTTTCAGGGCGGGTGAGCAATTCCTCAAGGTCCGACGCGGTCCAAGGTTCGAACAGGACGGTTCTGCCCAGCGCCGAAGCGGCAGCTTCCCACTTCGCCTTGTGTTGGTCCCAAGCATCCCAGCCATTGGCCTGTGGCTTGCCGCTCTTCGTTGTCCGTTGCGTGCGCCCCGTCAGCACACACGCGATCGCGATCGTCATCGTGCTCAACTTGGGATGAGTAGCCAGCGCCGTGGCTACCGATTTGTCGACCGCGCCCCAATCAACATCACTGGATTTCGTATAGAATTTGGCTTGATACCCATGTTCGCTGCCATCGGCGAGTTGCCAGACGGCCTCGACCCCGCCATCGCCACCCGCACCATGAATCCTACGAAATTCGACAGACCCCATACTCGGAATGCGCCGCGCGATCTGGCAAACTAGTTCTTCGAAGGTCTCGCGCTGCCCGGCAACGCCAGCGACAATCTTGGTAAAGTCCACCATCAGGCGGATGTCGTACCAGTTGAGGTTGTGTTGCCGCAATAGAGCAAGATTTCCTCCGACAAGGTGAAAGCTCGATATTTGTCAGGACAATCGGTGGATATCGTCCACACTGAGGGGCCGTTGCCGGCGACGACATCGCATGACGAGGGTCTGCTTTGCAAATTAGGCCGCCCGAGACCTGCTAGTCTGCTCCGGCCCAGTTTCAGTCGTAACGCGACGCCGCACGAACAGGAGCCGAACGTCGGCTTCCGACAAGAACTGACGCTCAACCTGCGGCATCGGAACGACGGGTTTGTCCCAAGTGAAGTCGACCCTTTCCCGTTCGAGATCGGTACGCATCCGGCGAGGACCGCAGCTACTGACGGTTCGCTGCGGGATTTGGCATCTTACTTGCCGAGGAAGGCCTCGACGCCTTCTTGAGCGAGCACATCGCGGAATGCAGCATCGGCATCGCGGTCGGTGGGGAATAGATTGTCCCAGACCGTCGAGGTGCCGTGCTCGTTGACGACCTCGAGGGACCAACCGCGTTCGGTGGCGATCCGCACGATGTTGATGGTCAGCCGTACGCCCGCCTGTTCGATGGACCGGCARAGAGAGGATTCAATSAGTTCGGGTTGCGGGCCAAATTCCATGCCGTGATGCTATGAGATCACGGCTCCAGCTTCAACGCTGTTGGTTTCCAATTCCATGGGAGTAGMTCGCCAAGCCGATTAGCCGGATGACCGGCGATGCGGGCGAGGACGTCAGCGAGCCAAGCCTGGGGATCGACGTCGTTGAGGCGACAGCTCTGAATGAGTGAAAACATGATGGCGGCGCGCTGACCGCCGCGATCGGAGCCGCAAAATAGCCATGCTTTCCGCCCGAGTGGCACACAGCGCAGCGCCCGTTCCGCTGCGTTGTTCGTGAGGCATACCCTSCCATCGATGAGGAAGCGGGTGAAGGCGTCCCAGCGCCGGAGCATATAGTTGATGGCCTTGGCGAGATCATGGTTACGCGACAGCTTGGCGAGTTGGGCGTTCAACCAGTCGTGCAGTTCGGCGATCAGCGGCGCGCTCAACTCCTGACGTGCGGCAAGCCGCTCCGCTGGTGTCTTGCCGTTGATACCGCGCTCAACGTCGAACAGGGCGTCCAGCTTCTGCACCGCCTCCAGCGCAATCGGATAGATGGGGCCAGTCCGTTCGCCGCGGCTCTTCTTGCGCGCAGCGCCCTCGACGTCAGCAAGTTCGAAGAACTTCCTGCGCGCGTGAGCAAAGCATCCTGCCTCCAGGATGAGACCAGGCTGGCGGTCGGGAGCGTACAGCTCGAAATAGCCGCATAGGCATCTGCCTGCAGAATCCCGGACCAGGACGCGAGATGCGCCTGGGGATGTTCGCCGCGCCGGTCGCGCGAATAATAGAAAACGACCGCCGGCGGATCGGCGCCGCCGAATGGGCGGTCATCCCGGACATAATCCCATAATCGACCGGTATCGGTCTTGCCCTTGGCCATGACCGGCACGGTGGTGTCGTCGCCATGCACACGTTCGGCGGCAAAGACATAGGCCTCGATCAATCGGAAGATGGGCATCAGGGCGAAGGAAGCTGCACCGACCTGATCGGCAAGCGTGGAGACGCTCAGCGGCACGCCTTCGCGGGTGAACCGCTCCGCCTGGCGGTTGAGAGGCTGGTGCTGGCCATACTTCTCGAACAGCAGCATGGCGAGGAAGCTTGGGCCTGCCCAGCCACGCGGCACGACATGGAATGGCGCGGGCGGCTGCGTGATCTTCTCGCAGTCACGGCAGGAGAACTTCTCGCGTACGGTCTGGATGACCTTCCAGGTACGCGGGATCACCTCCAGCGTCTCGGTTACATCCTCGCCCAGCTTCGACAGGCGCATGCCGCCACAGGCCGGACAGGAACAGGGCGCCGGAACGACGACGCGGTCGCGGGGCAAATGGTCGGGGAACGGCTTTCTGACCGGCCTCTTGCGCTCGAAGGCGGTGACGTTCGTCGCCTTTGTCGCGGCGGTCTCGGCGGCCAGATCGTCTTCGGCGGCGTCGGCCTCCAAATCTTCGAGCTCAAACTCCATCTGCGCAAGAAGCCGGCGGGTGCGTTCGGCGCTGGGGCCGTATTGCTCGCGCCTGAGCTTGGCGATCTGCAACTTGTAGTGCGAGATCAATGCCTCGGTGGCGCTCTCCCGGGCACGGGCATTGGCCAGTTCGGCCTCGGCGCTGGTGGCGCGCTGTTCGGCCGCATCGGCGCGTTGCGTGCTGAGCCGGACCAGCGCCTTGAGCACTTCAATGTCGTCAGGCAGGGGCGAAACGGCGGCGTCCACAACCAGGATGGAATCACAGAAAACCGCCCGGTTAAAGCGGAAAATGCGGCCTCGACGAAGAAAATCTGCGCCTATCCCGCGCTCTGCGGGCGCCAGCTATATTGCGGGTTCCGCCAGTCCACGCCGTCGAGCAAACAGGCCAGCTGTGAGCTCGTCAGCGACACTACGCCGTCCTTCGCGGAGGGCCAAATAAACTTCCCTCGTTCCAACCGCTTCGAATAAAGCGACATCCCGAGACCGTCGTGCCAGATTATCTTCACCAGCGACCCGTTACGCCCGCGAAAGACCCAAAGATCGCCGGCAAATGGGTCTCGCGAAAAACTCTGCTGTACCATCGCCGCGAGGCTCTGCATGCCGCGACGCATATCGGTATGGCCCATTGCGATCCACACCCGTGCGCCTGCTGGGATCATCGCAAGGCCTTCAGCGCCGCCGACACCAATGCAGGTGATGCCGCAGCTGATACGTTCACGCGTCCCTTGGCGCCGAGATCGATGATGATCACCGGCATCCCGGCCTGTTGCCCGCCTTGCTGGGTGCCATCGTCTACCACCGCCTCGGCGAACTCGGTCAGGGCGGGCGGTTGTCGCAGCTTGCTGCGCCATGTGTAGATCCGCGCCGTGGAAATGTCGTGCCGTCGCGCCACGGCCGAAACGCTGGATCCCGGCGCAAAGGCTTCCGCCAAAATCTGCAGCCGTTCCTCGTCGCTCCAACGCCGCCGCCGTTCCGGCCCGGTCATTACCGTTATGTGCCCCATGAACCGCTCCTAAGCCTACTCTCGAGAGCATGCTTAAGAGCAGTCCACTACCTCACGACAAGGCGGGCGCCGCCGGATGGATACGGGGTTGTGAAGTGGTTTGGACGCCAAAAAGCCCGCCTTGTTGGGGCGGGCGCATGTAATTTGTGTTGGTTGCGGGAGGGCGATACAACCGAGAGCGACATTCAATTTCTCTCAGGATCTGAATGAGATTTTTGTTTTTATGAATATTATTCATTACTTTTTTATATATAAATATATGTACTCGCACAGCTTATGGCATAGTAGTTATATCGTATCCACTCTGTCTTTAGCTTTGCCAGTGTAGTGACAGCGACCTCTGTCATGGCAAATTGATTATGCTGTTAAACCCCCTTCACTATAGTCACATCTTTCGGTTTTAAAAGCACTTATATCGTTATCTACCAAACCTGCAGCAAGCTACATGTCACAATGAAGTGTTGCAACTACGCCGGCAGGTTAGCGTTGCACCCTAGGCGGCGTGGACAAATTTGAGCCAGTATCTGGCGGTGGCTATATGGACCATTCCGAGGAAGCTGTTGGCCAGTTGATCGTAGCGGGTGGCGATGGCGCGGTTGATCTTGAGCTGCCCGAACATGCGCTCAATGCGATTGCGCTGCTTGTAGAGCGCCCGATCATGCTCGATTTTCACGCGGCGGTTTGATCTGCCAGGGATGACGGCTTCGATATTCCGTTCGGCAAGGTCGGCACGGATCGTGTCAGCGTCGTAGCCTTTGTCGGCGAGCAAAGCCTTAGGTGGACGCTCGGGCAGGCCGATCAGGGCGTCATAGGCTTTGCAATCTGCGGCCTCGCCGATCGTCAGATGGAAGGCGAGCGGTCGGCCGAGGGCATCTGCCAGGCAGTGAAGCTTACTGGTGAACCCGCCCCGCGAGCGGCCAAGAGCGCGTCGATGAGTCCCCCTTTTCCGCCCGCTGCCGAAACATGGGCGCGGACTGTGGTGCTGTCGATGCTGTAGTGGCGGCTGTCCGCCATGACCTCGGCGAGCGTCACTGCCACGGTCTCCCAAACCCCTGCTTCGCTCCAGCGCCGGAACCGCCGATAGATGGTGTTCCAACTGCCATATTTTGGTGGCACGTCGCGCCATGGAGCGCCGCAGCGGAGCCGCCAGAGAATGCCGTTGATGATCGAACGATTCTGCTCGGGAGGTCTACCTCGGCCGCGGTTGTCAGGGTCAATGGGCAGCAGACCCTTGAGAACACGCCATTCTGCTTCGGTGAGATCGCCCCTGCTCAAACCTGCCTCCAAAAGCAGCCTTGAATCAATCCTCTTGGGCTACGTCAATCGCATCGACGTCCAAAATGCCATAAGGCGCATATACTATTCCTCCAAGGTGATGGACAGTTCGAGAGGGCTGTCGCTATCCGCAAAAATCGGCTGCCATCCTCAAATTCGATCACCACCTCTCCATCGCGGTGGCGCATGACACGGCGGACAACCTTGCCAACAGCATCGACGTAGCTCGTTCGCTCTCTTCTTCCAGCGTCATTCCCAATGGTAACAACCAGATCGCAGGAAAGCGATCCTGCTAACATCGAATTTGTCCACGCCGCCTAGCCCACAATCGCAGTTTTGATTTTTAAGCATCGCGCCATTATTTGCTACACACTGGCCACTTTTAGTCGCCAGCCCATGGCCTTGAATCACAAATCCAGCAGGGAAAATCCAAAACATTCAAACTTCAATTTTCATAATCTAAACAACAAATTTATTCATAAGATAATCTATTTGGCAATTATCAAATTTTAATATTTTGCGAAAATATTCTTCGATTGATTCATGCTGAATATATATAGATTTGAACATTTCATTGAGATATTGTTCTTCTACCGACAAACTTATGCTCAGGGTTTCTTCGCTCAGATCATCCCCTAGATGCGCGCGCACGCTATAGCCAAATGACGCGATGCGGTCGTTCAAATCCCCTGCCTCATTGGTTAGAAGATAGTCGGCGAATATATCGTCGATCTCCACCCCAATGATTTTGTGGAACAGCGCAACGGCTATACCCGTCCTGTCCTTTCCGGCGGCACAATGCACCAATGTCGCCCCATCAGTTTCGATCAACGCTGAAAAATAGAGACGAAGGCAATTAATTTGCTCTGGTTTAAAAGGACTGATTCTATAATATTCCAAGAGGCGCGCACGGACCATTTGCGGTGTGGCGGCAACGTCCATAATTGCCTCATGGGGTGGACGGGCATGAATATAGCTATCAGAAAATAGAATTTTTGCCCGACTGGAGACGCTGTAGCGATTGGGCTTTGCAACGCGCTCATCCAGACTGCGCAAATCGATCATAGCCTTGAGAGCCAAGTCGTCAACGAGTGCCAGGTCAGATGTGGTGGCTTGGGAATGTTCACCCGAACGAAAGAGCATGGCAGGTCTTAAACGGCCACCGCCTCGAACCGTATAGCCGCCATAATCTCGGAAATTATGAATGCGCTTTGTCGGCAATATATGCTTGTTCTGTGACATGCGGCTCATCTATGCGATTGCTGCGGCAGGGCGGTTCATACCCTGGCCGTGTTGCACTACCATCAATCGAATGAATGACCCACTCGACGTCCATAGCTTTTAGGGAATGCTGCCCGGCCAAGCGCATATGTACGCACGGCCAAGGGCAGCACATCCTCTCGCCTCACCTAGCCCGGAAAATTCACCTAGGGTTGGCGGATGTGGCATAACACTATGATTTAACGTATGATTTGGTTGCTAAAGCCGATCACCGTTATTTCTGGAGAGCGACACCCGCCATGGACGATCCTACGCTGCCCCTGGCCGGTTTGTCACCTGTTTCGGGCAAGCGTGTAGACGCCAGGTTCGACGGCGGCCAGCTCTCCTCAGATGGCGGTCTGGTGCTGCTGCGTGAAGTTGAGGAGCGCCTTGGTGTTGCTGATCGGCTTGCGGCCTGCATCAAGGATCCGCGCGCGCCCGATCGTATTACTCACAGCCTGGCCGACATGATCCGGTTTCGCCTGATGATGATCGCG
>NZ_JEMV01000024.1 GCF_000588875.1 Sphingobium sp. Ant17
TCCAAAACAACCAGGAGGTTGGCTTAGAAGCAGCCATCCTTTAAAGAAAGCGTAACAGCTCACTGGTCTAAATAAGAGATCCTGCGGCGAAGATGTAACGGGGCTAAAGTGATGCACCGAAGCTTAGGGGTGTGATCGTTTACGATCACGCGGTAGCGGAGCGTTCCGTAGGCCGTTGAAGCGATCTGGTAATGGGTCGTGGAGGTATCGGAAGTGCGAATGCAGACATGAGTAGCGATTAACAGTGTGAGATGCACTGTCGCCGAAATTCCAAGGGTTCCTGCTTAAAGCTAATCTGAGCAGGGTAAGCCGGCCCCTAAGACGAGCCCGAAGGGGGTAGTCGATGGGAACCACGTTAATATTCGTGGGCCTGGAGGTGTGTGACGGATGCCGTAACTGGTCTGGGCTTATTGGATTGCTCCAGGCTGGGAAGGTGTCCCAGGAAATAGCCCCTCCGTATAGACCGTACCCTAAACCGACACAGGTGGAATGGTAGAGTATACCAAGGCGTTTGAGAGAAGTATCCTGAAGGAACTCGGCAAATTGCCTCCGTACCTTCGGAAGAAGGAGGCCCCATATAAGCGCAAGCTCTTATGGGGGGCACAGGCCAGGGGGTAGCGACTGTTTAGCAAAAACACAGGGCTCTGCTAAGTCGGCTTCAAGACGACGTATAGGGCCTGACGCCTGCCCGGTGCCTGAAGGTTAAGAGGAGGTGTGCAAGCACTGAATTGAAGCCCAGGTAAACGGCGGCCGTAACTATAACGGTCCTAAGGTAGCGAAATTCCTTGTCGGGTAAGTTCCGACCTGCACGAATGGCGTAACGACTTCCCCACTGTCTCCAGGATATGCTCAGCGAAATTGAATTCTCCGTGAAGATGCGGAGTACCCGCGGTTAGACGGAAAGACCCCGTGCACCTTTACTGCAACTTCAGAGTGGCATTAGGAAAGAGCTGTGTAGCATAGGTGGGGATTGAGTMAGCTTCGACGCCAGTTGATGTGGAGCCATAGGTGAAATACCACCCTGCTGTTTTCTGATGTCTACCTCGTACCGTTATCCGGTACAGGGACCCTCTGTGGTGGGTAGTTTGACTGGGGCGGTCGCTCCTAACGAAGTAACGAGGCGCGCGATGGTGGGCTCAGGACGGTTGGAAACCGTCTGTTAGAGTGCAATGGCATAAGCCCGCCTGACTGCGAGACTGACAAGTCGAGCAGAGACGAAAGTCGGTCATAGTGATCCGGTGGTCCCTCGTGGAAGGGCCATCGCTCAACGGATAAAAGGTACGCCGGGGGATAACAGGCTGATGATTCCCAAGAGCTCATATCGACGGAATCGTTTGGCACCTCGATGTCGGCTCATCACATCCTGGGGCTGGAGCAGGTCCCAAGGGTTTGGCTGTTCGCCAATTAAAGTGGTACGTGAGCTGGGTTCAGAACGTCGCGAGACAGTTTGGTCCCTATCTGCCGTGGGCGTCGAAATTTGAGAGGAGTTGACCCTAGTACGAGAGGACCGGGTTGAACATACCTCTGGTGTACCAGTCGTTCCGCCAGGAGCGCAGCTGGGTAGCTATGTATGGACGGGATAACCGCTGAAAGCATCTAAGCGGGAAGCCTCCCTCAAGATAAGATTTCATCGAGCCGTCGTAGACACGACGTTGATAGGCTGGATGTGGAAGTGGAGTAATCCATGAAGCTAACCAGTCCTAATTGCTCTGTTCGCGCTTAAACGGTTCAGCAATGAACCGCAGAGTCCCACCATCAATGACAGCACTGGCAACAGTTGTTCGAATAAGATGGCGTGGTTCTTAGGCCAGCCAGAATATCACATCTAAAAATGTGTCYGSTGACGCATTTTCCAAGTRAAATGCTTAAATGTGCACGGTATCGATTATAAACCCTGATTTTGCGCCAGCTTCATTGCTTGGTGACCATAGCGTCTGTGACCCACCCGATCCCATCCCGAACTCGGCCGTGAAACCAGTCTGCGCCGATGGTACTATTGCTCAAGCACTGGAAGAGTAGGGCGTCGCCAGGCATTGAAGCTCGCGCAAAATCAGCAAAAACCCATTCATGATGTTGTTGGCTAATCAGCCCTGAAGCCTGTTCCCAAGGGAATGCGTCAAACGGGCCAAAGGCCCGCAAGGCCGAACGGCCGCCCGAGCTTATGCGAGGAAAGCCAAGTCGACAGCAAGTCGACGCCGGCGCTTGAGGCCAAACAAACTCTCCGCGGGATGGAGCAGCCCGGTAGCTCGTCAGGCTCATAACCTGAAGGTCGTAGGTTCAAATCCTACTCCCGCAACCACCGAAACCGACATTCCACAAAGCCCCGACGCCAAAGCGCCGGGGCTTTGTGCATTCTCGGCCAATCGACGCTGTTCGATCCACTCCAGGATCCTGCCAAACTCGCCGTAGAGCATGGCGTTGACCTCACCGCGCTTCGCGCCAGGCGTAAGCTCGATCCGCTCGATCCGCTCGATCAGCGCCCGCAACGCATCGGCGGCTTCCTGGCGCTCTTCCGGCTGCGATAGTGCGTGAGTCAGTCGCTCGACTTTGCGCCGATAAATCTCGGAGATGTTGGGGTGGATGTCAGGCACGTCAGCAGGGGCCGCGGCCAAACGAGCGCGGATCGCATCCTCCTGCGCTTCCAGCTCCAAAAGCTCATCGACAAGCGCGCGTGTGCCCTTGCCTGCCTTTGCGAGTGTCACGAGGCCCTTGATCGCCTTGAGGACTTTCTGCAGCTCGGTTCGATCAGCGATTTCTGACGCGCGGCGCTGGTGGTTGATCCGGTTGCTCTCCTCGACATAGGTCCGAATGGCCTCTGCTGCGACCTCCGGGGTCATCATGCGATCGCGCAGACCATCAAGGACGCGCGCTTCGAGTTTGTCGCGCGTGATGCTATGCCCGTTCGCGCAGCTTTTCGTATCACCATGGTTCGAACAGGCAAACCGCCCCCGCCCGCGAAGGGAATAAGAACCTCCGCAGCAGCCGCAGTAGACCAGGCCGGAGAGAAGACTTTTTGGGCGATGCGTGCGATTAAGGGCTGTCTGAGCAGAGCGAGTTGCCGCAATGCCGTCGGCATATTGGATCGCGATATTCTCCTGCCTTGCCTTCGCAGCCTGCCAGAGTTCTTCATCCACGATCCGCAGGTCAGGAACCTCGGTCACAATCCATTCGGATTTGGGATTGATGCGGGAGACGCGCTTGCCGGTTTGCGGGTTCTTCAAATAGCGCAGCCGGTTCCACACCAGTTTGCCGATATAGAGTTCATTGTTGAGCAGGCCGGTGCCGCGCTTGGCGTGGCCGCGGATCGTGGTCGATGTCCATAGCTTGCCCGTTGGGGCTGAAATCCCGGCATCATTCAGGCGACAGGCGATTGCGTGGGGGCTGAGCCCGTTGGCGAACTGTCGAAAAACCTGGCGAATGACTTCAGCTTCCGCGGCATTGATGCTCCGCTCGCCATGAACCGGTTCGCCTTCGCTGGAGAAGCGCCTTACGACGTCGTAACCAAAGCAAAGCCCGCCCCCGGATTTGCCTTTCTCGACGCGGCCGCGCAGACCGCGATGGGTCTTCTTCGCAAGATCCTTGAGAAACAGCGCGTTCATCGTGCCCTTGAGGCCGACATGCAGTTCAGACACTTCACCCTCTGCCAGGGTAACGATCTTCACACCGGCGAACTGGAGATTCTTGTAAAGCGTGGCGACGTCGGCCTGGTCGCGCGACACCCGATCCAACGCCTCGGCTAGCAGAATGTCGAAGCGCCCCATCTGCGCATCCTGCAAAAGTGACTGGATGCCGGGACGCAGTATGACGCTTGCGCCCGAGATCGCTGCATCCTTATAGTTGGCGACAATCCGCCAGCCTTCGCGCGCCGCTTGTTCACGGCATATCAAAAACTGGTCGTCGATGGATGCAGGGCTCTGCTTGTCGTCGGAATAGCGGGCATACAGCGCTACGCGGGGCATTTGGAGTCTCCAGAGATGAGCTTTGGGATCAGTCTACAGATTTGATCATTCTTGCCAATCTGAGGACGAAATCAAAATTGGAGTGCGCTTTTACGCTGCCCAGCGGTTCCGCCAACATGCCCGATTGGGCCTTCGAGAGCATGGTTGATCAGCCCTCGCGGGGTCATCCCGTCTCTGCAGCCGACCTCACCTTGTTTAGCGAACGACATGCGGACGGGCGCTAATAGCCAAGGCCGTTACCCTGGTCTCCCGACAGAGCCAGAGAGGCACCGTCGGGAGTGGTGAGGCCCACTTGGGGGGTAAGCAAACCTCATCTTTCGCTACTCCACCATCGCTCGGAGGAAATGCTCTTCTCGCCAGATCGGGGCAAGAATGCGACGTTCTGCCCGATGCAGCGCAGACCATGTGCTCTCCCCTATGGTCGAAGCCAATGACGATCCTCTCCATCTTACTGGCAAATCAGCAGCGATTGTGCGATCCGATCCCAAACGAGGAGACATGTGTGAGCAAGCGTAAAGCCCAGCCTGTGGTCGCGACAGGTGTGGCAGGACTGGACGAAATCCTGCGCGGCGGCCTCCCCGCGTCCAACCTCTATATGCTTCAGGGCGCGCCCGGCGCGGGCAAGACGACAGCTGCTCTTCAGTTCTTGCGCGCGGGCGTAGAAGCCGGGGAAAGATGCATCTACGTAAGCCTTTCCCAGACCGCCGCTGAGCTCAAATCCATCGCCCAGTCCTATGGCTGGACGCTGGACGGCATCCGGATAGAGGAATTGTCGGCATCTGACGCCGTCAATGGTGCCGCCGATCAGACCATCTTCCAGACCGCCGAACTCCGCCTCGACGAAACGCGCCAGGCGATCGAGCTGGCAATCGAGGAACATAAGCCACACCGCCTGGTATATGATTCGCTGTTGGAAATCCGGCTTATCACGGGCGACACGCCCCGGTTCCGCCGCGAACTCCTGGGCTTCAAGGCGTTCCTCGCGCAGCGCAAAGTTGTCGCGCTCCTGCTCGACACCCAGACCAACGAAGCGGCGCCCAACGGAGAAGAGGTCGAAGGCATTGCGCATGGCGTCATCCGATTCGACAAATCGCTGCAGGATTATGGCTCCGTGCGGCGGCGGATCGAGGTCAGCAAGATGCGCGGCGTGCCGATTGCCGATGGCTATCACGACATGGCGATCCGGGAAGGCGAAGGCGTTGTCGTTTTCCCCCGGATCATTCCGGGCGAGGCTGTCGATACCCGCAAGCCGCAGTTGATCAAATCGGGCGTCGATGCGCTCGACGACATGTTTGGCGGCGGTCAGGAATCAGGCACAACCACTTTGGTCATCGGCCAGTCCGGGACCGGCAAATCGACCATGGCCTCGCTCTATGCAACCGCAGCGCTCAAACGGGGCGAAGCGGTCGCGCTATTCCTGTTCGAGGAACGCCTGGAGACCTTTTTCCGGCGATCGGAAGGCCTCGGCATGGATTTGCGGCAGTTTCATAAAGACGGTCAACTGATCATCCGGGATTTCAATCCCAATGAAATATCTCCTGGCGAATTCGCCCAGATCGCACAATCGATCGTCAAGGATTTCAAGACCCGCGTCGTGGTCATCGACAGTTTCACAGGCTACCTCAACTCGTTGCCGCACCGCGAGAAGGCGGTGCGGGACATTCAGTCTCTCCTCAAATATCTGGCGCGGTCGGGCGTTCTGACAATGCTGATCGTCGCCCAGCACGGTCTGCTAGGCCAGAATGTCGGTATCGATGTCGATGTGAGCTTCCTGGGCGATACCGTACTCCTGCTGCGGATCATGGAAGATGATGGCCGTCTTCGACGCAACATCACCGTCGTCAAGAAACGCCATGGTCCCCATGACCTGAATGTTCATGAACTGTTGATCGAAAGCGACGGCGTTAAGGTCGTCCCGTTCAATCCGCTGCCGACGGCATGAGTGGCAGCGATCTGGTCGAGCCGGGTGCGCTGGACCAGGTCCTTATTCTTGCGCCCTATCGACGGGACGCGGCCTATCTGGGTCAGTTGCTCGCCGAATATGACATGGCTGTCGCGACCTGCGTGTCCGCGGAGGAACTGACGGAGTATCTGGCGGCGGGGCCGGGCGTGTTCGTGACGACCCATGAAGCATTGACCCCGACCCTTATCGATATCGTCGCCAGGCATCTGAGTGCCCAGCCTCCCTGGTCCGAAATGCCGATCGTGGTCCTGCTTGATCGCGCGTCGCCGAACAGTAGGATCCGTGGCCAGCTGGCGGCGGCATGGCCACGGTCACGCCAGCTTTTCTATCAGCGCCCGCTCACCCAGGTCGAACTGGTCAGCGGCATCCAGTCGGCGCTGCTGGCGCGAATGCGGCAGCGAGAAGTGCGCGATCATATCGAGCGCGAGATCGAACTCCGCCGGGAGCTGAATCACCGGGTCAAGAATATCCTCGCCAGCGTGTTTTCCATCTTCGAGATGACGCGCCGCGGCGCTAAGAGTGTGGACGCACTTGCGGATGATTTCGGTGCCCGCCTGACTGCACTGTCCAACGTGCATTCCGCCGTATTCGAGGCAAAGGGAGAAGCGATCTCGATCGCCGAGATCGCACAGCTCACTTTCGATCCCTATCGGCAGATGGGGATCAGCCGGATCGACGCCTCCGGCCCGTCATTCATGCTAACGCGCGAGGCGGGTACGACGCTCGCGCTTTGCTTGCATGAACTTACGACCAACGCGATCAAATATGGTGCGTTGTCCGTGCCGAACGGCCAGGTTGCGTTCCATTGGGACATACTGCCGGACTTGGGTCCTGACTTGTCTGTCTTGTGGCAGGAAACGGGTGGACCGCCTGTCGTCGCGCCGTCGCGCTCCGGCTATGGGACGCGCTATTTACGTGCGGCTCTCGGTGGTCTGTTCGGTACCAAACCCGACATCATGTTCGCGACCGATGGCCTTCGATGCGAGATTAAGGGACCATTGGCGCGCGTCGCCTGCAACCCGGAGGCACCGGACAGCGTTTCGGGCTTATGACATCAGACACCATCGGCGTTCGCAAGCCACTGCGGATCTATTGCGTTGAAGACAATCCCCTGATTGTGTTTCATATCGAACATCTGATTGAGGATGCCGGCCATGTTCTGGCGGGTTTTGCCGACAGCTTCTCCCAACTGAAGGCTGACCCTGCCGCGACCGACATAGATGGCGCGCTTGTGGATATCGATCTGGCTGATGGTCGCACCGGTCCGGCTGCGGCTGCGTGGCTCAAGGAACGAGGCATTCCGTCGATCTTCGTGACCGGCCAGCAGGACGTCGCGGAGCTATATTCCGACCGGGTTATCGCGGTGATCAACAAACCCATCGTTGCTGAGGATTTTGCGGATAAAATCCAGGGTCTGGTGAGCGGGAGCTGATTGGTACGGGCAGGTGGAAGTCGGTTCTTCCCGGACGCCCTGCTATGGATCAGCGCAGAGGCGGGGTTTCGAAAGGCACCGATTGGGACCCTTTAGATATTAATCCCTCCGCAGCCCTTTCAGATGGTCGCCTCAACTTGAGCCGGGGGTCGGCTTCGAGGCCGATCCATACCAGGGAAGGCTCGTGTCGTCGCATTCCTGGATAAGGAAGAGGCAGATTGCCTCTGGGTTCGGGAACACCCGCTAGGGAATGCGTGTTTTGTGATCGCAGGACATTGGACGATGGATCAAGGACACAACAGCAAGCAGGCGTTCGATGCCGGGACACTGTCTCCGGCATTGCCTGATGACATCATTCAAGCCGCCATATCTTTGCTGGAAGGCGTAGATGAGGCGGCACTCAGCATCGCGACGGCGGAAAGCTGTACCGGCGGGCTGCTGGCATCGCTGCTGACCGATATCGAGGGGGCCAGCAACGCATTCGATCGTGGTTTCATCGTCTATAGCAAGGATGCCAAATGCGATCTGCTCGGACTCGGCCAGGCGCTGGTAGAGGATTGCGGCGCGGTCAGCGAGCCGGTCGCGCGCGCCATGGCCGAGGGGGCGCTGCGCCGGTCAAAGGCGCAGCTTGCGATCGCGATCACCGGATTTGCCGGTCCCGGCGCGCCGGGCGACGAACCTGGCCTCGTTCATTTTGCGTGCGCGGGGCAAGGAACAGATACCCGCCATTGCCTGAAGCATTTCGGTGATATCGGTCGCGGGGCCACGCGGATCGAATCCCTGCGCGTCGCGCTCGCGATGCTGGGCGACATGCTGCCCGCCGTGGCGGATCGCCCGCCGCAAGCGGCTTGAGATATGGCCATGGCAACTCGGACACCGGACGGCATCACTCAGGAGCATGAGAGCAACAGCCGGCGTGCCAACCCCTGGCCGCTGCTCCTCCTGGCGGCACTTCTTGCCACCGGATTGTCGGGCATGTTCGCAGGCCAACCCGCGACCATGCGACGAGCGGTCAGCAATTCTGCCGCTCTGGCGGTGCGAATGCCCGATATCTTGCGAAATGGCATGGCCTTTGAAACCATCGTCGAAGTAACGCCGCGCCGACCCGTGGGCGATCTCGTCATTGCAATGTCGGATGGTCTATGGCGGGAAATGACGATCAACACGCTGATGCCGGCTGCGGGCGAGGAAAGCCATAAGGATGCTTCCCATCGCTTTTCCTTCGGACCCGCCGAGGCGGGAGAAACCTTTCGCTTCAAGATCGACGGCCAGATCAATCCGCCCTTGTTCGCCGGCACCAGCGGCATGATCACGGCGCTCGATGGCGAAACCGTGCTCGCCACCGTTCCGGTCCGGATCAAGGTCCTGCCCTGATGGACATCATCCTGCGCGCCAGCGTGATGTTCTTCATCATGTATTCGTTGCTGCGGCTGCTGGGCAAGCGGGAGTTGAGCCAAGTCACGCCGTTCGAGCTGGTGCTGCTGATCGTCATGGGCGACCTCGTCCAGCAGGGCATCACGCATAACGACCTCAGCATGACGGGCGCGGCGCTTGCCATTGCCACCATCGCCTTCTGGGCGCTGGCCCTGAGCTGGATCACCTATCTCTCGCCCCGTGCCGAGCGATGGCTCGAGGGGGGTCCGCGCGTGCTTATCAAGGATGGTGAACTGATCGCAGCCAATATGCGCCGTGACCGGATCACCCGGGCCGAAGTCGAAATCGAGATGCGACTGGCCGGCATCGCCCGAATTGCCGAAGTTGCCTGGGCCATCCTCGAACCCAATGGAAAGATCAGCTTCATCGCCCGAAAGGAAGAGCAGAGCACGAAACAGGAAGACGACGAGAAAGTGACATGAGTTAATCGGGGTCAACTCTTCGCATTTCGTCGTGCTGCGAGTCGTTAGCAGGGAACTGATACGGCCATCCGCCCATTTCTGGGGCAGTATTCCACAGGAGGATATCATGCCCAGCGAAAGCTTCACTGACGCTATTGCCATGCTCAAGGCCGATCACCGAGCGGTAGAGGCTCTTTTCGAGCAGTTCGAGAACGCTACCTCATCGAGCCGCAAGCAGAAACTCGCTCACGAGATCTGCACAGAACTCAAGGTCCACACACTGATCGAAGAAGAGATTTTCTACCCCGCCTTTCGCGGCAAGATCGAGGACGACACGCTCGATGAGGCCTATGTCGAGCATGACGGAGCCAAGGTGCTGGTGAATGATATCGAGGCCGGCAGCCCCGCAGACGATTTCTATGATGCCAAGGTCAAGGTGCTCTCCGAGGAGATCAAGCATCATGTCCATGAGGAGGAGATGCCTTCGGAGGGCATGTTCGCTCAGTGTCGCAAGGCCGACGTCGATCTCGTCGCGCTGCGTGACCAGATGCTGGCGCGCAAGGAAGAATTGATGGCGCAGGCAAAATCAGCCGGTCTGCCGCTGGCGCAGCCCACCGCCGTGCATCTGATTTCCGCCTGACGCCCTGCCTTATAGGAGGTAATCATGACCGACTATCCCCGGCCGCCCTATTCTGAGCAGCAACAAGCGATGCCGGGGAATACCGATGCGATGAAACCGCGGCCCGATCATGGCGAGACGAGCTATGTCGGGTCCGGTCGGCTCGCAGGCAAATGCGCGATCATCACGGGGGGCGACAGCGGCATTGGCCGGGCCGTGGCGATCGCCTATGCGCGCGAGGGCGCCGATCTCCTCATATCCTATCTCAGCGAGGAGGAAGAAGACGCCCGCGAAACGCAGAAGTGGGTGGAACAGGCCGGCCGCAAGGCTGTCTTGATGCCGGGCGACATCAGCAGCGCGCAGCACTGTCGGGCGATCATCGACAAGGCGGTCGAGGAGCTTGGCGGCATCGACATCCTCGTCAACAATGCCGCCCATCAGGCGAGCTTCGAGGAACTTGGCGACATTTCCGATCGAGAGTGGGAGCTGACCTTCGCCGTCAATATTCACGCGATGTTCTATCTTTCCAAGGCCGCCGCGCCCCATCTTGAGAATGGCGGGGTGATCATCAACACCAGCTCGATCAACGCCGACCAGCCCAATGCGCATCTGCTCGCCTATGCAACGACCAAGGGCGCGATCCAGAATTTTACGATGGGCCTGGCGCAGCTGCTGGCCGACAAGAATATCCGCGTGAACTGTGTAGCGCCGGGGCCAGTATGGACGCCGCTAATCCCCTCGACCATGCCGCCCGAAGCCGTAAGGACGTTCGGTGAGAACACGCCGATCGGCCGCGCCGCGCAGCCCCGCGAACTGGCATCGCCCTATGTGATGCTGGCAAGCGATTAGGGGAGTTACATGAGCGGGCGACCGTGCCGGTGACTGGCGGTCGGCCGTTCATCTGAATCTCGAGCAGCTGAAATAAAGCGGAGGTACGAAGCTTAGCCGCTTGGGCATAGTCACACACATCAACTTCGTCATTTATAAGACCTTGACCTTGACCTTGATCGTGGTCCGTTGTCGGCTCCTTCGGTGCCGCTTCTCTTCCCCATCGCTCATGACCTAGCTCGAAAGGCGAAGATGGCGCGCCACAACGCTATCACCGTGACGAGCCTACCCCATGAGTCGGCGTTCGATTCCGACAAGAGCTATCTTTCTCGGCTACTTGGCACCCAATTTCGCTCCCCAGGTGCGGACGGTATACTATCCTGGCGCCTCAGTGCCGGCCCCTCGCAGGGATCGTCGAAATGGCACAACGTGCGACGAGTGGGCTCAGCCAGTGCGCTCTGCGGAGATGTTTCGCGCCGCGTGAAATGAGACGAGTGACGACCCTATGATTAGGAAGAAGGCGACGACGAAAGTCGAGTGCATTCCATTCAGGATCATTTCCGGCGATGCCGTCACCACGTCGTTCGCGGCAGTGCCCCAAGCGAATATGGCGCCCATGGTAGATACGCCCGTAATCAACCCCAGATTACGTGACAGGTTGAGCATTCCCGAGATGAGGCCGCGTTCAGCCGGGCGGCCCCCTGTCATGATCTTCGTGCTGTTGGCAGCTTGGAACAGGCCGTAGCCGATCGTCATCGTGACGATTGGCGCCACATATCCTGCGACCCCGAAGACGGCCGGAATCACCGACAAGTAAGCTGTTCCTGCCGCCAGAGCAGCGAGACCACCAAGCGCTACGCGTTCGGTGCCCAGGCGATCGACCAGTCGGCCAGCAGGAACCCCGGCCATTGCTGCAGCGAGTGGTCCGACAGCCATGACAAGTCCGGCGGGCGCCGCTGCAAGCCCGATGACCTTGCTCAGATAGAACGGGCCGATGATTAGAGTTGCCATCATGACTGCCGAGACGATCATGTTGGTGGACAGGCTGGCAAGCAGCGCCCGGTTACGAATAAGATTGAGCGGCACCAGCGGAAACGGCGCCCGAGCTTCGACCACGATGAAGGCATTGCACGCGACAAATGCGGTGACGAGGGCCGCGAAATTGAGCGAGCCGAACTGCCCGCGACCCAAGGTCATCGCCAAAGCGAAAGCGATCAGCGCCGCCGCGAGGAGAGCCGTGCCGGCGAGATCGAAGCGCGTGGAGGGTGCCGCTACACGAGGCGGATCGTGTGGCAAGGTCCGCGCCGCAATCAGCAAGGTCACCATAGCAAGTGGGACATTGACCATGAAGATTGCCCTGCTGCCGGTCCAAGCGGTCACCAGTCCGCCAAGCGCGGGCCCTAACGTGGTCCCGACAGCCGACATAGTTCCCAGTAGGCCCATCGCGCTTCCGGTCCGCGACCGTGGGACAACAGCGCTGGCAAATGCCATCGTCAAAGCCATCATCGTCGCCGCGCCGACGCCCTGCACCACTCGGGCGCTGATGAGCATTTCAAGGCTTGGCGCCACTCCGCTAAGCATCGACCCTCCCGCGAAGACCGTCACCCCGGCCAGCATCAACCGTCGCCGACCGAGAACATCTCCCAGACGCCCAACCACTACGATCAACGCGGTGATTGTCAGCAGATAACTGAGCACGACCCACTGCGCTGCCTGGAACGACGCAGCGTATAACTTCGTAAGTTCGGGCAATGCGACGTTCGCCGTGCTGGTTGCGAACGACGGCATCAACATAGCCAACGAGAGCCCCGCAAGCGCCCACCGGGGAGAGCCCTGTGGACCATGTTCAGAAACTTGTCCCATCACGATTTTCCTTGAGTCGCATAACAGATCGGAGCACGATGCCACTTCAAGTCAACTTGAGGTCAAGCGTGAAACTTATAGAAATCTCGGAAGTGGCCAAGCGCTCGGGCATCCCGGCCTCGACGCTGCGTTTCTATGAAGAGAAAGGCCTGATAGAGTCCCTGGGACGGCGCGGGTTGCGACGCACGTTCGATCAGGATGTTTTTGGCCGCCTGTCCTTGATAGCGCTCGGTCGTCTGGCCGGATTTTCTCTCGACGAGATCAGAGCGATGTTCGGCGATGGCACAGCAGCCCAAATAGACCGCGTGTTGCTTTCGAACAAAGCGGCCGAGTTGGACCGGACTATCAGGCAGCTTCGAGCGCTGAAAGACGGCCTCGAACACGCCGCCGCGTGCCCTGCGCCGAGTCACATGGAGTGTCCGTCATTCCGGCGGTTGTTAAAGGTGGCGGCTGCGCGAGGCAGTAAGCGGCGGCCTATGCTATCGACAAGCTAAGGGAAGCACTGCGGCGTATCGGCAAATGGGCCGTCGAGATCGTCAAGCGATCCGATGTGGCAAAAGGCTTCGTGCTTCTCCCCCGCCGCTGGGTCGTCGAGCGAACGCTGGCGTGGCTGAACCGCAACCGCCGCCTCGCCAAGGACTTTGAATAGACCATCGCATCGGCAACCGCGTGGCTGTTCATAGCTTCCATCCAGCTATTCGCCCGTCGCATTGCAAGTCTATGAAATATCATCTGATAATTGTGAATCGAGCTCTTACAGAAGCAGAAATACTGTGGCCGCAAAGGGCAGGGCGATGCCTATCATGATGGCCATGCGATGCTGCCAGGAGAGCAGCAGGACGAATGCAGCACCAGCGACGCATAGTTGTCCCGTCCAGGCGACAAGTCCCTGCGCCGCGCCAAGCTGAACGATCGCGATCGCAAGGGACAGGTTGAGAAGCGTCCAGCCAATGGGGCCCGCTCGCCCCGGCGCTGGCAGAAACGGCAACGGGCGTGCAGGACGATGCTTCTTGCGTGCGACGGCGAGGCTGGCGAAACCTGCATAGGCGAACAGGCCAGCTTCAAACATGGATGGTTTCCTGGGCGACCGATGAAGATCGAAGAGCGCGCGCGCGCGATGATACCGGTCTTGGTCGACTGGCGCGCCACGCGCCAAGGCCCAGCAGGGCGGCGATCGCAAAGAAGGCACAATCAAAGGCCAGGAACATCGTATCGCCTGTCTCGACACTGCGTAGAAGCCCGCGATCGGTGGTGAGCATGTTCACCGCCGGCAAGGCTGCAAAGGTTCCCGCCGCGACGGCGAGCGTTTCCGGCCATGCTCTTGCGACTGGACGCAGCAGGGACAGGGTTGCCAGTCCGAACCAGACCCAGAACATCGCTGCGACTTCATAGGCGGCCCGGCCTGGCATGTCGGCAGGAATAAGGCGATTTGCGAGCAGATAGGCGGCCATGCCAGCGGGCAGGCAGGCGATGGCACCGATATTCAGCCGTTCGACAAGGCGGAAACCCAAAAGCGGTTTGGCTCCAGGCTTTCGCCGCTTTGCGATCCATAGGAGCAGCCCCGTACCGACCATCGCCGCGCCGATGAGGCCAAGCAGGAAGTAGGTCCAGCGCAGTACCGGTCCTGCAAAGCTGCCCAGATGCAGCCCCAGCATCACCCCAGCGGTGCGGATTGCAGCACCCGCTTCGCCCGAGGCCGACAGGCGCGCGCCGGTCGCCCCGGCATAGCTGATCGATCCGCCGCGGGCGTTCAGCTGATCCGATCCACTGCGCAACAGGGTGACCGTGGAGGTCGCATCGTCTGGGTTTCGGATGACCATGCGGTCGGGGCGCCCGCCCTTCCATTCGCGCATGGCCGCCTGCACCATCGGGCCGACCGGAGAGAGCTGTGCAGCGCGTCCGGACGGCGCGTCTTCCGCTTCCACGCCATAGGCTTCGACCGCAAAATCATTGGGCTTCTGATAGTTGGCGACGATCGGCCACGGCATATACATCGTCATCAGGGTTATGAGCCCGGTATAGGTGATCATCGCATGATAAGGCAGCGCCAAGACGGCCGAGACATTATGGGCGTCGAGCCAACTTCTTTGCCCCTTGTTCCAGCGCAGGGTGAAGAAGTCCGCGAACATGCGCTTGTGCGTGATGATGCCCGATAGGATCGCCGACAGCATGAACATGGCGCACAGGCCAGCCAGCCAGCGACCCCAGGGATGGGGCAGCTGCAACTGGAAGTGGAAGCGGTAGAATTGTTCGCCGCCGCGCGTGTTGCGCGCCGTAACGGGTGTCCCGGTGGCCGGATCAAGGCGAATTTCAGCGGCGCGTTTGAGTGGCGGCGCTTTGGGGTCGGCATCGGGATCCTTGCGGGCGCGAGCGAATATGCGCGTCTCCAGCGTCCGCTCGCCGGGCAGGTAAATATACCATTGTTCGTCATGCGGCGCGATCGCCTGCATATGGGCGACAGCCGTTTCGGCGGCCTGGATCGGTCCGATAGGTGCGATGCGCAGTTCCGGTTGCATCCACCGCGTAATCTCCGGGCGGAAATAACTGGCGGTCCCGGTCAGGAACATCGCGAATAAAATCCAGCCGGCGAGCAACCCAAGCCAGGTGTGTATCCAGGCCATCGACTGGCGGACACCCCGGTTTTGTGATGCCTGTCCGCCGCTCATGCCCGCGGACCCAATATGCTGAGCAGGCACAGGCAGATAATGGCGGTGCCCCATATGCGCGCTGTGACCCGTAGCAGGCGCTGCTCGTGGAACGCCCACAAGCCCAAGGCCGCGAACAACAGGAAAGACAGGATCATGCCCCACACCGTCGCCTCCGCCCGTGCAACCGGCAGCAGACGCGACAGCAGCGATGCCAAGCCTGCAGCAGCGGCATAGCTACCGATTAGCGCGGTCACGCACCGTGCCATCACGCGCCAGTCGTGATGCCGGTTCCCGCTCGCTCCAGTATCGCCTCTCACGCCTAACCCCCTTCTTCGATGATGCTTGCCTGTAGCGCCAGGCAACCCTAGTAGCAAATAGGAATCAGTCGCATTAGCATTAGGGGATAATGATGCACGCCTACCAACGTTCACTTACAGACATGCCGCGCACGCTGGCGGCGCTGCGCCTGTCGGTAGCTGCTCTGGCATTGATGCCGACCTTGGCACAGGCGGAACAGCCAGTGGCTGCCGACGGCGATGCGACGCGGAGCGGGGAATCGATCATCGTCACCGGGATGCGCGACAAGCAGACCGGCTCGGGCACCAAGACCGATACGCCATTGATGGCAACGCCGCAGAGCATCACCGTGATCGACAATGAGGAATTGATCCGTCGTAACGCGCTGTCGATCAACCAGGCGCTGGGTTATGTCGCGGGGGTGTCGCCCAACCAGCGCGGCGCAATGGTGACGCGCTACGATCAACTCATCCTGCGTGGCTTTGCACCCGGGATATTCCTGGACGGCATGCGCTTGATCGCCGGACCCTATTCGACACCGCAGATCGACTTCAACCGGATCGATCATCTTGATGTCGTCAAGGGACCCGCTTCGGTATTATATGGCAACTCCACGCCCGGCGGCCTTGTCAATCTGACGAGCAAGATGCCTGAGGCGGCAAGCCTTGGCCGGGTGGAGGCGCAACTGGGCAATTATGACAGCCAACGGATCGTAGCAGACATCAATCAGCCGCTCACCGCTGATGGTAAGCTGCTGGGCCGGATCGTAGGCGGTTGGCAGAAAAGCGATGGCGTGACCGAGGGCACCTTCAGCGAGCGCTGGCACCTCAGTCCGATGCTGACCTTCACGCCCGACCCGGACACCAGCCTCACCCTGATCGCCACCTATCAACATGCGCCAAGCGGCGGCGGCTATTCGGGTGTTCCTGCCTATGGCACGGTACTGGCAAACCCGAACGGCACATTGCCGCGCGACATCAATACCGGCGATCCAGGCTATGAGCGGTACAATCATAAGGCGAAATCGATCGCCGCCTTCTTCCGCCATGATTTCGACGAGCATCTGACCTTCCGGTCGAACTTTCGGTTCCAGAACCACAAACTGTCTTACCGTCAGCTCTATGTCGCAGGCTTCGCAACGACCGGCACAGGTGCGGCGCGTAACACGGATTTTTCCACGATCACGCGCGGCGGCGGCGGTGCCGACGAAGATTTTGACACGTTGACGATGGACAATCATATCAACGCGAAGTTCGACACCGGATTCATCGCCCATAATATGCTCGTGGGCCTCGACTATCAGCGCATCACGGGGGAGAATGTCCAGCAGTTCAATACCGGTCAGTCGAGCAATCCGCTGACCAGCGTCCCCAATCTCAACCTGTTTGCCCCGACCTATGGTGGCACGCTGCCCAGCTTCGATCTGACGCAGCTGTCAGCCACCTATATAAACACCTATGGCAAACGCGACCAGACCGGTATCTATTTCCAGGACCAGATGAGCATCGGCCGCTTGCAGCTCATCGCCAGCGGCCGGTTCGACAGCTATGAGCAGCTATCGCTGAACAAGCGGAACGGCAGCGTCACGAAATTGGCGCAAGATGCGTTCACGATGCGACTGGGCGCGCTCTACGCCTTTGCCTCTGGGGTCTCACCGTATTTCAGCTATTCAGAAAGCTTCGAACCGCAGTCTGGAACGACGTATCTGGGCGTTCCGTTCGATCCGGTTACGGGTCGCCAATATGAGGGCGGCATCAAGTTCAATCCGCAAGGAACGAACGCGATCTTCACTCTATCCGCTTATGACCTGCGTCGGCAGAAGGTGCCGGTGACGGACCCGGCTGCGGGTACGAATGGCATACCGACCAACGCCCAGATACAGATCGGTGAAGTGCGCGTGCGCGGGATCGAGTTCGAAGGGCGCGGCGAGGTCTCGCCCGGCTTCGACGTGGTTGCCGCTGCCAGCTATACCGATGCTGTTATCACCCAAGGTACGCCAGCGATTGCACCGACCGCAACCAACAGCGGCACGCCCACGACGACCAGCACGCGCCAGCTCGGCACGCCGCAATGGGCGGCATCGACCTTCCTCTCCTATACTTTCGAGAAAGCCGAGCAGGCGACAGGACCTCTCTCGGGCCTGAGCCTTGGCGCAGGTTTGCGCTATGTAGGCGGATCGGATGGAACCACCCACTATCTGGTGGCGAACAATGTGGCGACCTTCCAGCGCTTCCACACAAATGGTTTCATACTGGTCGATGCCCTGCTGGGCTATGACCTTGGTCGGGCAAGTTCGTCGCTTGAGGGCTGGAGCCTGGCCGTTAATGCTGCCAATTTGCTGGACAAGACGCATATCAGCGCCTGCCCTTTTAACAACAGCTGCTATTATGGCGCACCACGCACGGTGGTTGGGTCGCTCCGCTATAGCTGGTAAGTCTCGAAGGCTGGATGTCGCTATCAAGGAAAAGCACGGTCGTCAGTTGGCACGTTTTGTTCGAGGGCGACCGTGCCCGACCCTTCTGAGACATTCATGACCGAATTTCTCGCTCCCGATTCCAGTCAGTCCGCTTCTTCACATTGGCACGGGTTGGAGGTGCTGCCTGGCGACTTTCTTTACGGCGCTGGTCATGGCCTGAATGGCCTGTGCATGGAGACGGGATACTGTCCAGAATAGCGGGACGTCCATTGTGTCTCCCGGCACCAATTCGATCAAGGTACCTGCATGGATGCGCGGTTTTGCCAATGTCTTCGGTTGAAGGCCCCAACCAAGACCGGCGCAGGCGAGATCGAGAAATCCCTGTGTTGATGGAATCCAGTGCGTTGGTGCATTCAGGTCCGTGCCGAAGGCGGCTTTAGCCCACCTTCCCTGAAGCTGGTCTTTCCTGTTGAAGCGCATGACTGGCGCTATGTTAAGACTGTCCCCGTCAATCCCGGTCGGGAAATATCGAGCGACAAAATCCGGGCTGGCACAAGCGACATAGCTGAGCGATCCCACTGCAATCGTCCTGCATCCGGCGACGGGTTCCGGGTCGGATGTGACGACAGCAAGCACTTCTCCGGTCCGCAGACGATCGGCCGTGTGCCCTTCATCCTCAAGCGTCAATTCCACCAGCATCCCGGTCGTTCGGGCAAAGTCCGCCATGGCATATGGAAACCATGTCGCAAGGCTGTCGGCATTGACTGCAATGCTCAGAGATGGGCGGGAGCTATCCTGTATTCCGTTGGCAAAACTCATCGGAAGATCTGCTTCAAGCAGACGCACTTTGTCGAAATGCGCGCATAGCTCCCGGCCCTGCTCTGTCGCCGTACAAGGTTGCCCACGAACGACGAGGGCGATCCCCAACCGCTCTTCAAATCCCCTGACCCGCTGTGAAACCGCCGAGGGGGTGATCTTGAGCAGAGCGGCGGCTTTTTCGAAGCTGCCTTCGCGCACGACGGCGGCGACAGCCGCAAGGGAGGGATAGTCCAACATGATGAAGTATTGCTTCATCAGGATTAGAATAACAAGTTATACTAAACCACGCACATGCTGGATATGGAGAGAATGACTGACATATTCGCTCCCTTTCTCTCCGGCTTCCTGCTGTCCGCCGCATTAATCATGGCGATCGGTGCCCAGAACCTGTTTGTCCTCCGACAGGGGCTCAAGCGCGAGCATGTCGGGCCAGTCGTCCTTTTCTGCGGCAGCGCAGACGCTCTGCTGATAGTGGCGGGCGTTGCAGGCGTCGGTGCCTTCCTGGCAGCTATCCCGCAATTGACGCTCATTTTAACAATCGGCGGTGCGGTCTTTCTGGGCTGGTACGGCGTCAAGGCATTGCGACGCATGGCCGCACCGGAGACTATGGCAGTCACCTCCAACGGCAGCATAAGCCTTGGCGGAGCGATGGCCGCGACGGCTGGCTTCACCTTTCTCAATCCGCATGTCTATCTTGATACGGTCTTGCTGATGGGCGCGGCAGGGTCGGCTCAGCCTGCTGCCCTGCGGCCGATCTTTGTCGCAGGGGCCGTTTCAGCCAGTTTCACATGGTTCGCCGCGCTGGGCTACGGTGCCCGCTTGCTTGTGCCGCTGTTCGCCCGTCCCATGGCCTGGCGCGTGCTGGATGCTATCGTGGGGATCACCATGCTTTCCCTCGCGGCATCGTTGCTGATGCGCACTTTCGGTTGAGGGGTCGCGCCATGTATCGGCCTCCCGCTTTCCGCGAAGATCGCATCGAAGTCCTCCATCAAGCGATCGTCGCCTATCCGATCGCCATACTCGTTACATCGGGAGCTTGCGGCATCAATGCCAATCTCGTTCCTTTCACGCTGCGGTCCGACGCTGGCGAAAGAGGACTGCTGCAAGCACATATAGCGAAGGCAAATTCGCAGCTTGCGGACCTTCGTGCGGGCGCTGAAGCGCTGGTGATCTTTCAGGGACCACAGGCCTATGTATCGCCGTCCTGGTATCCCACCAAGCGGCTGCATGGCAAAGTCGTTCCAACCTGGAATTATGTCATGGTGCAGGCGAGAGGGCGGCCGGTCATCATTGACGATCCCGACTGGCTCAGGATGCAGATCGATGCTCTGACCGGGCAGCAGGAGCAATATCAACCCGAGCCGTGGTCCGTCACTGATGCGCCAGCATCCTATATTGAGGGCCAGCTTAAAGGCATCACCGGCATCGAAATCGCGATCGAACGTATCGAGGGCAAGTGGAAGGCGAGCCAAAACCACCCAGCCGCCAACAAGGCCGGTGTGGTTGATGGATTGATGGCTCAGAACCCGCTCTCACCGATGGCTTTGATCGTGCACAGCCTTGCCGATAGCAAGGCATGAGATCCAAGTCCTTACCGACGAATTACGTCGAATGACACATAGCCCCCATGTACCTCTTCGCTATCCTTTTCCTCTCATCGTCAGGAATGCTGCATGACACGCTGGCCGCTCATTTCTTCCGCCGTTCTACTCGCCATGGTGATGGTCGCGCGTGGAGAAGCCGTACCAACAAAGAAGTCGGCCTGGAATGGCACCGCAGCAGCCGCCTATCTGGACAATCGCCTCAACTGGTGGCGTCAATGGCCCAAGGCTGAGCGGGACCATGGCACACGCTGTGTATCCTGCCACACATCCTTGCCCCATGTCCTTGCCATGCCCTCGCTCCGCAGCCAGTCAGGCAAGCAACAGCGAAGCATCGATGAGATGGCGATGTTCGATGATGTGGTGAAGCGTGTCTATCTTTGGGGTGAGGTAGAGCCTTTCTATCCCGACCAGACACGCGGCGTACCCAAGTCGGCGGAGTCTCGCGGCGTCGAAGCCGTTCTTAACGCGCTGATACTGGCGACGCGGGATCAGGAACGCGGCCATCTTGGACCCGACACGCGACAGGCCTTCGCCAATATGTGGGGCGTGCAGATGAAAGCGGGCGATCAGAAGGGTGGCTTTACCTGGCTCAACTTCCGGCTAGAACCCTTCGAGTCCCCGACAGCAATCTATTGGGGTGCGACATTGGCCGCGCTGGCTGTCGCGCGTGCGCCGGACGGGTATGCCGCCGATCCGGTGGTTGCTCCGCAGGTTGATGCACTTCGCGCTTATCTGCGAACAGGTACGGGCGGCTCGCTTTATTCCCGCGCACTCATCCTGTGGGCTGATAGCCAGCTAGGCGGCGTATTAGCCACGGATCAGCGAAGCAGGATCGTTTCGGAACTAGTCGCCTGCCAACAAGCAGACGGAGGATGGAATTTGCCGAGCCTGTCGAACTGGCAGAGGATCGACGGCTCCAGCCTGCCGCAAGAGAGCGACGGATATGCCACTGCCATAGTAGCGGTCATTCTGCGGGAAGGGGGAGGTCCGACCAGCGCGGCGGCGCTCAAACAGGCACAGGCTTGGCTGGCGGCTCATCAAGGCAATGACGGCTCTGTCACGGCAAAGTCGATCAACAAGGACCGCAAGCCTGAGACGGACGCCTATCTTTTCATGACAGACGAAGCGACCGGCATGGCTGCACTTGCCATGCGCCGTTAGAGATCGGCAGGCATAGGTTGACCTTTGGTCAACTTTCATAGGCCAGATTTCCTTCGCCAAGTGCAGACGTTCGGCTTAGGTCGTGGAGAGTGTCGCCCGTCAACCGCAAGGTGCCGGTACATTTTCGAGACCGCAGAATGAACGGCGGTCGCCATTTCGAGGCTCCTCCATGCTCATTCGCGCCGGCTACAATATCAGTTTCATGACGCAGCAGCCCACGCCGATGCTGGCGGCGCTGAGCGTGCATCCCACACGCAACCGTGATTTGCGCACAGCACAGCGGATCATGACCGACCCCGATATCCCGCTTTACGATTATATCGACATATTCGGAAATATCTGCTCCCGGCTGACACTGCCAATAGGAACCACGACAATCTCCTGCGGCTTCGTGATTGAAGACCCCTTCGAACCGGACATCGTGGCACCAGAGGCGCAACAACTGCCCATCGAGCAGTTACCAGACGATGTGCTTCTCTACTTGCTCGCCACCCGCTATTGTGAAACCGATCGGCTGAGCGAAATCGCCTGGTCGCTTTTTGGCGGAAGGCCCAAGGGGTGGAGCCTGGTGCAGGACATCGTCTCTTTCGTCCATGAATGGATCACCTTCGACTATGGCAAGGCGCATCCCGGCAAATCCGCCTGGGACGCCTACCAGCAGCGGGAGGGCGTTTGCCGCGACTATGCCCATCTCGCCATCACTCTTTGCCGCTGCATGAACGTGCCTGCCCGCTATTGCACGGGCTATATGGGTGACATGGACTTACCCGCGCTGGTGGGCGATATGGACTTCTCCGCCTGGTTCGAGGCCTATATCGGCGGACAGTGGTATGTGTTTGACGCCCGCCACAACCGGCCCCGCCGGGGACGCATACTGATGGCGAGAGGCCGAGACGCGACCGACGCCGCCCTCACCACCAGCTTTGGCACGGCAATTCTCACTCGGTTCGAGATCTACACCGATGAAGACCGGCTCGGACATTTGAAACGCTGAACACGACCCTTCCCGTACATTCAACGATCCACCTGCACCTTCTAAAAGCAGGCATTCGTTTAACGAACACGGGCTTCTGCCAGGCGTTGCATCAACCGGATTTGCGCTTGGTCCTGACCTTGGGAGCAGGCAATTCCTGGGATGTGATACGAACGATCTCGGCAAGCCACTCACGGTCATCCCACTTTTCCGCGTCGATCAGGAGACAGGGCTTTGCACCGGGATATGGAGGGGCTTCTTCCGCATCGGCAGCGAATGCGCGCCCTCTAACCGTGGGCTTTACGAATAGGTGGTCGTCGCAGACCAATGCGACCATTTTCCCATCGCAATAAATGCCGAATTCGCCAAACATCGCCTTGGCTGAAACGGTGCCGCCGCCCGCCATCTGCTCAACAAGAAATTCAACGGTTTTACGATCGGACGCCATAAGGCGATATCGCCGGTCCTGATGAAAAGGTCGAGGGTCAATCGACCCTTCCAAGACGTTCAGCCGCCGATTTCCACTCATCAAGATCAGACAGGCCGCTTTTCCATCTCGCTAACGCAGGATGGCCGACTAGGGTCAGGACTCATTGATTGATCCAGAATATAACGGTCGCGGCGATGCAGATGGCGGACATGAAGGTATGGGCGCAACGATCGTAGCGCGTGTGGATGCGCCGCCAGTCCTTGATCCTGCCGAACATATTCTCGACTTTGTGCCGCTGTCTATAGAGCGCCGTGTCGTGTGGAATGGGCACTTTCCGGTTCCCCTTTGACGGGATGCAGGCCGTGATCTTGCAGTCGGCCAGTGCCGCGCGGAACCAGTCGGCGTCATAGCCCTTGTCGCCCAGCAGGACCTTTGCCTTCGGGAAGGCATCGATCATCAGTGCAGCGCCCTTATAATCGCTCATCTGCCCTTCACTGAGCAGCATGATGAGCGGTCGCCTTTGCCATCGCATACGGCATGTAGCTTGGATTTCAGGCCGCCTTTGGTGCGTCCGATACGTCGGGGAACATCCCCTTTTTAAGCAGGCTTGCCGCCGTCCGGTGTGCTTTCAGGTGGGTTGCATCGATCATCAACTGGTCGGGCTTGCCGCCCTTTGCTGCCAAGCCAGCGAAGATTTTGTTGAACACGCCGAGCCTGCTCCAGCGGATGAAACGATTGTAGATCGTCTTGTGTGGGCCATACTCCTTGGGCGCGTCGCGCCACATCAGCCCGTGCTTGATGACGTAAATGATCCCAGACACTATCCGCCGATCATCCACTCTTGGCACCCCATGAGACAAGGGAAAATACGGCTCGATCCGGCGCATCTGCGCCTCACTCAGCAGAAACGGAACATCCATCGGCAGCGCCTCCTAACGCTGCTATTGAATCAACCCATCACCCAATGCGCAAGCAATTTAACAGGTCCTGACCCTAGCTGACATGAGCATCCGGTCGCTCCAACGAAGGAAACAGCCATCACCTGCGGATCTTTGGGAAGGTTCATCCGGGCCGCTAACTGGCAATCGGCTGTTGACGAGGTGGCCTGTGGATCGAGTAGTATGATATCCCACGGGGCACTATGGGGTTGTCGTCGCGCCGCCGCTATTTGTACCGGTCACGCAATCGCTGTGCGAGAAAGGAACATCAATCGTGACGCCACGTGCCGCCATCCAGCAGATTGCACGCCTGGTTCGGGACGATATCCGCTCGGGCGAACTGTCGCCCCGAGCCCACAGCGTCGGAGATATGTTAGCGGCGCAACCCGAAGCCTTACTGCTGATCGTCGACCTCACCGGTGCCGAAGGGCGCAAGAAGCGCCCTGACGCCACGATGCATCACGCATATTCGTTCATGCTTGGCCAGACTCTCGAGCACCTTCGTCAGCGAAGCGAAGCCGGCAACGGCCATGCGACGATGGCCATAGAGAATGTCAGGGCAGCGATCGCTCAGCAGATGCGTATTGGCAAGCTCGTGCCGACGGCAGCGATGGCCCTTGTCTCTGCGTTTTCACGGGCTGGAATCGAGGTGGGGGAGGATATACGCAGCGCAATGGATCATGCGATGACCCAGACCGGAGCGGGCCAGCATAGTCTCCCGACGCCCGATGTTGACGAGATGTTGAAGGACTTGGTGAAAGCCTGTGAGGGCGATCCCTTCCTGATCCAGAGCCAGTTCGCTGAGTTGATGGCAGCCATGCCTCCCGGGCTGCAACTCAGTCTGTTGGAAGGACTCGTCCTCGCCGACGATTCCAGTCTGCGCGAGGCCGCTATCGGTTGGCTTCTGGCAGACCCTGCGATCGCTACGCCGTTAGCCTCCATGATCGAAGAGACCGCCGGACGAGGGCTTGTAACAGCAACGTCGGTTACGAACCTCATGCTGATCCGCAACTGGGTGTCGGAAGATCGGCGTCGTGCGATCGACGCGATCATCAGATCTGCGCGCACTGTCGGATCGGTGCCGGACAAGCGCCCTGCAATTCAGGTCAGGGAACTTCTGATATCCGAGCGCGATGGAGCGGGAGCCCAAAGCATATTCGCAGCGATCAAGCAGGGCAGAAAGAACGCGCTTGTATCGATACTGATCAAACAGGGCCATGGTGTGCGAGACGCTGGGTAGCGGGCTCGCTAAGCAGGCTCGAGATCGAAGACATGCTTGACCATATGGCGTCCGAGATGTCGGTCCATGAAACGACAGCCGAAGATACAGCCTTAATCCTGAGCAGCGCCCTGGCGGACGGCCCGCATGACTCAACACCACCGTTTGGCCTCGTTCAGGCTATCATGCTTATCGGGCTTTCGGATGTCGCGCCCAAATTTGTCTCGGTGGATGATCTTGTTGCCTCGATGCTTACGGGCGCCGACGCAGCTGTAACCGATGCCAAGGCGGTAGACAGGGCAGTGCGCGCCTCGGGCCGGTGGCTGGCGACTAACCCTCAGCTCGATTCCTGGTTTGAGAATGGCGACGACGTTGCCGCAGCGATCAAAGGCAAGCGCAAGATCGAAGACCGGATCGTTGCGATTATCGAGACGGTGCTGGAACCGAAGCGGGCCTATTGGGCCAATGTCGTCGCTTGGAGTGCATTCGCACAGCGAGGTGACGGCCACGGTTCAGATTGGATCGAAATGGCGCTCGTCGCTCGTGAGATGGCTTCGGAACGACCTCTGAGCGAGATTCCACTAGCGCGCTTCATCGCCGTGCAAACGGCGGAAGCTGCCCGGGCATCATCAGCGAATTAATTCGGCGCCGGATACGCCATGCGGAACCTGCTGGTCGGCTATTGGGAATCTCTTACAACCGGCTAGGGCGCGTAGCTGACGTCCCGCCGTCGACCCTTTGTGGTCCTTCCCGATCGCTTTTTCATTCCCGGTAAGCGGACATAGGCCAACGTGCGATTGTCGGCTTCTCCACGTCCGAAAGGTTGGACGATCCGGCAAGTCCGCTTCCCGGCGGCAAACTGGCTGGAGCGGTCGTTCGTTCAACTAGAGGGCGCGCCGCACTTAGTGCGGAAGAAGACAGCAGTATCGCGCAATCTTGCAGCCAAGAAGCATGACTTAAGCCCCTTTCGCATTTGTACAGGTCAAACTTTGGATCTCATTTCCCTTGAAGTACAAGCTTTGCTTGGATCAACCGGAATATCTCCGCCTGATAGCGAGCATCGGCCAAGGCATCGTGGGTGCCGGTGAGGGTCGGCGATACTTTCTGCGCGATCCGGCTCGACCGGGTGTCCGCCCAGGAACAGCCCGTAGCTCCCATATACATCGCTTTGATATCGAGCGCAGTGAAGCCGAACGGGTTCTCCCCGAGGAAGCGATGGAAATAGTAATTGATAAACGACCAGTCGAAGGGAGCGTTGAATCCGACGAATATGACGGTCGCATCATCGCCGCCCAGATCACCCAGCCATTGCGCGAATTTCTTCATGGCTAGGCGGGGATCATCCCCGGTCTGCGCCAGCGTCTCCAGCGAGAGCCCGGTCACTTCGAGAGCCTTGGGATCGAACTTTATCGCCGACCGGCTTCAGTTCACAGGCAAAACGCCTCTTCCGGTGCAAAGACCGAGCAGGCGCCGATCGAAAGCAGGCTGTATTCGCCGGGGATCGGTCCCGCCGTTTCCACGTCCACCGATACGAATATCTCGCGCTTGTCGCTCATGAGATCAGTGGCTCCGTCGGCACGAGAGAGGGACGATTGCGGATCGCATTCCAATGCTCGCGAAAAGCACGCTTGCGATCCTCTGCGCTACCGCTGACCTTCCAGTGGAGACCGGAGAAGGTTGTGATGTCGAACGGCAGGCTGGCACCTTCACGCACCATGACCATGGTGGGCAGGCAGCGACCAAGGGCATAGCCCAGTTCCAGGAAGCAGTTGGGCCGCGCTCCAGTGATGTCGGCCAGGACGATGCTGCTGCGGTGCAGCTTGGCGAATATCTCCTGATCGATGCGGGCATGCTCATAGGCTTGCCGTCCGTCGATGATGACCAGGCGATAGCCCAGTTCATCCTCGATAACCGGCTTTACAACCAGATCGAAAAAGGTCTGCACATCTTCATAATCGTCGAGATCAGGATTAAGCAGTCGGACCGCGAACGCTTTTGGTCGTTCCAACGCCTCTAACAGATCGACCAGTGCCGCTATGCGGTCCGGGATCTTCTGCCGGCTTGGAAAGCCGACCCGGTTGATCCAGTCATGAGCATCGCCATCGTCCGCAATCTGGAACAGGCGGCGGGTCTGACTGCTGGCCAGACCAAAATTGTAGAGCCGCCGCGCGCCCTTCGTCTCAGCGCAGAGCGGGAGGTTGAGCGGCACGATCGGCTTGGCCACGCTGCCAGAGATATGGATGCGGCGTCCGAACAGCGGGGAGCGCGCCATCACTTGTCCTCCATGACAGGCGAAGCATGAAGCGTCGCGGCAACCGAAAGCAGATCGTCGAAACACAAGGCGCGATCCGGATAGGCCTGGGCCAGCGCCGTTGGATAGAGCCGCGTGCGGATATCGGAATAGGTCCAGGGCGGGCGCCCCTCCTGTGCGGCCGTCGCCCGCACCAGTTGGGCAATCTGGGCCGCCCCCGCATCAAGGCCGGCCAGATCCATCTGGAAGAGTTGCCCGCGCTCCTGGTCCGATGGGCGGCGGAACTCCTCGATGATGGCGGCACGGCGCCGCAGCGCGGCGTCGAGAACGGACAGACGGTTGGTGCACAGAATCACAACGATCCGGCCGCCATATTGGCGCAGGTCATCCACGCCCTGAATGAGCGTGTTGACAGCCACCTTGTCTTCATGATGGCTGTGATCCTGCGATCGGGAAGCGCCGAGCTGTCGCCTTCATCGATGATGAGGATCGCGCGCCGGCTCTTACCCGCCGCCTGGACGACCTTGTGGAAGGCCTCGGTGATGAGGCTCCCCATTTCGCCGACCATGCCATTGCCGCGTACCCGGTTCGACAGCTTGAACAGCATCGAATCCGAACTTCTCGACTCCGCGACAAGGCGGTTGGCGATACATTCCGCCGTCGCCGTCTTGCCGGTGCCGACGTCCCCGTGGAAAATCACCAGCGGATATTGCTCGGCGACCAGATCGCACAGGGCAAGCTTGCCGCCATGCTTTTGACGGTTCCAGTCGCCCAGGGCGCTGACGTTAAGCAATAGGCGGAGTTGGTCGTGAACGCGGGTGTAACGGACATCGAACCCCAACAACCGCTTCTCGCGCGCAGCCAGCACATCGCTGGGGAGCGCGACTTCGCTATCGAAGATACTCGGCTGGCTCATGCGGCCCAATCCTTGCGCTGCATGCCATAGGCACTGCTGACATAGTTGCGCCCACCCGACGAACTCAGGCTGGAATGGCTAGTGTCGTCATATGACGTGGTCCAACCAATCTTCAGCTTGCCGCTGGTGGCCCGGCGAGCTTCGTCGGTATAGGCAGGGGTGTAGCTGATGACGATCCGCAGCGTCGCACCCGACAGGCGGGGCCAGAGCACGCCGCCGGGGCGGCTCGTGGTCAGGCCGCCGGCATCGGTGTCGACATTGAAGCGGACGGCCTTCTTCTCGACCCCGTATTGGAGCAAGGTGAGATCGACCCAGGCGAGATACCCTGCCTTGGCCAGCACCTCGATGTCATGGGCATAGTTGGCCGCTTCCGCAGCCGTCCATGTGCCGGTGCTGTCGGCGATCATCGTGAGATCTGCCTTCACCCGCCGCACGACATTCTCAACATCGGTCGTCGTATAGGTGGCGGATGCGGTTCGCGTCTGGCTCATGGTCAATCCTCCACCTTGAAGCCGGGACCGAAGAGTTCCTTCCAGACCCCATTGTCATTTTCAGCGGAAGCGAAGTTCGCAGTCTCCCACGCTTCCTGGGCCGCAGCGACGATCTCCTTGCGCTCAGCCTCCGAAATCCGGCTGGTCACATTGTTGAGGCTGTAGACCGGATCGAGGATCACGACCGGGTCCGAAAATGACCCGAACGGTGCGGTGTTCTCAGGGAAGCTGATCTGGTCTTTGAGGCCCGATTGGGCGATATAGAGAAGGAAGTTGCGGAAGCGCTGCTCGACGCTGCCCGCCTTGCCCTGCGTTGCCAGAACATGCGCCATGATCAGTTCAATGGCGAAAGACTTGAGCGGCTTGATCTCCGCATAGTTGCGCCACTTCTTCGCCATTCGGACCAGGGTGCGGAAATCGCCGTCCTGATTCTTGCGATCGCGAACGAACTGAATCTGGCACGCGCGCAGGTCTGGACCTTCGAGCCGTCATGGATGTCATACTGCCAGCCATAGCCTGCCCGCGTCGCATCTTCGATCACCGGCACGATGTCGACGCTGAGCCCCGAACCAACAAATTTCACCGTGGCGGCCTTGCGCTGAATCTCGAAATCCTCGACCGATTTGGTCGGATAAATCTTGATCAACAGATTGTAGATCGTGGCGCTGAGGCTATCGAGGGTTTCCTTGGTCACGTCGCGGCCAGTGATGTAGAACACCACGTCGACGTCTACCGGATCGGACGCCGTCTTGCGAAGAATCGTGTATTTCGCGAACGACCCCGCTTTCACGACCTTGGTGATCTTGATTTCGGTTTTGTCGCGGACACTCTTGCACAGCTCGGTGATCAGCCGATCAACCTGCGCGTGATACTCTTTCCGCTTATCCGCGGGCAAGCGCAGCACATTGCTGTCATAGTATCGCAATTCCGTGTTACTCAAAGCCATCGCCCCACCCTTTCCGGTTTGCATTCTCAACCGGAATGGGACCGGCCCCTTGCAACACGCTCCGGTTTACAGAAATCCGGGTTAGCGCAGCATTAAGCCTAATCTGGGTGCTGTTTACCGCTTTTCAAGAGGTTTTGGTTTACAAAAGTGTTCCTATATCGCATTTATGGAAACCGACCTGTTGCGGTCGTCAAGGAGGCCATCATGATCGGAAACAAGCTAAAGGTCGCGAGGTCGGCATCCGGCATGTCGCTACGGGCGCTTGCCGATGCCATGGGCAGCATCGTCTCCGCTCAGGCCGTCGGCAAGTATGAACGCAACGAAGATATGCCGAGTTCTCGCGTACTGATCGCCCTTGCGAAAGCGCTCTCTGTCTCCGAGGAATATCTACTGAACGAGGACGAGCTGTCGCTGGAAGGCGTGGATTTTCGTAAGAAGGTCGGCACGTCGTCCCGTGAGGAAGCCACGCTCGAAGCGCGCGCCATTCACATGCTTGAACGCTATCTCGCGGTCGAGGACATGCTCCAGATGCGCAGCGTCGAATGGGAACAGCCGCGAAGCGCGCCGCATCCCGTGTCAGATATTCGGGATGCGGAAGATGCGGCCCGTTCCGTTCGGGACGATTGGGGGCTGGGTAACGACCCCATCCCGCAACTCGCGGAGCTGCTCGAAGAGCGCGGCATCAAGGTGCTCTCACTCGATCTTGATGATGTGGACGGGCTTGCCGCCAAGGTCCGGCGCAAGGGCAGCGATGCGGCGCGCGTCATTGTCATCAAGCAGAGCTCCTGGTCGGAACGCAAGCGCTTCAATCTGGCGCATGAGCTTGGTCATATGGTCATCGCTCCCTCTGGCGGTGTCGACGAGGAGAAGGCCGCACATCGCTTCGCTGGCGCGTTTCTGATGCCGGCGGACGTGCTCCGTGCCGAAGTGGGCGCCCATCGATCCTCGATCAGCATCGGCGAACTGGTGGCGCTCAAGCGACTGTTCGGTGTCAGCATCCAGGCCCTGGCGTATCGCTGCAAGGATCTTGGCATCATCAACCAGGCGGCCTGCGCCCGTCTGTTCAAGGTTTTTGCGGAGCGTGGCTGGCGGACCTCACCATTCGAGGAACCGGAAAGCATGAAGCCGGAACTGGAAGAACCTCGTCGTTTCGAGCGCCTATGCTTTCGGGCCTTGGCCGAAGGCGTGATCGGAGAGTCGCGGGCCGCCGAGCTACTCGGCATTTCCGTGCGCGAACTCGATCGACGACTGGATCAGGTGGCGGCCTGATCCGTGACGGTTCTGGTTTCCGACACTTCGGTCATCATCGACCTCGAACGGGCGGACCTTCTCGATGAGATGTTCCTGCTGCCGTTTGAGTTCGCGGTGCCTGATCTCCTTTACATCCGCGAACTGGAAGGGGAACTCGGAGACAGGCTGATGGCGCTCGGGCTGCGCGTCGAGGAACTTACAGTTTCCGAACTGCGGCGCGCGACCGGCGTCATATCGATCCGTCCCTATCGGTCGCGTCATCCGGGTCCGACAGCAATGGCGATGGTATGTCATACTGGCCCGGATATTCGAACATTCCGGCCGTGTGCCGGGCCACCTATCTCGACTGGCTGGCCGGTGGCCGCCGCGATGCGACCGTCAATCCCGGCTATATGTTCCTCTTCTTCTACGGCCTGGAGCGCCGCTTTCTGGTCGACCAGCCACCAGAAGACGAAAAACGGGAGATCGTTGCCGAGGTGGAGCGTCTCAAGGCCGTCTTTGCCCAGAACTATTCGGTGCAGAGATATCTTGGCGAGTTTCTGGACATTGCCCGCATCATGGCGATGGGCGGGCTGTCGTTGGATGATCCGGCACTCAAGCAGTCCATCCTCGACAATCGCAGCTGGGAGCTGCCCTTTTCCCTGAAATTTGCGCTCGGGGGAATGATTGCCGAAGGGAAGGCGTTCGATGCGGAATGGCTGCATCTTTGGCTGATGTGCCATCCAGAGCGCCGCCTTCGCACGCCGGCTGAACGCTGCAGCGAAGAGTTCAAGGCGCTCTTCAGATTGAAGTTCAACGCACTCTATCCCGATGGCCTGAAGGTGCGAACGCCGCGCAAGCAGCTCGCGATGAACTACCGCGCCGCGTCGAGCGAATTCAGTTGTTCTGTCAATCTCACAGCGGGCGAAGGCAAAGACATCGCAGTCCCCGACGTCTCCGATCTTCGCTCGCCCATCCAGAAAGCGCAGAAGATTGCGGATGAGGCGATGGATGAGCTCGATAAGTTCAGCCGCTACCTTGGGCGCAATGCGGACGGCAGGGGATCGATTGAGGCACAGGCGCTGCTTCCTGCCCGATTGTGGGGATTGTTCCCTTCCGCAGAGTTGGAAGGCCTCAGGGAATGGGCGCGTGAGCGAGTGGCAGCTGGCGGTCTCGTCCCGGCGCTCGAGGTGGTTTCTCGTCTGGAGGGCAGTTCTCCCGAGAAGCTTGGCAAACGCCAGTTAACCGGCGCGGCCGATGCGCTCGCCCGCATCGGCTTCGGCATGGCGCCCGATCCGAGATTCTCGCTGCGCGCGCCCAGGATCGACGAACCGGTCGTGATGTTCGATCTCGGCGAGACGGTCGAGCAACTCGAAACAGTCTCGCCTGCCTATCGTGCGGCCTTGTTCGAACTGGCGTTGGCGACCTTCGTTGCACATTCGGACAGCAAGATCGTCGAAGCGGAACGCCGAGCATTGCGCGATAAGGTCGAAGCGATCAGCGGCATCGGCGATCCCGAGAGAAAGCGTCTCCATGCCAATCTGACTTGGTATCTGGAGGTTGCTCCTGACATGTCGTGGCTGCGCAGCAGATTGAAGGAAGTGGATGCCGAGCACCATCTCACGCTGCGTGCGGCGGTTGTCGTGATTGCCCATGCCGATAGCATCATCCGATCCGAGGAGGTCGCTTGCATCGAGAAGATCTACAAGGCGTTGGGGATCGATGCTGGCCTCGTATATGCAGATCTTCATGCTGGCGATGCCCCCGATGGACCGGTACGGGTCAGGGCAGCCGAACCGGAGGCGCCAGGCGAACGAATTCCTGCCGAACCTCAATCAAGGGGCGGTGCGCTCAATGCGGCGCGCATCGCTGCGATCCGCAGCGATACCGAGCGCGTTTCGAATGTCCTGGGCGAGATATTCGCAGCAGACGACGATGCGGGCGACGGGGCGCCGCGCGAACATGCGCTTCCAACGGCATTGCCAGGCCTCGACAGCAAACATGCGGATCTGGTGACACTTCTCATCCAGCGCGACCATTGGACGCTGCGAGGCTTCGCTGACATCGCCGGAGAACAGGGCCTGCTGCCGTCCGGCGCTCTGGAAGCTATCAATGAGTGGGCCTTCCAGAAGTTCGAAGAAGCGTTGCTTGACGAATATGATGGCTATGACGTGTCGCCGGATATCGCGGGAGCGTTGCGGGCCGAAATGGCGAAGGAGGATAGTTGATGTCGAAATTGAAGCCGCGCGAGCGTGATGCGATCGTTCAGGCATTGCGCGCGGGCGTGGTTCCGAAGCTGGGGCTTCGTCACATTCAGGTCGGTCGCGCTCGTGAGATTGAGGAACTCGTCAAGGATATGGACCGGATCGCCGACGGAGGTTCCGCGATCCGGTTCATCATTGGCGAATATGGGTCGGGCAAGACCTTCTTCATGAATCTCATACGCCTTGTGGCGCTGGAAAAGGGGCTGGTCGTGATGTTTGCCGATCTGGCTCCTGACCGGAGGATCCATGCCACAGGCGGCCAGGCGCGGGGCCTGTATGCCGAAATGGCGCGGAATCTCGCGACGAGAACCAAGCCGGATGGCGGCGCGCTTACCAATGTCGTCGAGCGTTTCGTCAGCCAGGCCCAGCACGATGCCGAGGCGAAAGACCAGCCGACGGTAGACATCATTCGCCAGCGCCTGGCCCATTTTGAGGAACTGACCGGAGGCTTCGACTTCGCGCAGGTCATACGCCGCTATTGGGAAGGGCAAGAAACAGGTGACGAAGAACTCAAGTCGGCCGCGATCCGCTGGCTGCGCGGGGAATTCGCCACCAGAACCGACGCGCGCAAGGCTCTTGGGGTTCGCACGATCGTCGATGACGCCAGCGTCTACGACCAGCTGAAGCTGATGTCGGCGTTTGTTTGCGAAGCGGGTTATAAGGGGCTGCTCGTTGGTCTCGACGAGATGGTCAACCTCTACAAATTGACCTCATCGCAGGCACGCAACGCCAATTACGAGCAGATCCTGCGCATTTTGAATGACGTCCTGCAGGGTAGTGCGGAAAATCTCGGTTTCCTCATGGGCGGAACGCCCGAATTCCTGATGAACACCCGCCGTGGACTCTACAGCTATGAAGCGTTGCAATCGCGTCTGGCCGAGAACAGCTTCGCCCGCGAGGGTCTCGTGGACCTCTCCGGCCCCGTCATTCGCCTTGCGAGCCTGACGCCTGAAGATCTGTTCGTGCTGCTAGCCAATATCCGCGCCGTTATGCAGTGCGAAGGCGCGTGTCTGCCGGATGATGCCCTGGAGGCGTTTATGGTCCATTGCTCGGACAGGATCGGCGAGGCCTATTTCCGGACACCACGCAACACCGTTACCGCCTTTGTGAACCTCCTCGCGGTTCTCGAGCAAAACCCCGGTGTTGAATGGTCCGATCTCATCGGCACGCTCGACGTCACCCAGGATGATGGTGACGATATGAGCGATGTCGATGAGACTGTCGGCGCGGCTCCAGCGGCGGATGAGCTTGCCAGCTTCCGGCTGTGAGCACCGCCTTCGACAAGCTTGCCAGACCGATCCAGAAGTGGATTCGCGAGCAGGACTGGCGTGAACTGCGCGATATCCAAGCACGCGCAACGCACGTGCTCATGGACAGTGACGCTGACCTCATCGTTGCCGCCAGCACGGCAGGCGGAAAGACCGAGGCCGCGTTTCTTCCGCTGCTTTCTCAAGTGTTCAATGATCCATCCGAACTCTCTGGCTTTGACATTCTCTATGTCGCACCGTTGAAGGCGCTCATCACTGATCAAGCGCGGCGGCTGGACGATGTCTGCCGCGAGACCGAACTACCGGTCATCCCCTGGCACGGCGACGTACCATCTTCGGTCAAAGCCCGTGCCCTTAGGCATCCCAGAGGCGTACTGCTGATCACGCCGGAATCGCTCGAAGCCCTCTTCATTCGCCGAGGACTGGAGATACCGCGACTGTTCGGCGCGACACGAGCGGTGATCCTTGACGAACTGCATTCCGTGCTCGACAGTGAGCGCGGCATTCAGATGCGCTCGCTGCTCGCGCGCCTCGAGCAGTCACTAAACCGCCCGATCCGCCGTGTCGGTCTCTCGGCTACGCTCGGGGACATGGAACTGGCAAAGGCCTATCTCCGCCCAGACAATCCCGAGAACGTCGAGACAGTGATCGCCACAAGCGGTTCGGCGGAGCTGCAACTCCAGTTGCGCGGCTATGTGGCCGGGGACAAGGATGACGATGCACCATCGGCAACCGACGCCATTTCCCTTCATCTCTTCGGACATCTCAGGGGCAGTGACAATCTGGTGTTTGCAGGCGCGCGCCAGACAGTCGAAATCTATTCGGATCGATTGCGGACCTTGTGCGAGAAGGAGCATCTGCCGCAGGAATTCTACCCCCATCATGCGAGCCTATCCCGCGACCATCGCGATTTCGTGGAACGGCGGCTGAAGGATGGCAATGCGCCAACCACGGCGATCTGCACTTCGACGCTTGAACTCGGTATCGACATCGGTGATGTGACCTGTGTCGGGCAAATCGGCGCCCCTTTCAGCGTGGCCTCGCTCCGGCAGAGGCTGGGCCGGTCAGGGCGACGCCCGGGCAAGCCTGCCATTCTCAGGCAATATGTCGTCGAGGCAAAGCTGACCCCGACGAGCAACTTTTCCGACCGATTGCGCCTTGGCCTGGTGCGGGCCACTGCGATGATCGAACTGCTGCTGGAAGGCTGGTGCGAGCCGCCACAGCGCGGCGCGCTGCACCTCTCGACGCTTGTCCATCAGATTCTGTCGGTGATCGCGGAGCGCGGCGGCGTTCGCGCACAACAGCTTTACGGAATGCTGTGCCAGAAGGGACCGTTTCGACAGGTCGACACCCAACTCTTTCTCGATGTCCTGCGGGCGCTCGGCCAGCCTGAAACAGCGCTGATCGAGCAGGCCGACGATGGCTTGCTGCTCCTCGGCGCAAAGGGCGAGAGGCTGGTCGAGCATTACAGCTTCTATGCGGTCTTCCAGACGCCCGAGGAGTACCGCCTGATATCCGGGGGGAAGGAGCTTGGCACCTTGCCAATCGACAATCTGATAACTCCGGGAATGCTGCTCATCTTCTCAGGACGCCGCTGGCTGATCCTGGAGGTCCTCGACCGAGACCGCATCATCATGGTTTCACCGGCCAAAGCCGGGGTCCCCCCGCTTTTCGGGGGGGACCCGGGGAATATCCATGACCGGGTGATCGAAAGAATGTTCGATATACTCGAGAGCCGCCACCGCCCGATTTACATGGATGCAACAGCGCTGGAATTACTTGAGGAAGCTCAATGTCAATACGCCCACCTGTGCTTCGACCCTGGTCGCATTGCGCATCTTGGCGACAAGGCCGCAGTCCTCGCCACGAAAACAGGCTCGGTTCGTACCACAACGCTGGCCCTTGCCCTGCGCGCTAGCGGATTTACGATTCAGACACACGATGGCTTACTTGAAGTCTTTGGAAACGACGAAACGCCTCCGCTCATCGAGGCGCTTTCAGCAATGGCGAGCGGCAAGCCTTTAGATCTGTTCGGCCATTCGCCGAACCTGCTATTTGAGAAGTTCCATCCCCACCTTACCGAAGGGTTGCTGCAGAAAGATGCGCTTTCAGCGCGGTTAGACCCTGACGGATTGGCTGAACTTTCCCGCTCAATCCTGAGGTGAACGAAAGGCCGCTATCAGGGATCGTGTTCTAGCGGATTGAATGGCGGCTTTGTTGGCGGCAGCGGCGATCGGTATTTCCAAGCCGGAATGTCCGTTATCCCATTATCAGTGCTCGGAACCTGACTGTCGCGAATGTCCCATCCTTGGTCATTCCGCTGTAGAATTCTTTGCGCAGATAACAGTCTAAGAGCGTCAATGGGCTGCCTTTTCGCGAAGTTTCGCGACATGGGCTGTGCATATGGAATGTGTCATCCGGCCGAGGATCTCTACCCTCTCAGCCAGCCAGTTCAGTTCTTCCAGATCGATCTGATAATGCTTAGAATAGCGCGCCTTCACATAGGCGTCCTTCAGCTTCTGAAACATTGCGCGTTCCTTGCGTAAGCCCCGAGGCCAAACATCGAAAAGCGCGGGGTTTCTACCTTCGGCCTGTAGTCGGAGGAAGGCGATATTGTGATCGTACGGGGTGTAAAATGTCAGCGTTAAAAGGATAGCCTGATAGAGAGCTTCGGCTGTACGATGGAGTAAGAAGGCCGCTTGCTTTTTGAAGTCTCGCTCGATTGCCACTTTGGCCAGCTCAAAATTACTCATCGCATCAGGAAAATATTCGTCGAAATAGTCCTGCGCGGCTGTTGCTGCTTCCGACGGCGTCTTGGGCTTGGGCTTGGCCAGTTCGCGATCGTCGGCCTCGTAGAGGGCGATGCCCTGTTCGGCGATTTCCATGAAGAAGACCCGGCCATGGCTGAGGCCCTGGTTCACTTGCTGGAGTGAGTGGACGATGAAATGCACTGGCGTATTGATGCGCTTCTCGATCAGATAGGCGTCGATGAGGCGCTGCTCTGCGACCGACCAATAGGCCGCGACGTCGGCCAGTTCCTTCTGGTTGACGATGACCAGGATATCCATGTCGGATTTATACTGATTGGCATCGAAGGGCGCATCGATCCAATCGCCCCGGGCATAGGAACCGAACAGGATGATCTTGAGGATGCGGGCCGACTTCTTGCGGCCGGTCGCATTCTCGGTTGCCTCCCGAAACTCGGCGAACAAGATGCGCACAACCTCTTCGAGTTCGCGCTGCTTGGCTGCTGGGAGGTGGTCAAGGTCGGTACGCATCACTGATGTCCAATGAGGTGGATCGCGTCCTTGCCCCCGGCCACCCCGTTTGGCGTCAGGCGGCGGTCGAACGTCGCGAGCTTGCCTCTGTTGGCGACCGCAAGGGCAAGGAGATAGGTGTCGGTCACCTGCGCTGACGTCAGGATCTGGCTTGCATCGACATGGTCTGCGGTCAGCAGGCTGATATCGTCCGGCCAGAAACTGTGACCAGGAAGCCTACACATCTGGGCCATGATCGTCGCGACCTCGGCTGGAGAACCCGGCGTTGCGGGATTGACCAGGGGGCAACGCCAGACCGGATCGCAAAACCTGTTCGATCCTTCCGACAATCTGGAATCCGACTATGCCCACGATGCGCTCGTTCAATGGTTCCATCTCCTCTATGAGGGCAAACTCCGCAGCGTCTCGCTCGCTGATTTCCAGGAGATGACGGGCCTTGAGCTTTGCCACGAAGGCGGGGAACTTCTGGAACGTCTGCCGCCCATTCATCGCTGGCTCAACCGCATATTGGCACTCCGGATCGCAACGCAGAATAGCATATTCGAGGAGTTTCTGGGGTTGGTCGAGGACCGCGTCGAAGCGGCGCGCGCTGCCGGCACGCTTGACCTGGGCATTGAAACCATCCGCGCCGAGAAAGTGGTTCTGCTTTCCGACCGGCTGCTGCGCACCGATCCTGTAATCGGCGCCGAGACACGGCTTTTGCGTCTGGAACTGCACCGGCGGCCATCGATCACCAACTGGGCCGCGTTGCAGCTTATTTGCAAGAACACGGACAATATTGTCTGGCTCCGCAATGCCCGGTCCGGCCGGGTCGCACTGTGCATGCCGACATGGCCGGGAACCGCGACGCTATCTGACGACTGAAGATGACCAGCAGCTCTTTTCGATCGAAAGCATTAGGGAACTGGGAAGCATCGTGGCAATCGAAAATGACTACCAGCTTGCACGCCAGAACCCGCCGCCGCTGGTGCTCATCGATGAAGAACCAATCGATGAAGCAATGATGGAGCCGGTCCATGGCTGACCATTATGTTCAAGCTTCCTTCGCCTTCACCTGCATGGCACGTGAAGCTGCGTTGATCGAGGAGGCGTGGCAGCACGCGTCCGACCTGTTGGGTGATTTTGCCCCGGGGGAACCGAGCGCTGAATTCCTCGCCGCCTTGATGCCGACCGATCTCGCCAATCCGTTCAACGGCTTGCTTGAAATCTTCGATGATCCGGACTTCCCGCATTTCGGGGCTGAGATCGAGATTGCGGGTGCAGCCGAGTGCATCGTCGCCATCTATGGCACGACCTACTTCCAGCCTGGTCCGATTGCTGAACTCATCCGGCGCTGTTGCCAGGAGAGCTTGCAGACCGCGCCTGTTGGGTTCGACTGGAGCTATGGCTGTTCGCGCCCACGTCGCGACAGTTTTGGTGGAGGATGGTGCGCGATATTTGCCGATCATGTCGAATTTGCCAGCACCCAGGAAGAGCTGGCGCGCCGTTTGGTCCGATCTGCAGTGGCGCCACCGGCGGAGCCGCCTGATCCATGGATCGACTATCCACAATATCCCTCGGCCGATTGGCAGGCCGAGGTCGCCAACGGCGACACGCGTCTTGGCTATCTCGACTGGGCTCTTGCCCGAAATGAAGCAGACCACAGCGAGCCTGCCTCAATGGAAATGCCGCCGGCCTGACGCACTCGCCCCTCCAAATCTGATCGAACCATAAGGATGACATCATGACCGACGCTAACGCGCCGGGCGCGTCCGCGCGCCTGTATAGCCAGACTGACCATGACGAACGCGGCAATTTCCATTATGAAGGCGATCTCTATCGCGCCGGCGAAGCGTTGCCATCGCTTGCCTCCCGGATCGATCGCCACCTCGCCCAGCATTTTACCGGCACCAGCTTTGCGATCCGCACCGAGGCATTTGCGGGCGGACGCAAAGTCATCGCGGAAATCCTCGATACACCTGACGACCTCACCGGCCGTGAAGCGCAGGACGCCTTCATCGGCAAGGTGCGGGATCAGATGGAACGGTTCGGGTTCACGCGGACCAATCCCTTGCAGGATTTCTGGTCATGCAGTTTCTACGGTGAGGTCCGCATCGGCCAGGCCTATTGGGCGGCATTGGCAAAACGTCAGGGTATCCGCAATCCCGTCGATACGGTCCTATCACTGGCGGCGTTCAAGAAGCGCGTAAAAGCAGGTGATCGGCTGAAGCTTCTGGACGCGCCGTCTGGTCATCGACTGCTTGGAACGACCCGCGACATCACCAAAGTGCGCTCGGGCGACCTGATCCTCGAAGGTCGTTCCTACCTGTCCTTTCCCAGGGCCTCTGCCTTCGCCTGCGACGGCCGTCTGATCCGGATCGCCATCGGCTCGCAATATGGTCCTGACGATCATCTGCTCTACGAATGGCTAAGGGCTTCCTGAGCGCCATTTCCTATGGTGATCGCGCTTGTCGAGGCCATGCGCGATAACGGGCATAATTATCAGCGGCACCTTCATGTGACAGCGATCGATGTCGATCCGCGAGCGATCCACATGGCCTATGTTCAACTCTCACTGCTTCATATTCCAGCCCATCTCATGGTCGGAAACGCCTTGTCGGGCGAGATACAGGACCATTGGTTCGCCCCGGCGCATATATTGGGGGGATGGACCGCTCGGTTCGCCCTTCGCCAACGTCGTGAACCCGTGGCTGAGACCGCCCAACGCGCGACCATCGCGACCGGCCCGACATCACCATCGCAAGGCGCCGTTCCGCCATCGCACGAGCCAGGGGCATCGCAGCGATCGATGCCGCGACAGTTGAGCCTATTCTGACATTCTCGCGCCTCACATCATAGGAGATTGGCATGTCCCGACATGTCCATATCGACGCTCTGGGCCGGATTCCGTCTGGCACAGCAATCATAACTTTGGCCATCTGCGGACCGCGCGGCGGATTACGCGCCGTCGAGGATATTTCGATCGATGAAGCCGAGAAAATGGTGACGCAACTTCAGGCTGCGGTCGCTCATGCTCGAGCCGGGGCCGCCATCGCTCCAGTCGATCGCTTCATGCAGGACGTCATCGACCGGCTCGCCGATCAGGGGCTCGCGCTCGATCCTTCCTTCCGTACATGGTGTGCCGACAATCATGGCCTGCTCAGTCCACGACAGGCGGCTGAACGCTGGTGCTGCTGGCATGTTGCCTGACCGATCCTGCCCGTCGAGATGATGGTCGGTTTCGGCAGTGAACAGGCCGCGTTGCTGCGCCAGCTTCCGCCCGGCGAATTCTTCGCCTTTGGCCCCGCGCTCGCGGCAACGCCGGTGCTGGCGAAGATCGATACCACGATCACTCCCCATATCGGGCGCACGCCCGATCTCGTCGCTGCCGCCGATCTTGATGCCGATGAAAGCCGGACCCTGCTTGATCTTGACGCCCTGCGCGAGGTCATGCCGACAAAGGGCGATCGGGTGACGATGCGAGGCCAACGTGCGCTCGACGCCTTCCTCCTCGATCCCGCCGCCCCCGCCGCAGCACGGATTGTCGGCGCACTGGGCAGCATAGCGCCCAACGCCACCACGGCGGACGATCTGGTGCGGCACCTTGCCCTGCCTGCGAACGATATCGATGCCGGGCTCGACCTGCTCGCCGCGATCGGTGCGTCCGACACGATGCCGCGCGGCGATACGCGGATCGCGCGGCTGTCGGCCCGGTTGCGCCTGCGTGTCGTCGATACGCCCGTCATCGGCCTGGTCTGAACGGAGAGTGCCATGAAAGAGACAAGCTTCGATCTCGACGCTGATATCGTCGAACTCACCCCGTTCGTCCCTGACCAGCAAACGGGTACAACCGCGCCACTTGCCGAGCTGGCTTTCCGTGCCGACGCATGGCTCCCCGATGAAATACAGCGCCTGCGGGCCGCCTTCGCCGATGACTGCACGCTAGAGGAGATTGCCACAATGCTGGGCCGATCTCGTGCCAGCATCGCCACGCGCATCTATGATCTTGGCCTTCGCCGAAACTCGCGGCGATCCTGGATCGCGTGGGAGGATGAGGAACTGGCGCGCTGCTATACGCATGAACCAACCGCAACACTGGCCGCCCGCCTAGGCCGCGGTGTGAGCGCCCTTTATGCCCGTGCCCAACTGCTCGGTCTCTCCGAAACGGGATCGCCGCCCTATAGCGGTTGGGAAGATGCACAGATTCGCGCCGGGTACGCAAAGGGTGTTCCCGTCGCCCAGATTGCCAGCCTCATCGGCCGTCCCTTCGCTGGCGTCATCTCCCGCGCTTCGGCGCTGGGTCTGCGCCATGCCTGCCAGCCGGACGACTGGAGCGACGCGGAAATGGCTCGCGCACTCACACTCGCGGCCACAGGCGTGCCCTATGTCGTCATTGCCAGGGCGCTCGCTTCTGAGGGATTTCCGGCCCGGAACAGTCGCAGCCTTGGCCAACGCCTTCGCAAACTGGGTTACGGCAGAGGATGGGGCAGGCCGTGGAYCATCGAGGAAGACGAGCTGCTGCGCCACGCCTACGCTACCGGGGCGAGCCTTACGCCCCTGCGGGAGCGGCTTGGCCGCAGCCCGCATTCCATCCGCTGGCGTGCAGAGGCGCTTGGCTTGCGCGGCACGCATGTCCGCCGCGACGGGTTTCGGCAGGGACCTGTCTGGACGGCCGGGGAAGAAGGCCGGTTGCGAGCGGATTATGGCAAAGTCCCGACACGGGAACTTGCCCAGGACCTTGGTCGGGGCGTGCGCGCTGTCCTCTATCATGCCAATCGCCTGGGGCTGGTGCATGGCTTCATGCGCGCGTTCAGTACGGACGAGGATTGCGCCATCCGCAACGCCTGGACCCATGGCGTCTCGATGGTCGATGTCGCCCAGGCGCTCGGCCGCGATCCGGCCGTCATTGGTAAGCATGCCGCGCGCATCGGCTGCCGGTTCAATGATCCGGCCAGGCCCGTCCGAGGCCCCAGGACCCGGCGGGCAAATCGCACACCCGTCACGCTTCAAAGCCTGCTTGCACTTGAATCCGCTGAGGCGGTCGATGCCGACCGGTCAATCGCTACCTGAACCTATTCCAGCATGGAGGCCATGATGCCCTCGTCCGATCTGCCCGCCCGGTTGTCACCTTGCCGGCACCGCTTATGCTCATTCGATCACGCCTATAAAATCGCAATCAACCTTCGGCGGGACACGGGCATCCCACATTATGTCATTCGCGGGATCGTGCCCCTTCAGGCCTATCGGGTAACGACAAGGCCGCCGGTTTGGCCGGAACGCTGGCTGGCGATGGCGGCATGAACGCGGGCAAGCGTGCGCCCGTCGTCGCGGCATGGGGGGCGGGCACGAACTCGACCGCGATGATCATCGAACTTGTCCGTCGGGGCGAAATCCCTGACATGACTTTGTTGGCGGCAATGCCCGAGCAGCCCCACACCCGCCGGCTTATCCCTGTCTTCCGTCAGTGGATGGACGATCATGGCGTTCCCAATGAGATCGTCGAATATCAGCCCAGGTTCTTCAAGCACTGGCCGCCTTACACCTCGCTTCTCGATGCCTGTTTAACCAATGGCACATTGCCATCGATCGCATTCGGGCAGCATAGTTGTTCGGCGCGGCATAAAATTTCCCCGCAGGACAAATGGGTCAAGGCATGCCTGCGGCACAGCATGCCTGGGCCAATGGCCAGAAGGTCGTCCGGCTCATTGGTTATGACTGCTCGACCCGTGACAATCAGCGTTACGCCCATCGCGAAGGGCATATTTCAGACCTTTATGAATACCGATATCCATTGCGGGATTGGGGCTTCACGCGTGAAAATTGCGAGCGTGTCATAGCGCAAGAGGACTTGCCGGCCTTTCATAAAAGCTCGTGTTTCTTTTGTACCGCCATGCAGGTGTCGGAGGTGCGAGCGCTGCCGCGCGAGGAATTGCGCCTCATCGTCCTTCTCGAAGCGCGTGCTGCACCGCGCCTGCGCACGATAGAAGGACTATGGCGCAAATCGACCCGGAAGCGCCCCGGATCGATGACGGCCTTCATTCGGGCCGAGGGACTGCTCGATCCTGCCGATATTGACGAGATCGTAGCCAACGCACCGCTCGATCTTCTCGAATTCCAGCGTGCGGCCGCCGCTGTTCCGATCGAACGCCGTGCCCATATTGGCACATGGATCGAACGCTTCAATGCCGGACAGGCCTGCTCCTCATTGCCTGCCAATGCGATCAATGTCGCCGAGGATTCCGCCATGCGGTCCGCCGCCATCAGCTGATCGCTCGCGAGACTGGAAACGCACCGATCCGTGCCGGTCATCGCAAGGCCGTCGGTTCTGCCTGTAGGGACCGCCCGATCTCGCCTCGCGCTCTGCTACCGCTACCCGCTCGACCCTGGCGCCAACGCGGCTACCGCCACGCCTCCAGCCTCATCCCCCAATTCAACGTGGCCGTCGCCTGCTCGTCTGCATTCGGGCCTCGTTGTGCTGCAGGTTTGCGCAGAATTTTGGGCTGGCAGGGCGTTGCGGGTGGAGGGGACGGGGAAGCGTCGCGCCGGAGGATGTGGAGCGCTGTTCTCGGGACGGGCGGCCCGCGGGGCAAGGTCGGGACAGAGAGGAGAGAAGGGACGGGGGGGTGTCGCCGGAAAATGGATTTCGAGCGACATTCGAAAGGTCAAGACGATGAACATCGGTGAAATCTTCAATCAGAACGGCCGCCTGACGGGCTCGATCGCCACYCGCACGATCGATCTCCCGCGCATCGGGCTGCGCAAGGTCATGAGCGAGAATGAGAAGGCTCCGGTCTACGAGATCCTKGCGCTCAACGTCGCGCGTCGCTGGGTTCAGGTCGGCGCAYTGTGGGAGGCTGCGTCCAAGCGCACCGGCGAGGTCTTCCTTGCCGGCAATATCGACGATCCCAGCCTSCCTGAACCGCTGCCGATCGCGCTCTTCCCGGCCGATCATGGCGGCTACATGGTCGCATGGCGGCGCGACRCCATGCGCTCCGACTTCGGGGGCAGCATGGGGACCAGCCGCACCAATTATGACGATCGCGGTTCGCGCGACGAAGGCGGCTTCGGCGACAGCACCGCAGGGGCTGACGGCGARCTGGCCGGTGCGGGYGCGCCGTTTGGCGAGGAGGACCCGTTCTGATCACCCGTTGATCGGAACCCGTTCSGGGCCGGGGAGGYGTCAGGCYTCCCCGGCCCTTTTCCTTTCTTCGCATGAGGAGACAGTCCATGCCGCTTCCTTCTTTTCATGACATCGCGCCGCTGTCCGATCTCTCGGCGCTCTGCGCCGCGATCATSGCCAGTCCCGCTATCCGGGATCTGCTGGCACCCCAAAACACGCTTGCGGTCCGCTCGCCGGAGATACCTGGCGGCGTWACATGCGGCGAGATCATCGCTGCTATCTATGACCTGCTCGAAGGCACGCCCTTTGCGCCCCATGCGGCGCAAATCGTCGAGGCCGTCCTGACGCGCTCAACCGCTTTCGCCAGTGCACGGGCAAGCATGCACTGATCCGACATAATGGGGCGGGACGCTTTTGAGCGTTCGCGCCCCTTTTTCCTTTTCCATGATGAGGAGAAGTACCATGACCCATGACCATTCGCGGCGTATCAGCCACTTCGCAGACCTGCCGACACTGTTTGCACAGATGACGGCGACACCCGACTTCAAACGCGCTTTTGGCGATCCCATCCCGCTTTCGATCATCACGCCGGGCGACGAGCCGGGCGAGCATGATATGCCCGAACCGCTCCACGCGCAGGCCGATTGCGCGGGTGTGATCGCCACCATCTTCGATCTCTTGACCGATACCCGCCTCGACGCGCTCGCACCCGAGATCGCCTGGGGCATGGTCAACAGCTTCCACTTCGTCGCTGGCAAGCTTGAACGACAGGAAGACATGCTGGCCCATGAGCTGCGCGATATGATCCGGCGGATCGAGCCCTCCGAGGTCTTCAACAGCGAACTGGAGGAGAAACAGCTCCTGTGCCAGTCGCTGACCGAACAGCGCGAGGCGGTCGAGTGTATGCGCGATTATGCCGCCGAAACTTTCCGCGTGCTGTCTGGTCGCCCCTGGTCGCCGGCTCGCGGATCGCGTGTCTCGAAGGCGGCTACCGCCACGCAAGTATCGATACAGGATTTCCTGCGCGCCCGCGAACTGGCCGAACGGGAGCGGTACCGTCCCCGTGGACCGATCGTTATCGCCTCAGGCCATGCCGAATGGCATGACTGGCAATTGCTCTGGGATCGACTCGACACCATCCTCGAACGCATCCCGCATATGACGCTGGTGACGACCGCGCAGCGCAAGGGCTTCGACGCAATCGTGGCCTCTTGGGCTGGCAATCGGGAGGTGCAACTTGTGACATATTCGCTGACGGGGTCGGGGCGCGGTGCGCCCTTCGCCCGCAATCGCAAGCTTGTGGACCTGAAACCCGTCGAAGCCTTGCTGGGTGAGGGATCGGGTATTCAGGCCAATCTTTATCAGGCTCTGCGCAAGGCAGGCGTTCCGATCCATGCCTTCCGCAAGGCCGATCAGGTTCCGGTCGAAAAGGTCGCTCCGCTCCAACGCAACCGACTTCGCCGCGCCGCCTGACAATACATCGCTCGCATTCTGTTTGGGGACAGCGCTACGCGCGCCGTCCCCTTTTTCATGGAACAGATGCTGACCCTGGCGATGAGGGCAAGCGTGGCTAGCTCTCTCCCGCAAGGGCAGCGCCTGGAGGCACCCATTTGCGAATCAGGGGCATCGAGCCCCAGATTCGCAACGGCTCTTCTCTCTCTCAAGAATTCCAAGGGTGGCACGAGACCGCGTCGGCCTCAAGGACGACGGGGCCCCACCATTTTTCGGGGCGGGTCAGGCGCCACGCTTCTCACTCGACCATGGTGGCCGCCCCAAAAAATCGTGACCCCCATCGCCGGCTTCGCCGGTCGCGTTCCGCGATCCTTGACCCCGCCGCTCGGGGCCCGTGCCCAAGGGGAAACCTCTTTCGTTTCAAAAGGAGGTTCATATGACGAAGATCAACCAGACCGATCGCACCCGTTCCGACATCGACGCATTCATCACGCAGGAGACAGCGACCACCACCGACGATTTCCATGCTGCCTTCGCCTCCGATCTCGAAGGCATCCGCATCGGGCGAGGCGGTGAGGAGATGGCGACCGACATGCCCGATCCGAGGGAAGCCCAGCTCGCCGTCGAACTGATCGTCACGACACTTTTCGATGTCCTGCGAGACACGCGCTTGGAGCCCGCCGCGCAACGCCTGGCATGGGGTATCGTCAACAGCTTCCATCACGTCGCCGACCAGTGGGAGGGCCAGGCCGACAAGGCGACACGGCAGGTTCAGGACCTGCTGCGTCGCGCCGATGGCAGCGAAATCCACAGCGTCGAACTCGAGCAGGCACGCGACGAGCTCGAATATCTCGACGAAGCTACCGATGCGCTGCGGTGCATGCGCGACCATGCCGCCGACGTCTTTCACACCGAAACCGGGCGGCCATGGTCAGCGCCGAAGGGATCGCTGGTGTCGAGCAAGCGCACCGCGTCGGTGATTGCCGCCACCGATTTCCTCGCCGCCCGTCGCCAGCGCAAGACCGACGCGCACAATCCGCAAGGGCCCGTCGTGATCTTCTCAGGAGGAGCGGAATGCTGGTTCGACGACCGCCTCATCTGGGAGAAGCTCGATGAAGCCAAATCCCGAAATCCGATGATGGTGCTGGCGACGACCGCGCAGGACAAGGGGTGCGACGCCATGGCCGCAGCCTGGGCAGCGTCGCGCAAGGTGACGCTCATCACATTCCGCCTCAGCGCGAAGCTGGGCAAGCGGGCGGGGTTCGTACGCAACGAGCAGATGGTCGGATTACGTCCCGTCGAAGCGCTGGTGTGCGAAGGATCAGGATTGCAATCGCACCTTGCGCGACTGGTCAGGGAGAAGCGTATCCCGGCGCGGTTTGTCAGGCTCAGCGATCAGGAATGGGAGGCGCAATGAAGCCCCGAGAGGATCGGTCCGCTTTACCGGGCCGGTCCTCATTTCTTTTTTCGAGCGCAGCACTCGCCCCCGCTCAGGGACCCGCGCGCGGGCCCGTCGCGGAGGCGATGCGGAACCGCCAGCGCGGTCCCGGCCTCCTGCGCGCGGCTTCGCCGTGCTCGTCGCAGGGACACCCTTCGGGTGCGGTTTGGGAAGGGCGGGTCGTCGCGGAAACGTTCAGCGTGACCATCTGAGGAGGGGTGGGCCATAGCGCGGAATACCTCCTATGGCTTTATCATCTAGAATGATCGGAGCAGGGGAAGTCTCGCCAATATCCGTCGATGTGCAGAACGGGGATGCTTCATCACTATCGGGTTTGCCCCGGAAGGCTGCATCGTCATCCTGCGCTCTGATACCGACAGGAATGGGCTTCTTATGCTCCATCCCTGCCGGTCATCATCAGATTGCCGCTTCGCGGCGGGTCAGGTCACCGGCGGCAACTTTTTCAGGACCGTCAGCGCTGCGCCGCCACCAACCCGGATCGCCTGCATCAGAAGCTCGCGGAACTCGCGTTCCGTCAGCGTCTCGATCGGCACGTCGTTCACCATGGCCGCATATTTGCCGCGCAGAGCGCGGCGGGCGGTTTCCAGATCTTCTGTCAGCTTGCGCTGACGTGTTTCGAGATCGGCAAGCCGATCCCTTTCGGTCATCTTCGGCATTTCCATCGTCCTTCCCCGATGGGCTGCCCGTCGAATGCAACTTTGCCATATCGACGGGCCAAAGCAAGAGCGGCTCGCCGCTTCCTGCGGAACTGGCGGGGTGAAGGGCGCGCCGACGAGGGGGCGATGCTGGCATGCGAAGCCTGTCGTTAAATCCCCTGATGAAGGTAATCCCGCTCGCGGGACCGGCCCTGATGCACGGCCCCCTTTTTTACATTCTGGGAGAACAAGGCCATGAGATTTGCCCCTCAATCCACCCCAATATCGATCCCTGAAAACCAGCAGAAAGGTAGCCCCGCGCCTACCGGCACGAGGCAGCGAGCGCGAGCGCGCTGCGTAAGGCCAGGCCTACTGGACATCGGCGGACTGGCTCGTTGCCTCCAAAATGGCGAAAAAAACCTTGCATGCATTTGAAGCCTATCTGCTGCATGGCGCATTGCTGTCCGGCATTTTCACCTTTGTCATGCTCGGATGGGCCTGGTTCTACTTCACCCGGACGGGCAGGGGACTTGGCTCCAACGAATATTTGCGAGGGGCACGGTTCGGCACGATCCGGCAGGTGAAACGCGCGCTGTGGCGACAGACCAAGGGACCTCTGGTCATCGGCAATGTGCCGGTGCCTGAGGCCTATGAGCCTGAGCACATCCTGCTGTGTGGGGCGCCGGGTACCGGCAAGACCAATCTCATTGTCGGCATGCTCGATGGCATCCGCAAATCGGGTCGGCGCGCCATTGTCTATGACACCGCCGGCACCTTCGTCGAGAAATTCTATCGGCAGGGCACGGACATGCTGCTCAACCCGCTCGATCAGCGCGCAGCGCGTTGGTCGCCCTGGGTCGATGTGCCGCGCGACTATCATTATGATCAGATCGCGGAGTCGACCATTCCCGACAAGCATGGCGATCCCTTCTGGGCCAAGGCGGCGCGGGGTACACTGGTTGCGGTCATGCGCAAGCTGGCGCGCCAGCAACATACCTATGTCTCGGTCCTGCTCGACCGGCTGCTGCGCTCGAAGCTCAAGGATCTGGCCGCCTTCGTGACCGGCACCGATGCCGCCGCCTTCATCAGCACCGAAGGCGAACGAACATCCGCCGGCATCCAGGCAGAGCTCGCCTCGGCGATGCGCAGTTTTGGCTATCTCGACGATACCGAGGACGGCTTTTCGATCCGCGACTGGGTTGAGAAAGGCGCGGACGGAAGTTGGCTCTTCATCACCGTGAAGGCCGACCAGCTCCCGTCACTGCGCCCGCTCATCACCGTGTGGCTCGACATCGCGATCAGCGCGATCATGAGCCTGACGCCAGATCGCGACCGGCGGCTCTATTGCGTGATCGATGAACTGCCGACACTGCATAAGCTGCCGTCCCTTTCCGACTTTCTCGCCCGTGCCCGCAAATATGGTGGCTGTGGCATATTGGGCTTCCAGTCCTATCCCCAATTGAAGGCGACCTACGGGAAGGAGGATGCGGCCGCTATCACCGGTTATTGCTCGACCTGGGTGGCGCTGCGGGCGAATGACACCGATACCGCCGAGCATGTCTCGATCAACCTTGGTCAGGTCGAGCAGGTCGAGGCCAATGAGGGCATGTCCTATGGCGTCAACGACATGCGCGATGGCGTCAACCTGTCGCGCATGCAGGTAACCCGGCCGCTGGTCCTTTCAACCGAGGTCACCAACCTGCCCAATCTGGTGGGCTTCCTGCGCTTTGGCCGCAATTTGCCGGTTGTCCGATTCGACAGCCGGTTCAATGACGTGCCATCGTTGGGACCAGCCTTCCTCGAACGCACGACACCCCCCATTCAGATCGACAAGGCCGGGATGCTCGTTCGCATCGCCCATGCTGAAGCACGTGTTCGCGAAGCAATGGAGCGGGAAGCTACTCAGGCATCTTCGCCATCGAAACATGGTGAGATCAAGCCGGCGAAGCCTTCGGTATCCTCGGAACCCACCACGACGCCATCACCGCAGCCGGATATGTTTACGCAGCCATCGCCGCATATCGATGCCCAGCGCGTGGAAGATATATTGCTCGATGACGAGAATGCCGAGCTTCCCGCTTCTCCCCGCACCCTTTGGACCATCCTGGCCGGCAAGCAGGGAGAAATCCGATCCGATCTTGTCCAGCACGGCCGTGACGATGGGCCGCGTGAGCGGGCGAGGCCAGCATGATTCAGCCCCAACGCCTCCATGGCCAACCAACCAATATCGCCCGCTATTATACGGTCGGCGACTATTACACCAAGGGCGGCAACGAACCGTCTGAATGGTTTGGAAAGCTTGCGGTGGACCTCGGTCTATCAGGCGCTGTCGATCCGAAGTCGTTTCGCGACTTTCTTGCCGGAAAGGTTGGCGATCAGCAATTGGGGCGGCACCGTGCAGATGGCGAAATCCAGCATCATCCCGGCTGGGATTTTGCGGTCAATGCGCCCAAGTCGGTATCAATCATGGCGCTGGTTGCCGGCGACGAACGCGTGCTTGCCGCCCATGAGGGAGCGGTGACTGCGGCTATCTCCTATCTGGAGGAACAGGCGCAGCTGCGCGACGCGATGATGGCAAGATCATTCACGAAACGACGGGCCGGATCCTGGTTGCCCGTTTCACCGAGCATGGTAGCCGGGAACTTGACCCCCATCTCCATACGCACCTTGTCGTCCTCAATATGACGAACCATGCAGACGGCGATCCCCTGGCAAGCCTGGAAAGCAGCGTGATGTATGGTGAGCAGCGTGTCGCGGGCCAGATCTATCGCAATGCGCTGGCCTATAGTTTGCGCGAAGCAGGTTATGAAATCGATGCCGATCCTCGTTCCGGATTGTTCGAAATACGACGCGTGTCGAAAGATCTGATTGATCAATTTTCACAGCGCGCCGGGGCGATCGAAGACCATGCGCGCGAGCATGGGCTGGTTGGCCAGAAAGCCCAGCGTGCTTCTTTCTACGCCACGCGTAGGGCGAAGGTGAAGATCGGTAAGGAGGACCTCACCGCGCAGTGGCATCAGCGAACCGGCGGGCGTCTTGAAACGCTGCACAAGATCGCGGACGTGGCGCACGAACGGGACGGGAGACATCTGCCGCCTACCGAACGCGAAGCATCGCGGGCCGCTCTTTTCGGCCTGCGGCATCTGGAGAGTGCCGAGGCGGTCAATAATTTGGGTAACATACTGCGCACCGGCCTCGCCGCGCATGTCGGTGAGGTCCGGCTCGATGATATCCGCCCTCGGATCGAAAAGCATGAGTTGGCGCACAAGCTGCTATCGACCCATGAGCCGACCGGCGACAGCATCTTGACCCGTGGGCGTACCAGCCGCAAGTCCTGGCGATTGGAACTGGCGCTCACCCAGCATATCGCGCTGGGCCTCGACGATGGACGCCCGATCGCGTCGAGCGATCGCCTACTGGCCGTGCTTGAAGGCACATCGCTCAACAAGGAGCAACAACGCGCGTTGGTGGAGACGGCGGTGACGCGAGATCGCGTCACCGCGATCCACGGCGTTGCAGGATCCGGCAAATCGACCTTGGTGCGGATCCTGGGTGAAGCTGCCGAGCCGGGAATGACGCTGATTGCCCTGGCTCCCACATCGTCGGCCGCCGCGGAACTGGGAAACAAAGCAAAGATTGATTTTCATACCGTCGCCAGCTTCGTGGCGCGGGGCGGGCAGGGGATCACTGAACGGCATGTCCTGGTGCTTGATGAGGCCGGGCAATTGGGCAATCGTCAGGCCCAACGATTGCTTGAAATCAGCAGGGCAACAGGCGCACGGCTGCTGTTCCTCGGAGACGAAAAACAGACCGGCGCGATCGAGCAGGGCAAACCCTTCTGGTTGATGCGAAGGCTGGGCTTGCCGACGGTAGAGTTGACGCAAGCTGTTCGGCTGGAAACGAAATCAATCAAGGCTGCGGTCACCGCTGCGCGGACGGGGAACTTTGCCGAGGCATTGGCCAAGCTCGATTGCGTCAGCACCGTTGACGACAATGAAAAGATGGCGGAGCAGGCCGTCAATGCCTGGATACGGCTCAAGCCGGACTCGCGGGCCGGGACCAATATCCTGGTTCTCGACAATGCGACCCGGCTGAACGTCAACAGCAAGATTCGCGAAGCGCTGAAAGACGAGAAGGGCTTGGCACCTGATGATAGCTTGCTTTCTATCCTCGCACCGGCGGGCCTCACCGATATCGAAAAGCATATGGCCCGCTTCTACGGAACGGGACAGTTGGTGCGCTTCGATCGGGACATCGTCAGCTTCGGTATTGCGCGGCACGCCGATTATCTTGTCGCTGGGCTCGGACGTGAGGCCACTGGTCGGCAGCTCGTGCGATTAGTCGATGAGCAGGGGCGCGTCGTCCGTTGGGACCCGCATACGACGCAGGCCCGGCACATCAATGTGTTCAATCCTGAAGAACGGCACATCGCCGAGGGTGACCGGATCCAGTGGCGGCTCGTCAATCGAGAACTCGGCCTACGCAATGCCGAGCGCGGCACCGTGGAAAAACTTAATGGCCCGCTAGCGACGATCCGCTGGGATCGGAACAGTCATGTGCAGCAGGTTGATCTGTCCGAACACCGGACCTGGGATCATGGGTATGCAGAGACCATATATTCCGCGCAATCCAAGACCTATCCGCGCGTCTTCGTGCTGGCGCCGGTCGAATCTCCGTTGGTCAATGCCCAAAACTTCTACACTGCCATTACCCGGGCGGCCTTTGGCGCGCGGCTCTGGACCAACAATGTCGAGGAACTCATTGCCAAGCTCGATCGCCGATCAGGAGAAAAGACGTCGTCGTCGGAAGGATTGGGTCGGCTGAAGACTGACCGCGTAGATATATTCTCGAAACGCCAGGAAGGTCATCTGGCAGGTCTGAGGACCGAGCAAGAGCGAGTCCGCACGGAGCGGCGTGATCAGGCGCTCGAGCGAGAACTCCACTATCGTGATCGTCCACCCCGTGGCGCGGCCGAGCATCTTGCCGAAGGTGCCCGCAGCATCGCGCAGCTTCTCGACAGATTCCTCGAAAACATTCTCCAGAACGCGCGCATGGACGCAAGAGCACCGAAAACCGGCATCGACCGGGAAAACCAATTTCCTGAGCCACGCCCTGAGCTCTCTCATGATCCCGAACGATGAGGTTACTGCCCATGTTTCTTTCCATGTTCGCTGTTCGTCTTTGTCAGCTGCTCGTGCGTCGTCGCTGGCGGCGGTGCCAGGCAAGGACGATGGCGTTGCAATTATTATGCGGACCCGATCGGCTACAACGGCCACAAATGCTCTATACCCGCTTTAGGGCAATAGTTCCTCCCGCGTTTCAGGATCTCCGACTGGCCGCCTTCGAAAGGCCTAGTCATATGGCAGTTCGCAACCGCCGATATACCGCGGATGTCAGGATTAACGATGCTAACTGCTTGATCCTGACGAAAACGTTGCGGAGGTGCCATCCTGCCTGACTATGTCGCGGCGTTCGATACAGTATGTCAGCGCCGGAGAAGGAAGGGCATCGTGATCCGTACGGGGCCGCCCGGACATCAAAGCCGGATATCGGTCAATTATCGCAGATCGTGCGATAACGTTACAGGGCGAGGCTCCCATGATGTGCTGACAGGTGGACGGATCCAGATAAGTTTGCAGATCACGCCTGTTCGATCAATACGCCCCCAAGCACTCTTGGAGGGTGGGATAATGTCACACGGCATCCCCAAGCTGTTATGTACGGCAGCCATCAGTATCGCATTGTATATCGCCCCGGCATTTGCAAAGCCCGCTGACGCAGAGGGCCTGCGAATTTCCTCCTGCATCCGGCAAGCGTCGCTTGTTCAGTCCTGGCTGGAGAAAACGCTCTGGGGACTGCGTGACCAGGAGGCCGGCTGGATTGGCGCTGAGGTTCGTAATAGTAATGGTTCTTACGATCTCGGGGCCCTGCAGATCAACACTTGGTGGATACCTCGCATTGCAGCGCTTGTTAGGCGTTCCCCTCGCCAGGTTAAATATTGGCTGCGTTTTGATCCCTGCTTCAACGCGGAGGCTGCACGGTGGATCTTCTTATCCGCTCTGTGCTCGACCGGCAATTACTGGAAGGCGATTGGCATCTATCACAGTCCGACGACCTGGCGGCAGACGCGCTATCTGAATTCCGTGGCTCGTCATATGCGGTCCAGGTATGGGGAGAACATATTTCTGCCCTGAGAAGCGATCGCTTTGAATTCGGCAATGTTGTTCCACAAGCCCTTTAAAGCTCGTGATCATGAGCGCCCTCATTACCGCAATGAAGATTTGGCCGGACCAATGCTAACTGGCTAAAATGTACCTAATGCCTGGCTTCCGTGATTTTGGGCCTGGTGACCTCGGTCGCGGCACCGTTTTTTAGGGCGGGCCTTGAACCTATACCGGGGTCAGCGGACGCTAGCGAATGTGAGCATCGGCAACCGTAATCCAAATTTTGACCTTTCTAACGGACGTGACCGCATCGTGCACGACTACGATCAATCACACTTTAAGATCTGGCTACGGGTAACCCTTTCAACGCGGCGACCAAGGCGCGAACCCGACCGCGCAATTCGATGATCGATTCCGCATCGATGTCGAGTCCGGCACCCAGCATTTCGGGCACCCGCGCGGCGGCGGATTTTAGGTCCCGCCCCTTCGGTGTCATATCGATCAATACCCGCCGCTCGTCGGTCGCGTCACGGGTCCGGCTTATCAGGCCCGCCCTTTCCATACGCTTGAGCAGCGGAGTCAGGGTGCCACTGTCGAGATGGAGCATGTCTCCTAGCGACCCGACGGTTTGCGGCGTGTGCTTCCACAAAACCAGCATGACCAGATATTGGGGATAGGTCAGTCCCAAATCCGCCAGAATGGGTCTATACAGGCGATTGAGCAGGTTCGACGCGGCATAAAGGGGAAAGCAGACCTGCCGGTCGAGATCGAGGGGATCCAAATCCGGCAGCGTCATGCCATTTCCTCTCAGTTCACCGACACCGCTATCGCAACATCGATATTATTCTTCACTGCGTTTGAATACGGGCATACGGCATGGGCTTTGGCCACCACATCTTCTGCCGTTGCCTGATCAACGCCTGTAATCGTCACATCTAGCGCCACCGTCAAGGCAAAGCCGCCTGTTCCGTTCGGCTGCATCCCGACATCGGCTGTAACAACGATATCCTTGTCCTTCACCTTTTCAGATGTCGCGCGAGTCACATGAATTACGGCATTGCTAAAACATGCCGCATAGCCGGCCGCGAACAATTGCTCCGGATTAGTGGCGCCGCCCTTTCCACCCAACGCCTTCGGAAGGGCCAGCGGCTGGTCGAGCAGGCCATCGGCGCTTTTCACGGTCCCGGAACGTCCGCCGACTGCGGTCACTTTAGTGCTGTAGAGCAGACTCATTAATCTATCCTCACGATCAAATCTCATTCTAATATATTGTGCACAATATAGTTGGTCAAGGCCAGGGAACGCATATCGGAAATCCACGGCCAAAAGCCTCGATGCGAAGCCACAATGGTTGACATTCGGACAAAATAGTCCGCTTATGGTCATGTGACCAACGATCGGACCGACGCGAGACGACATCGCCAGGCACTGCTCCAGGCTGCCTCCGCAATCTTCCTGGAACATGGCATCACCGCGCCGCTCGATCTGGTCGTCACGCGCGCCGGGGTCGGGCGCGCAACGCTTTATCGCCATTTCCCCGATCGGGTTGAACTGGTTCTTGCTCTCGTGGACCAGTCGCTCGACGCACTCGACGCCTTGGCGGCAGCTATTCCTCACGATCGCACCACGTTTCGGGTTCTGCTGCTGCATCTGGCTGATATCCTTGCGAAGGATCCCTCTCTGGCGGACTTCTGGCGGGTCATCCCCTCCGACAATGCCCAGCGGATATGCCAGCTTAAACGCTTCCGGCTCTTGTTCGACCGGGCAGTAGGCGACGCTATCAAAGGAGGCATGCTACGCGGCGACTTCAGGTCCGACGACATGCTGTTGGTTGGCGGGATGCTTGGGGCCGTTGCACGAGAACCTGATGCCGACAAACGCCGGGCCATGGCCGCCCGTCTGGTCGATCTGCTGGTCTCCGGGTTGCAACCAGCCGATGCCGGCACGTCACGATGACGACGCCGCTTGAACCCATCCCTAACTGGAGCGACGATGAAAAGCCGTCGATGCCGGGGTCGCCATCCACGCCGCGCCACAGCGGGCCGGTCCGTGTCGCCTATATCGCCACCGCGCTGCTGCTGGGGATCACAGGCGGACTTGGCAACGCGCTCATCAGCGCCAACCTGCCCAGCATCCAGGGCGAACTCGGCCTGACACCGATCGAGGCGGCCTGGCTGCCCGCAGCCTATCTGATGGTCAATGTCTCGACCAGCCTGCTATTATTCAAGTTCCGCCAGCAATTCGGCCTGCGCCTGTTCGCGGAGATCGGCCTGCCGCTCTATGCCGCGGTCACTATCCTGCATATGTTCGCCGACAGCTACGCCATGGCGCTGCTGGTGCGCGCGGTCAGCGGACTTGCCGGCGCCACAATCAGCACGCTGGCCATTTTCTACACGTTGCAGGCCTTTCCCAAGGCGAAGCTGGGGCAAGGTCTGGTCATCGGTCTTGGCATTTCCCAGTTGGCGACCCCGCTGGCCTGGCTATTGTCCCCAGCTTTACTCGATCTTGGCGAATGGCGGACGCTTTACCTGTTTGAATCGGGCTGGCATTATGCTGCCTCGCCGCCGTGGTGACGCTGAAGCTGCCGCCTGGCATTCGCATCAAGGTGTTCGAGGGCCGCGACTTCCTGACGTTCCTGTTACTTGCTCCTGCCTTGGCGCTGATCGTGGCCGTGCTGGCGCAGGGACGCACCCAATGGTGGACGTCCCAGCCATGGATCGCCGCTGCGCTGATCGTTGCGATCATCCTGCTCATGGCGAGCATATTTGTCGAGCATCATCGCGCCAATCCGATGATCCAGACGCGCTGGTTGGGCACCGCATCCACCATACGTTTTGCGATCGGCGCGATGGGCATCCGTTTCCTGCTGTCGGAACAAACCTATGGCGCGACCGGCCTGCTACGCGCGCTGGGCATGGGACCGGACCAGTTGCAGCCGCTTTATGCCGTCATGCTACTGGGTCTGGTGGCGGGGATCGGCGCAAGCGCGCTGACTTTCAATCAGAAAACCGTCATTCCGCAAATCTTGCTCTCCGTAGTGCTGATCGCAATCGGCAGCTTTCTGGATTGGAACGCCACCAGCCTAACCCGCCCGCATGATATGTTTCTCAGCCAGCTCCTGTTGTCCTGCGGGGCGGGGCTGTTCATGGGACCGTTGCTGTTGGTGGGCGTGATGAGCGCGCTGAAGAATGGTCCCAATTATATTGTCAGTTTCGCTGTATTGTTCGGCGTGAGCCAATCGATTGGCGGGCTGGCCGGCCCCGCTGCGCTCGGCACGTTCCAGCAGTTTCGACAGCATGAATATTCCGCCGCGATCAACGCGGGCGTGGACCCGACCAACGGCGTCGTCGCCCAGCGGCTTGAGATGCAAGGTCAGGTCTATGGCCGGGTAATGACCGATCCCGTGCTGCGGCAAGCGCAAGGGGTCGCGCAATTGGCCCAGATATCCACGCGCGAAGCGCAAGTGCGCGCGTTTAACGACGTGTTCTTGCTGACCGGCCTGCTCGCGCTGCTGCTGCTCAGCTGGTCGCTGTTCCACGTCATCCGCCTCGCCGTGGCGGCAAAGAACAACCCGCCCGCTCCGTCCGGTCCGCAGACCGGCGGGGCGGTCTCGATCTGATGGAAAACCGGAAAATGGCAGACGAACCAATCATCCGCGACGATCGCCCGGTCGATGAAACGCCAAAGCTCGACCTGGTGGACCCCAATGGCAACCCGCTGGGGGCAACCGAAGGCGCATCCGATGCAGAACCGCCCAAAACCATCAAGCCCCGGCGCAGGACTGTCTTCATCATGGCGGGCGTCGCGTTGATCGGTATATTGTTTATCCTGTCCGCCTGGCGCATTTGGCCGTTCACCAGCAGCATCGTGACGACGGAAAACAGCTATGTGCGCGGCCAGATCACGGTGATGGCGCCGCAGGTCAACGGCTATGTCGCGCAGGTTCTGGTGCGCGATTTCCAGCATGTCCGCGCCGGGCAACCGCTGATACGGATCGACGACCGCATCTATCGCCAGCAACTCGCGGAGGCTGAGGGGCAGCTCGATGCGGCCAGGGCGGAACTGGCCAACGCCGCGCAAACGCTGGCCCAGAATCAGGCCGACATAGAGGCACGCCGCGCGGACCTTTATGCCGCGCAGGCGGAGCGCGATCGCGCGGCGTCGGACGAGGAGCGGGTCAACGACCTGGCCCTGCGCGGATCGGTATCGTTACGAGAGCGCGACCAGATCCGCGCGACCGCGCGATCAGGCGCCGCCAATGTGCTCAAGGCGCGCGCCGCGATCCGCATAGCGGAGGAAAGCGCAAAGGCGACGTCGGTGTCGCGGCTGGGGCTGGAGGCGCAGGTCAAGACCGCAACAGCGCAGCGCGACCTTGCCGGGATCAACCTTGCCAACACAGTCATTCACGCCCCCAAGGACGGGCAGTTGAGCGAAGCCAGCGTGCGGCAGGGACAATATGTCGCGGCGGGATCGCAACTGCTGTTCCTTGTGCCCGACAGCCTGTGGGTAGTGGCGAATTTCAAGGAAACCCAGACCCGCAACATCCGCCCCGGCCAGGTCGCGACCTTCAAGGTCGATGCGCTGGGAGAAACGCTGAAAGGGCATGTCGACGGCTTCGCTCCGGCAACGGGTTCGGAATTCAGTGTTTTGCGTCCCGACAATGCCAGCGGCAACTTCACCAAGGTCGTCCAGCGCATCCCGATCCGCATCAGCATCGACCCCGGCCAGCCGCTTGCCAACCGGCTGCGGCCCGGCATGTCGGTCGTGACGCGAGTCGAAACCGCCGGCGCGACCGGCACCGGCAGCGTGCGATGAAGGGGCGTTGTCTGGCGCTTGCAGGTGCAGCGACCCTGCTTTCGGGATGTATGCCCGCGGATGTGCGCCCGCCGGCCTCCGCTACGGTCGTTGCGCCGGCCGCATGGCGCGACGGGGTTGCCGCTGCCGGATCCATCGCCCCCGACTGGTGGCGTGCGTTCGGCGATCCGGTTCTGGATCGGCTGATCGAAGATGCGCTTGCCCGCAACACCGACATACTCGCCGCCGCAGCCCGCGTGCAGGAGGCGCAGGCCGACATACGTACTGCGCGATCGGCTCTGCTGCCTGCGATCGATGCCGTCGGACCGGGCCAATATGCGCGCGCGCCGGGTGCATTGGGCCTCGCCACCAGCACGGCATTGCAACCGGAATTGCAGGCCAATTGGCAGGTCGACCTGTTCGGGCGGCTGTCGCGCCTGACCGATGCCGCCCGGCTGCGCTATGTCGCCAGCCAGGCGGATCGCGATGCCATGGCCCTGTCCGTCGCCGCGCAGGTGGCGCAGGGCTATATCGGGCTGCTGGCGCTGGACGCGCAGTTGTTCGTGTCGCAGGAAACGGTGACGTCGCGCAAGGAAGCCTTGCGCCTGGCGACCGACCAGGCGTCGGTCGGCTATATCTCGCAATTCGAACTGACTCAGGCGCAATCGGAATATCAGGCGGTCGAACAGGCCATTCCGCAGATCAGGCTGGCGTTGAGCGCGCAGGAAAACGCCCTGCGGCGGCTGGTCGGCGATCTGCCCGGACCCGTGGCGCGCCATCGCAGCCTGATCGATTTTCCCGTGCCGGCCGTACCCGCCACCTTGCCATCCGACCTGCTGCGCCGCCGTCCCGACATAGCTAGCGCGGAACTGGCGATCGCCGCCGCCGACGCCAGGCTGGCGGCCGACCGCGCCGCCTTCCTGCCGCAAATCGCGCTGTCGGCCAGCCTCGGGCAATTGCTGGTCAATGCGACCGATTATGATCCGGTCACGATCTGGAGCCTGGGCGGCAGCATCCTGGCCCCGATCTTTTCGGGCGGCAGGCTGACGGCGCAGGTCGCCACCACCACCGCGCAGCGCGATCAGGCCGCCTTTGCCTATCGTGGCGCTGCGCTCGCCGCGTTCGAGGAAGTCGAAACCGCGCTGACCGGCGTCTTGCGCTATGCCGAACAGATCGATCGGCTGCATAACCGGCGCACGATCCTGAAACGCTCGGTCGCGCTGGCTACGGATCGGTATCAGGGCGGTTATGCGGCCTATATCGAGCAACTCGACGCCCAGCGAAATCTCTATGCGACGGAACTCGACGCGATCAGCGTGCGACAGCTCCAGCTGGAAAATATCATCACGCTGTACCGGGCGCTGGGCGGCGGATGGTCTGGCGGACAAACCCGCGGATGATCGCGAGATTTTTATTTGAGATACGGTATGACAGGCTTGCCTATGCCGATTAGTCTCTGCCATCGATAAAGCATTCCATGAAACAGTAGTTCATATTCCGGCCTCTCGCCGGCAGCGGCTGAACGACCTCAGCTCGGCTTTGTACGATTAGGTAGCGAAGCATAGCGCTTGGGCCATACGTACGATGCGGGTTGTGGGAATATATTGCGATTTCCGGTGGGACGGGGAGTGTGAGTTAATGTCGCCGACCGAGACTTGGAGTCGGATTGCGCCGATGGCGTCGCTGAATGGCAGGCTCGTTTTCCGATACCACGCGGCCGCGTAGGGTGTGCGCGAAGTTGTTCCCTATTTGGACCGATGTGATCGACCACTGCCCCGCTCGAATTTGGACGGCAAAGGTCTTGGTTTTACGCGGATTTCCTAGCCCAAATCGGGCTTGAGGAGAAGAGTCGAGAATAGCTGTTTGATCTCCCCGGGACCAAATTGGTAACAGATAGCCATCGTGTTAAGGCAATCTGTGGGTCAGCATGGGCATCAACAAACTTGTTGATGTTCTGACAAAATTCACAGGTCTAGGCCAGATCTGCGGTGGAGCGTTTGCCCATGTCCGAAGCGTCGAAGCGCCTAGAATGCCAGCAGAATTCAAGCTGCAGATTATTGGGGTCGAAGAAGAAGATAGAATCGGCATGGCCAAGGTCGATAATGTCTGACACCTCTATACCCTGGTTAACGAGCGCATTTTGCCGCGCTACCAATTCTTCGCGGGTTTCAAGGTTGAAAGAAAAGTGGAACATCCCAGCGGGCGTGCCGAGAGCTTCGTTGATCCCGGTCGGAAAATTCTCGGGAATTTCGGGTACGCCCTTCGATTCCATGAACACGAAATATGTATCCGCACCGATATCGAAATAGACCTGACGTACCCTTCCTCCCTGGCCAATCTCGGTAACGTGATCGGCAACGACGGGAAAGCCGAGAATGCCGGTATAAAAGGCGATAGTCGCTTCCATGTCGTGGGTAGCAACGCCGACGTGAGACAAGCATGATGCTGAAGAGGGGCGGCGTTCATTTTAGACTAACTCCGCAATGTGATCGGCAAGGCGCAGCGTACACTGCATAACCGTAAAGGTGGGATTGGCCCAGCCGACCCTAGGAAAGATACTACCTCCCGCAACGAAAAGATTGTCCACACCGAATACACGGGCATTGCGGTCCACCACACCTTGCTTGGCGGTGGTGGCCATGCGTGTAGTGCCCAGTTGGTGATTGGAGTGCAGGATGAGCTCAGACCCGATGTCGCCTGGGTGGAGCTCGCGGACTAAGCGTCCATGGCCGGCACGACTAAACGCCTCAGACAGACTGTTAGCTATGGCCGCCAACTCCTCGATATCCTGTTCAGCAATGCGCCAGTCCAGCACCAACTTGCGCACCCCGCTGCTATCGCAGCCGTCCGCGAGAGAAACCCTGCTCGCGATAATCGGCGACTGCTCGCAAAAGATGCCGAGTCTGGGAACGGCGTCTTCCGCCATGGCAGGCGTGCGGAAAAAGTGGGCTCGTGCGTTGAGGTCTGCCGCACCTGCATCAAGCGCAAAGTTGACGATTGCAGGCAAGCCATCGCGCAGGACGCCGGTAGTCGCGTAAGCGTTCAGTGGGCTGCCGGTCGCCAGTTCGAACCCTGGAACCGTGAGGTGCGGATGTTCACAGAAGCATGTACCGACCAACCCTTCATAATTGCCGACGCCAGCAGGGCTCCGACTTTGCGATGCCAACATTAGACGCGGCGTTTCCAGCCCACCTGATGCCAGCACAAAAAGGCTTCCTCGAACTTCGAAGCGCGATCCGTCCGCAGCCATGCAGGTGATCGCCTCGACCTCATTCTGCGCGTGGGTCAGTAAGATTTCGAGCGCGCGTGCGCCTGTCAGGACGGCGATTTCAGGGCTTTGCGACAGATATTGGAACCAGTCGTTGCCCATCCGCACGATGGGCTTGCTGAAGCGCCAATACTGCGGACCAACCCCGTGGGGAGAGAGTTGCCGGCGCAGCGTTTTTGGCAGATCCATCAGGTCGGGTGCGAAGTCCGCGCTGGAAATGTTAAGTAATGATGCGGCTTCATCGGCGTAGATAGCCAGTTCGTCAAATTCGATCGGCCAACCGCCAAGTTCTGTTCCAAGGCCGATTGCGAAGTCGCGACGATCAAGTTGCGCGATATAACCTGCCCAGACAGAGCTGGACCCACCCAGCCGAAAATCGCGGATTTCGCCAAGCGGATAGGGTAACCCGACAACCTCGCCGTCAGCGCAGGTTGGGTCAACCGGCACTGACCCAGGACCGCCCCGCTCAAGCACAATGACGCGGCGACCGGGAGCCAATTTGCGGGCCAGGGTGAGGCCGGCCATTCCGCCGCCCACCACAACAATATCGCCCGCAACTTCGTGTACGGGGGCTGTATTTATTGCCGTAATAGTCATCCCCGCGATACGTCCCTCACGCCTGCCCCTACTTGCATAAACCGAGCACCTAGTTATCATAGATTTCGCGATTTTTTCGTTTGGATCAACGCTCAATATGACGCAGGCCGCCATGGTATCCGCGATTTCCTGGCTTGATGGCGCGCAACTGCCCGGCATCCGGCAATCCATCGAATGTTTCGGGTTTCATTGTCTTCCTGATGCCATACCCTCCGAAATGCTCAAAGAGCTTGCGGGGGAGGCCCGTTTCAGGCGCGCCGAGGCGAAGCCCGCAGTATCGGAGAGCGCCGATCTGGCTTACAGTTCGCACGTAGCATCGCTTGGTCCATCAGCAGTCCACGTGCTCGGCAGCATGGCCTCTGCGGCCCTGCTCGAACCCGTATTCGGGCGCCCGTTTCGCTATTGCCCCGGCGCCAGTTGCTTTACCTTTTTCGAGGCGGGGGATTTCCTCGAAACCCACCGCGACGATGCTTCCAACTGCGAGGTCACCCTGCTGTTTTATCTAAATGCATCGCCGCTTCGCCCCGACAGCCAGGTGTCGGGCCTGAATCTTTCAGTCTACGCTGATGAAGGCGATGCTCCCGGCGCGCTGCTCAAGACCATTGCCACGCCGCAGGGCGCGATCATGTTCGGCCATGGCAGCCGCTTCTGGCATCGTCGCCATCGCTTGCAGGAGGGCGAGCATATCTGGATGCTGACGGCCTGTTTCACTTCGGAGGCCGTGCCCGATTAGCCACGCGTGGACTACCTCGCCAGAATGACTTCGAGATCGGCAATTCGCCGTTCGATCTGTTCGATGAGGAACCGCCAATGGCGCGCGCTGCAAAAGCCGGGCGACACGCCGATAGTCCAGCATGCGATCGAGACGCCAGATCGGGTTAGGGCGGAGAAGAAATGATCCAGCCGCTCAAGCGCAATTTTGTGCGTTGTAACCAAGTCGATCTCGCCCACCTGCCATGCGTTTCCGTTATAATCGTTGATGAAATAGTCGAGGTCGATATGGATCGCGGCGCGGCGACCTTCCGCCAGATGCGCCAGCAATTGGTGCGCATCGTTCGACCGCCGGTAGAGGCGTTGCGGGCTCTCTCCGGCGGCGCTGTCGGCTAGCTCGATCGCGTGGAACCGATACCGCGCGAGCAACTCATGACCTGTCGTTTGCGGAGCGACCGCAAAGGACTGGGCCTTCTCCAAGTCGGCCTTTAGGTGGAACACCTCGACGATACGATCAAGCGCGAAGAACGGCGTTAGGAATGAGCCTATGCTGATCGCTCCACTGGCGATGGCGCTGTGCCAGCTAGCGGGCGAAGCGGGATCGAATGCGCATCCAGAGAGTGGATCTTGGAGAACCAGCGAGCCATCCGCGTCACTTTCGACGGCCAGTAAAGTCGACATCATATCCGTATGGTCGTCGAGGTGGATGATCGTGAGCGGCTCGTCGTCCCGCAAAGTGGCAAGGTGACGGGCAAGAAATACCCCGCACCAGCTATCCTCAAGTGCAAGCGAGAAGTGCTGCCGCTCTTCGCGAAATCTGAGCCGCGAACCTGCGTCTGAGCCGACACCGAGCCATTGCAGCCCTACTTCCAAATCCGGATCGACCTCTTGATGCGAGGCATCCGGCCCGTCGATCTCGATCGCCAACTTGTCCGGATCGACCCGGTAGATATTGCTGCGAATGAGGGGCAGCACTGCCTCGCGAATTTCGCCAATACTCAGCCCCGCTGCAACCTGTCCATCGAGCAACAAGCGACCCGCGATCCTTGCTTGCGCACCGGTCACGTATCGCCCCCCAGCAATTCGTTGCGGCGCTGAAGAAAGCCCGAGAACGTAAGGATCGAAAGTGAGATAACTATCCAGCCGAAGAACGCATAGATGGCCTTGATGATCTTCAGGGTAGTCGCCTCCGCCGCCGTAGCTTCGGAGCCGTCGGCTACTCCGATCTCGCATTTCGATTCCTGTCGCAGATCGACCAGCGGAATGAACACGTCGAGCGCAAACAGTCTCGGGTCAATCATGTCGCCGCAAGGTACCTTGTCAGCTACTTCGGTGCTAAGTCCGGCGCCGATTGCCGAACGGTCGGACAGCGTTGCCACAGGCTGCTGGTCGACGATCATCAGATCCCTGCGGTTGGCGTCAGCGAACACGGTCCAGCCCAACAAAAAGGAGCCAAGCAGCGTCACTACGGCACGGCGTGGATCCAGCCCGAAACCGAAAGTCAGGCGATAGATCTGCATCATCACATAGTGGGCGAGATCTGAAATCTGCGCGAGTGAATAATGGGGAGCATTGATCGCAAAAGCCGTCGCGCGCGACCAGAGCGTTCGAGGATCGGCCTCTTTCTGCTCCGTTTGCACGGGGACGGCTTTCCGATCCCGTACCCCGCGCACCAGCATGGTCAACTCGCGGCAGAAGCGCGCAATCATGATTTCGCGGGCTTCGTTGGTCAAGGCGCTGCGTCGCAGAGCACGGGCCAGCGTCGCATAATCCTGTGCATCAAAAGGGCTGCGCTCGAGCCAAGCCTTGCGCGCCTTGAGCGTTCTGCGCAGATCCGCGGGACAGTTCCGGGCCTCCATGTCGGGCAACATGAGCACCCGGTAGGTGAAGCCGACAAGGTGTATGTCGTCCGTCCCGTCGGAGGCGGGCTTCGGGTATCCATTGTTCGTATCCCACAGAAAATCTGTGTCGGAGTAGTAGAGGTTCACAGACCCATACAGATCGTTGTCGCCGATAATCAGAATACCACCAACCTTTGAATAGCTGAGGTCGAAGGCCGTGTTGTCGGGCGCGGAACCGGACGCGTCAGCGGCCTCGGAGTTAAGGGGCTTTCTTTTGGGCGCGATGCCCACGACCTCCGTGTTGAAAAGCTGGATGTCTTTGCCAGCCTCAACCCGCTGCATCCGCAACGCTCCGTTTGAGACCAGGCTGCGCTGCCCGGGCGCCAGTTGCGATTTTTCCCCCAGCTTGATGCACCCGCCGACACGAAGATCGGAAGCGAGCAGCGCCGAATGAAATTGCTTGTCACCCACCTCCTCGATGTCCTCGAACTCGCCGTGCAGATTGGCGCCGCACAGGGTAAGGTCATTGCCAATGTGGCAGCCGTGGAGGATCACCCTTCCCTTGACGAAAAAGCGGCGTTTGGTCTCGGGATCTGCCGACAGGTGCAAGCTCCCAAGAATTTGAGCGTCCTGGGCGAGGATAGCATCGCGTTGGCTGACAGCAATTTTCGCCCCGAGCAGGCTGAAATCACCTTGGCAGCGCAGCCCGGCAAAGCCGAGCCGCCCGTCCAACTCCACATTGTTGAGGCATACGCCTTCACCGATCTGCATATTGTTCATTGACAGCGCCGTTGCTTCTCTGGCGATTAAGCGGGCCTTACAGAGATTGATCCGTGATCGGACACGCGCGCCGTTTAGGGCGACGTACCCTTCAGCTTGGAGCGGCTCTCGCGTAGCATAGATCGCCCCGATTTCGGCATCGTTGGCATTGAGCGCCCACCCGTTGGTAGCGACCAGGCGACACTGGCCGAGCCACAAATCGCCCTTCAGACGCGCGAGATAGAGCGACAACCCACCAATCACCTTGCTTTTGTAAAGGTTGAGCGTCCCGCCGATCTGAGCTTCCTGCAAGACGAATCCCGTGCAGGTCGGCGCCTCATCTGGATCGGCATGCGCGATCATTGCCGATTGCAAACAAGCGTCGACCGCTACGACGTTTCCGCCGATAGCAGCATTGGACATGTCGATCCAGCAAAGCCCGCCCTCGTTCACCGGGCCGACACCGGATAGATCGACCTCGGCGCAGCAAGCCATTCCCTTGCCGGAAAAGCTAGTGAAGCGCGAACCTTGCAAGGACAGCGAGGCGACGTGAGAACGTGACAGATCGATCGAGACGGTATCTGGCGCGTCTCCGGTCAGGGGACTGACGATGCGGCATTGCTCGATCCGCAAGGCTGGCAGAGGATTTCCAGCAGATCCGCAATCGCGCAAGTCCAGCGTACCTGTGATCGTCAGGCCCACAACCCGCATTCCTGCCGGCAATCCGCCAAGTGCTAATGCACGTAGATAACCCGCATCGACCTCCCGATCCTTTTCTGGAAACTGACGGCAATCGGCAATTTGACCAGCCTCGAGAGCTCTACGGATATAGCTCTTCACTGCACGAGAACTCATAGTGCGCAACCCCCGCCTTTACGCTTTTGCCGGCCCTAAACGCTGCGATTTTTTAGTTCTCGCTCGCAGGCGAAGGCAACACAATTTGATAGCGACCAAAGGTTTGACTCCCGGATGGCGCGCGTTATCATCTGAGTCCGGCGCAAGTCGGCGTCGAACGCAAAGGAAAAGGAAGGATATCGCATGGCCGAAGCAATCAAGAACTGCCTCAACGAGATCAAGAATGCCGCCGCTTCCGGACGCTTGGACACCGTTATGCTCTCCGATGCTTCTATTCAGAGGAGCTGGGGTCCAGCGATGCGCCGCTGATTTTTTGGTCTGTCGGCTGCCTAGTGGCGCCGACAGACCAGCCGACCACCGCCGCATGATAGCGTGCGGGCGAAGGAAATACCGAGGCGCTGTTTGTTGCAGGGCGGGGCAGTTGATACGTGCTTGATTCGAAACGCGCTGACCTTCTCCCGGTCGAAATGATTGTTCTGCAGGGGACGCCGCTGTGCAATCTCAATTGCAGTTATTGCGATCTGAGTCCGGTCAGCCGGAAACTCTCGCACAGAATGCCGATCTCGATGATCGGCACGCTTTTCTCACAGATCAAGCAGCTGGGCCTGCTCGCTGACGAGGTCTCGATCGTTTGGCATTCAGGCGAGCCGCTCTCACTACCACCCGATTATTATGACGAAGCGATCGAGCTCATCCTTGCGCTTAACAGCGACGGTCCGGGAATGCCCGCACGGATCACATTCGATTTCCAGACCAACGCCACTCTGATCGACTATAAGTGGTGCGAATTCTTTCATCGCCATCGAGACCATTTGCGGCTTGGCGTTAGCTGCGACGGCCCGCGCGAACTGCACGACCCCCTGCGCGTCAATTGGTCTGGACGGGGCTCGCACGCGCAGACCGTGCGCGGAATGGATCTGCTGGCGGAGCGCGGCATTGCATTCAACGCGATCGCAGTTGTGACAGCAGAGACATTGGCGCAGCCGCAAGAGTTCATCGACTTCTTTCTCGCCCGCGCCGATGTCCTCACCGATTTCCACTTCAACATCCTCGCCAATCACGCGGATGGAGGGCCACAGATTGGCTATTCGCGCGACGACACCCAGAAATATGCCGAATTCTACCGTGCTATGCTGTCGCTTGCGCAAAGTGCTGAGGGAAGCAAGTTGCCGGTGCGAAATTTCTCGCAGACGTTGGGGCGTATCCGTGCTGCGACTGGGCCGGATGCGCCCGATTTCGTCCGCCTAGGAACAGCGCCCTTGCGCCAGCTTAACTGCGATGCTCGTGGCGAGATCACAACTTTCTACGCCGGTCTCAACGCCGAGTTTCTGGCCGATCTTTACGGCGATGGAAAAGGACTTAGCCTCGGCAATATCGAGAAGCAGACGCTCGCTGAAATGCTCGGCGGAGACAAACTTGAGCGTATGATGGACGATTTCGGCAAGAGCCATCGTCATTGTGCACTGAGCTGCGACTATTATGCCTTGTGCCCTGGCGGATTCGAGCTCACCCAGCTAGTAGAAAACGGTGACTTCGCATCAGGCGAGACCACTGAATGCGTAATCCACGTCAAGACGTTGACCGACGCGGTAGCCACTTTCGTGTCAGATCAGTTGCGCCAGCCAGCCTAGGCCTTAGGCGTAGCCAAGCCTTTGTTGGTAGTCGGCAAAGCGACGCTCGATATCGCTCAAGACTTCGGCTGGCAGTTCATTCTGCCAATTGCCCGATCCTGGATTGCGCAAATGGCCGCGCCGATACATCTTGCCGACATACCCATCGCGCGGCCCGCCTGCCTTTCGCAGCCTGAAGGGCTCGAAGGCTCGCACCGCGGCCGCCACGCGCGCTTCGGGCACGCGAATCCGCCAGGCATTGAGGACCTTGGTCAGGGCCCTCTGCGGATCCGCGACCATGTCCTCATACCTAATCAACGGACAGTAATTCGCACAGTTGCGATCAATCCAACCGACCAGGTCCCCGCCAAAATAACGATCCGATTTCCCGATTAGCCCGACAAAGCATTCGAAATAAAAGCTAGCGATATCGGGGTAGCGCGCGCGCTCGAAGCCGGTTCTCAGATCGGAGGCAGCAACATCGTAAAACCAAGAGACGACAACGTCGCGCATATCACGGACCAACGAAACCGCACCGCCGAGATTTGGCTGATTCTGGTCGAAGACGAGATCGGCGCAATGCGAAATGCGAACCCGGTCAGAACCGGAAACGTCCAACACATGTTCGAGCATCCCGCACAGCCACACTGAGCCCGATTTGGGCAGGCTGTTGACTAGAAAGACCAATCTCGAAGGTAACGGCAAATGGTGCGGTTCGATCAGCGTATGATGCGGCTCGGTCTGGCCGACTGGGTCGAGCATCGCGGGAACCCTGCTGCCCGCAAAACCAGGCGCAAGCGCTACCAGCAGCCGCAGCTTGGCCGACATCTCGCGCGCGATTTCGTTGAGGTTGTAAACGTGGGCATAGCCCGCCAGAGCCAGCTGATCGATCCGCTTCGAAACCAACGGACCGCCAACTAGGAACACGGAATCGGAAGGCAGAGTCCGACCTAGGTCTTCCAAGGAAACACGCTTGGTGCTGGTGGGAAGTGCGTGCGCCCACGTATCATCCGAACCGTCCAGAATGGCATAGTCGAAAAGCTGCGCCAGAATATCGCCGCCGCGCGCGGCGATTCCCGTCAACGCTTCCAGCGATTGTAGGTCGGCATATACGACGATGGTCGGCTCACGATTACCCGCCGGCGGCCAATTTCGAGTTTCCATGCGCTCCGCTTCTCCTGCGTTGCTGGCCCAGTTCAAGCCACCGCATCCAGCCCACTGCGCTGGATAATCGACAGCAGCCGCAGAGCCGGACCTCCCGGCTTTTTCGCTCCTCGTTCCCAGTCGGAGACAAGGTTCTTCGACACGTTGAGATAGCGCGCGAACACCGGCTGCGAGACATGCTCTGCCTCTCGGATGGCCTTGATTTCGTCCGGTGACAGAACCGGCGCAGGCGCAACGCAGGCGTCATCGAACTCGCGCATGGTGCGCTTGTCGATGCTGCCAGCGTCGTGGAGGCCTTCCATCATTTCGTGGACGGCGGCCATCGCCTCGCTCTTGTAGGTCTTTGCCTTAGCTTTGCTCATCGTCTTTCACCTCGACCAATCGGCCTGCTTCAACTTCCGTTTCGATCTGGTCATCGCCTAGCTCCAGCATGATGCCGGCAGCCTTGCGATAGGCCTTAAGTTCCGCCGCACTCAGGTTCGCCTTGTCGCTCTTGGCGAAGGCAAACACGAATATGGCCCGCTCGCCCGAGCGGAAGATCAGAATCGAGCGATACCCGCCCGATTTCCCTCCGCCCTGGCGCGCGATGCGCTGCTTGATGAGGCCGCTGCCAAGGTCAGCATCGATCAGGCCGGATTTAGCCCGATGCACGGCACCAGCAAGCATGGCATCGCTGATTTTTTCCTTTGCCGCGAACTTGGCGAACCAGCGGTTGGCGTAGATGCGGATGCGCGGGTTGTCAGTCATGCAGCAACGGCCGACTATCATACTTAGTGTTACGGTTCAATGAATATGAGCCGCTCATGTTTTGCTCGATCTGGTCGCCGATGCGCTGCGCTGCCTCGATGACGTGCCCATCGTCAAGATGGGCATAGCGGGTGGTCGTCCGCACGTCTGCATGGCCAAGCAGCTTGCCGATCATCGGCAGCGTTTCCGAATGGGCGGCGGCGTGGCTGGCAAAGCTGTGCCGCAGATCGTGGATACGAACGCCGGGAAGGCCTGCCTCGTCGCGCAGCTTGCTCCACAAGTTGCCGATGTCCGTGATCGGGCGCTGGGTGGCCGGGTTCCAGAACACATACCGCTGCTTCTCCCGGCGCGGCAGCGCGTGGAGGATGGTTGCAGCCGCTTCGGCCAGCCAGACCGTGCGCGGGCCGGTCTTGCTGTCGGTCAATAGCAAGCGCCTTCCCCGCACTTCGCTCCATTGGAGGCATGTAATCTCCGACTTGCGGCAGCCGGTCAGGATCAGCAGGCTGATCGCGGCGCAATGCAGCGGGAAAGCCTTGCGGTGCCGGTCGAGCACTTCGCCAATTCGCTTGAACTCCTGATCGGACAGGAAGCGCTCGCACTTCCGCCCCTTGTTCTTGCGGATGTAGAGGCAGGGGTTCGATCCTTCGGGCCGCACGCCCCATTGCTCGGCCTTGTTGAACATGGCGCGCAGGATTTCACCGCAACGGTTGGCAGCACCGGGTCCACCGGTGTTGGTGATCCGGTTGAACCATTCCTGGACATGGCGCTCCTCGATCTCGTCGAGGAACAGGCCTTCGAACGCGCGGTCTAGATATTTCCGCTTGTAGTAGCGGTGGGTGTAGAGCGTGGACGGTTTCCATTTGGGCGAAACCCGCTCCCAGTAGGTTTTCAAGAAATCCCGGTAGGAGGGAACCTTGCGCAGCCGCTTGCGCTCCTCTGCCGGATTGTCGCCAGTCTGGGCACGGATCAGCACGCGGCGCGCAACATCCATCGCCTGCGCACGGCTCAGCACCTTGGCATTGCCGATCGTCACCGTGCGGGTGCGTCCTTCCATTCGTGCCTGGACGATATATACCTTGCGACCGCTGGCGTAATGCCGCGTCCCGAAGCCGGGCAGTTCGCGCGTCCAGCAGGTCTTGCGCAACTTGCCCAGGCCACCGCACTTGCCAATGACATGGAGCCGGAGGTGCCCAGCTCTTCGGCGACGATCCCTCGCAGGGTCAGCGCGTTCATGGCGCAACTCCGATCAGGCGTGCGATAGAGCCGGATACGCGCTCCGCTGCATCTGCGACGATCTCGTCGGAGAGGTGCGCGTATCTGGTCGTCGTTTCTGCCAGCGCATGGCCCAGCAGCTTGCCGATGACCATGAGCGAGATGTTGTCCCGGATCGCGACCGAGGCAAAGCTGTGGCGCAGGTCATGTAGGCGCACATCCGGCAATGCTGCGCAATTGCGGATTTTCGACCAATGGATGCCGAGCGTGATCGGCTTGTCGGGATTGCGGAACGAGGGAAACAGCAGGCCGGTTGCTTTCCGGTCTGGGAGCGATTCAATCACATCGATAGCCTGTCGATTGAGATAGACGATCTTCGCGCCGGTCTTGCTGTCAGGAAGCATCAGCCGCGGTTCCTGCACCCATTCCCAGCGCAGTTGCTCGATCTCTCCGCAACGTGCGCCGGTGAAGATCAGCAGGCGGATCTTCTGCGCAGCGCGGGCCTTCTTGCGCGTTGGCAGACCGTCCAGCGCTACCTCCACAAGCTTCGCCCGCGCGAGGCGGCGAGCGGTGGCGGGCGAGATATCGCGGGAAGTACCGAGCGACACACGCCGTAGCTTGCCGCGCTGGCGGAACAGCACGAACCATGTCCGCCTGCCGCCGGGATTTACTCGCAGGCCAAAGCCCGGCAGGTCGATATCCCAATACTCGCGAATGCGCTTGCCCGGTTTGCGCCGGGCAATGTTGCCGTTGAGCCGAACCCGGTTGGACGGCTTTGCCTTTTCACCAATCCCACGCCCGTCACCGGATCGGGGCAGCGAATGATTCGGGGCTTCTTTCGCTGGTAGCAGATAGCCATTTGCTTGCATTGATTTGCTCCTCTCTGTAGAGGAACAACTTCGCGTAACCTATTACTTAACAATCTCTTTCTGCCGCATGGCGGCGTACGGTGTGCTGGTACTGTTGAGAAGATCACAGGCCCAGAGCGAGATGAGACTGTAGAATCCGAGCAGAGCCGGCGTGGTTCGCGCTATGGCGTTGTCGGTCCACTGGCGCTGTGTCTCGATACCCAGGTGCGCGCGGGTTTCGGCAAATGTGACCTCAATCTGCCACCGCCGGACGTAGAGGGCGATGATGTCGGCGGGCTCGAGGGTGATGTCGGTACTGAAGAAGGCTTGCGGCTCGCGCTTTCCGTCAGGGTCGCGAACCAAGACCCAGCGGGCCGGCAAGACCGGGGTGCCGGGCCTGTACCATAATGCGATGTCGGATGTGATCTCGAGCGTCTTGCCGTTGAGATGGCCATACCAGGCAGAGACGAGAATGCTGGTCCAGCGTGTCGCCGGATTGGCGAGCAGGGTCTTGAGTTTTGGTAATGCTCGCCCTTTCTGTGCGGGGCGCCCCATCGTGCGTGCCGTTCGCCCCGCAGGCTGTGCAAACAAGTTGGCRTCGAGCCGCAGTCGGCTGATGAGTGTGGCCCGGCGGACGATCGCATGTGCCAGTTCGTGGACAGCAAAGCTGCTGTCGCCAATGAAGATGACCGTAACGATCGTCTCCTCATAATCGCTGGTGCGCGCGCCAGGCAGGGGCTGGGGACTGTCAGGATTTCCGTGTGTGACCGGGCATAATGGGTAACAAGGAGTCCCACTATGTCACGACGCAAAGAACCCGTTATTCCCAATGCGCTTCTCGACCAGCTTTTTGGCCGGAGGCGCTGCCAGTGCCGCATTTGAACAAGGTGGCTTGCTGGATTCGCTGAAGAAGGCGCTCACGGAGCGCGCGTTAAATGCGGAGATGGATCACCATCTTGCGACAGGCGAAGGTGCCGGTAACACGCGCAACGGCTATGGCCGGAAGACCGTAATGACCGAGACCGGCAAGCTGGAGATTGATGTCCCGCGCGACCGCCAGTCCAGCTTCGACCCGCAGCTGATAGCCAAGTATCAGCGCCGCTTTCCGGGCTTCGATGAGAAGATTGTGTCGATGTATGCGCGGGGCATGAGCACCCGGGAGATTACCGGGCACCTGCAGGATCTGTACGGCATCGATGTGTCGCCCGATCTCATCAGCACGGTGACGTACGCGGTGCTCGATGAAGTCGCCGTCTGGCAGCAACGCCCCGCTCGATGCGATCTATCCGCTGGTCTTTTTTTTTTTTTTTTTTTTTTCGAGCGATCCGGGTAAAAATCCG
>NZ_JEMV01000025.1 GCF_000588875.1 Sphingobium sp. Ant17
GGCCTACGGCCAGCCACCTCCCTGCAAGGGGAGGTGTTTTTCCGGCTTACTGCGTGCCTTCCGCGTACCAGGTGCGGAATTCGGCATATTTGGGCATTTCTTCCGAATTGGCCTTAGGGTCGATGACGACATGGACGACGCCGACCTTGCCGCTGGCATAGGCGCGTTCGATGGCGGGTTTGATGTCCTCGGCGCGGGTGACATATTCGCCGTGGCAGCCAAAGCCTTCGCCGATCTTGTCGAAACGGACATCCTTGCTCCAATGGGTGCCGGTTTCTTCGGTGCCCAGACCGAAGGTGCGCTTGTAGACGCCCACTTCCAGACCCCAGGCATTGTCGACGCCAACGACGCAGACCAGGGGCAGCTTGCAGCGGGCGGCGACTTCCAGCTCGCCGATATGGAAGAGGAAGCTGCTGTCCGACGTCAGCAGCATGGCCGGGCGCGATACGCCGGTTGCCGCCTTGTCCGCCAGCATTGCACCGGTGGCATAAGGGATGCCCGTGCCGATATGCCCGAAATTCTGGTTCCAGATCACGTCATGCGGTTTGCACTGCGAATAGGTCCACTGGAAGATGACGCCCGCGCCGCCATCGCGGATCATGATGCCGTCCTTGGGGAAGGCCTGCGTCGCTTCGACCGCGAGGCGCGCGGGGTGAATGGCCACGTCACCGGTGCCGTCGCTCTTGGTCAGCGATTCCGCGGCCAGTTCGTCCAGTTCGGCCTGACCGTCGCGCATGAAGGCCTCCAGCATCGGGGCCGGTGCGCGCGGTGTGTCCTTGAGCGCGGCGACAAGCTGCGGTACGACACCGCGCAGATCGCCGACCAAGGGTACGTCGATCGGACGGTTGACGCCGATGGCCGAGGCATCTTGTTCGACATAGATCCATTTGCGGATCGCTTCATTCTTCTGCCAGTAGCGCCATTTGCCGAAATGGACCGGCTCGCCCAGTTCAGTGCCGAGCGCCAGCACGAGGTCGGACTCGGTGACGGCCTCGATCGACGCCTTGGAGAAGACATATTGGAAGGTGCGGTCTTCGAGACCCTTGATATAGCTGGTGCCGCCCGATGTCTGGATGACGGGGCAGTTCATCAGGTCGGCCAGTTGCTTGACCGCTGCGCCGGTGCGTGATGTGTGGACGCCATGGCCGACGAGGAGGATCGGGTTCTTGGCTTCGCGGATCAATTTGGCGGCTTCGTGGACGCGGTCGATGTCGGCGCCTTGATTGACCAGGCGATAGCGCTCCGGCACCAGCGGCGCTGGCAGGTCCAGTTCTTCCAGGATGATGTGGCTGGGATATTCGATATAGACGGGCCCAGGGGTGCCGCCCATCGCCTTGCGGATGCCTTCGCGGATCACTTCGTCGGTCTGGTCGGCATATTCGATGGATGCCGCATATTTCACCGAATTTTCGAACAGCGGCATTTGCTTGACGAACTGGATGCGGCCACGCCGGACGCGCTGTTCGGTGACGCGGGCGCGCTGGCCCGACAGGAAGATCACGGGCGAATGTTCGACCAGCGCGCATTGGATGGCGGGCGCCATATTGGCGATGCCCGGCCCCAACGTGCCGATGGCGACGGCGGGCTTGCCGGTGATGCGCGAGGCGGCTTCGGCCATGAAGCCTGCGGCGGCTTCATGATGGGGCGCAACCACGGTCCAGCCGCGCCGTTCGGCCTCCAGGAACATATGGACGAAGTTCGGGTCGGGAATGCCGAACAGGGTGTTGATGCCTTCGGCCTCGAACAGATCGAGGACGCGCTTATAGACTGGCGTGCCTGGCTTGTCCGATGCGGTTGCAGCGGTGGCAGGCTTGGGATCGTCGTAGCTCATTTCAATAGCCTCGGTGCGCCCGTACCCATGTACGCGGCGAGGTTGCGGTGGAAATTGGTGATCTTGCGTTCCTGGTGCGGATTGGGCAGCGGCCCGCGAAAACCGCGCGATTTCATACCTTTCTGCACCCATTTCATGTTCGAGAAGTCCTGCGCGAGGACGGCGCCCCATCCTTCGGCCGTCGGTTCGGCATGTTCCCATTCGGTCGCCGGTTCCTGGCCTTCGGGAAAGCGCTCGATCGCGTAGGATTCGAAGATGCACATGTTGGGATCGTCGCCGAAGGGCCGTGCGCGATAGCAGAGCGCAAAGGTGATCCCCTGCAACACCGACATGTTGGGAAAGACGTGCCAGGCGAGGCCTGCTTCGGCCATCACGTCGGGCGGAATGTCGGGCCAGAAGACGCCGCGTGCAGCATCGTCCGCCCGCGCCGATTTCAACCAGTGGGCGATGACGTCGGCGGCCGCCGTGCCTTCGGGCAGTTCATCGACCAGGCGACTGGCTGCATTGACCAGCGTTTGCGTGGACGCGGCATAATTGAGCGTTTCGTAATTTTCGCGGATCAGCTCATAGGTCGAACGGCGCGGATCGTCGCCCTTGCCTGCGCGGGTGACGCTGCTGCTCTGGCTCATCGCGAAGGCAGGATCGCGCTGGTCGAAACCGCTCACCCCGTGCAAACCATAAGCCGCGCTATAGGCATAATAGTCGCCATAGGCGAGCAGCTGGCTATGTGTGCCCGCCACATGGTAGGGTTCCATGAAGGCTTCGAGCGCGGTCTTCCAATTGGACGGATAGACCACCCATTTGCGCCATTTGTAGCGCATCTTGTCCATTTCGAAATAGGACAGGATGCGCCCGGCGTCGCCCAGGAATTCGGTCACGGGTTCAGCGTCCAGATCCATGTGGATCCAGATCCAGCCGCCCCACAGGTCGACCTTCACTTCGGAAAGGTGCGTGCAGTCGGGCGTTAGGGTGCCCTGCCAGTCCTGCGGATCGAGGATATAGCTGTTATTGCCGTCAATATCGAAGGTCCAGCCATGGAAACCGCAGATGAAGTTGCGGCGCTTGTTGCCCTTGGCCGAGTGCGCGCCTTCGGGCACATCCACCAACTGCCGCCCGCGATGCGGACAGACATTATGATAGGCCTTGAGCCGATCAGGCGCGACGCGGATGACGATGATGCTGTCGTCGCAAATATCATAGGTCAGCCAGTCGCCGACTTCCGGCAATTCCTCGACCCGTGCGGCGACCTGCCACACTTTGGGCCAGAGCTTTTCCTTTTCGGCGAGCGCATAGTCGCGCGACAGGAAGGCCTCGACCGGATAGGTCAGCGGCTTGGCCAGATCATCGACGGAGATGGTGGTCGGGCTGTTCATGCCATGCTCCCGCAGCCTGTTCCGTGCAGTCCGATTATCGCGAACGACGGGGCAATCCCAAGCGAAAGCCGGTGGCAGGACGAGATCATCCCCCCGGCGATCATGATCGCAATTCCATGCCCGCAAGGTCACCGCGCGCGCGCCAATCCTGCAACAATGTCTGGAACGCGCCCCAGCCGGGACCGTAGCTGCGGAACAGCGCCCAAGGCGCCTTTACCTGGCCTTCATTGGTGAAATAGCTTGGCGTACATTCGATCTGGAAGGTGGAGATGTCATATTCCACGTCGTGGAAATGCTGGACATAGGCGTCCTGCGCGTCCGCCGTGGTTTCGACCGAGGCGCGCCCTTTGCCATTGTCGCCTGGATGATATGGGCGATATGTTCCGCCTGTCGGCCGAATTGTTCGGTGACGCTGGCGTTGAGGCCGCCCTGAATATAGCCGATGAAGAATTGGTTGGGGAAACCATGGGTCATGGTGCCGTGCAGCGTCTTTGGCCCGTTCGCCCAATGATCATAGATGGACAGGCCATTGCGCCCCTCCACCACATCGATGCCCCAGCGGCGCTTGAGGTCGCTGGTGACTTCAAAGCCGCTGGCGAAGATCATGCAATCGACGGTATAATCGACGCCGTTCGAGACGAAGCCGGTCTCCGTCATCCGCTCCAGCCCCTTGGCATCCGACACGTCGATCAGTTTGACGTTGGGCTGATTGAAGGCGGCGTAGAAGTCGTTGCTGGAAAGCGGGCGTTTGCACAGGAAGCGATACCAGGGCTTGAGCGAGGCGGCGGTCGCCTCGTCTTTGACCATTTCATCGACGCGGGCGCGCAGCCGCTCCATGACGCGATAATCCACCACTTCGCGGCGGGCCATGAATTCTTCGGGCGATAGCTCCGGCCAGCCTTCGGCTTCCAGTTCGGCGTGGAGGTTGCGCGCGATTTCGGTCCAGATATCGCAGATCAGATCCTGCTCACCGGGCAGGAAAAATTCCATCGCGGCGCGGTGGAAATTGGCCTGGCGTTCGGCCTGCCAGCCCGGTTGCAGCGATTCCGCCCAGTCGGGATCGGTCGGGGGATTGGGCCGTTCGTCGACCGTCGATGGCGTGCGCTGAATGACGTAAAGCTGCTGCGCATAGCGGGCGAGATGCGGCACCGCCTGGATCGCGGTGGCCCCGGTGCCCAGGATCGCGACGCGCTTGTCGGCAAGCTTGTCCAGCACCGGATTTTCGTAGCTGCCGCCGGTATAGCCATAGTCCCAGCGGGCAGTGTGGAAGATCTTGCCCTGATAGCGGTCTATCCCCTCGATGCCCGGCAGCTTTGGCATGTTGAGGACGCCGCAGCCCATGATGACGAAGCGGGCGCGGAAATGATCGCCACGGCTGGTTTTGACATGCCAGCGCTGGAGCGCGTCATCCCATTTTAGCGCGGTGACGAGGGTGTGGAACAGGGCGCGATCATGGAAGCCGAAGCGCTGGGCAATCTGCTTGATATAGGCCTGAATCTCCGCGCCATCAGCGAATTTTTTGGACGGCATGAAGCCGGTTTCTTCGAGCAGCGGCAGGTAGCAATAGGCGTCATTGTCGCATTGGATGCCAGGATAGCGGTTCCAGTACCAGACGCCGCCAAAGTCGCCGGCATGGTCGATATTGCGGAAATCGGTGACGCCCTGCTTGGTCAGATGATAGCCCGCCAACACCCCGGCAAAGCCACCGCCCAGCACCAGCACGTCGAGTTCCTCGACCAGCGGGTCGCGCGAGGTGACGGCCATGTGCGGATCGACATCATAGCTGTGCGTCATGTCGTCGGTGGTCGGCTGATACTGCGCCTGCCCGTCACCGCGCAGACGCTTGTCGCGCTCCTCGCGATATTTTGCGCGCAGCGTCGGGATATCGAATGTATCGGGCGCTGGCGTCCGGGTGGGAGTGCAACTCATATCCGCTCCATGGCAGCTTGTTGTTTCCGGCAACTAATCAACAACACTGTTCATTTGCAATGCGGCCTGCGTGGTTAGCGCCAGAGCGATGTTTCGCCTTGCCCCCTGTTTAGGGCTTGGCCGCGCAGGCTAGGTTGAGCGCCTGAAAAGCGGGATGAGGATGTCGGACATGGCGCAGCAATTGATGGATTTCACGGGCCGGACGATCATCGTCACCGGCGCGGCGGGCGGCGGCATCGGCACCGCGACGACGAAGATGCTGGCGCAGGCGGGCGCGACCGTGATTGCCGCTGGGCGCACCCAGGCCAAGTTCGACGCGCATATCGCGCCGCTGATCGCGCAGGGGTTGGCGATCGTGCCGGTGATCGCCGATGTCGGGACGGACGACGGCGTGGCCAAGGTGATGGAGGCGGCGGTGGCGGCGCCCGGCACGCTCCATGGCCTGGCCAATGTTGCGGGCGGGGCCGCGCCGCAGACCTGGATGCGGGCCGAGCGGGTGACGCGGGCGGACTGGCGCGCTTTGTTCGAGCAGAATCTGGAGACGATGTTCTTCATGAGCCAGGCGGTGGCGCGGGAATTGCGGACACGGGGCAATCCGGGCGCGATCGTGGGAGTTTCGTCGATCAGCGGGATGAACAGCGCGCCCTATCACATCGCCTATGGCACGGCGAAAGCGGCGATCGTCGCGGCGACACGCACGCTGGCGACCGAATTGGCACTTGATAATATCCGCGTCAATACCGTTGCGCCGGGCATGACGATCACGCCGGGATCGGGCGCTTATATCGATGAGGATGTGGCGCGGGACCAGGCGGCGATCGCCGTGGGACGGCGTGCCCAGCCGGAGGAACAGGCGGGTGCGATCGCCTTCTTATTGTCCGACCTGTCGAGCTATATCACCGGGCAGACGATCTTGGTGGATGGCGGGTTGAACCTCAAATGGACGCATCTGGGGGCCGACAATACATCACTGTTCCTGAAGAATGAGGATTTCCGTGCGGCGATAAAGGCGTAACAATGAGCGGCATGAGTGCAATCGAGAGACAGACCCTGCGGGGCGCAGGCGTTGACTTGGCCGCCGACGTGACCGGGCCGGTGGATGGCCAGCCCATCCTGTTCCTGCATGGCAGCGGGCAGACGCGGCAAAGCTGGGGCAAGGCGCTGGTCGAGGCTGCGCGCCATGGGTTTCGCGCGCTGTCCATGGATTTGCGCGGGCATGGCGACAGCGGATGGTCGCCCGATGGACGCTATGACCTGACCGTCTTTGCCGATGATCTGCGATCCGTTCTGGCTCAAATGGAGCGGCCGCCGGTGGTGGTGGGCGCGTCGCTGGGCGGGATCGTCGGCATGATCGTGGCCGCCGCCGATCCCGCTGCGATCAGGGCGCTGGTGCTGGTAGATATCACCGCGACGGTCGACATGGAGGGCGCGAACGAGGTGATCGCCTTCATGAACGCCGGGTCGGACGGCTTTGCCTCGATCGAGGAAGCGGCGGCCGCAGTATCGGCCTATCTTCCACATCGCGACAAGCCGCAGAGCAGCCAGGGGCTGGCGAAGAATTTGCGACAGCGCGGCGCGCGCTGGTACTGGCATTGGGACCCGGCCTTCATGACGATGGGCGTGGATGCCAAGCAGGAGGCGGAAGGGCCGACCGTACTGGAGACGGCGGCGCGGGCGCTGACCATCCCCACCTTGCTGATACGGGGCGGGCGCAGCCGGATCGTGACCGAGGAAGGGGCGCGCACTTTCCTGGAAATGGTGCCGCATGCCGACTATGTCCATATCGACGGTGCGCATCATATGGTGGCGGGCGACGCCAATGATGCGTTCAATGATGCGGTGTTCCGATTTGCCGATCGGCAGGCGACGTGAGCGCTTGCGCGTCCTCCGTCTGTTTTAATTCTTACTCTTCCAGAAGCGTTCGGCAAGCGGCGGTGGATCGCGGCGCGCCATTGTGCCTGTCCAGTTCGTCCAGGGTCGCCAGCGCCATCGCCTTATAGGGCGGCAGGAGCGTTGGGCATTGTTGACAGAGCGCCGTGAGATGTTTGGCGATCGTTTCGTCGTCGCCGCGCAGCAGGGGACCGGAGAGGCCTGCCATGCCTTTATCGAGACTGGAGTCCAGCGCGGCGCGCACCAGGGGGGCGAGGAGTGCTGTGGGTTCGGCGACGCCGGCGGCGGCGAGTGCCTGGCAGGCGCCGGCGATCAGCGTGACCAGATGGTTGGCGCCGTGGCATAAAGCGGCATGATATAGCGCGCGCTGCGCCTCTTCGATCGGCACCATGATGCCGCCCAGCAAAGTCACGAGCTTTTGGGCTGCCGCGTTGGCTTGTTCAGTCGATCCAGTGACGGCGAAGCGGGCGTTGATCATATGTCGGACTTCACTCGTCGGCTTGCCGGTGAAGGTCATGGCGGGATGGATCCCCGCCGTCATCGACGTGGCGCTGCGCAGCGGTTCCAATATGGCCGCGCCGCTGCGCCCGCTAACGTGGAAGATGAAGCGTGGCCGGTCGGTGGGTTCGGCCTTTGCCAGTGCGGCGATCAAAGGTGCCAGTGCATCGTCCGCGACGGCGAGCATGATGAGATCGCAGTCGCGCGCGATCTGGGCCACATCTCCGGCCGCCTGTGCCCGTCCGATGACGGCGACAGCCTCGGCGCATTTCTCTGGGTTGCGGCCCCAAATCAGGAGCGGGTCATTAGAATGCGCGGCCAGCGCACAGCCGATCGCGGATGCGACGCGGCCGGTGCCGATGATGCCGATCCGGCGGTAGGGCGATGTGCTGACCATGATCGCCACCTTAACCCACGGAGGATGGCCCGTCATCGCATGGATGACGGGCCAATGCCGTTTTTTAGCCGACCGCCCGGCTCATCAACCGGTCGAGTCGATCCGAAAAGGCGCGCGCGTCGGTGGGCTGTTCGCCATCGGCGATGCGGGCCTGGTCGAGCAGCAAATGGGCGAGGTCTGATTTGAGGCCATCCGCATCGTCGCTCGTCGCCAGTTTCTGGATCAGGGCATGGCGCGGATTAATCTCCAGCACGGGGAGCGCCGCCGTCGGGAGCTGGCCTGCGCTGGCGAGCAGCTTTTCCAATTGCCGGTCCATGCCGCTTTCGGGCGCGACGAGGCATACAGCGCTGGTCGTCAACCGGTCCGACGCGCGCACATCGGATACGGCATCAGCGAGGGTCGTCTTGGCGAAGGCGAGGAAGTCGGCGACGGCTGCATTTTCCGGCTCGGTCGGCTTGTCCGCGCCTTCGACCAGCGGAATGAGGCCGAGGTCCGCGCCGCCCTGCGTCACCGACTTGAACGGCTTGCCTTCATAATCGACGCCCATGGTGGTCCAGAAATTATCGACCTGGTCGGGCAGCAATAGCACCTCGATGCCGCGCGCGCGGAAGCCTTCAAGCTGGGGCGAGGTGGACAGCCGGTCAAAGTCGCTGCCGGTCGCATAATAGATGGCGGTCTGATTCTCTTTAAGCTGCGCGACATAGTCTTTGAGCGAGCGCCAGCTTTCCCCCGATGTCGTGCTTTTGAAGCGGGCGAGGCCAAGCAGCGCCTCACGCCGTTCGAAATCCTCATACAGCCCTTCCTTGAGGACGGGTCCAAAATTCTCCCAGATGCGCTGATAGGCCTCCGCATCATTGTCTGCCAGCTTCTGCAAGTCGCCGAGCAGACGGCCGGTCACGCCTTTCTGGATGGCGCCCAGCACCGGGCTGTCCTGAATCATCTCGCGCGACATGTTGAGCGGCAGGTCGGCGGAATCCACGAGGCCGCGCACGAAGCGCAGATAGCGAGGCAGGATCGGTGCTTCGTCGGTGATGAAGACGCGACGGACATAGAGTTTGATATGCCCCTTGCGATCCGGGTCGAACAGGTCGAACGGCTTGGTTTCGGGGATGAAGGTCAGAACCGAATATTCATAGCGGCCTTCGGCCCGGTAATGGACCGTGTGCGCGGGCTTGTCATATTGGCCGGCGACGCTGCGATAGAAGTCGGCATAATCCTCTTCGCTGATGTCCGATTTGGGCTTGAGCCACAGCGCAGCGCCATCGGCGATGTCGACGCCTTCCGCATCCGGCTTTTCGAACAGCATGATCGGGACGGGGACATGACCCGACTGCGCCTTGATGATGCGCTCGACCGTGAAGCGTTCGGCATAGGATTTGGCGTCTTCCATCAGGTGCAGGACGACACGCGTGCCACGCGTAGGGGCGTCGGCGAGATCGACAGGTGCGATCGTGTATGTCCCCTGGCCGTCCGAGGTCCAGCTGGCGGCGGCATCCGAACCTGCGCGCCGCGAAAACACTTCGACCTGGCTCGCCACCATGAAGCCCGAATAGAAACCGACGCCGAACTGGCCGATCAGCTGCGATCCTTCCTTGCCCGCTTCAGCAGCCAGTCGTTCCATGAACGCCTTCGTACCGGACCGGGCAATGGTGCCCAGGATTTCGCCCATTTCGGCCGCAGTCATGCCGATGCCATTATCCTCGATCGTCAGCCGGTTCTGATCGGCGTCCAGAATGACGCGGATGCGCGGCTGCGGGTCATCGCCCAGCAGTGATGGCGTGGCGATGCCTTCATAGCGCAGCTTCTCGCACGCATCGGCGGCGTTGGAGATGAGTTCGCGCAGGAAGACGTCACGGTCGGAATAGACCGAATGCACCATCATGCGCAGCAGCTTCGAAACATCCGCCTCGAAAGCATGGGTTTCGGGCGCGGTAGCGGTTTCAGTCGTCATGGCAGGCTTACCCTTTGAATGCGTCAACGGCGCGGCAAATGGCGGCTCGTCGTGCATTTTGCAAGATCGATGCTTGACCTTTCATGAGGAGAAACGGGGTGGCTTGGCCCCTTACTCTATCGATTGCACTTCATCGGTATGGACGTCGAACCGGACCAGGTTGGCGGGGCCAAAGGCCGTGGTCAGGGCAACGTCGGTCGCATCGCGTCCGCGCGCCATGAGGATGCGGCCGATACGCGGGCGGTTGTGGCGGGCGTCATAGGTGTACCAGTTGCCGTCGATATAGACGTCGAACCAGGCGCTGAAATCCATCGGCGCATCAACGGGCGGTATGCCGATGTCGCCTAGATAGCCTGTGCAATAGCGCGCGGGGATGTTCATGCAGCGGCACAGGGTGATGGCGAGATGGGCGAAGTCGCGACATACGCCGCGCCGTTCCTGATAGCCGTTCCAGGCGGTCTTGTCCGAACGGGCATAATGATAGCCGAACTCGATATGATTATGGACGAAATCGACGATCGCATCGACCCTGTCGCGGGCAGAGGCATAATGGGCGAAATTGCCCCAGGCGACATCCATGAGCCGATCGGTTTCGCAATAGCGGCTGCCGAGCAGGAAGGGCATCACTGCGTCGGGCAAATCTTCGACCGGAATTTGTGGGCCATCGGGCGCGCGCACGTCGGGCTCGCCATTATCCTCGATCACGAAATCGCATGACAGGGTTACGCCGCCTGGCGGGATAGCAAAGCGGGTCGCGACATTTCCGAACCCATCTTCAAATTGATAGAGCGGAATATCAGGGCTGGCCATCAGCCGCTGGGGCGTCCTTAGATCCTGGTGGCGTGACGGATGCACGCTCAACAGCGCGACCATCGCGGTCTTCGCATCGGTATTGAAGGCAATATCATATCCGCAGCGGATCAGCATGGGCGGGTACTTTCCTTAAGCGCCGATATGTCGGCTGTTGATGGCACCATGATTGGTCGAAGGAAACAGGCTGGAGTCGGCGCGCAGCACATCGACCGACACATCCATGTTCAGGAAGCTGCCGGGCGGGCCGAACCATGTGCCGGACAGGGGCAGCGCCTGATAGGGATCGCGCGCGACGGCGACGCGGATGAGGCCGCGATTGCCGATGATGCCGTTGGTGGGATCAAATTCGACCCAGCCTGAGCCAGGCAGAAAGATGCGGACCCAGGCATGGGTATTGCCGCCGCCCACCACATCTTCGGATCGGGAAGGATTATACACATAGCCTGAAACGAACCGCGCGGCGAAACCCAGAGCCCGCACCGCCTCGATCATCAAGACGGCGAAGTCGCGGCAGGTGCCCTGGCGCAGCTTGAGCGTCTCGATGGGCGACTGCGTGCCCTTTTCATGGCGCGGCACATAGGTGAATTCCCGCTGGATGCCCGTCGCGATCTCCGTCAGCAGGGCGATCGTGCTGGTATTGCCATGGTTGCTGACGAAGCTCCTCGCCCAATTATCGACGATGCGTTCGGGATCATGATATTCCCGTTCGATCGACCGCAGCAGATCGGGCATATCCTCTGACGAATAAGTGAAGGGAAAGAGGCGGGCATAGGGTTCGACGTCGACTTGCTTCTGAGCGAGCGGCGCATGATCCAATGTGGCTTCGCTGTTGACCACCAGTTGCGCAGCGCGCGTCTTGAATGTGGCGATGGCGACCGAATTGCCGAAGACATCGTGCAGCCAGCGCAATTGGCTGGGCGCGGGATCGATGTCGAGCCGGGCCGACAGCAACCGCTGGTCAAATGCCTCGCGAGGGCGCATCATGATGCGATGTTCACCCAAGGATACCAGCTGCTGATAATGATAGATGGTGCTGTGACGGATGGTGAGCAACGGCATAGGGGCATGTCCTGATGGCCGGGCGCACGGCGGAAAGTCTCTTGGGTCCGGACGATCCGGTGCCGTTCGAGCTGTTCAACGCAGAAGGCGGCTCCCCGTTCCTGCTGATCGGCGATCATGCCGGGTCAACGATCCCGGCGGCGCTGGGTGACCTGGGGTTGAGCGCTGCGGATCGGTCCCGTCACATTGCGCTGGATATCGGCGTATATGGGCTTGGCCATGCAATGGCGCGGTTGCTCGAGGCCCCTTTTCTACATCAGACCTATTCGCGTTTGGTTATCGATTGCAATCGCGACCCGGCGCATGAAGAGGCGATCCCTGCCTCCTCCGACGGCACTAGGATCCGTGCTAATCGCGACCTGGATGAAGGGGCAAAAGCGTTCCGCGTCGGTATGATCCATCGGCCTTATCATACCGCCATGGCGAACCTGATCGCGGCCCGGACGGACGCCGGACGCGAGACGATCCTGCTCTCTTTGCACAGCTTTACGCCGGTGCTGAACGGTGATGTGCGTCCCTGGGATGTAGGCATATTGCATTGGCGTGGGCGGGCGGATTTTGCGCTGTCGATGCTTGACCAGCTGCGGACCATGGGTGGCATAGTCGTCGGCGACAATGAACCCTATGCGATGGATGCCACCGACTATACGGTGCCTTTTCATGCCTTTCCCAAGGCGCTTCGCTATGCGGAAATCGAGGTGCGGCAAGACCTGATCGCGGATATCGAAGGCCAGGCGCTTTGGGCGGAGCGCATTGCGCAGGCTGCGCGGCGGGCGATCGCTTAGCGTTCCCCGCCATTGACCGATCGATTGAAAAAATTCCAAGGGAACGTCTGCACTTACCGCGCATTAGCCCCCGAACAGGAGGCTTCATGACCTATAGTGATCGTATGACCCTATTCGCACGCATCGGTTTTGCCGCGCGGGGCCTCGTCTATATTCTTATCGGTTGGTTTGCGCTGGATGTCGCGTCGACCGGTGGCGAGGTGAAGGACAATCAGGGTGCGCTGGGCAGCATGGCCGATGCGCCGCTCGGCCATATACTGCTCGCCATCTGCGCTTTAGGCTTTGCCGGTTACGCCGTGTGGCGGTTGACCGAAGCAGCGGTGGATCCTGAAAACTGCAGCCGGACGCTCAAGGGCAAGTTCAAGCGAGTGGGCTATGCCATGAGTGGCATTTCCCACATCATTCTGGCGCTTGCCGCTGCACGATTGGCTATGCGTCCCGCCTCGGCGCAGGAGGGCAGCCCTGGCGACGCCAGCGCCGAAAGCTGGTCGGCCTGGATATTGGGACAGCCCGGCGGTGTGTTCCTGCTGGTGCTGGTGGGGGTCGTTCTCTTTGCAGTAGCCGCCACGCAAGCCATCAAAGCCTATAAGGCGGAGTTTCAAGAACTGGACGGCGATGTTCCTGCGCCGGACTATGTGCGCTGGATCGGGCGCTGCGGCTATGCCGCCCGCGCGCTCATCTTTGCATTGATCGGCTGGTTCATCATTTCGGCAGCCCTGAATCATGACGCCGATCAAGCGGGTGGATTGGGAGAAGCGCTCAAGGAGCTCCGCGCCCAAGAGGAAGGTGCCATCATCCTAAGCGTTGTTGCCTTTGGATTGGGGCTGTTTGGGGTCTTCAGCCTGATCGAGGCCCGCTATCGCCGGATGCGGGTTGCAAAGCCCGATTTTCTGCGGTGAGCCCTATGTTTTCGGCCAATTGGCATTCAGCTGAACAGCCGTTCATGGACCAAAATTGCGGTCAAATCGTTTCTGAAACAACCAGCTTATTGTGAGCGCAAATGTTTGAGGATGATATGACTGACAAGGTCACCGGTGAAGGCAAGACGACGATATCGATCGGCATTGCGGATCTGGACAATATATTGGGTGGTGGGTTGACGGCCAATCGCGCTTACCTTTTGGAAGGAACGCCGGGCAGCGGCAAGACGACGATTGCGCTGCAATTCCTGTTGGAAGGCGCGCGGCAAGGCGAGCGCGGCCTGTACATCACTCTGTCGGAAACGTCAGGGGAATTGAAGGAGGTCGCACGGAGCCACGATTGGGCGTTGGACGATATCGACCTGTTCGAACTGGTGAGCGGTGAGGGGCTCGACCCCGAAACCGAGCAGTCCATTTTGGAGCCTTCCGAAGTCGAACTGGGTGAAACGATCCAGGGCGTGATGGAATGTGTCGATCGCATCCGACCGGTTCGGGTAGTGTTCGACAGTCTGTCCGAAATGCGCCTGCTCGCGCAGAATTCCTTGCGCTATCGCCGTCAGATATTGGCGTTGAAGCAATATTTTTCGCTGCGCAACTGTACCGTGCTGATGCTGGACGATCGCAGTTCCGACCCCAATGACCTGCAGCTGCACAGCATCGCCCATGGCGTCATCACGCTGGAACAGGCGGCGCAGGAATATGGAACGGAGCGCCGTCGCCTGCGCGTGGTGAAGATGCGCGGCGTCAAATATCGCGGCGGCTATCATGATTTCGTAATCGAAACGGGCGGCGTGGCGGTTTTCCCGCGGCTCGTCGCATCCGAACACCGTAGTCATTATGTTGAGCATCTGGTGTCAACGGGCCTGGACCCTCTCGACCGGATGCTGGGCGGAGGCGTCTCGATTGGGACCAATTTGTTGTTCAACGGGCCGTCGGGCGTCGGCAAGACGACGACAGCCGTGCAATTTGGCCTGAGCGCCATCGCGCGCGGCGAAAAGGCGGCCTATTTCCTGTTCGACGAAGGGCGGCCGACGATGATCACCCGCGCCCGCGCAATGGGCATGGATTTACAGCCCCATCTCGACAGCGGCGCGCTGACCGTGACGCAGATCGACCCGGCGGAGATTTCGCCCGGCGAATTTGCCAGCTGGGTGCGCAGGGCCGTCGAGGAGGACGGTGTCCGTTTCGTCGTGATCGACAGTCTGAACGCCTTTTTGCAGGCGATGCCGGGCGAGAAATATCTGGTCCTGCAAATGCATGAAATGCTCAGCTACCTTAACCAACAGGGCGTCATCACCATCCTGATCCTGGGGCAGCATGGTATTATCGGCGACGTGCGCTCCGACGTCGATCTGAGTTATTTGTCCGACACGATCGTCCTGTTCCGCTATTTTGAGGCGAAGGGCGAGATGCTCAAAGCCGTGTCGGTCGTCAAAAGCCGCACGACGGCCCATGAAGCGACCATTCGCGAATATCGATTGGGACGTAATGGCATTACCGTGGGCGAACCATTGCGCGATTTCGACGGGGTGCTGACGGGCGTGCCGACCTATAGCGGGAAGACCCCTCTGCTTGCTGCCGAGCCTGCGGCAAGCGAGGGATAAGGATGGAAGACCGCATTCTTGTTCTGGCTTTAAGGGGTCGGGACGCGCCGTGATTGAAGCACTGTTGGCAAAGCAGGACTATGTGAGCACGGTGTGCGCCAACGCCTGTGCGTTGAGTGAAGAGTTGGTGAGCGGGGCGGCCACGGCCATCATCACCGAAGAGTCGCTGGCCGGCGCGGATCGCAGCGCGCTCGATGCCTGGGTCACGCAACAGCCGCCATGGTCCGATTTCCCTTTCATCCTGCTCGCCACGCGGCGGGCGGGCCACCGGCCGCGCGATGCCATGCTGGTGCTGGAGCGGCTGGGCAATGTGATTGTCCTTGAACGGCCGATCCATAGCGAGACGCTGGGCAGCGCCGTGCGGTCGGCGATGCGGGTGCGGCGACGACAATATGAGGCGCGCGAACGGTTGGCGGCGCTGCAGCTGGCCGAAGAGCGGCTGACGCATCTCAACGCCAATCTCGAAACGCGCATTGCCGAGCGCACGAGCGAATTGTCGCGCGCCAATAATATGTTGATGGAGGAAGTGGCCGAACGCGAACGCGCCCAGACCGCATTGGTCCAGTCGCAAAAGATGGAGGCAGTGGGTCAGCTGACCGGCGGCATCGCGCATGATTTCAACAACCTGCTGACCGTTGTCTCGGGCAACCTTGAAATGATCGAGCGCCGGTGCGACGATGAGAAAATCTTGCGCCATGCCCGCTTTGCGGCCGAAGCGACGGATCGGGCTGCGAAGTTGACACGCCAGCTTCTGGCCTTTTCGCGTACACAGCAATTGGCCCTCGCGCCGCTCAGCCTCAATGCGCTGGTCGAGGGTATGGGCGACCTGCTCGCGCGGACGATTGGCCCGCGCATCGACCAGCGGCGCGTCCTGTCGGACAGCCAGCCCTGGGTAATGGCGGATGTCCATCAGCTTGAACTGGCCGTGTTGAACCTGGCGATCAACGCGCGTGACGCAATGCCCGATGGCGGCATATTGACGATCGAGACGGATGCGGGGCGATATGCGCCCGAGGGTGCGAAGCCGGGCCACTATGGCGTCGTGCGGGTGCGCGACAATGGCTTCGGCATTCCCCAGCCGCTGTTGTCGAAAGTGTTCGACCCCTTCTACACGACCAAGCCGCTGGGCAAGGGCACTGGCCTTGGCCTGAGCCAGGTGTTCGGCATAGCCCGCCAATCGGGCGGCATCGCGCATATCGAGAGTATCGAACGCGAAGGCACGATCGTCAGCATATGGCTGCCGCTCGCCGCCACACCCGATCTCGACACAGAATTGGTCAAGCCGATATCAACTTCCGACCGGGTGCGCAGGAAGCTCAATATTCTGATCGTCGATGATGACGAGGGCGTGCGCCGCTTCGTCGCGGAAGGGCTTGAAAGCTATGGCTATCATATCGCGCAGGCCGCGTCGGGTGCGGAAGCGACCACATTGCTTGATGCTGCTATTCCCGACGTCATGATCGTCGATTTCGCCATGCCGGGCATGACCGGGATCGAATTGGCGCAAGCCGCGCGAAAGCGCGCGCCCGATATGCCGATCATCATGGTGACAGGCTATGCCGAAGAGGGTGTGTCCGCCGACGCGGGCGTCATCACGCAGATCTTGCGCAAGCCGTTCAAGATCGATGCGCTGGTCGGCGTGCTGGATATGGCGACCGGGATGATGATCAGCGCAGAGGGGTGAAGGTTTAGCGCCTTCGGGCCGTTATGCGACGCTATCCAGCGGTCGAGGTGCTAATAATCCGTCGATTGCCAAGAGCAGTTCGTCCATACGGAATGGCTTGCGCAGCATGATGGCATTGCCGCCCATAACTGCGTCGATGGCATCGGTATCGGCAAAGCCGCTGGCGAACATGACAGGCAAGGATGGGCATGTCTGCGCGATCCTGGCGGCCAGTTCAGCACCATTCATCTCCGGCATGGCGAAGTCGATGATGGCGATGTCGACGGTTTGCGTGTCGAGCAGGGTCAGTGCGCTATTACCGTTGGCCGCCTCGACGACATGATGGCCGTGGCTTTCCAGCGCGCTTGCGACCATCGTCCGCACGCTGTCATCATCATCGACAAGGAGTATCCGCACCGCGCCATAGTCCGACACGGGCGCAAGGGCAGATGTCGGCAAGGTCGCAACCGGCTCGCGCGTCGTGCAAGGAAGCAACACGCGAACGGTTGTGCCTTCGCCAAGAGTACTTTCGAGCCGGACAGTGCCGCCGGCCTGCCGCGCGCTGCCATAGATTTGCGCGAGCCCCAGCCCCGTCCCCTTGCCCACCGCCTTGGTCGTGAAGAAGGGTTCCATGGCGCGGCGACAGGTGACGTCGTCCATCCCAGTGCCGGAATCGCGCACGGCGATTTCGACATAATCATTATCGGCGATTTCGCTGTCGCCCGCTATGGTGCGGACATATGTCGAGATGGTGAGCGAACCGCCATGCGGCATAGCGTCGCGCGCGTTGATCGCCAAGTTGAGCACCATCATTTCCAGCTGTGTAGCGTCTGCCAGTACTGGTACGGGGTTGGGATTGAGCTGAAAATTGAGCTTGATCATCGGCCCTAGGGTGCGCGCTAGCAGGTCGTGCAAGGGCCGGATCACGTCGCATACCAATAGCGGCTGAAGTTGGATGCGTTGCGCGCGGGCGAAGGCGAGCAACTGCGCGGTCAGCTTGGCGCCGCGTTCGGCTGCGTCAAGCCCGCCCTGGGCGTAGCGCCGAACCCGGTCCAAGTCTTCGGGGCGACGCAGGATCAGGTCATAGGCTCCCACGATCGCTGCGAGCACATTGTTGAAATCATGGGCCATGCCCGATACGAGCTGGCCGATGGCTTCGAGCTTCTGGCTGTGTAGCAGGGCCTCTTGCGTATCGCGCAGTTCCCGCGTGCGCGCTTCGACCCGCCCTTCCAAGGTCGCGTTGAGTTCGCGCAACTGTTCTTCGACTGCGGCGCGTTCGATCACCAACCGGGTGCGTTCGGCGATTTCCTCCATGAAGGCGGTATCGTCGCGATGCCAGGCGCGGGGACGGCGATCATTCAGATAGACAATGGTTTGCAGGCGGCCGTCACGGATGAAGGGAACGACGAGGATCGCGCGGGTATCGACCGATTTGGCGTCGGTGTGGATCTGTGTATCGTCGCTCAGCTCGGACCGGAACAGGTCATCGATGACGATGGTCTGCCCCTTTTGGAGCGCTGCCACGATCTTGGGACCAAAGGCTTTGGCAGGATAACGGCCGAGCAAGGGCGGCGCGGCTCCATCTGTCCAGCAGATGTCATAATGGAAGATATCCTCGACCGGGTCGAGTTGGCCGTAGCCGGTCCGGGCGACGCCGAAATGCGTACCCATCAGCGCCGCGACTTCCTGCAAGGCTTCCTCGGTATTGCGGCCGCGCAGCACGTCGGCGATCTTGAGGCGCAAGGCGATGCGCGCCTCCCGCCGCGTGATATTCCGGAACAGCCTTTCGAGCCCTGCCGCCCCAAGCGCCAACAGCAGGATCAGGACCGTGACCGCACTGATCAACATGGCGAGATAGGTCTGCCCCAGATTGCCGCCACCGCCGGTCATGGTCATGCCGGTGTCGGCGGTGAAGATCGCCGCGCGCATGCCGACATAATGCATGCCGGCGACCGCCACACCCATGATAGTGGCAGCGACCAGCCGATGCGACAGCTGATGATCGCGAGCAGCGAGCCACATCGCGGCGGTGGCCGCACCAACAGCGATCAGGACGGAAAGCAAGAGCCACGAGCGATCATAGCTGAGCGTCGCTGCCATATGCATCGCTGCCATGCCCAGATAGTGCATCCCCAGCACACCCGCGCTGATCAAAAGCCCCGCCGCCATCACCCGCATAGGGGATATGGCCGACCTGCTCACCACCCAAAATCCAGCCCAGGTGAACGTCAAGGCCAGCACCAACGACAATAGGGTGAGCGCCAGATCATAGCGCATCACCAGGCCCGGCATGGTGAAAGCCAGCATCGCGACGAAATGCATCGACCAGATGCCACCGCCCAGGGCAATGGCGGCGGCCGTGACCCACATATCCCGCATCCAGCCGCGCGACGTCCGCATGCGGGTTGCAAGGCTCAGGGCCGTGAACGACGCGAACATGGCGATCAGGATCGATAGGATGACCAGAAACATGTCGTGAGTGCCGTGCATCATCATGGGCGATCTAGTCTCATAGGCGGTCAAACAGCGCAACAACCTGGATTTTCATATCGACCGAAAATGCCGATGCTGTAGTCTTTGCCCAAAGATTTCATCATCCCTTTAGATTTCTGCAGACAGCGCATGGATGGGCAGGAGGGCCGCACCCAATGTGATGGGAGAACCGCCCAGGCTGGACACCTGCACCGGCGGGCGTCGGTGCCCGAACATGGTGACCAGATCGGCGCGATCCAGACGATCGGCAAGGCCGTCGAGAATGGAGCGCGGCAAAGTGCCCGCCAGCATGATCGCGCCGGGATCGAACCAGGCAAAGGCGGAGTTGCACACGATTTCCAGCTGCCGTGCGGCGCGATCAAGCCAGGTTTCGATAATGGGAGCCTGGTCGGCGGCATCGAAATCAATTTGTGTAACAGAGGAAATGTCGCAACCGCCCGCTCGCAGGGTAGCGAGCAGGTCCAGCGGACTGGGGCGCGGCCGATCGCCAGGAAACAAGGCGCCAATTTCGCCCGCTGCACCAAATTGCCCGCGCACAAGGCGACCATCCAAAATCACGCCAGCGCCGATGCCGAACCCGAGCAGCAATATGACCATGGAGGAAAGATCCCGGACCAGGCCGCCGAGATAATATTCGGCGATCGCCGCAGCGTTGGCGTCATTCTCCATCCACAGCGGCCAGGCCAATTCAGCGGCGAATATGTCGTGCAACGGCGCGTCCCGCCAATCGGGGAGGACATCGACCACGGCCCACCGGTCGCCCGCCAGCGAAAGCGCCGGGCCAGGGACGGCGATGCCGATTCCCAGCATCCTTTGTCCGAGCAGACCGTGGCGATCGACCAGCATGTGGGTTATGCGGCGAACCTTGTGCGCAAACGCCTTCGGGTCGAGCGGCTCGGTCGCTTCATGATGGGTCGTGATCGTGGTGCCGGTGAAATCCACCAGCGCAATTTCGATCAACCCCTTATGCGCGGTGGCCCCGACCGCATATCCCCCGCGCGCGGCCAAGCGGAGCGGGATGGCCGGCCTGCCCCGGCGCTGCACATCGACGTCGGGAATTTCCTCGACCAGGCCCAGCGCCAGCAGATCGCGGGATAGCCGGGTCAGCGCCGTACCGCTGATTTCGAGCGCGCCCGACAGCGCCGATCGCGACAGCGGGCCAGACTTGCGCAGCCGTTGAAGGATGCGGCGCTGGTCCTTGTCGATGGAGGGAAATTGCATGGCCTGCCCTTCGTCATACCGGCCCAGCAGCCGGATCAGAGGCGCGCTAAGCGGATTTATTTATTTTCACAACAATAATTAAAAACGTCATGTTCATCGACCACGGGCCGCTCGACCACAACAGAGGGGCTTCTCATGATCAAGACCGTTTTTGCCACCGGCACCGCCCTTGCGGCGCTGTGTTCCACTTTCCTTACGCCCGCCTTCGCGCAGGATGCCGTCCCCGCCGAACAGGCGGCCGAACTGGGCGGCGAGCAGAGCGACATTATCGTCACCGGTTCGACCCGCGCCCAGCGTCGCTTCGACGTATCCTACGCGATCAACACGATCTCGGCCGAGGACGTGGAGAAGATCGCACCCGTCAACTTCGCCGATCTGATCGGCCAGCTGCCAGGCTTCCAGACCGAAATCACCGGCGGCGAAGTGCAGAATATCTATCGTATCCGCGGCCTGCCCAATGATGGTGGCTTTGTAAGCTTCCAGCAGGATGGCCTGCCGCTCTTCCACGAAAATGACGGCGTCTTCTTCCGCGGGGATGCCATTTTGAAGCAAGACCTGATGACCGACCATGTCGAGGTCGTGCGCGGCGGCCCTGCCCCGGTCTATGCCAGCTATTCGGGCGCGATCATCAACGCGATCACCGTGACGGGCAGCGATACGCCGCGCGGCAAGGCGCAAGTGACGCTGGGCGATACCGGCCTCTATCGGCTGGATGCCTATCAGGCCGGACCGCTGGGCGAAAATACCTATTATGCGATTGGCGGCTTCCTGCGTCAGCATGATGGCTATCGGGACAATGGTTTCCCCAACGACAAGGGCGGCCAGATCCGCGCCAACATCAAGCATGATCTGGACAATGGCTCGATCAAGCTGAGCCTCAACTATGTCAACGATCACAACGTCTTCTATCTGCCGATCCCGACGGCGGACCCGCGCGACCCCAGCGTTTCGCTGAACAAATATATCGACTTTTTCGAAGGGACGATGAACTCGCCCGCGCTGCGCAACGTCAATTTGAAATATCGCGATGGCGCAGGCGTGATCCAGAGCGGCACAAGTGATCTGGCCGATGGCCGCCACATGCAGATGATCAACATCGGCGCGCAATATGAAGCCGAATTCGACGGCTGGCTGGTGTCGGCCAAGGCCGGCTACACCCAGGGCCAGCTGGATTTCACCGCCTTCTATTCGACCACCAACCCAACGACCCTGACCGCCTTCCTGGATGCCGGTGGCACCAACAGCATCCGCAACCGGGCGAACACCGCCTTCGGCACGGCCAGCCGCTTCGGCCTCACGCTGGCGGGGACCAACACCGTTTATGACCCTGACACCGCCTCTGGCCTGATCATGCAGGGCCAGTATCGCGACATTCATTCCAAATATTATTCGGCGCAGGGCAATTTCTCGGTCGCCAAGAAGTTCGATACCGGCATCGGCAGCCACGACATCAAGCTTGGCCTGTACACCAGCGCCTATGGCGAAAGCAGCCGCACCACGTTTCAGAATTACCTGATCGAAGTGGCAGGACAGCCGCGCACGCTCGACCTGGTTGCCTATAATGCGGCGGGCACCGAAATCGGCCGCGTCACCGACAATGGCGTGCTCAACTATGCCGCGACACTCAACCAGGGCGATTCGGACGCCACCATGTTCGCGCTCTATGCCAACGACACGTGGGAGATCATTCCCGGCCTGCGCATCGACGCCGGCGTCCGTCACGAACGTTACAGCTATAAGGGCTGGGCGGCGCTGACCGAACAGGTCAATCTGGGCGATACCACGACATTGGCCGACGACACCACGCGCGGTTTCAGCGGCGTCATCGTCAATTCCAAGCTGAAGCCTAACGTCACCAACTGGACGGTCGGCGCAAATTATGACTTCAGCCAGAATGTCGGCGTCTATGGCCGCGCGTCGCATCTGGAGACCCCGCCCAATGTCCAGACGGTGATGAGCATCAATCCCACGATCATCACCACGGTCGCGACCAGTTTGAGGTCGGGTTGAAGTTGGCCTCGGGCCGTTCCTACCTTTATGTCACGGGCTTCTATACCAATTTCGATCCGCTGAACGCCTCGTTCCTCGCCTTCGACCCGACGACGGGCCGCAACGACGTGAACATTCCCTTTATCGGCGAAGCCCAGGTCAAGGGCGTAGAGTTCGACGCATCAGTCGCGGTCACCCCCTGGTTTTCGCTCAACGGGGCACTGACGATCAGCGACCCGAAATATAAGAACTTCCAGAGCGCGACCGGTGCGGACCCGGAACAGGCCGAGGGCAACCAGATCGTCCGCCAGCCGAAGATTTATGGCAATATCCGTCCGAGCTTCGACTTCCAGACGGGCGAGACGGATATCTCGGTCTATGGCCGCTACACCTATATGGGTAAGCGTTTCGTCGATCTGTACAACAACACCGCCCTGCCCGCTTATGGCACGATCGGTGCGGGCGTGACGGCGCGCCATGGCAGCTGGCAGATGCAGATTGTGGGCGACAATCTGTTCAATGCCCATGGCCTGACCGAAGGTAACACCCGCACTGACTCCCTGAGTGGTCAGGGCAGCGCGGAAGCCATTTACGGTCGGCCGATCTTTGGCCGCAACTTCCGCTTCGTCATCAGCAAGTCCTGGTAATGAGGGGGAACGTAGCACGGACGGCGACTCTGGTCGCCGCTATGGCTGCGGTTATGTTCGCGACGGTCCCGGCGCAAGCCGGGGCCGTTCGCGACGTCGTGACCGAACGGCTTTCGCAGCGGCTTTTTCCACTTCTGGACGGGACGGGGCGAGACCCGGCTGCTGTTCGGGCACTGATATCCAGGTCCGGCATGACCGCCTTGCTGGACGGTCGGCGGCAGCGTGTCGCTGGCTGCGCGCAGGATATGTTCTGCGTTGCCCAGGCGCTGATCTGGACGGAATCGGAGGTCGACACCTTGGCCAAGGCCATCCCCGCGCCAGCGGGCCTGAACACGCCCGACGATGGAGTGGCAGCGCAAGCCCGGCGCGAGATCGAGGGCATCAATATAATATTGCGCACCTATGGCCTGGGCCATCCTGCCGCCTATGCCGAGATTGACGGGGCCGGTACGATCGACCCCCGGGAACGCCAGTCCCGGCTTCAGGCCGCCTATTGGCTGTCACGCACCCCACGGATCGCGTCGGCGCAGGCGCTTGACCCGAGCATCGACTATGCACTCGCCTTGCTGGACGGCAGCGACCGGGCCGACGCGATCGGCTTCGAACCGCTGACAGGCGGCGCGAATGCAGCCGCCATGGCACGCGCGAAAAAGCTCGACTGGAGCCGCTATCGCTATTCCGCGCTGATCGTCACGGGCGTAGGGCCAGAGGTGCCGGACATGGCGATCAGCCCCTTTGGCAAATATCATCTTCGGCTGGCCGCCAGCCGCTTTGCTCAGGGGGACGCCCCCTTCATCATCGTGACGGGAGGCAAGGCGCATCCCCGCGCAACGCGCTTTGCCGAGGCCGAGCAGATGCGCAACGCGCTGATCGAACGCTATGGCGTTCCGGCCAACGCGATCCTGATCGAACCCTATGCCCGGCATACGACCACCAATTTGCGCAATGCGACGCGCCTGTTGATGGCAATGGATGCCCCGATGGATCGCGATGCGGTTATCGTCAGCAACCCCGGCCAGAGCGCTTCGATCGAAAGCCCGCAGTTCGTCACACGCAACCAGCGGGAGCTTGGCTATCAGCCAGGGCAAGTCGGCCGCCGCCTGTCGCCCACGCAATTGCTGTTTCGCCCGTCCCGCGCATCGGCGCGGGTCGACCCGCGCGACCCCCTCGACCCCTGATTTCGGAGCCAAGACGATGCGACCCCTTCTCCTTGCCCTCACCACGATCAGCGCGCTGGCGTTGCATCCGACCGCCGCCCATGCTTGGGGCCAGACCGCCCATGCCGTGATCGATCGTGCGGCGATAGAGGCCATCCCGGATGATGGCCCCGTCTTTCTGCGCAAGCATGTCGACTATATCGCGCGCTCGGCCTCACTGCCCGATAGCTGGCGGGGTGACGCGGAAAATTTCTCCAAGATGGATGAAGACCCCAATCATGGCTGGTTTCGGGAACAATTCACTTTCGTAAACCCCATCCCGAGATCACGCCACGAATTCGTCCTAGCGCTCTACAAACACTATCAGACGATCAAGGACAGCGATCCGCAGACCGCGCAGCGGACCAATGTGCGCTGGACAGGCACCCTACCCTATGCGGCGATGGAGGCCTATGAACGGTTGATCACTTGCATGCGCTATGTCCGCAAGGCCCAGGCCGAAGGTGGCGATGCGTCGATCCCCGAACAACATTGCGCCTTTCAGGTCATACGCCTGGGCCATTATATCGGCGATGGGGCGCAGCCGCACCATGACTCGATCCATTCCGACGGATGGCGCGGCGATAATCCCAAGGGCTACACCACCGATCGGTCCGTTCATGGCCGGTTCGAAAGCCAATTCGTCGATGGCATGGGCCTGACCACGGCGGACATCGCGCCGCGCATCGGCGCACCGCGCCGCCAGAGCGGCGACATGTTCGACGCGGTGCTGGGCTTCCTGAACAAAGCGGGCGACATGGTGGAAGATCTCTACAAGCTGGAGAAACGCGACGGCTTTGCCGATTTCGCCGACAAGGATGTGCGCGCGTTCGTCTATGACCGGACCACGGCCGGAGCCGCGATGCTGCGCGACATGCTGTGTCGCGCCTGGGCCGAAAGCGCCTCGCCGCCAGCCAAAATTACCCCATCGCCGCTTGATGCCAACAATCCCCGTTTCAACCCGGAAACCGGGTCGGCACCGGGCTGAACGATCGCGGTTACCGAAACGCGCGCTTGCTCCTATATGCCAAGGCACGGAGCAAGCGCGCATGGCGGTCGTGGCTGATCTCGCTGACGCGCATCAACCATATCGCACCGAAGCTGCCGACCACGGGTATGCCCAATCCCATGACCAGCATCCCCGTCTGGACAGACGCAGGCTGGCTGGCATCGGGCGCATAGCCAAGCCAGCCGAGCGTCCAGCCGATCAGCGCGGTGGAGGCGGCGCCGCTTGCCTTCACCACCACCAGGTAGAAAGCGAACAGTCCGGTTTCGAACCGGCGATGGTGATGCCAGGCAACGAAATCGACGGCATCCGCCAGCAAGCCCCAAGGCAGCATGAAGATGCTGGCGAAGCCGAAGCCGATCAGCATTGCGCACGCGATCAGGGCGTTGGGCGAGGCGAGGGACAGAGCGAACAACGCTATGCCGATGATGGCGACGGCATGACCCGCCGCCAGCAGGGCGGTCTTGCTGAAACGGCCGGTCATCGATGTCCAGACGAGCACGCCCAGAAACTGGCCAATCGTCAGCCCCAGCAGCAGCATTTTTACCAGATCAGGGCGTTGGATCACATAAGTGCCGATGTATAAAAGCATCCTGCCGAACATCGGCATGGCAAATCCCGTGATGAAGGCGAGCAGCGCCAGCGCGATGATCAAGGGGTCGCGTAGCGGTATGGCAATGCCGTCCCCCGCAATCGCCGGATTATCTGGCCGCGTTGCTTCGCTGGCCGAAGCCAACGCGCTCAGGATCATCGTCACGGCAAACAGGATGCAGGCGATGACCCCGGTCATGGCAAGGCGGTCGAAGTCCCCGGTTCGCCCCGCGGCCTGCACCATAGGCGCAAGGATGATCGCAATCGCCAGCGAACTGATCGTACTGAAGAACAGCCGATAGCCCGACACGCGACCCCGCGATCGGCTGTCCGAGGTTACCCGCGCCATCAGCGCATTATGCGGCACATCGATCACCGCATAGGCCCCACGAAACAGCAGCAGCCCGGCGGCCACGATCCAAAGATCGCGCACGCCCAGGGCTGGCAGTGCGTAGAGCAAGGCGAAGGCCGCGCCGCAGGGAATGGCGGCCGCCGCAACCATCCAGCGATAACCTCGCCCGGCGCGACGAAGGCGAATAACCAGCTTTGCCGCCAACAGATCAAAGACGAGATCACCCAGCACCGCGACCAGCATCAAGGAACCAGCGCTTGTCGGCGATTGGCCGAGCAGGTCGGTCAGGAGAAACAGGATGGTAAGATCAGCTCCAGAAAAGAGCAGCGCCTTGCCCATGTTGCCAGAGGAATAAGCGAGCAATCGACCTTCGCGCCCCGCCCGTTCGCGCAGCAATGCCCGCCGGTGCAGGCTCTGCGTTGAGGCTCGCGACGATGTCAGCACATTGTGTCCGCTTAACCCATGCCTGCACGCGGATGCGCCGACATTCCGGGGACGGCGCCTAGTGGCGCACTCTTACAGTTTGGAGACTCTCGCGACTCTCGCGCGTGAGAGAGCAAGGCCACCGGCAGGGCAGGAAACCGCCATTTGCGCCGATCCGCCAAATCGCCCTATAGCCAAATACCTGTAACGGGAAGACGAGACCCGGAATCATGTGTGGCGGTCGATTTGGGATATGTGGATGAAACGCCAGAAAGCCTCCAGCCTTGCCGACCTTTCCGCGCTTGCTGGCGTTTCCATATCGACGGTTTCCCGTGCTTTGGCCGACAATCCGCTTGTCGCGATCGCGACCCGGGACAAGATCAAGCAGCTGGCTCGCGAGCATGATTTCCAGATCAATGTCGCTGCGCGCAATTTCCGGCTCCGGCGGACGGGTGCGGTGGGGGTGATCCTACCGCTCGGCCATGAGACCGAGCAGCATCTGACTGATCCCTTCTTCATGAGCCTGATCGCGTCGCTGGCCGATGCACTGGCCGATCAGGGCTATGATCTGCTGCTGTCGCGCATCATTCCATCCAATGACACATGGCTCAAAGCCTTTGTCGAATCGGGCAAGGTCGATGGCGTAATCATCGTTGGGCAATCGGACCAGATCGATGTGATCGAGAAAGTGTCGGCACAATATGGGCCGCTGATCGTCTGGGGAGCATCGATCCCCGGTTATAGCCAATTGACCGTCGGATCCGACAATTTCGAGGGCGGACGGTTGGCCGCGCAACACCTCCTGTCTCAGGGCCGGAAGAAGCTGACTTTCGTTGGCAATCCCGCCGTGCCGGAATTCGAGGCACGCTTTGCAGGCTTCAACCTCGCGATCGCGCAAAGCGGTGCGCCGCAAGGGTCAGTCCTGCCGTCGCATGTGACACCCGAAGCATCCTATGCGACCGTGCGAGATTATCTGAGGGATGAAGCCGTGCCCGATGGCATCGTCGCTGCGTCCGACGTGATTGCCCTGAGCGCGCTGCGGGCGATTGCCGACCATGGGTTGCGCGTGCCCGATGACGTGGCTGTTGTGGGCTATGACGATGTGTTCATTGCCGAACAAACCACGCCTTCATTGACGACCATCCGGCAGGATGTGGTGCTTGGCGCGCAGATGATGGTCGACCTGCTGTTCCAGCGCATAGCGGGAGAGGATGCCGCCTCCATCTCTCTGCAGCCGACACTTGTGCTCCGCGCTTCGGCATAAACCAGCTTTGAAATCAGGCAGGTAGCACCTTAGTATGCAAGTTTTGCAAACGTTTGCATTTGTCGTTGCAAACGTTTGTTTTTTGAAATATCTGTCGACCGACAAGATAGCTGCGCATAGGGGATGATCGTTGAAGGCTAAGGCAAAGGCTGCGCCATATTTGGCTGGGCGACATGGCCGCCGCGACGATCTTGCCGCTTCCCTCGTCTTGCGTCCTTTCCCAACGCCTTCTCCGGCCGTTCTTGCCGCCGGGCCGAAGTCGGGCCTCCGCCAAGGACTGCACGCTTTGGCGGGGGTCATAACACCAGCGGGCATCGGCGCATGAGTAACGTGCCTTTCACCAGCCCTTGGACCGCGGGCGACGTCCAGCGGATCAATCCAGCTACAGCGCCTTGCGCTCCGATCATCCCGACGCAGCGCCGCGTGATCGAGACGCTGGACCTGTGGGATTATTGGCCGGTTCAGGACGTCGATGGCCACCCGGCCGCTATTGCAGGCGGCACGCTGTTCATCGCGCTGTCGGCACCCATTCTGCCCGATCCGGACGCCAGACATGCCGTGGCGCGGATGCAGATGCTGCATCGCGTTGAGGGTGAGTGGCGCGATCTAGGGCCGGTTTTGCCGGACGATTTTTCGCCCGGCAGTCGCGAATGGTCCGGTTCGGCCATCCTTTCGCCCGACGGCGGGACGATCACGCTTTATTATACCGTGGCCGGCGTCCGGGGCGAGGTGGAAACCAGCTTTGCCCAGCGGCTATTTTTTACCTGCGCGGCCTTGACCGTTCAGGATGGCGCCATAGCGCTTTCGCCCTGGTCGGAGCCTATCGAGTTTCTGGAGCCGGACGATCTCCATTATAGCCGCGACATGGCAGGCGGCGGCGCGGTCGGCACGATCAAGGCATTTCGCGATCCGGCCTTTTTCCGCGATCCGGCCGACAATCAAGACTATATCCTATTTGCCGGATCAATCGCACGGTCGCGCTCGGCATGGAATGGGGCGGTTGGCATTGCGCGCCAGGTCGCTGACCAGGAGTGGGAGGTCTTGCCGCCGCTCGTCGAGGCGGATGGGCTGAACAATGAGCTGGAACGCCCGCACGTCATCATGCGGGACGGGCGCTATTATCTGTTCTGGTCGACGCAGACCAAGGTGTTCGCGGCCGATGGTCCGGCTGGGCCGACCGGGCTTTACGGGATGGTCGCGGACAGGCTCTTTGGACCCTGGCGACCGCTCAACGGGTCGGGGCTGGTTTTCGGCAATCCACCGTCCGCGCCATTCCAGGCCTATAGCTGGCTGGTGCTCCCTGATCTATGCGTGCAGAGCTTTGCCGACCTGGTCGGGTTGGCGGAGCCGCCGCGCGATGTCGCGCAGGCGCGAGCGCATTTCGGCGGCACCCCTGCCCCTGAATTGCGCCTTATCATCAATGGTGAGAAGGCATGGCTAGCATGATGGCACCGGAAACCATGATCGCGGGCGTCGAACTGGGCGGCACCAAATGTATCGCGACGCTGGCGCGGGGGAAGGATATCCTGCGGCAGCAGCGCTGGGCCACCGAGGGGCCGGAGACGCTGGACCGGGTTTCGGCGACCTTGGCGGGGTGGCAGGACGAAGTGCCGTTCGAGGCAATCGGAATCGGCAGCTTTGGCCCGCTATGCCTGGACCCTGGCAACGCGCATTTCGGCCGGATCGAAAATACGCCCAAGCCCGGCTGGGCGGGGGCGGATGTGCATGGGCATTTCGCGCGGCGCTTCGCCCTGCCCGTCGGCATCGACACCGATGTCGGTGGTGCGGCGCTGGCCGAAGGGCAATGGGGCGCGGCGATGGGATGCGCAGTGCATGGCTATGCGACGATCGGGACGGGCGTTGGCCTTGGCCTGGTGGTCGATGGCAAGGCGGTGCATGGCCGCCTTCATCCCGAAGCAGGGCATATGCGCATTCGGCGGACGCCGGGCGATATGTTCGCTGGTGCCTGCCCTGCCCATGGCGATTGCCTTGAGGGACTGGTGGGCGGTCCAGCGCTTGCAGCGCGGGCAAACGGCGCGCTGGCGGATATGCCCGATGACGATCCGCTTTGGGATCGGGTGGCGCGCGAATTGGGCGAATGGGTGGCGATGCTGATCCTGTGCGTGTCGCCCCAACGCCTGGTGATCGGCGGCGGGGTGCTGGATTTCCGTCCGACGCTGCTGGCCAAGATACAGGTGGCGGTCGCCGCCAATCTGGGCGGCTATCTGGCGGGCCTGGATCTAGCCGCCTTGGAGACGCTGATCGTGCCCCCCGCCCTGGGGCGCGATGCGGGACCATTGGGTGCAATTGTCGTGGGGCACAATGCGCTGATGGAGAGCCAGGCATGAGCGGATGGCGCTATTCCGGCATAGCCGCGGCGATCGTGGCGCTGAGCGGCTGCACGTCGTTGACCGATGTCGCGCCGACCGCAGCGGTCGGGGATCGCTGCGCCGCCTTTGCATCGGCCTTGCAAGGCCATTGGCCCGATGCCTCGACGCGCGTGACCAGTGCGGTGTTCGTTCCGGAAGGGCCAGCGCCCAAGCCCGATCCGCAGGGCTTTCAATATGACAGCGCGGTTCCGCTGAAAGCGCATTGCGACGTTCAGGCGGTGATGGCTGAACGTACAGGCGTGGACGGTGAGAGCTATGCGATCAAATTCCATCTGCGCCTGCCGATGGCGTGGAACGGGCGTTTCCTGTTCCAAGGCGGCGGTGGGACCAATGGCGACATTGGCAATGCGTTGGGCGCGCTGGCTGGTGTTGGCCTCGTCACGCCTGCATTGGCCCAGGGCTATGCGGTCGTCAGCCAGGATTCCGGGCATGACAATGCTATCAACAGCGATCCAGCCAAGGGCGGTGCGGTGGCGTTCGGCTTCGACCCGGAAGCGCGGCGCAATTATGCCTATGCCTCTTTGGGTGCCGTGACAGATGCGGCCAAGGCGGCGATCGCGACCTTTTATGGCCGGGCGCCGCGCTATTCCTATTTTGCGGGCTGTTCCAAGGGTGGCCAGGAAGGGTTGGCGGTGGCCCATCGCTATCCTGATGCATTCGACGGGATCGTCGCGGCGGCGCCGGGCATGTCGCTGCCGCGCGCGGCGCTGGCGCAGGCCTGGGACGTGCAGACATTTGGACGCCTGGTGCCCCCCGGCCCCGATGGCGTGCGGCCGTTCGGGCAATTGGCGGGCACATTTTCCACCAGCGAATTGGGGATCGTTCGGCAGGCTATCCTGAAGGCCTGCGATGCCAAGGATGGCCTGGCCGATGGTCTGGTCGCGCATTATGGCCAGTGCGGCAATGAAGATGTGCTGCCGGTGCTGCGCGGTTTCGCCTGTACCGGACAGCGAAACGGACAGTGTTTGTCCAATTTGCAGATCGATGCGCTTGTCCGGTCCATGTCCGGTCCGCGCAAGAGCGATGGGTCACCCCTCTATGTCCGTTTCCCTTGGGACGGCGGGGTCGGCGAACCGGGCTGGGCGGTATGGAAATTGGGATTGGCCAAGGAGGGCGTTCCGGCGCTGAGCATCGTCGTCGGCGGATCAGCCCTGTCCGCCATCTTCCAGACACCGCCCAAGCTGGTTGCCGCCGATCCGCAGGGGATGATGCAGTGGCAGATGGCCTATGATTTCGATCGGGACGCCGACGCCATCTATCGCGCGCAGGCTCCCTTCCCGGCTTCGGGCTGGGACATGATGTCGGCGCGATCGCCCGATATCGATGGGTTCCGGGCCGCTGGCGGCAAGCTGATCGTGCCGCATGGCGCGGCCGATCCGGTCTTCTCGCTGGACGACACGCTGCAATGGTATCGGGAGGTCGACGCCCGTTATGCGGGCAAAGGCGCGGACACCGTGCGCGTCTTCCCTGTGCCCGGCATGAACCATTGCGAGGGTGGGCCATCGACCGATCGCTATGACGCCTTTGCCGCGATGGTCGATTGGGTCGAGCAGGGCCGTGCGCCCGAACAGTTGAATGCCGTGGCCGCTGCGGCCAGTCCATGGCCGGGCCGTACCCGTCCGATCTGCCGATACCCCGCCTATGCCCGGTACAAGGGCCAGGGCGATGTCGAGAAAAAGGAAAGCTTCGAATGCGTAAGAGGATGATAGGCCGGCTTGCCCTTGGGGTCATCGCGATGCAGGCGGCGTTGCTGCCGATGCAGGCGGTGGCGGCGGACGATGGCCGGTGGGTGGCAAGCTGGGCGTCCAGCCCTTCCCTGCCCGTGGCCAAGCTGCCGTTCGATTTCTGGGAGCCTGCGCCGGAGGTGCAGGGGACCATCCGCTATCATCTGCGCCTGAGCGCGGGCGGAACCAAGGTTCAGGTGCGCCTGTCAGGCGACACCCAGCCGACCGACGTCGCGATCGGCAGTGCGACCATTGCCCTGGCCGACGCGCAGGGTCGGATCGATGCGGCCAGCATCCAGCCTTTGACCTTTTCGGGGGCGCGATCGGTACGGTTGCCCGCAGGGGCGCCCCTCTTGTCCGACCCGCTGCCCTTGCAGGTGAAGCCGGGCGCAGTCGCGGTCGTCAGCGTCTATCTGCCCGCCAAGGTCACAATGCCGCAGGCCGACCCTAATCACAGCGCCGAGTGGGCGGTCGGTGACGACCAGACCGGGGTGGCGACGCTGCGCAATACCAAGTCGATATCCATGCGTGAAATCGTCACGTCGGTGTTCGTGCAGTCGGATAAGGACGCCCGGACGATCGTCGCCTTTGGCGATTCCATAACCGATGGCTTTGGGGCCAAAGATCCGCTGCTGCGCGGTTGGCCAGGGCAGTTGGCCAAGATGCTGAACGCGAAGGGGATCGCCAATGTCGGCATCGCCAATGCGGGCATCGGCGGCAATCGGGTGTTGCGCGAAGAAGTCGGGCCGAGCGGTCTGGCGCGGTTCGACCGCGACGCGCTGGCCGTGCCTGGCGTTACCGACATCGTGCTACTGGAAGGTATCAACGATCTGGGGCTGAGCGGTCTGGACAATCCGCGCACCGACGGACTCCATGACACGATTACTGCCGATGACCTGATCGCTGGCTATCGCCAGATGATCGCGCGGGCGCGGGCGCAGGGCATCCGGGTCCATGGCGCGACGCTGACGCCGTTCCTGGGTTCGACCTTTCCGGGCTATGCGACGCCTGCCAAGGAAGTGATCCGCCAGGCGATCAACCAGTGGATCCGCACCAGCGGCGAGTTTGACGGCGTGATCGATTTCGACGCCGCCGTCCGCGATCCCGCCGCGCCCGACCATATCCTCGCCCAATATGATTGTGGCGACAAGCTCCACCCGTCGGACGCGGGCTATGCCGTCATGGCCAAGGCCGCATGGGACCATTTCAACTTTTAAATCATAGCATGAAAACAAGGACTTGGATCGAAACAGGGTGACGATCCAAGCCTCCATAAAAAGGGAGAGTATCGTGAAGCATTTCTCATTTCTGTTCGTCGGCGCCAGTGTCGCCGCCTTGTCCTTCCCCGCGCTAGCGCAGGATGTAGCGCCGCCGCAGGCTGAAACGGACATGGCCGATAATTATGGCGGCGACATCATCGTCACCGCGCAAAAAACCTCCGAGAAATTGTCCAAGGCACCAGTCGCCATCAGTGTCGTGTCGCAGGACAGTTTGAACCGGCAGGGCGTGGATTCCGCCGCAGCGCTGACCAGCACGGTGCCGGGCCTGCAATCGAGCCAGAACGGCTTTGCCATTCGCGGCATCGGCAGCAACAACAGCTTCAGCGGCTATTCCACGGTCGCGACGCAGATCGATGGCATCTATGATCCGTCCGCCGCCGTGCTGACGCTCGGCCTGTTCGACCTCGGCTCCGTCGAGGTTCTGCGCGGGCCGCAGGGTACCGTTTATGGGCGCAATGCGACCGCAGGCGTCGTCAACATCAACACCGCCGATCCGGGCAAGGATATGGGCTTCAATGCCGATATCCAATATGGCCGGTTCAACGAAGTGCGCGCCCGCGCCGCCGTCGACCTGCCGATCAGTGACGCTTTTGCCCTGCGTATTGCCGCCTATCGTCAGGTCGATGACGGGTTCGAGGGCAAATATGGCGCCCGGCAGAATTACAACAAGACGGACCAGGCCGGGCTGCGCGTCAACAGCATCCTGCGTCTGGGCGACAGCCTGACCTGGCGCCTGTCACTCAACTATGGGGAAAATAAGGGCACGATCCCGCTGACCTATATGCGCAGCCGCAACGTCTATCCCGACGCCAACATCGCGGCGGGCACGTTCGGCCCGATCCAGACCATCTATGATGAAGTCGTCAATCCGGGGCAGGATCTGGTCACCGACAATCAGATGGACCTGAAATATTACGCCGCCCGGTCGCGGCTGACCTGGCAGGCGACCGACGCGCTCTCGCTCACCTATCTGGCGGGCTATTCGGTGCTGAAGAATAATGGCGTGGATTCCGCGACCGGCGTGTTCACGCAGCAGAATATCAACCGCCGTACCGAAACCCAATCGCATGAGGTGAACGTCAATTATAATGCGGGCCGGTTCGACCTGGTGCTGGGCGGCTTCCTCTATCAGGACAAGCAGCCATCGGGCACGCGCCTGCTGCATGCCGGCGATACAGCGCCCGCACCGTTCGGCAGCATCCTCAATGCGGCTGGAATCGCCAAGGTCGCGGGCACGGGCAATAATATCACGACCATCAGCGGCGTCGATGTCGTGACCTCCTATCGCGGTCAGGGGAGCAAGTCGCAGGCGGTGTTCGGGCAGGGCACCTATGAACTGGCACCGGGTTTGAAGATCCTGGGCGGCGTGCGGTCGACCTGGGAGCAGGTCAACCAGCGCAATATCGAACTGGTCTGTCCTGGCGACACGATCACGCTGGAGAATATCACGCCAACGACCTGTCCCGGCATTCCCTTCGTCTATGCCCTGACCGACGACACCAACCGGCCGGAAGCGAAATTTTCCAACGTCAGTTGGAAGGCGGGCGTGAATTACGAGCTGACGCCCGAAACTTTAGCCTATGCCAGCGTCGGCACGGGTTTTCGTGGCGGTGGCCTAGAAGCCACAGGCAACGCGCCGGAGTTCCGGGAATATCAGCCCGAAACCGTGACCAATTACGAAATCGGCGTGCGCAGCTCGCTGATGGGGGGCAAGCTCTACCTTGCCGCCACGGCGTTCAACATGGATTATAAGGATCTGCAGGTATCGAGCATCGTGCTCAATCCGCTGACCAATCAGGTGTCGGCGGTGACCACCAATGCCGCGACGGCGCGGCTGCGCGGGATCGAACTGGAAGCGATCGTCCGGCCGACGAGCAATGACCGGATCAGCGGGTTCGTTTCCTATCTCGACGCGAAGATCCGGTCCTTCCCGACGGCATCGGACAATCTCAATTCGGCCAGCGGCAATTATAACGGCGTCACCGGTGCGTTCGGTAACCTGCCTTTGCCCACCAATGTCGTGCGTGACGTGTCGGGCAATGAACTGCCCAATGCGCCCAAGTGGAGCGCGCGGGTCAGCTATGCGCATATCTTCGACCTGGGCGGTGCAGGCAGCCTGACGCCGAGTGTGGACTTCTATGTCCAGTCGCGGACGTTCAGCGACATCCAAAATTATGCGCAAAGCCGCCGGGCCTCCTATACCAAGACCGACCTCAACCTGCGGTATGAAACCGAAGATGGACAATTGTCGATCACCGGCTTCGTCAACAATCTCGAAGATGAGTGCGTGGCCAATAATCTGGTGACGGTGTGGAGTTCGACCACCGCCAACTATGATCCGCCGCGTACCTATGGCGTGCGCCTGGGCATGCAATTCTAAGCTAGGATGGGGCGTCCCGTGGGGGACGTCCCATTTTTCGGAAAGGGTAGCATCATGGCTGACAGGCAATTCCCGAACGACCCGCAGACACGCCGCAGCCTGTTGCTGGCCGCCGGCGGATTCGCCGCCGTTCCGCTCATGGCTAAAGCGGCATCGCCTACGCCCGTGGCAGAGGACATCCCCAAGGCGGAATTCGTCTATGAGGCGATCGTCACGCTGGGGCCGCCCGAAGAAATTGGCGAGACGCCGCACGGCAAACGCGTTCGTATTCCTATCACCGGCGGCACGTTCAAGGGGCCACGGATCAGCGGCACCATCTTTCCCGAAGGCATGGACTGGCAATTGATCCGCCCGGACGGCATGACCGAATTGGAGGCCGCCTATCTGATGCGGGAGGCCGACGGAACCGTCATCCACATCCGCAACAAGGGCGTGGCGGGCAAGGGCTATGCGCGGACGAGCGCCGTGTTCGAAGTCCCCAATGGGCCGCATGCTTGGTTGAACGAGGCCGTGTTCGCAGGGACCGTAGGCCCGGTGCCGGAGATGGATACCCCCGCCGTGCGCATACGCATGTACAAGCTGGTTTAGGACCGCAGACAAATGGCACGCATTCGTTGGCTCACCTATTTGATGTTCCTGATGTTCGCGATGACATCGGAATCGGTCGGGGTGATCATTCCGTCGGTGATCCGCGAATTCGGCCTGGGCATGACGGCAGGCGGTGCCTTTCATTATGCGACGATGAGCGGCATTGCGCTGGGTGGCGTGTTGCTGGGATCGCTGGCGGACCGGTTCGGACGCAAGCCGACGATTTTGGTGGGCCTCGCGCTGTTCGGCTTGAGCGCCTCCTTGTTCGCCTGGGTGAGTAGTTTCGGCCTGTTTCTGGTCCTGCTGTTCGTCGGCGGGCTGGCTGTCGGCATCTTCAAGACGGCGGCGCTGGCATTGATCGGCGACATATCGACATCGACGCGCGCGCATACGGCGACTATGAACGTCGTGGAGGGTTTTTTCGGCATCGGTGCGATTATCGGGCCGGCGATCGTCGCCTATCTGCTGTCGCATGATGCGTCGTGGAAATGGCTCTATCTGATCGCCGCCGCGCTGTGCGGCCTGCTCATGGTTCTGGCCTGGCGCGTGCCCTACCCTCCGGTGCAGGCAAAGGCGGACAGCGCGCCGATGGCCGACATGCTGGCGATGATGCGCAACCGCTATGCCCTGGCCTTCAGCAGCGGGATCATGCTCTATGTCGGCGTCGAGACCGCCATCTATGTGTGGATGCCAACCTTGTTGGCGGGTTATGCCGGGCCGGGCTGGCAATGGGCGGCCTATGCGCTGTCGATCTTCTTCATCCTGCGCGTCATTGGCCGCTTTGCCGGTTTCTGGCTGCTGGAGCGGTTCAACTGGACCGCCGTGCTGGGCTCGTGCGGCATTGCCATCCTGCTGTGCTTTGCGCTTGCCATTTTTGGCGGTCGGCCGATGGCGGTGATGACGCTGCCTTTGTCGGGCCTGTTCATGTCGGTGTTGTATCCGACGCTCAATTCCAAGGGCATCAGTTGTTTTCCCAAGCCCCAGCATGGCGCGATTTCGGGCGTCATCCTGTTCTTCACCTGCGTCAGTGCAGTCGTGGCCCCGCTGGCGATGGGGTTGATCGGCGATTATTTCGGCGACGCCATCTATGGCTTCTACCTCGCGACGCTGCTTGCGGCCATGCTGGCGGTGGGGCTGGTGCTCAACATGATCTTCGATCCGGCGAGCGGCGAGTTGGCGCGGCGGGGCGCGATTGATTATTGATCGCGGGTCGAGGGACAGGATGGCGATCCAGGCGCGCGACACGTCCTGGACGCATCAGTGTCCGGCGAGAAGGTCAGCGAAGGCTGTGTTTAAAGAGCCGCAGCGACGATGCGCGCGAATCTGGCGTAGCAGCCATTACCGATCAGGCCATTGCGAATGCCTTGAGCGCGCGCAGATCACGGGTGATCCATTTGGCGTCGCGGGCAAACATCTCATCATCCATACCGGGCTGACGGAAAAGCGTCAGCATGACCTCTGCCCCTTCGCCATTGGCGATGACGCGCAGGGGGACATGGATTTCCTGGCCATTTCCGGCATCGACATAATGATCCATCAACCCGAACGCATTGTGCGGCGTGAAGCGGATCGTAACCGGGCCTTCCGGTCCATCGGCCATCCATCGGTCGCCTTCCTGACGAAGATTGGATTCGGCGAGGCCTGAAGCCCATTTGGGAAAGACATCCGGTAGCCAGATGCTGTCGTAAAGTGCGCGCCAATCCCGGTCGATCGATATGCTGTAGGTGCGTGCGGGCAGCATGACGCCTTTCCATCCCATGGCCAAAGTTGTGGCCCGATAGCGCGATCAGCACGGGGTGTCACCGATTGATAGGTCCAGGCCTCGTCGCCACTGTACCTTGCCCTTTCCGTTCGGCGCATCGGTAGGACGCTGTTAATAGTCTTGCTGGCATGGTGGCGTATGGAGAGACGGGCGCGTAATGGATCGCATCGCCGATTTTCGGCATTCGGCACGGCTGGTGGCGTCACGTTGCCGGACGCGGTATATCGTGATCTGGTATCGACGCTCTTTACGATGGCCATGCCGATTATGGGCTTTGGTGTCCTCTACGCCCTCGTCGGCACGCTTATCTATCTCAAGTGGCAGGACGGGCTGATCGCGACTCTAACCGGCACCGCCATAGTTGTTACCGTTGCGCGTGTCTGGCTCATCAAAGCCTATAATGCAGCGGGCAGCACCACGCAGGATGTCCCAGCGCTAAAAGCCTGGGAGAGGCGCTATGCGTTTCTGACTTATATTTTTGCGCTTCTACTCGCAGCGCTCCATATTCGCGCCTTGGTCGCGCACGAACCGCTCGTTCATATTGCCACGATCAGCCTCATCTTCACCTTCGGTGCCGGGATCGTATCGCGCAACGCATCGCGCCCGCGGCTATGCGTCACAAGCCTGTCGCTGGTGGTTCTGCCGACCGCCGTCGCCATGATGATGCATGCCATGAACGAATTCGAGCAACATCTTCATGCCGAATTTTTCGCGTTGCAGGCATTTTTTCTTGTCACGGTGGCGTTGATGAGCTTGCAGTCCGTGCGACATCTTTATGCTTCGTCCGTCGAGCATCTGACGACCAAACATGACCTTGCCAAACTTGCGCGTTTTGATCCGCTGACAGGACTGCCCAACCGCCTCCTGCTACGCGAGACTTTTCAGGCCAACGTCCAGTCGTCGCAAACTGGCGAACAGATGGCGATCCACTATCTCGATTTGGACGGCTTCAAGGCAATCAATGATCGATATGGCCATCCTGCCGGGGACGCAATGCTGCGAGAGGTCGCACGGCGTCTTCAACTCATGATCCGAACAGAAGACGTCGCCTGCCGTCTGGGGGGCGACGAATTTCTATTGCTTCAATGCCAGGTGCGGCATCCGGATCAAGCCGACCTGCTCGCACGGCGCATCATCAAGCAACTGAGCGAGCCCTATCTGATCGATGGAATAGAGATGCGCATAACGGTCAGCGTCGGAATCGCGATGGCACCGGAGTTCGGCCTGGAACTGGAGCGGTTGATGGCCTTTGCCGATACTGCCCTGTATCGATCAAAGGCCAAAGGAAAGGCGCAGGTGCATTTTTGCACGGTGGAGGATCTCCACCAGTCCGGCCTGGCGGTAGCCTGAGACCGGCAGCGCATCTTCTTCCCCCCTACCGCGAGCGGCGCACGGGGTTGATCGCGAAGGCACCCAGCAGGGCAAACACCGCGCCCGTCAGATAGATGGCGGCATAATTTTTGCCGCCCGCGCTGCCCACCGCCAGGATGATCGGGGCGATTGCCGGGGCCAGGGATTGCGGCAGGGAATTGGCGATCTGGAACACGCTCATATCCTTCGCACGGTCTTCCTCGCTTGGCAGGATGGCCGCCAGCAGCGCCAGATCGACGGCGAAATAGAGGCCCTTGCCGATCCCCGCCAAGGCCACGCCTACCAGAAATTGCGACACGGATGGCGCGAGCGCGATGACCAGAAACCCCGACGCTTCCAACGCGGCTGCGACGAAGATGAGCGGCTTGCGGCGACCCGTCCAGTCGGTGATGAAACCGCCGACGAGCGAAATGGCGATGGTGGCCGACGCGATGATCGCCATCGACTTGACCATCACCTGCGTCGCGTCCGATCGGCTGAGCGACAACTGGTCGGTCAGAAAGAAAAGCTGATAGGTCAGGAGGAAGGACCAGGCCATCATGATCAGGAAGCGGCTGCCGAAGGCCCAGCTGAAATCCCAATCACGGAACGGCGCGAAGATGGACCGGAACATCAGGCCGGGGCTCATCCTGACGTCGCTGCTGACCGCCGGACGATCGGGCAGGATGACGCATAAGGTGAGGATGCTGACGACCGTGATGGCAAAGGGCACCAGGAACATCATCAGGTCCGAGGATTGGGTATATTGGGTGATCCAGCTGCCCGCGAAGGTGCCTGCCGTCGATGTCATGCCGAGCATGCCTGCAACGCGCCCCTGCATACGGACTGGGATGATGTCGGGCAAAATGGGAAGGCAGGCCGCCTGCATGGCGTTGAAGCCAGCCTGACAGATGACCCAGCCGATGCCCAGGATCAGGAGGTTTGGCGCGGTGCCAAGAATCGTCAACCCCAATCCGCTGACCAACAATCCGCCCAGCAACCAGGGACGACGGCGGCCGAACCGGCTGCGGGTGCGATCCGACAGGGCGCCGCAGATCGGCGTGATGACGAGCGCGACGAAACCACCAATGGCAAGGATGATGCCCAGCCAGCGGCCCTTTTCAGCTTCACCGGCAATTTCGCTGACGCGCAGCGCGATGGTGATGACGACCGGCGTCAGCAGCGCGATCCAGATGCCGAATTGGGCCAGCACATAGATGGCGATGAAGCCGAGCGACACGGGCGGACGCGCCTTATGCTCTGTCGGTTCGCCGATCATGGCCGTTTCGATGGGGTTCATCCTGCCTTCGCCTTCCCATAGGCCGCAATGTCGGCGACAGGGTGATGCGCGTGCAGTCGCATCGCCCCGATAGAATGGACGCTATCGCCGATCACGGCCGATAGGCCTTGCCAGCGGCATCTGCCTTCAGCTTGGCGGGCGTGTCGGCAAACAGGTCGTTCATCTTCGATGGCAGGTTGGGCTGGACATACCAGTCGGCCGGGAAATCGGCGGCATGAGAACCGTTGATATTGCGATGGACCAGCCCCGAACTTGTCTTGCGGGTATAGGGCACGACATGCTGGCCGTTGCGGTTGCCGAGTTGGTCGAACAAGGCCTTGCGCAAGGTGATCTTGGTGTCGAGCCAGGCCGGATCTTCGATCAGATTATGCATCTCGTCAGGGTCGGTCTTGAGGTCATATAGTTCCTCCAGATCCCAGACGCCGTGATATTGGATGTATTTCACACGGTCCCGCTCGATCGCAAAGGTCGTGGGGGTCTGCGGGAAGCTCCATTCCCAATAATATTCATAGACGAAATCGCCGGGATTCCAGGCTTTTTCGTCGATCTTGCCTTCGGCCACGGACAGGAAGCTCTTGCCTTCCATCTGCTGCGGCTTGGCGACATGGGCGATATCGAGGAAGGTGGGCGCGAGGTCGAGGTTGCGCACGACCGCCGGGTTGGTGACGCCCTTGGGCACCATGCCCGGTGCCCAGACGATCATCGGCACGCGGACCGAGGGTTCATAGGCGTTACGCTTGTCGATCAGGCCATGTTCGCCGATCATGAAACCATTGTCGGAATAGAAGACGACCATGGTATTCTTGTCGAGCTTGTTCTTCTTCAAATAAGCCATGATGCGGCCCAGGCTGTCATCGACGGGGCTGAGCGTGCGATAATAGTCGCGGACCTGCTCGGTCATGGGATTGTCCGTATGATAGGGGAAGTCCGCGCCATGCCAGCTGTTGCGCTGGTTCTGGACCCACAGAGGCTTGCCCGCATTATTTTCCGGCGTGTTCGCCATGCTGGCGGGCAGCTTGATGTCGAGCTTGCTATATTGGCTCTTGTAGCGTTCGGGCGGCAGCGGGTCGCTATGAACGGCCTTGTGGCTGAGATAGAGGAAGAAGGGCTTGGCCGTGTCGCGGCCCTTTTCCAGCCAGTTCATCGCATAATCAGTCAGTTCATCGGTGATGTAGCCGGTGCGCTTCACCGCCGTACCATCGACGTTGAGCATTTGCCGATCGCCCGCTGCGAGTCGTTCGGGTGAGAGCAATTCGTTGGGAAAATAGGTGCCCTGCCCCTTGAAGCTGACCCATTTGTCAAAGCCTTCGCGCGGTGCATCGGTGTCGAAACCCATATGCCATTTGCCGAAGAAGCCGGTCTGATAGCCTGCCTGTTGGAGATATTTGGGGAAGAAGGTCAGCCCTTCCTCCGAACTATTATTATTGTCGACCACGCCATGGTTGCGCGCGGTCTGGCCGGTCAGGATCGTCGCTCGACTGGGCGAGCACAGCGAGGAGGTGACGACGGCATTGGGGAAATAGACGCCATTCTTGGCCAGCGCGTCTATGTTCGGCGTTTGGAGCCCCGGCGTCAGAAAGCCCATCGCATCATAGCGCAGATCATCCACCAGCACGAAGATCATGTTGGTCGGCTTTTGCGGCGCATTGACGGGCTTGGCCAGTACGCCCGGTCCCAACAAGGTGCAAGCGGCAAGGGCGGCGGCGCGCAGCGCGCGGCGGGCGTTCTTCATGAGCGGTTTTCCTTCTTGTCGCGGATGATGCAGCGAAAGCCGATATGGCTGGTCGAACTGTCCACCGCCTGTGGGTGGCGGGCGGCCGGGCGATAGCGCTGGCAATAATTGGCGGCGCACAGATGCGACCCGCCCTTGAGCACCTTGCGCGGGATCGGTGCATCGGGGGTGGTGGGGTCTAGGCTTTCGCGCTTCGTGCCACCGCGCGGATTGGCGGGGACACAGCAACTGCCCTTGGCCTTGCGCTCGATCCGGGGCTGGGCGAACCAGTCGGTCGTCCATTCCCAGACATTGCCAATCATGTCGAACAGGCCATGGCCGTTGGCGGGATAGGTGCGGACCGGCGATGTCCGCTCATAGCCATCGTCCAGCGTGTTGGCGAAGGGGAAAGCGCCCTGCCAGTAATTGGCCAACATCGCGCCGCCCGGTGCAAGCTCATCACCCCAAGCAAAATCGGCACCATCAAGGCCGCCACGGGCGGCATATTCCCATTCCGCTTCGGTTGGCAGCGATTTTCCTGCCCAACCCGCATAGGCTTGCGCATCGTCGAACGCGACATGGACGACGGGATGATCCTCGAGCCCGTCGAGGCTGCTGCCGGGTCCATGGGGGTGCCGCCAGTCGGTGCCGAAGCTGAATTGCCACCACTGGCTATAGTCCGCCAGATCCACCGGGCCGCGCGTGCGTTGGAACAGCAACGACCCCGGCTGCGCCAAGGCCGGATCCATGCCGGGATAATCTTTGGGATCCGGCGCGATTTCGGCCAAAGTGATGTGGCCGGTCGCCGCCACGAAGCGCGCAAAATCCCCGTTCGTTACCGGCGTCTCGTCGATCCAGAAACCATCCACCTGAACGCGGCGCACGGGCGCTTCTTCGGGATAGAATTGGTCCGACCCCATCTGGAACGCGCCGCCGGGCACATGGCGCATGCTGTCGGTCATTGGCCGCCGTCCACCGTGATCCCAGCGCCGCGCGGATAGGCGGGGGGTGCGCCATCATCGGAAAGATCGGGGCGCTGCGCCTCCACATCGGCCATCGATCGCGGCAGCGAGAAGGGCAAGTGGCCCTGTGCCGCGGCGCGGCCGGCGACCACGTCCAGCACGGCGGCATCGCTTGCGCCGAACGTGACGATCAGGGCGCGGGCCATGGGTTCTATCGCCGTCAGGATGGCCGGGCGATCCATTTCTACCGCGACGATGGTGGGGACGTGCGCGGCGGCGCGCGCAATTGCCTGCACATCCTTATCATCGGGGCGGAAGTCCAGCCTTCCTTCATGCTGGCGGGAGCCGAAGAAATGATGGGGATGCAAGGTTTCGAACGGCGTCGCGGTGCGGACCAGCGCGACCTGTGCCTGGGCGGGGTCGTCAACCACGATGAAGCCAGCGGCGCGGGCCGCAACCGGATCGACGCCGTGCAGCCAGATGCGCTGGCCCTGCGCGACTGGCAGGGTTGCGCGATCGTTGCGCAACAGCACTTGGCTGGCGCGCTGGACCGCATCGGCTTGGCGCTGGGCCTCAGGATTGCCGACGATCCGTGCGGCGGCCCGTTCATCGACATAAGGGTTGTCGAACAGCTCCTGTTCGAACTTCAGGCGTAGCACCCGGCGGGCGGACTCGTCGATCCGCTGGACGCCGACCAGCCCCTTGGCGACGGCGTCGAGGATGGGCGCGGGGTCGTCGGCACCGCCGAACTGGTCGATACCCGCCTCTATGCCCTTGGCGAAGCGGGCTGTCTTGTCCGCCTGTTCCATGCCCCAGGGCATGCCGATCGATGCGGGCGCCTGTGGGTTGGCGGCATCGGGCGCGACGCAGGCCTGTGGGCAGTCACGCGTGATCGACCAGTCCGACAGGATCAGGCCGCGAAAACCCTTGTCGCTGCGGAGCAGGCCGGACAGCAATTGCTTGCTGAAACCACCGCCGACCGGCTCGATCGGCTGCCCTGCGATCTTTGGCCCTTGGACGATGACATAGGTCGGCATGACGCCTGCACTGCGCGCGGCCAGCGCGCCATCGAATGCGCGGATATGGTCGGCAAAGGATGCGTCGGTCAGCGTGGCATGGCGGCCATAGACATTATGCCCGTCGAAACCCTCTGGTTGCGCACCATAGCCGACCCAATGTTTGACGACGGTTGCGACGCCCTGTGCGGTCACGCCCTCTGTCCCCTGCTGGAACCCATCGACATAGGCCCCTGCCAGCGCGACACGGTGTCGGGGTCGGAACCGAAGGTCGCCGAAAAACGTGCCCAACGGGGTTCGGTGGCAAGGTCAGCCTGGGGTGACAGGGCCATATGGATGCCGACGGCGCGATATTCGGCGCGGGCGATATCGCCGAAACGGCGCGTGACGGCCGGGTCATTGAGTGCTGCAAAACCGAGCATGTCGGGCCAGAGCGAAAAGCCGCCGCCCGTCGTGCTGGCCCCCAAGGTCGCCTGGAAATGGTGGCGCGGGTCGGTGCTGATCGTTGCTGGAATGCCAAGCGTCCGGCCTCCGCCAGTTTCTGGATCGCATTATTCTGGGCCGCCAGTTGCGCGGGCGGCACGACGAGGCGGGTAATGAAGCTGGATATATGGCGATCGCGCATCAGGCGGGTGGTCGCGGCCTGATCATAGGCCTGTCCGGCAAAGCCGATCGACGATCCGGGCGTCGGCAACGTCCCGTGCAACATCAGCCCGGCTTTTTCCGCCAGCGTCATGCGCCCCAGCAGATCCTCGACCCGCTGATCGATCGGGGCGCTTTTATCCTCATAGGGATCAAGTCGGCCATTATGATTGAGGTCGCGCCAGCCGGGCTGTGGCGCAGCGGCAGCGCTCAGGGTCAAAACCCCGACGGACGCCGCCAGCCATTTGCCCAAGCCTACCATCGTAACTGCGCCTTCCCGCAAAACGCGTCGACCGGGCTGACCCCGGTAAAGGGGGCCTCCCCTACCAACCGTTCGACCAACGCTGTCTGAACATCGGACAGCGAAGCGTATGCATTGATATAGGTGGAGAAGTTCGGCGCGTCATAGAGATAATAGGGCTGGCCGAAGGAGACGAGCAATGTGGGAATTTCCTGATTATACTGGATCATCGCGTTGCGCGGCCCGGCGTGCAGCTTGGCGAAGTCGAGGAATATATGGCTGAGCCCTGGCGTTGCTTCCTGACCAATGAGATAGAGGACGAGATCCGTGTCCTCGGGTGTCGGCATGGCATCGGGATCGAAATTGCGGACGTTAAAGCCGCGCTCTTCCAGACCTTGTACGAGCGGTGTAAAGTCGCGATCGGGCGCGCCTGCAAAAAAGCTCGTTCCTTCATCCGATATCACAACGACGCGCTGATGATGCACAGGGCTAATCGGCAACAGCGTGTCGCGGTCCTTTACGAGGGTCAGGCTGTCCGCAACGGCGCGTCGGGCGACATCCAAATGGTCGGGACGACGCAGCGCTTCGCGCACCTGGGCAAGAGGCGCGATGCGTTCATCGAGGGTCATGCGGTGCAGGCCGAGCTTCGCCTTAAGCGACAGGCAGCGGGTGACCGCTTCATGTAGGCGACGCTCCGACAGGCGGCCTTCGCGTAATCCCTTCAGCATCAGCGCCATGTCCTGCGCCGGATCGCGGCTGAACAGGAACATGTCACAGCCATTTTCAATGATGGCGGGTACGGCTTCAGCCCGCGCCATCCAGCTCGTCAGGCCGCCCATCACGGTGGCATCGGAGACGATCAGTCCGTCAAAGCCAAGCTGCCCCCGCAACAGTTCTTCGTTCAGCAGACGGGACACGGACGCCGGCTCGAAGGCTTGTGCGCCCGCGCGCGGCAACTTGTCCCGTACATAGGCAGGCAGAGCGATGTGGGCCGACATGATCGTCATCACGCCATCGTCGATCAGAGACCGGAAGATGCGGCCAAAGGTCGCTTCCCATTCCGCGAGGTCCATGTCGTTGACGCTGGTGACCAGATGCTGGTCGCGATCGTCCAGTCCATCGCCCGGCCAATGTTTGGCGCAGGCAGCGACGCCCTGCGCCTGCAATGCGCGGATATAGGCTTTTGCCTGGTCCAGAATGCGCTCGGGATCGGAGCCATAGGAGCGTGTGCCGACGATCGGATTGCGGAACGCGCGGTTGATATCGACCACCGGGGTGAACGACCAGTTATAGCCGAGCGCGCGGCTTTCCTGGCCGACGATTGTGGCGAGTTGGGTGCTCAGCTCCATATCGTCGCAGGCGGCGATACCCATCTGGTTGGGAATGGCCGTGGTGAAGGGGTAGCTGACGGTGCCTCCTTCGATATCGCCCGACAGGATCAGCGGGACTTCAGACCGGTCCAGCGCATCGCGGGCCGCCGCCCAGGCGTCGTCCAGATTGCGGGTCGGGAAGCGATGGACACCGCCGGGCGCGTGCGCGAGCAGTTCGTCGGTTTCCGCCACGCTATCATGACGCGAGGACAGGATGAACAACTGCGCGATCTGCGCCTCGACGCTCAGGGCATCGCGCGTGCGTTCGACCCAGCGTGCATCCTCCGGCGACAAGGCCAGGGGGCCTGCACGCTGAACGCAACTGGACGATAGGGTTTCAAGGCGAGAATTCATTTGGGCGTTTCGGGAAAAGCGTCAACATAGCGCCCGCGCTTGGCGAAGATTTCGAGGGGCTCGCCGAGCGGCGGGGTGCTATATTTGCGCGCTTCGCGCCACCACAGCGCCTTCATCTCTTCGAGCTTGGCGGGATAACGCGCAGCAAGGTCCGTGCTTTCAGAATAATCCTTCGAAATATTGAACAATTCCCACTTATCCTTGGCGAAATCGGTGCCGTATTTGTGCATCGCGACCGCGCGCCAATTGCCCGACGTGATCGCACGCTGGCCGCGCAATTCGAAATATTGGACCGCGCGTGTTTTCGCCGCTTCATCCCGAAAGGTGTTGCGGATCGATCGCCCGGCAACGGGAATTTGCGCATCGCCATCGACCGTCCGGGCGAAGCTGGTCCCCGCCGCGTCGAGCAAAGTGGGGGCAAGGTCGATCGTGTCGACAAATTGCGTCCTCACTGCTCCGCTATCGCGAATGACGGAAGGCCAGGAAACGATCATGGGCGTGCGAACGCCTCCGGCATAGGGCCAGGATTTGTAGCGGCGAAAGGGCGTGCCGCCTGCCCAGGCCCAGGGCTGGGGATATTCGGAGTGCAGCTTGACCGTACCGATATCGTCGATCCGCGCCCGCTGCTCGGCAAAGCTCAATTTGGTCTGCCGATACATGGTTTCAAAGCCGCCCATTTGTCCGGCTTCGGCTGCAGCGCCATTGTCCGAAATGAGCATGATGATGGTATTGTCATACTGGCCCTTATCCTTGAGCCGTTGCACCACCCGCCCGATCTGTTCGTCGGCATGATCGATGAAGCCGGCATAGGTCGCCATATAGCGTGCGAATACGGCCTTTTCGTCAGCGCTTAGCGCATCCCATGGGCGATCGCTGGCGGCACGGGGGGTGATGGCGGTGTCGGCCGGAATGATGCCGATCTTCTTCATCCGCGCAAAGCGTTCGGCGCGGATCGCGTCCCAACCCTTTTCATAAACGCCGCGATAGCGGTCTATATAGGCGCGTGGCACCTGGAGCGGCGCATGGGCCGCGCCCATGGAAAAGAATAGGAAGAAGGGATTGCCCGCTGCGTCGTCAATATTAGCAATGGCCTGGTCCGCCATATCGGTAGAGAAATGATAGCCCGGTTTGTCGGGCTTGGGCAGCTTCTCATTCCCTTCGATGAGGTCCGGGCGATATTGATCGGTCCAACCCAGATAAAAGCCATAAAATTGGTCGAACCCGCGCTGGAGCGGCCAGGAGGCATTGTTGCCGGGCTTTCCGTCCTCATATTCGGGACCAAGATGCCATTTGCCCACACCATAGGTGCGATAGCCCGCCGCTTTGAGTGCCTGGGGCAGCATCTGCGCATTATGCGCGATTTCGCCACGGTCGCGGGTCATGTCGTCGGTGCGTTGATTGGTCGGCAGGTCCGCCATCCGCACCGTCTGGTTGTTACGGCCCGTCAGCAAGGCCGCGCGGGTCGGCGTGCAAACCGCTTTGCTGTCGAACCGGTTGTACCGCAGCCCTGCTGCAGCGAGCGCATCGATATTGGGTGTACGGATTTCGGAGCCAAAAGCACCCAGATCGGAAAAGCCAACATCATCAAGAACGATCAGAACGATATTGGGTTTTGCCACCGGTGCCGCTTTGGGCGCGGCACTGGCGCCGGACAGACCCAGTCCCGCAGCGAGCATGGATGCTGTCAACAACAGGCATTTCTTCATCGGTCCAGCTCCCACCAAGAACGGTGACGCGGCGGCAACTCGCCGCCGCGCCTTTCGATCAGAACTTCACGCCGAGGGTGGCCCCGAAGTACCGATCCGCATCCTTGTTGAAGGTGCCGACCAGGTCGGTATTGCCGCCCAGAAACGAGGTGTGGCCGATGCTGGTCAGATAGTTTTCGTCAAACAGATTTTTGACGAACAGGGTCAGGCTGTAGCGGCCATCGATCTGCTTCACGCCGATGCTGGCATCGACCAACGTATAGGCGGGCTGTTCCAGCAGCGGATCCTGCTCGACCGAGAAGTTCATCGCGCTCTGGAAATTGACGCCAACCTGCGCGAAGCCGGCAAAGTCCGTCCCTGCGATATCCGCTTCATAGCGGGGGGCGAAGCTGATCTTCCAACGTGGGCTGACCGGCAGCGTCGCGCCACGCAGATTCTGGGTTGGCGTGACACCCGGCGCGGAGCGATAGCAGATGTTCGTGGGCATGCCCGACAGAACCGGAGCGCCAGCGTTGAACTGCTGCGGACAGTTGAGGCCATCAATGTCGATGGTGGCATCCGAATAGGTCACGGCGCCCGTCAGGCTGAAATTGTCATCGGGACGCACGGTTGCTTCGATTTCAAAACCCTTGGTCTGTGATTTGCCTGCATTGGTCGAAACGAACTGCACCACACCGGCGGCTAGGTCCGACCGATTGGCCTGAACCTGAAGGTTGGAGTAATCTGCCAGGAACAGCGCGGTGCTGACGCTCAAGACGCCATCTGACGTGCGGCCCTTGAAGCCGATTTCATAGGCGTTGACGTGCTCGGGCTCAAGCACGCTTTGATTGGCGAGATTGGCTCCGATCTCCATTTCATATCCGAGACCCTTATAGCCACGGGTATAACTGGCATAAACCTGCGCGTCGCGGCTGAATTCATATTGCAGGCCCGCTTTGCCGGTGACGGCCGTGTCGTCGGCCGTGATCGAGCCGCTGACGGGCGCGTTGCCCGGCAGGACCGCGTCACCCGGAACGAGGGGCGAAATACGGCTGCCGCTATTGGTACCCTTTTCATATTGTACGCGCAGGCCACCGATCGCCTTCAGGCCACCGACAATACGATATTCGACCTGACCAAAGGCAGCAACGCTGTCCTGCTTCAGACGAATATTGCTCGCCGAAGACTGGTAGATGGTGTTGCCAGGCGCGCAGGGCTGGCCAAAGGTGCCAGCCGTACAGCGCGCGCGACGCCGGTCGAACGGCCGCTTGATGTCGGAGTGCATGTAGAAGACGCCCGCGACATAGTTGAAGTCGCCGCTGTCGTTATTGGCGATGCGCAGTTCCTGGCTGAACGCACTCAGATCGACGATGCCGCTATTGCGGCTCCAGTCAGCATAGGCTGCGGTAGCACCGACAAAGAGCGGCACGGTGCTGTTGATGCGCTCAATCGGCTGGTTCACTTCCAGATCATATTTCTGATAGGCCGTGATCGAGGTGATTGTCGCCGCGCCCAGATCCCAGTCGGCCTGCAGCGAATAGGTCTGCTGCTCGCTATTGGAATAGGTTACCGTCTCGTCATTGAGGGTGCGGTTGTTGCGGGTGGCGTTGATTGGGCCAACCAGCGTCTGAAGATTGGGGTTGTTGATCGCGATCCAGGTCGAGGCGCAACAGTCGGCGTCGGTCTTGCGATATTCGCCTGTAAACAACAGGTTGAGATTTTCTGTCGCGTCCCATTCCAGCTTGCCGCGAACGCCCCACGATTTGGAGCCATTATCCCAGCTGTCGGTGGCGATGTTGCGGGCGACGCCGCGCACATCATTGTAGAAACCAGTGACGCGGGCGCGCAGCGTGTCGCTGATCGGGCCGGACACGGTGCCACGAGCACGATATTCGTCATGCTCGGCGATGGTCACTTCGCCTCGGCCTTCAAATTCGCGCGACGGACGCGCGGTCGTGACGCTGATGACGCCGGCGGTAGCATTCTTGCCGAACAACGTGCCTGCGGGCCGCGCAACACTTCGATGCGCTCAATGTCCGCAAGGTCGGTAAAACCCTGCGTCTGGCGCACAGCGACGACACCATCGACGACCGTGGACACGGAAGCCTCTACGCCCTGACCGAACAGGGCGGTGCCGATGCCGCGGATGCGGAAGCTGCTGTTGGTCGGCGTTGCGCCTTGCTGGAACGTCAGCGATGGCACGGCCTGCACCAGCGAGGCGCTATCATTGATCTGACGGTTGGATAGCGTGTCGGCCGACACGGCGGTGACCGCGAGGGGGACATCCTGAAGCCGCTCGGCGCGCTTTTGCGCAGTGACGACGATGTCGGTGCTGGCGTTATTGCCCTCGACTGCGGCGGTCGCCGCATCCTGAGCATAGGCTGGCGCCAGATGGGCGGCGGCGAGCGTCGCGATCAGCCCGATCATGGACGAGCCGGACAGACGCTGAGTGACCTTAGAAGCTTTCATAGTACCTCCCCTTTTATACCAGTCGGATTGATTTCCGACACTTGCGAACGAATTGGAATGGACTGTGCGACCCGAAGCGCCCACTGATGTTGTAGCGGTACATGTTCCGTCCCGTCGCCTGAGTCAAACAAAAATGTAGCGCTACATTTTATTCTGGGCGCGCCTGTCGCATTTTCACCACAGGGTGCATCCGGCTATGCAATTCAAGGATTGAAGGGCAAGCGCGTTAAGCTATGGAAGGTCATGGGTATGGAAAGACGATGACCAGACGGCCGACCAAGACGATCACCATCAAGACCGTGGCCGACCTCGCAGGCGTGTCGCCGATGAGCGTGTCGAATGTGCTCAACAACCGGCACAAGGTGCGCGAAAGCACACGACAAGCGGTGATGGATGCCGTCAAGACGCTCAACTATTCCCTCAATCCGGCGGCGAAATCGCTGGCTGGGTCCGGCATGACCCGTATCGGCCTGATGTATCGCAATATCGAAAATGCGTTTCTCAGCTCAATTTTGATCGGCAGCCTGGAAACGACCAATCGCATGGGCGCACAATTATTGTTGCAGCCTTTGGAAGTGGGCGATGCCAGCGAAGTGGCCGAAGGCATTCGGACCCTGCTTAGCAATGGGGCCAATGCCATCCTGATCGCCCCGCCCTATTGCGAGATCGCCAATAGCCATGGCTTGACGCGCGATACTCCGGTGCCGATCATCGCCTTGTCACCTGGGGATGACCTGCGCGACGAATATTGTATCCGCATCGATGATTTCGCCGCGGCGCGCGACATGACGCGCTACCTCATCAGCCTGGGGCACAAGGATATTGGCTTTATTCGCGGGGCCGAGCATCATTTGATCAGCCGGACACGGCGGGATGGCTATATGGCTGCGCTACGCGACGCCGGGATTGCCATAAGGCCCGAACTGGTTGTCGATGGCGACATGAGTTTTGACTCCGGTCTGGATGCCGCCAAGACCTTGCTTGGCCTGGCCGTCCGGCCCACCGCCATTTTCGCCAGCAATGACGATGTGGCGGCTGCGGTCACATCGCTGGCGCATCGTCAGGGGCTTGATATCCCGCATGATCTGTCAGTCGCAGGGTTCGACGATACCCCGATCGCGGTCAAGATCTGGCCTGCCCTCACGACCGTGCGCCATCCCGGAGCGAGGATCGCTTCGGAAGCGGCAACCTTGGGCATCATGCTGGCACGGGGTGGTGCCGCTCCGGCCAAGAGCACGACGCATCTTGACTATATGCTTGCCATCCGGGAATCGACTGCACCACCGCAGGGATAGGCAGCGCCTGCAAGGATTGTTTGCATGCGGCTCGCGACTTATTTTTTCAGTCAGAGCGGTGGGCCGTGGCCTTTTACGGAAGCACCGTTTCGACGACAGTTCGAGATGCTTATGAAAGTATGGTGGCGATCCGCCACCAATTATAGGCGTTCGCAAGGCAGTTCTTGTCGTTTCTAGGCATTGGGAAGATGCGGAACTGACAGTCTCCTACCAGTCCGCGCTCACGCATGTTGTTAGATTATTATAGATTTTACAAGAAGATGTACTGTCAGGATTGTGCAGGCACTCGCCATGGCACAGGATGAAGATGCCCTCGCATGATTTCGAGGAACGCCGTGATGCGCCGACTGCGGCCATCGCGCGCACTCAGCAAAGCCACCACGTCCGCATCAGGCGCCCGCCAATCGGACAAAATCTGCACAAGGCTGCCAGACGCCAAGTCATCGGCAAGGTCCCATTCCGATCGCATGATCACACCCAATCCCGCAAGCGCCCAACTTCGCATGATGGCGCCGTCGTTTGTCGACATGAAAGGCTTTATCCGGATCGTTTCTGGGCTGCACTTTGGCCGGGAAAAACGCCACAGCGTGACGTCTTCATCATTTTCTCTCAATGCCAAACAGCGGCAATGCTGTAAATCTTCAGGCTTTTTGATAGCAGGATTGTCCTGAAGGTAGGTCGGCGATGCGCAGACGATGCGACGGTTGGGCGCCAACGTCGTGACCAGCCTGTTAGTTGAATTCAGCGCCCCGATATGGATGACCACATCCCAACTGTCGGATGATAGCGACGCTGGATGGTCCGACAATTCAAGCGCCACCGTGGCTTCTGGATAAAGCTGGACAAATTCACTCACGGCAGCCGCGACAAATTCCCGGCCGAAGCCATAGGGTGCCGCAATCCTCAACTTTCCTCTGACCGTGGTCGATCTTCGGCCCAGTCGCTCGTCAAGCTGTTCGATCGCATCGACGATCGCCGCGCCTTCGGCCGCCAAGAGTTCGCCTTCATCCGTCAGGGTGAGCCCGCGCAACGAGCGATCGATCAACCGCACACCGACCCGCCGTTCGAGCGCTTTCAGTCGCTGGGTCACGGCCGGTGCCGAAACATTGAGCCGACGGGACGCGTCCGCCAATGAGCCCGACCTGGCAATGACCCCAAAGAAAAGGAAATCCTCGCTCGAAAGCATTAATATTCACCTTAATTTAAAATGACGAATTGATTAATTGAAGACTGGTGCACTTTCCATAGACTAGCTGCTCTGTCACGCCCCTAAAGAGTGAAACGGAATCAGCCTTGCTGGATGAAATGACCCGATATGCCGCCGATGTCGGCAGCCCAACGCTCAAGGATGTCGGCACCCCTTGCCTCATCCTTGATCAGGATCGCATGGATAGCAATGTTGCGCGGCTGCGTGGGCGACTGGACCGGCTCGGCGTGCAGTTGCGGCCACATCTTAAAACGGCGAAGTCCGTCGATGCGGCGCGGCGGGTCATGACTTCTCCCGCCGGGCCGGCGACGGTTTCGACGCTGAAGGAGGCCGAGCAGTTCGCCCTAGCCGGAGTGACCGACCTGACTTATGCCGTAGGCATTTCCCCTGATAAGATCGACCGGGTTCTCGCCCTTCGCGCATCGGGCGTCGATCTTTCGGTCACGCTGGACACCGTCGAGCAGGCACACGCTGTCGCTGAAGCCTCGCGTCAGGCGGGCGACATCATTCCGCCCTGATCGAGATCGATTGCGACGGCCATCGGTCGGGCGTCCTGCCCGGCGATCGCGCGCTCCTTGTCGCCATCGCCCAAGCGCTGGAAAATGGTGGCAATCTACGCGGGGTGCTGACCCATGCGGGTGCCAGCTACAGCGCGACCGACGACGACGCGATACGCGCAGCGGCTGAGGGCGAGCGCGCCGCCGCGGTTCAGGCTGCTACTCTTTTGCGGGAAGCCGGCTTCGTGTGTCCGGTCGTTAGTGTCGGGTCCACGCCGACTGCGCATTTCGCCGAAGCGCTGGACGGCGTGACGGAGGTGCGCGCAGGCGTGTTCGTTTTTTTCGATCTGGTCATGGCCGGGATCGGGGTTTGCGCTATCGAAGATATCGCTGTTTCCGTGCTGGGCACCGTGATCGGACACCAGCCGGACAAGGGCTGGATACTGATCGATGCCGGATGGATGGCGATGTCGCGCGATCGTGGCACCGCCAAACAAGCGGTCGATCAGGGCTATGGCCTGGTCTGTGATATAGACGGCCAGCCTCTGAACGATCTAATTCTATCCGAAGCAAACCAGGAGCATGGCATCATCACGGTTCGGCCCGGTTCGACGGCAGCGCTCCCGGAGATGCCGATCGGCACGCGTTTGCGCATTCTGCCCAACCATGCCTGCGCAACGGGCGCGCAGCATGACAGCTATCATGTCGTTCGGGGGCAAAGCGACAAGATCGAGGCCGTCTGGCCTCGCTTCGGAGGATGGTGATGAAGGAAATCAATGCGACCGGCGCGGCCCCGATACCGGTCACCACCGCGAACGCCCCTGCTGCGGGGGGGCATTATTCGCAGGCCATCAAACATGCGGGGCTGGCTTACATCTCCGGCCAGTTGCCGATCGAGCCTGATGGCACCCACCGTCCGGAAGCGGATTTTGACGATCAGGCGCGCCTCGCGATCCGCAACATGCTTGCCGTCGCGCAGGCGGCTGGCAGTTCAGTCGAGAACCTCCTCAAGGTGACCGTCTATATCGTAGGCATAGAAAACTGGCCTCGCTTCAATGCGGTATATGCCGATATGCTGGGCGACATTCACCCGGCCCGGTCGGTCGTCCCCGTACCGCATCTGCATTACGGCTATCTTGTCGAGATTGACGCCATTGCCGCTTGTGCAGGCTGATCTCTCAGGCCTGATTTAACTCGATGTGAAGGAAGCGCCCATGGCAACCGCAACATTTAGTGGACGAACGCCCGCCAAGGCGCTGTCGCAACCGGTCGCTCAAGCCAAAGCCAAAACCCGTTTGCTCGCGATTGATGCACTGCGTGGATTGGTGATGATCATCATGCTGATCGACCATGTGCGGGAAACCTGGTTCCTTCATCATCAGGTCACAGACCCGATGAACGCCCTGACGGTCGATCCCGCGCTTTTCTTCACGCGGTTAACCAGCCAAATCTGCGCGCCGGTCTTCGTGGCCTTGACGGGATTGTCCGCATGGCTTTTCGGCCAGACGCATAGCAAAACGGAAACGTCGCTATTCCTGATCAAACGCGGCCTGTTCCTGATGGTGGTGGATGTCACCCTCATCACCTTTGCTTGGTCGACGACTTTCCCGCCCAAGATCTTTTGGTTGCAGGTCATCTGGACCATCGGCATCTGTATGATCGTTCTGGCAGGGCTGATACATCTGCCGTCGCGGGTACGGCTTGCCATCGGCCTCGTGATCCTTTTCGGCCACAATCTGCTCGACTCCATCATTCTTCAGCCTGGCGACAGCTTCTTTGCGCCTTGGGCGATGCTGCATCAGCGCGCTGCGATTGATCTGGGGGCGGGCTTCGTTGCCAAGACAACCTATCCGGTCCTGCCGTGGATCGGGGTGATCCTGCTCGGGCACGCTATCGGTCCTTGGTTCGCATCGAACGTCGATCCCGCCGAACGGCGGCGGCGTCTTATGACCCTTGGTCTCGCCTTCATTCTGGGCTTCTTCGCGCTGCGCTTCTCTAATCTATACGGCGACAAGCCATGGTTCTACACCGACGACACGGTACGCACGGTGATGAGTTTCCTGGCGCTCACCAAATATCCGCCCTCATTGCTGTTCCTGCTACCTACTTTAGGTCTGGGCGCTGTGCTGCTGCCTTTTACGAAATGCGTAACGACGGCAAGGTGACGGCATGGCTCGCAGCGTTGGGAAGCGCGCCCATGTTCTACTACATCTTGCACATTTATGTTCTGCGCACTCTTTATAATGGCGCGCTGTTGATCTGGGGGCCGAACCATGGCCCGTCATTCGGTGTCGAATGGTTTGGCTGGGTCTGGATCTGGTCTGTCGCCCTGATCCTGCCGCTCTATTACCCATCCAAATGGTTCGCCCAGTATAAGCGCGACCATAGGGACAAAAAATGGCTGCGATATTTGTGAACGACGTCACGGCTCAGAGCAAGGATAGAGCGATTTCCACCTTCTCTTCCGTACTGGTGCGGCCGATGACGGGTACGGATCGCGATCTCGACGGTGCGCTGTCGCTGTCGCAGGCGGTACATTGGCCCTACTGCCGGGACGACTGGAGCCTCGCCCTCGAACTCGGTCAGGGTCTGCTCGCGGAGGTGGATGGCCAGATTGTGGCCTCCACGCTCTGGTGGTCCTACGGCGATGCCTTCGCCACTTGTGGAATCATCATCGTGTCACCCGCCATGCAGGGCCGTGGGCTGGGACGGGCATTGATGGAAAATATGCTTGAAGCGACTGGCGACCGCGCGCTTCTGCTGAACTCGACGGAAGAGGGACATCGCCTCTACGAAAGCTTCGGGTTCAGCGATATCAGCACCGTTCATCAGCATCAGGCCCAATTGCCTGACGTGCTCTCCGCGTTCCCGGTCGGACCTGTGCGGAATATGCGAGCAGGCGACCTGCCCGCAATCGCCAAGATGGATGAGCAGGCCTTCGGCGCAGAGCGGACTAGATTAATCGAATCGTTCAACCGCATTGGCACCTCTGCAGTCATCGAACGTAATGGCTCAATTGAAGGGTTCGCAATGTGTCGCCCCTTTGGTTTGGGCCATGCAGTCGGGCCTGTCGTCGCGGCAACGGCAGGCGATGCCCAATCGCTGATTCGTCATTTCATGGTAGAAAAGCCAGGCGGATTCCTGCGCGTCGATACCACCGGCGACAGCGGCCTTGGCGACTGGCTAACGGCGCAGGGCCTGCCGGAAGTCGGCCACGTCACCACCATGATCCGGGGGCAGCGCCCTCCTGCGGCAGGACAAGCCCGTATCTATGGTCTTGCAAGCCAGTCTTTCGGTTGAGGCAAATCTCATGAAACTTACCCCCTATTGGCACGATACGGCGCCTACCTTCCTGGGTACGGAAAATGGACCGGTCGAAGGCGACTATGATGTGGCGGTAGTAGGCGGTGGCTTTACCGGCCTTTCCGCTTCGATTGCGCTCGCCAAGAAAGGCGCGCGCGTCGTCTTGCTGGAAGCCGGGCAGCTAGGCGGATGCGCATCCGGGCGCAATGGCGGAATGTGCAATAATGGCTTTGCACAGGATTATGCCGGCATGGTCGGCCGCCTTGGTGCCGATGTCACCAAACGCCTCTACCAAAGCTTCAACACAGCCGTGGATACGGTTGAACGCATTATCCGCGAAGAAGCGATAGACTGCGATTTCAAACGCGTCGGCAAGTTCAAGATGGCGGCCAAACCCGCCCATTATGATAAATTGGCACGGTCGCAGGAACTGATGGCGCAAGGAGCCGATCCTGACGCTTATATGGTTTCCCGCCAGGACATGGGCTCGGAAGTCGGCACCGACCGTTATTTCGGCGGCCTGATCTTTCCTAAAAGTGCGGCGATGCATATGGGCAAGTTCACCCATGGGCTTGCGACAGCAGCGGCGCGCCATGGTGTCCGGCTGCATGAGAACAGCCCAGTCACACGCATGAAGCGATTGAACGGTCATGCTCACAGCCTGTCCACCCCATCGGGTCAGGTTACGGCCAAGCAGGTGCTCCTTGCGACGGGCACCTCCGCTGTCGGACCGCTATCCTATTTCCGCCGTCGTATCGTTCCGGTGGGCGCGTTTTTGATCGTTACCGAACCCTTGTCGCAAGCGCGGCTGGACAGCCTGCTACCGCATCGCCGCAACGCGACCGACACACGTAATTTCGTCAGCTATTTCCGTGTCACGCCCGACAATCGCCTGCTGTTCGGCGGTCGGGCGCGCTTTGCCAAATCCAACCCTCAGTCGGACGTGAAGAGCGGCAGCGTCCTCCAGCGGTCGATGATCGAGATATTCCCTACCATGTCCGATGTCCGTATTGATTATTGCTGGGGCGGGATGGTCGACATGACAGCCGACCGCCTGCCGCGTGCTGGCGAACATAACGGCCTTTTCTATTCCATGGGCTATAGTGGCCACGGCACACAGATGTCGACTTACATGGGTCAGGTCATGGCAGATGTGATGGACGGCAACGCCGCGGCCAACCCTTGGAACGATTTTGATTGGCCGGCCATTCCCGGACATTTCGGCCCGACATGGTTCCTGCCGTTTGTCGGCGCATATTATAAATTGCAGGACATCTTGCACTGAACGATTCCAAATATCGGGCCTATCTTCAACAGCATCACAAGGACAGATCCGTGAGCGTCCCAGAGTACCGTCAATTCTATATCAATGGTCAGTGGCGCTCATCATCGTCGGGCAAAAGCAGCGCGATCGTCTGCCCGGTGACGGAAAAGGTCATAGGCTCTCTCGCCCTGGGCACCGCCGCCGATGTCGATGATGCCGTGGCGGCGGCGCGACGAGCGTTCTCGACATTTTCGGTCACCTCTGTCGAGGAACGGCGCGCGCTTTTGGAACGGGTGCAGACCCTCATGGAAGTCAGGGCCGAAGAATTAGCGGTAGCAATGACGACGGAAATGGGCACCGCCATTAGCTTTGCGCGCAGCGCGCAGGTGCCGTTCGGGATCGCCCATGTCCGGGCGGCGATAGAGGCGCTGAGTGACTATGCCTTCGTCGCCCACCAAGGATCAACCGCGATCGTGCGGGAGCCGATCGGCGTCTGCGGCCTGATCACGCCCTGGAATTGGCCGCTCTACCAGATCACCGCCAAAGTCGCGCCCGCGATCGCTGCAGGGTGTACGGTTGTTCTAAAGCCGAGCGAATTGTCGCCACTGAGCGCCCTGTTGTTCGCGCAGATCATGCATGATGCCGGGACGCCGCCCGGTGTCTTCAATTTGGTCAATGGTACGGGGGAAGAGGTCGGCGCGGCCGTAGCCTCGCACCCCGACGTCGACATGGTATCGATCACCGGCTCGGTGCGCGCCGGCATATTGGTGGCGCAATCTGCCGCCGTGACGGTCAAGCGCGTGGTGCAGGAGTTGGGCGGAAAATCGCCCAATATCTTATTGCCCGATGCCGATTTTGAGCGCGTGGTGCCGCTGGGCGTTGCGTCGGCCTTGCGCAATGTCGGGCAGTCTTGCAGCGCCCCGACACGGATGATCGTGCCCGCCGATCGGCTGGAAGAAGTGGAAACGCTTGCCCGGCATCATGCGGAAAACATGGTCGTGGGCGATCCCATGACGCAGGACACCGTCCTGGGTCCAGTTGCTAACAGGGCGCAATTTGATCGTGTACAGCATATGATCGCCGTTGGCATCGACGAAGGGGCGAAGCTGATCTGCGGTGGTCCGGGCCGTCCCGAAGGATTGAGCGAAGGCTATTTTACGCGGCCCACCATATTTTCCGGCGTCACCACCAACATGCGCATCGCGCAGGAAGAGATTTTCGGGCCGGTTCTATGCATCATTCCCTATGCGACGGAAGAAGAAGCGATCATGATCGCCAACGACACCGTCTATGGTCTGGGAGCCCATGTCCAGTCGGCGGATCTGGAAAGCGCGCGGCGGGTCGCAAGGCGCATCCGATCCGGCCAAGTGCATATCAACCACCCTGCTTGGGACGCACATGCGGCATTTGGCGGTTACAAACAGTCGGGCAACGGCCGCGAATATGGCGTGTTCGGATTGGAAGAATGCCTCGAGACGAAGGCTATATTGGGATATGCCCCGTCATGACGGACGACGCAGGGGCTGTCGCCAAATCCTCTTGGTGGGTTCATGGGCTACACCTTCGCAGACCATGTCTGGTGGCAAGGCTAGGCCACTTCCTCCGCAATGCATGTACCGAATACAGGCTGGAACTCCATCATGTCACCCAGAATTAAAAAGATTGCCAGCGACGATATTCTTCCCCGGGCCGCCGATGTCGTCATCATCGGAGGCGGTATAGTCGGCGCGGCAACGGCCTACTATCTTGCGAAACGGGGCCTGTCCGTAGCGCTGCTGGAAAAGGGCTATGTCGGATGTGAGCAATCCAGCCGAAACTGGGGATGGTGCAGGCAGCAGAACCGGGACGCGCGCGAAATGCCGCTATCGGTCCTGTCGATGGGTCTGTGGGACAAGTTGGCCGATGAAATCGGCGAGGATTTGGGCTTTCGCCGGAGTGGCCTCCTCTATGCCAGCGATGATGACAAGCAACTGGCTGAATGGGAGAAGTGGCAGGAAACCGCGCGGCTTTTTGATGTCGAAACGCGAATGTTGTCAGCACGCGAAGCTGCGGAGACGTTCCCCGAAACCAAGCGCAAATGGCGCGGTGGCATCCACGCCGCGCGCGACGGCAAGGCCGAACCTGCCCTGGCCGCCCCGGTCCTGGCCGAAGGTTCGCGCGCGCTGGGGGCGACGATCCATCAACAATGCGCCGCCCATGCTCTGGATATCACCAATGGGTCGGTAAGCGGCGTTCATACGGAGAAGGGGTATATTGCTACCAATGCCGTTCTGTGTGCCGCCGGCGCATGGGCGTCAGCATTTTGCCACACGTCGGGCGTGCATTTCCCGCAAGCCAGCGTCCGTCAGACCGCGCTTCGGTCCCGCCCAGCCCCCAATGTCGGCGAAGTCCTCTATACTCCCGACTGCGCGCTCACCCGCAGGCTGGACGGCAGCTACACCATGACGATCAGCGGCAAGGCGACTTTGGAAGTCACGCCGCAGAGCTTGCGCTTTGCCAAGCCATTCATGCCCATGTTTCTCAAACGCCTGCGTGCCGTGCAGGTAGGCGTCGGCAAATCCTTCTTTGTCGGGCCGGAATCCGTTTCCAGTTGGTGGTCGGGCAAAGACAACCGCTTTTCCGATATTCGGGTGTTGGACCCCAACCCCGATCCGAAATTTATCGCAGCGATCCTTGCCAATGTCCGCGCCCGCTTCCCGGCGCTGGCGGACATAGAAGTCGATGAGGCCTGGGGTGCCTATGTCGATTCCACCCCCGATGCGGTGCCCGTCATTTCGCCCGTCGATGGGATTAGCGGCTACTATCTCGCCGCTGGCTGTTCTGGGCATGGTTTTGGTGTTGGCCCGGGCATCGGGTTTTTGGCGGCGGAACTGATCGCCAATGACAAACCCAGTGTCGACCCTCACCCCTACAGGCTGTCTCGATGGTCGGACGGTAGCAAGATCGAAGTCGGCGCACTGTAGTCCTTAGTCAAATCGCAGATTTCAAGACTATGCTTTGACCGAAGTTTATCAGTTTCGATTGCCATGGAACGCTGATGTCCTCAGGGAATACTTGCGGCGGACCTGCAAGGTCTGTGCGTGAAATATCCTTAAGCAGATGCTGATAGCGCATATCAGGCTATTCCAAACTGTGGGCGATATGAGGATGTGCCAGCAGGCCTTTCAAAAATCGCGACGAAATTCCGCTTGTGATACTTTCCAACACGATGGACGAGTATATCAAGCAGTGTCGGCCTGCTTGGCGCGCCATTTCATGCTGCCTACACCGCCGCGCCAATGGCAGCACCGCGACGATTTCCTTGACCGCCAGCCTTGTCCCCCGCGCCAGCCACCTGACCGCCGCTCGAAAAACGTATGGCCAAACTGCCGCTCCAGCTTGGCCAGCCCCTGCGTCAGCCCGGGTTCTGTAGCGCGCGCACGCCAGCCGGACGATGATATCCTGCATCGCCTGCACGATCGGGTCCGGTTCCGCCGTCTGCACGAACGCCCCGCCCTTCGCCCCTTTCACATTGCGGATGATCCCCGCGACCTCCAGACTGCGCAAAGCCTAGCGCAGCCCGCTCCGACTGACCTGAAATTCGACTGCCAGTTTGCGCTCTGCCGGCAGTTTGTCCCCGGCCTTGAGCGTGCCTGCCGCCAGTTGCTCGCGGATCTGTTAGCATATCACCTTGAATGCGCGCCGCGTCTTGATAGGGACGAAACTGGGCTTAGTGGACGGGGACGATGCCATGAACTGCGCTCCGAATGGAACGTCCAAGCTATAGCCGCCGCCGCAAAAGGCGCAATGACCGGACCAAAGGCTATTGTGAACCGTCTGGATGGCACGATATGTGTCGAACGGACATTCCAGTGGCTGCAAATGTCGATACATCAGATGCTACGCTCATAAATCCATACGGTCCTTTCATTCACGGAGGTCAGTCTCACCGCCCGTGAGTAGGTCCTTAGTGTACGCTGGTTTCATGGTACTGACAAAGGTTCGGGCGGATGCAGCATCACTTTTGGCCCAGAAGACAAACAAATCGAAAGATATAGCGAGAATTTTCCAACAATTTACCCCTATTTATCGCAGTCCCTAGCCGATCTGATGATAGCTCGAATGCCGCGGCGCTGATGTTCATCGGCACCCAAGCTCGAAAGGCAAGGACCATGATGAAACGTCCCCTCACCAATGCGCTCGCGCTGCTGACCCTCGCCACCCCAGCGACCGGCTTTGCGCAATGCGCGCCAAACAAGCCCATTCTCGCTGCCCATGCGGTTCCCGTCATCCACTACAGGTCTGCCATGATTGACGGCGTGAAGGTCTTCTATCGTGAAGCCGGCCCCAAGGATGCGCCGGTCGTGCTGCTTCTGCACGGCTTCCCAACCTCCTCACACCAGTATCGCAATCTCATTCCGTTGTTGGCAGATCGCTATCGTGTGATCGCCCCCGATTACCCCGGATACGGACAAAGCGATGCCCCGGACCACAAATCCTTTTCCTACACATTCGCCAGGATGGCCGACGTGGTTGAAAAGCTCACGCGTGTGGTTGGTGCCGACAAGTACAGCCTCTACGTTATGGATTACGGAGCGCCGATCGGATACCGCCTTGCCCTGAAGCATCCCAACAAAGTGCAGTCGCTGATCGTCCAGAACGGCAATGCTTATGACGAAGGCCTCAAGGAATTCTGGGACCCGATCAAGGCCTATTGGGCCGAGAACACGCCCGAACGCCGCAAGGCGCTGGAAAAGCTGCTCACGCTGGAAACCACCAAGTTCCAATACACCGACGGCATGGGGGATGTGGCGCGGATCAGCCGGATAACTGGATCGTGGACCAGGCACTCCTCAATCGTTCCGGCAACAGCGACATTCAACTCGATATGTTCCGCGATTACGGCAGCAACATCCCGTTATACCCACAGTTCCAGGCGTTCTTCCGCCAATATCAGCCGCCGACGCTGATCGTCTGGGGCAAGAACGACTATATTTTTCCGGAAGCCGGTGCGCATCCCTACCTGCGCGATCTGCCCAAGGCGGAGATGCACATTCTCGATAGCGGTCACTTTGCGCTCGAGGACAGGCTCAATGTGATGGCCCCACTTATCCGCGATTTCCTTGATCGCAAGATCTGCTCCTGACGCGCCGCGAAGTCGAGATGCCGGCCGCTTGACTCCCTCGGGCCGGGGTCAGCCGTCTCCTATTGGTATCGCTCCGGAAAGGACACCTCATGACAAATGCGCAAATCAGCGACGCAGGCAGAGCCGCGCAATCTCGATCCATTGTCCTCGTCCATGGGGCGTTCGTTGATGCCTCCGGCTGGCAGGGGGTCTATACCGATCTCGTCCGTCGCGGGTTCGAGGTGCTGGTCACGCAACACCCGACGCAGACGCTATCTGGCGACATCGCGGTGGTGAAGCAGGCGATCGCCGCCGCCAGGAACCCGGTCGTGCTGGTGGGTCACAGTTACGGCGGTGCGGTCATCACGGCGGCTGGAAACGACGCCAAGGTCGCAGCATTGGCCTATGTCGCAGCCTTTGTGCCCGATATGGGAGAGTCGATCGGCGTCCTGACTTCGGCACCCCTCGAGGCGGGTGAAGTTGCTCCGCCGGTCGTGCCTGGGGCCGACGGCACGCTGATCGTCGATCCCGCTGGCTTTGCGCAAGCCTTTGCCGCCGATGTCGATGCCGACACGACGCGATTCCTTGCGGCTGCGCAACAGCCCTGGGGCATGGAGGCTGTCGTTGCCCCAGTCGACGATCCTGCATGGAAGACCAAGCCTTCGGCGTATATGGTAGCATCGCTCGATCGGATGATCCCGCCTCGCGCACAGCGCATGATGGCAGAACGCGCTGGAGCGGCCGTCACCGAGATCGAAGTAAGCCACGCGGTGATGCTGTCGAAGCCTGCCCAAGTCGCTGAATTCATTGCCAGGGCTGCGGCTATGCTTTGAACCGACGATCCCATCGCACCTCGGCGGCAGGTGCACTTTTCGAAGGAGATCCATCATGACCACCACGACGAAAAGCAGCGTTCTTCCCACTGGCGGCGGTGTAGCCCTGCTCGACCCAGCCGATACGGTCATCCTCTTGCTCGACCATCAATCGGGGCTGTTCCAGACCGTCAAGGATATCCCCGTCGCCGACTTGCGGCGCAATGTCGAAATGATCGCCAAGCTTGCGACATTGCTGAAGATCCCGGTTATCACAACTGCGTCAGAGCCCAACGGCACCAACGGCCCGCTGATGCCCGAAATCGAGCTTTATGCACCGCATTCGGTCTACGTCGCGCGCAAGGGCGAAGTGAACGCTTGGGACAATCAGGATTTCGTCGACACCGTCGAAAACACAGGGCGAAGGACTCTGGTCATGGCGGGCGTCTGGACCAGCGTCTGTGTGATGTTCCCGGCTTTGGATGCGCGTGCTGCGGGCTATAATGTCTACGCGGCAATCGATGCCTCGGGCGATCCGAGCGAAATGGCATCGCGCACGTCGCTGGCCCGCTTTGTCCAGGGCGGCGTCATCCCGACGACCACCAATGCGCTGCTTTCGGAATTGCACCGGACCTGGGCGCGCGCGGAAGCCGCTGAACTTGGCGTGCTCTACGGGCTGGTGGCACCCAATTATGCCGCCGTCGCGGAGAGTTATGCCCGTGCGCAGCAAGCAGCCAGACAGACCAATTGACGCCGTTCCTGCGCCCGGCAAACATGTGACGAACTAGACAGGTGAGCTCATGCCATATGGCTTCTTGGACATTGCGAACACGCCGAGCGTTCGCCGGGCGCAGGCAGAAATGGGCGCGGATCATTTGTGGTCGGAATTCAAGGGCCATCGGGAGTTCGACAGCTTTGGCCCCAAGGAGGCGGTGTTCATCGCCGGTCGCGACAGCTTCTACATGGCGTCGCTGTCTGAAACTGGCTGGCCCTATGTCCAGCATCGCGGCGGCCCTACCGGCTTTCTCAAGGTCATTGATAGCAAGACCCTAGCCTTCGCCGATTACCGGGGGAATCGGCAGTATATCAGCACCGGAAACATCGCTGCAAACGCGCGCGTCAGCCTGTTTTTGATGGACTATCCGCACGGAACCCGGCTGAAGATCTTCGCCACGGCCAGACAGGTCGCCCTCGATGCCGATCCGGAGCTGACGGCAGCAGTGACCGACACAGGCTATGGCGCGCATCTGGAGCGGATCTTCCGGCTAGAGCTGGCCGCGTTCGACTGGAATTGTCCACAGCACATCGCACCTCGCTTTACCGAAACCGAAGTGCTGTCCGCCACGCAGCCACTGCGCGACCGGCTCGCCGAACTGGAACAGGAGGTCATCCAACTTCGCCGTCGCGGGACCGACAAAAACCAACCTGCCCGCGATCAAGGAGAGCCGCGGTGAAGATTTATCCGATAGCTCTGATCGTCGGAATGCTCGCCGGGCTGCTTTACGGGCTAATGGGCGTGCGGTCTCCTGCGCCGCCTCTGATCGCCTTGATCGGCCTCGCCGGAATTCTTCTCGGGGAACAGTTGGTTCCATTGGCAAAGCGTGTCGGCGACCGCGCTGAACTTGCCCGCTTTGTCCGCAACGATGCGATACCGGCGTTGCTCGGTGTTCCCGCTCATCCCGACTCCAATCGGCCATGATCGGTCTGACGCGCCGCCAAGCGCTCGCCAGCGTAACAGGAGCCGCTCTGATGTCCGCGTCGGAGATGTCCGCCATGCAAAAACGAATTCTCGTCATCGTCAATGCCAAGGTAACAACCCTCGACCGCGAAAACCCTCGGGCTGAAGCGGTTGCCATAAAAGACGGCAGGTTCCTTGCTGTCGGCAGCAAGCAGGATGTTAGTGCAGCGGCCGGACCGGGTGCCGACATTATTGATGGCCAAGGACGCCGCCTCATTCCCGGCCTGATCGACAGCCACATTCACTTGATCCGCGGCGGCCTCAATTACAACATGGAATTGCGCTGGGACGGCGTACCGAGCCTGTCCGAGGCGATGGCCATGCTCAAGAAGCAGGCGCAAAACACGCCCCCTCCGCAATGGGTTCGGGTCGTAGGCGGCTTTACCGAACATCAATTTGCGGAAAAACGACTGCCGACGCTCGCAGACATCAATCAGGCCGCGCCAGACACGCCGGTATTCATTCTACATCTTTATGACCGTGCGCTGCTCAACGCAGCCGCATTGCGAGCGGTCGGGTACAGCAAGGACACCCCGAACCCTCCCGGTGGAGAAATCGTTCGCGATGCGGCCGGTAATCCGACGGGACTTCTTCTGGCGCAGCCCAATGCCGCGATCCTGTACGCCACGCTGGCGAAGGGGCCCAAGCTGCGCGAAGATTACCAGCTCAATTCCACCCGGCATTTCATGCGAGAATTGAACTCCCTCGGTGTTACCAGCGTCATCGACGCGGGCGGCGGCTTTCAGAATTATCCCGATGACTACGCCGTCATCGAGAAGCTCCACGCGGATGGCGCTTTGACGCTTCGCATTGCGTACAACCTGTTCACGCAAAAGCCTAAGGAAGAGCTGCTGGACTTCTCCACCTGGTCAACCAAGGTGAAACCCGGCGACGGCGATGATACCTATCGCCACAACGGCGCTGGCGAGATGCTGGTCTATTCCGCCGCCGATTTAGAGGATTTTCGCGTCGAGCGGCCTGATATGCCTGCGTCGATGGAGGCCGATCTGGAGCCGGTAGTCCGGCTGCTCGCCGAACGCCGCTGGCCCTGGCGCATGCACGCGACCTACGATCAGACGATCACTCGTGCGCTAGACGTCTTTGAAAAGGTCGACCGCGACATCCCGCTTGCCGGGCTCAACTGGTTCTTCGATCATGCCGAGACGATCAGCGACCGCAATATCGACCGAATTGCAGCGCTCGGCGGCGGCATCGCGGTCCAGCACCGGATGATGTTTCAGGGCGAATATTTCATCGAACGCTATGGCGCGAAGGCCGCCAAAGCGACACCACCGATTAAGCGGATGATGGACGCCGGCGTACCAGTAGGCACGGGCACCGATGCGACCAGAGTGGCGAGCTACAATCCGTGGGTGTCGCTGTCATGGCTGGTTACCGGAAAGACGCTGGGCGGCACCACGCTGTATCCGGTGCGCAATCGCCTCGATCGCGAGACAGCGCTGCGCCTCTGGACCGAAAGGAACACCTGGTTTTCGAATGAGACTGGGAAGAAGGGGCAGATCAAATCCGGCCAGTTGGCCGACCTTGCTTTGTTGTCGGACGATTACTTCGCCGTGCCGGAGAGCGAAATCGTGCACCTGCGTTCGGTGCTCACGGTGCTGGGTGGCGCAGTGGTTCACGGCCAAGGCGATTACGGCCCGATCGCGCCGGTGCTGCCACGACCGATGCCGGACTGGTCTCCGGTCGCGACATTGGGCGGCTATCACCACCAGGATCCCGCAGTCCAGAAGATAGCGGCAGCATGCGGCTGCGCATCATCCTGCGCGGTTCATGGGCATGATCACGCTGCCGCGCTCAGGACCGCTGTGCCATCGTCCGATCCGCAATCATTCTGGGGCGCATTCGGCTGCGGATGCTGGGCTGTCTGACCGAGCGGCCAGCGGCGCGCCGAAGGCCAGGCCGCGTTGTATTCTTCTGCAGTTGATGCTGAACCAAAATTAGATGCCGACGGCTTCCTGCATGCTGGCTTCGGTCCGCTGCCTCAAGCCGATGGCTCCCATCCGGTTCGCCATCCTTAGCGAAGTGCGGAAATGGCGCTCGGCCGCATCATGTTGTCCCTTGGCGCGCAGGACCAATCCAGCCACGCGGTGCAGCTCGGGATGGCACCAAAGCTCTTGTCGCAAATAGGGAAAGGCGAGCGATTTGCGCAAGCTCGCCTCCGCCTGCGCGACGTCACCGAAGGTCAGCCAAGCTTCGGCCAACATGGCCGTGTAAAACCCCAGTCGCGTTCGCCATCGCTGCCCATTCAGCGTATCAATGCTGCGTTCCATGATGCCAAGGCCGGCCCGGTCTCCCTGTACCGCCGCAAGGGCACCGACAAAAAATTCACTCGTCCCAACATAAATTCCAACATTTTCTCGCCGCGTGACTTCGGTCAGCATCTGTTGCCGACGCTGGGCTTCCTCGAAATCACCGGCAAGGAAAGACAGCGGCAGGCCGGCAAGGCTCAGAGCGTTGCCGAGAGAGATCATGTGATCCAGTTCGGCCGCACGTTTGATCGCGTGGCTGGATAGTGTGGCAGCTCTGTCATGCTCGCCCTGCAACCAGCCTAACAGTGAGAGCGAAAAGCCAACGGCCACCGGCAGGTCAACCTGAAAGCGGGACAAAGCCGTGCTATCTGCAATGTTGCCTACGTGCTCCAGCAGGCTTTCGAGGCGGGCTCGCGCCGATTGCAGCCTCCCTGCATATACCTCGATATGCCCAAAAAGACGGGTCCCATCTAAATCATGCGCCGGGTCATAATCGGTTGCCTCGATAAAAGATTCGATAGCCCGCAATGCCGCAACGGGCCTTCCGGAGTACGCCAGGGATACCGCCTGCCCAAAAATCGACCGGACCAGAAAATCCATGCTGGCGGTTCGGTGCGCACATTCGCTGCTTTCCTGCCACGCCTGGTCCGTTTCAGCGTGCATGGAGAGGCCAAGTGTCATGGCCCAGGCCCGCGCCAAGGTGGCTTTGGACATCGATATCGGAGAAAGGCTCCTGAAGGCCGGCGAGTTTTGTGCAAGTTCAATTGCTGCCAGCATCTCCTTAAACACGGATAATTCCTGCCAGAGGGGGAGCCCGGCAACCACGAGCTGTGTCCCGATCCGTTCATCGCCTTCAGGGCCGAACGCCCAGCCCAGGGCGGCCCGAAGGTCATGGACCTGCTCGCGGTGTTTACGCAGCCAATCGCGCGAGGTCATGATGGACCATTCGCGCTCTGCCATTGTCAGCCTGTCAAGAATACGCTCCGCAAAGTGTCGCTTGGCCGCATCAAGGTAATCGGACGCCATCAGGCGCTGAGAGGCGTAAGTCCACGTGCTTTCTACCAGGCGATACAACAGCGTCCCGACGCCGGCGTTGGCAGCGACCAGAGACTTGGCCACCAGTTGCCCCAACGCATAACGCCCGGCCATCGCGTCGATCTCACCCACGGCGTAGATGGCTTCGGCGTCGTCTGCGGTAAAACGGGTCGTAAACACCGACAGCAAGCTCAGCAGCAGGGCTTCGGTCTCGGGCAAGAGGCGAAAACTCCAGTCCAGCGTAGCCTGAAGCGTCTGGTGCCGAAGCGGAGAATCACGTGGCCCGCGTCGCATTTCGCCAAGGCTGCCCTCCTTCAAGCGGTTGAGGTGCGGCATGGCCGGCCCGCCCGCCGTGCCCGCTGCCAATTCGATCGCAAGGGCAAGGCCATCGACCCTTGAACATATGGCGACAATCGATTTTGCGGTGTCACCGCTGAGCGCCTGGGGGTTCTGATGCCCAACGCGTGCCAGGAACAGACGAACGGCTGGCGATGCCAGCGCGTCTCCGAGCACAAAATCATGCTCCGGATCAGGACAGGATAGCGCTCCAGATAATATGCGTGCTCGGAGCGGGTGTGAAGAGGTTCGCGGCTGGTTGCTATGATGCGTGCATTGGGACTGGCGACCGCGATACGCTCGATCAGGGCTGCAATGCTCACGATAACGTGCTCGCAGTTGTCGATGATGAACACCAGCTCTCTGTGGGATAATTCGTCGATAACCCCAGCGATCGGGTCGCTCAAGCTCATCGAGACGCCGAGCGCGGTCGCCAGCGCAGGTACTAAGAAGCGCGGGTCGCTTAGCGCGGCGAGGTCGGCAAACGCGACATTTTCTGCACATCCAGCGGCTCGGGTGGCGCACTCGATCGCGACCGATGTCTTTCCAGCGCCACCTGGGCCCACGATGGTGACATACCCCGGTCGATTGGTCTTCGCGATGATCGTATCGATAGCCTCTTCCCGCCCGAACAGATGGGGTGGAGTTGGGGGGAGGACATGACTGCCCGGCAGCGCGGACCGGCTGTTTCCGTTGGATATGATCTCGCCATCGACCGGTGCGACAAATTTGTAACCGCGCCCAGCTATTGTGACCACGAACTCCGAATGGGGATCAAAGGTGGCCAAGACCCGGCGCAGGTTTCCAACATTGACCTTCAGGTTGTGCTCGTGGACCGTCACGCCAGGCCAAACGCGCGCGAATATTTCGCTTCGATCAACCACGTCCCCCGCGCGCTCGACCAGCAGAGTCAGGATATCAAAAGCACGCCCCCCTACCGCCACCGGGGTCCCACGACAGGACAATGCCTGCTCAGCAGGTTTCAGCTCGAAACCCTTGAACCGATACACCGCATGTGTGTTTCGACTAAGATCTGAGCGCGCCACGTCACCTACCCCTACGGGCTTGGTAACATCGATGTGGCGATTCCGCAAAGCGATCGCAAACCCGATGGTGCTGGCCTGTTCACGGAAAGGAGCCTGCGATGGAATCTACGGCGATGACCTCGAATATGGTCGTACAGCGAGGTTCGTTCAAAATGAACCGTGTGAAGCACCCGATACCGTAACCCACCATAGCTCACGGTTGGCAGCATGCAATCAACATGACCTCCGTTACCAACCGTAGCGTCCGGACACAATCGACCTATTAAATCCGGGCCGTTCACAACCAAGCTTACCAAGCATAGCGCACGCTGATGGTTCCCCCGATAGTGCTGTAGTTACGCGATAGCCGGGCGTCGCCGGATGCGCTCACAGACCATGACCGCGCTGCACTCCACTGCCCGCCAAACCGAACCGATGCGGCGTTGGCGTCGGTCGGCAGCGTCGTCCGGCTGATCTGAAGCGACGGAAGTTCCGCAAAGCTCCGGGCCACGCTGCGATCGGTATGGAAGTCGTGCATCCAGGCCAGTTGCAGCAATGGCGAGAAACTGCCGCCGCCAGATGTTTTCCACTGGCCATCAACCCGCACGCCAACCGACATCGGCAGGGCGGTGATCGTCTTTTTGTGGAAAGTGATCGCGCTTTCACGCGCGTTGGACAGTATCTCCGTCGCGGACCCCTGGTACAGCCGCATCGGCTCGATAGCGACGAACGGCACGATATGCGCCGCCGGTCCGCCAAGGCCGAACGCATAGCCTGTTTCGAACCGCGCGCCGACGGTTTTGGTGCCCAGCTTGAGCGAACCCGCCATGCTAACGCCGAGCGCATCCAGCCGGCGGGTGAAGCGGGTGGTGCCGGTGCCAATCTGGGCCAGCGCCGACACATAGGCGGAACCGATATGACCGATGCCGTAAAGGCTCAGCGAATAATGGTCGCCCTGAGCGTTCGAATGTGGCGCAACCAGGCTCGACGAAGCATCCATATAGGTGAATGCGGCACCGAGCAGGATGGGGTCTCCTGTTTCGCCGTCGATGCCGATGGTTATGCCGCGTAGCTGGCTGGACAGTCCTGCGCCGCTGCCAGCAGAAGCGGTAGGCGTCAGCCAGAACCGGTTTGCGCTGGGTTGCGCGGGTTCGACACGCCAGCCATCAAGGCGATCGGTGACAGACTGGATCGATCGCTGAGCCGCCGACAGGACTTGCCTGGGCACGATCGTCACCCCGCCTGCACCGAGCGTCTTATAAGCGCTTTCCAGCTTGTGTGCGCTGTCGAGCCCGACCAGCCTTGCCGTCAACAAACGTGACAGTGCCGATCCGCCCTGGGCCTGAATCGCGCCGAACGCATTGCCGATCTCAACCCCGGCACCACTGAGTCCATCAGGGGCAAAATTCGCGGTCGATACAAGGCTCAGCACGCCGCCCTCGGTTGCGAGCGCATAGCTGAGGATCGCGCTCCTGGCGGTGCTGAGCGTGATGCCCTGCGCGGCCAGCCCGCCGACGGCCGAAACGACCCCGCCGAGCTTAAAGCTGCCCGGCCGGACCGACCCGGCGTTGAGCGTCGTGACCGCCAGCGTGCCGTCCAGTTGCGCAGCGCCGAGGATATGGAACGTATCGGAACGCCCGCTTTGATGATCGACCCCGATCTGCATCATTCCGGTTGCAGATTGAGTGAACGCACCGTTGATAAGGACGCTGCCGACCCCCGATGCATTGGCGAGGATGCCGTCATTGCGGAAGTGGCCGGCACTCCCAAGATCAATCGATGATCCTGATCGGATCGTGCCACCCGCCAGATTGTGGAGCAGATTTTCTGCGCCATCCTTTAACGCGATGCTACCCAGTAAGGTGCCGCGATTTGCGATGGTGGTGTCGCCCGACAGGCTCCTGATCGCGGTGCCGCCCGCACCGTCCAGCGTGGACAGGCTGCCGCTGTTGTTGATCTGGTTGATCGGCGAATCAAGCAGTGCGGCATGCCCGCCTTCGCCGCCGATAGCGCTCGCGCCTTCTTCGATGTTGAGGATGGGGTCGGTCGAGGAATAGGCGTAGATGGCGCTCGCTCCGACACCGCTGGCCTTGATCTCCACGCCCTTGGCCAGATTGACCGTGACGATGCCCGATGTCCCGCCCGACCCGGCGCTGGCGAGAAGCGCGGTGGTGCCGCTCATGACCAGGCCGCCGCCGCCCGCGACCGATTGGGCAACGACGCCGTAGCCGCCCTTGCCGGTGGTGGTGATCGAGGCATTGACGTTGACGGTGACGGTCCCGGAATTGGCCGCTGTGCCGCGCGTGGTCGTCGAGGTGAGCGTATTGCCGCCCGACAGCACCGCGCCGCCGCCGCCGCCCACGCTTTGCGCGAGGATGCCGATTGCGTTGGTGCCGCTGGTCGTGATCGCCGCGTTGCTGGTGACGGTGACGTTG
>NZ_JEMV01000026.1 GCF_000588875.1 Sphingobium sp. Ant17
GGCGGTTTCGATTTGAAGCGCGACATCCATGGGATGCGTAGCATTTCATCGAGGGTGGGGCGAGCCCCACCCTCGATGGCAAAATCTATCGGGCCTTGAGGATGTTGATCTGCTCTCCCAGAACGTCATGCGGGGTGCGATAGTTCAGGCACTTGCGAGGGGTGCTGTTGATGCGATCAGCAACGGCCTGGATTTCCTTATCCGATAGCAACGCCAGGTCTGTGTCAGACGGCAGGAAGCGCCGTATCCGGCCATTGCTGTTTTCGACGCTGCCCTTTTGCCATGGTGCCGATGGCATGCAGAAATAGCTGGTCATCGCGAGTTTCTTCTGGAGTGTCGCAAAGGCGGCAAATTCCGTTCCCCGGTCAAAGGTGATGCTCTGACGCAGGGAAGGGGGCAGCATGTGCAAGTGGTGCTGGATTCCCGACATGACGCCGGCGGAATGCCGACTGGGATTGCGGGCGAGGATAGTAAATCGGCTGCGGCGCTCGACCAGCGAGGTGAGGTTGGCTTTGCCATATTCCAACCTGAAGATCATCAGGTCGCCTTCCCAATGACCAAAGCTGCTGCGATTACCGATTTCGGAAGGGCGTTTGCCAATGGTGTTGACCAAGGGAATATGCAGACCGCGGGGCTTACGCGCATAGCGTTGACGTCGAGATCGACGGGCAACAGGCAAAAGGCGCCAACAGCCTTGGCTTCGTCCGTCCGGCCCATAGACGAACTGGTAGATGGTCTCATGACAGACGGCTTCACGAATACCGCGATGGCGCCGAAGATATCCCGCAATCTGCTCGGGCGACCAAGCTGCTGACAAGCGGTCGGCGATATAGGCGGCAAGCTCGGGCTTTCGGGCAATCTTGCCACCACGCACCCGGCGCCTGTCCGCCATCGTTTGTGCGGCGGTCGGAAAAATAGCCACGAAACATTGGCTCGTCATCGAGATGCCGGTTGCGTTTGAGCTCACGATAGATGGTCGAACGATGTCGCTGCAGCGCCGCTGCTATCTGCTGCACGGACCGCCCGGTTGCAGCCAATTGATAAATCTGTCGCCGCTCGTCCAAATCCAGATGCTGATAGCCGTTCATCATGTGCCTTCCTGGAAAAGGGATCAAACCCCTATAAATCCTAGGATTTCGCACTTCGATCTAGAATCCACCGATCGGAATTGATGTTCCTGCTAATTAGAGAAGTCACTATCTGTGCCATATAGAAAATGTCACACGTTGATGGACAGCAGGGTCTGCGCGGAGCCATCGGTCTAGCGCAGCGCAGACCCCTGCTGATGCGCTGACCTTGGGGGTAGCGGACCCATGGACCCCGCTGCCCCTGCAGTGGGGCCCCGGGTCATGTCCTCTGCACGAACCTGAGCGTGCCGCGTTCGCGCAAACGCCTCATCACTGAGCCTGGGACCGCGCTTGAGCTTCGAGCCGCCCAGTTTGCGGCGATCGATCTTCGCGGGTGGTTCCGGCTCGGGGAACATATGCATGGGCTGGTCACGGCGGGCAGGGGCGTCGTTGTTGCGCTTGCGGTGATGCGGCATGATCGCCTGCATCTGCTTTGCCAGGATCAGAGCCGCGTCCAGATGTTTGTTCCCGACAATGGCTGGCTGGTTGACCTGCCGCATCTTGTCAAACTGGCGGTAGGGCAGGACATGGCCTCATGCTCGATCTCCAGTCGACCGTCGGGATATTCGCAGACCGTCACCCGCTTGCGCGCCAGCTTTTCGCTGACATCGTTCGGCTCCAGGATGAACATCGCCTTGTTGTAGTGCAGCGTCAGCGCTGCCGTCACGGTCCGCTGCTCACGCCAGACCATGATTGAGCGCAGATCGTCATGCGGGGCGAGGGGGCGGTGCAGATCGCGGGCATCGAAGGCAGGGCGGGCAAACCGCTCGTTGTGCCTGGCCATATAACTGTCGAGGAAGGTGTTGGCGTCCGCGATCGATGAGATGCCTTCCAGGCGCATCGCTTTCACCAGGCGATCCTGCAAGGTGGCGTTTGGCCCGCTCGACCCGGCCCTTGGCCTGTGGCGAGTTGGCGCAGATGATCTCGATGTTCAGAGCATCGAGCGCGCGGCCAAAATGCGTCATGCCATCCCCACGCGCCGCGCTGGCTTTGGCATTGCGGAAAACACTGTGCTTGTCGGAATAGAAGGCCACAGGCTTGCCGTGCCGTTCGATATACTCGCGCGTTGCCTCCATATAGGCGAAGGTGCTCTCGCTCTCGACCATCTTGAGGTGCATCAGCTCGCTGGTCGCGTCGTCGATATAGACGAGCAGGGTGCATTGCGGCCCGCGGTCTTCGAACCACCAATGTTTTGAGCCGTCGATCTGGATCAGCTCGCCACGGCAATCCCGGCGATAGCGAGGCTGATACGGGCGAGGGCGACGAGCATCGCGATCTTTCCACAAACCAGCCTGGATCATCAACTGGCGCAGCGTCTCGCAGGCCAGATGAATATCGTGCCGCTCGGCAAGATACTCGCGAGCCAGGGTTGGTCCGAAATCATGATAATGCTCGCGCACGATCGCGACGACGCGCTCGCGGGAAATCGTCATCATAACGCCGGTTGCTTGGTCGGCAACGCCTACCCGAAATCAAGCCTTCGGGACCGGCCGCATGTAATCGTGACAGCAACCGGAATATCTGCCTTCGACAAAGGCCCAATAGCGCCGACGCATCCTCAACACGCAATTCGCCACGCTCGACCCGCAGCAGCGTATCGTAACGGGAAAGCTCGCCATGGCTCATGCCAATCACCGTCATAAGCGCCACCTCCTGTATCAGGAGATAACCATGCCACCGATGACCCGCACTGCGACGTCGAGAGTGACATCTCTAACTAGCGGAGGGGTGACATTTCTATTTAGCGCTTACAATCATAAAGTCCGATAATATACATTATGTTAAATATATTCTCTATTGAGCTCGACATGCTTCCCGTCGATCGCCAGCCCACCGCATCGCATTTTCCAACAGCCGCAGATGATGCCCATCGGCGTAAGCTTCCGGGCGATGGCCGATAGCGCTGTACGACATGCGCCCTTTGCCAATGCAGCGCGTCCAGGCAATAGGATGATCACCCGTCGTCAACGGTTCGCCGGGCTTGTAGCTACCTTCATCCAACGTCGCGATGATCGTTGCCCCGGTCCCACGCGGGTTGCTTTTGAAGGAATACCATTCGACATTCATGACCCATGTTTTGGGCCGGCCCTGATTGACAGGATGTCCTGTATTTTCGATCATAACCCGTGCATCCTGGAATTGCGAATTCATCGGATGCGAGGCAAAACGCGCGCCGATCAGCGTATCGACATACCAGTCCCAAAACGCCGCCGGAATCACCATGTTTGGCGTAAATGTTATAGCAGTGCGGCGGCGATGGAAAGGCGAGCCGTGGCCGACCCGCCCTCTCCGTCACCCCATTGTCGGAATGACGAAGCTCTGGTCCATCACCGCACCGCCGCTCGGCCAACGCTGAGTGATCGTCTTGACCCGCGTATAGAAACGCACGCCATCCATGCCATATTGGTTCATGTCGCCAAAGCCCGACTGCTTCCAGCCGCCAAAGCTGTGATAGCTGACCGGCACCGGGATCGGCACGTTGATCCCCACCATGCCGACTTCGACATTGGCGCAGAATTTCCGCGCATAGTCGCCGTTGCGGGTGAAGATTGCCACGCCATTGCCATATTGATGCTTGGTCGGATAGCTCAGCGCCTCCTCGAACGTCGCCGCCCGCACCATCTGCAGCACCGGGCCGAAAATCTCTTCATTATAGCTTTTCATGTCCGGCTTCACATGATCGAGCAGCGTCGGCGCCAGGAAAAAACCCTCCTCATAGCCCTGCAATGCAAAGCCGCGCCCATCGATGACCAGTTCAGACCCTTCATCAACCGCCATCTGAATATAGTTTTCAATCCGTGCCTTATGCGCCGCACTGACCACCGGACCATAATGAGCGTCAGGATCGCTCGGCACGCCGACGCGCAGCCCCGCAATCCCGGTTTCGAGCTTAGCCCGCAGCGCTACCGCGGTCGCTTCGCCCACCGGCACCACTACCGGCAACGCCATGCAGCGTTCGCCCGCCGACCCGTAAGCCGCGCCCAGAATGTCCGCAACCGCTTGGTCCAGATCGGCGTCGGGCATGACGATGCCATGATTTTTCGCCCCGCCCATGCACTGCATCCGCTTACCGTTCGACGCGCCGCGGCCATAGACATATTGGGCGATGTCGGACGAGCCGACAAAGCTCACCGCGCGGATCGCCGGATTGTCGAGGATCGCGTCCACCACTTGCTTGTCGCCATGAACGACGTTCAGGATGCCTGCGGGCAGCCCCGCATCCATCGCCAACTCCGCAAGTCGCACCGGCACCGACGGGTTCCGTTCGGAGGGTTTCAGGATGAAGGCATTGCCGCACGCAATCGCAGGCGCGAACATCCACATCGGGATCATCGCCGGGAAATTGAACGGCGTGATCCCCGCCGCAATGCCGATCGGCTGGCGCATCGAATAGACGTCGATCCCCGGCCCTGCGCCTTCGGTATATTCGCCCTTGAGCAGATGCGGAATGCCGCAGGCGAATTCCACCACGTCCAGCCCGCGCTGGATGTCGCCCTTGGAATCCGAATGGACCTTGCCATGTTCGGCCGACAGCATTTCGGCCAGCTCGTCAATATGCTTTTCGATGAGCGCCTTCAGGTTGAACATCACCCGCGCCCGGCGCTGCGGGTTCATCGCCGCCCAGGCAGGCTGGGCCACCTGCGCATTGGCAACCGCCGCGTCCAGTTCGGTGGGATCGGACAGGCGGACCTGCGCCTGCACCTTGCCGGTCGCCGGATCGAACACGTCGCTCAGTCGAGAGGATGTCGATGCCTGATGAGTGCCGCCGATGAAATTGTCGATGATGCGCATGATGCCCTCGCGATAAATGCCTGACGCGGCGAATAGCCTATGGCGCCCTGCGCAAAAATGATCATATCTGCGCATCTGTTGTGCATGGATATATATGCTGCATTGGGATGATCTTCGCCTGTTCCTTGCCGTCGCGCGTGCTGGCCGCCTGACCAGCGCGGGGCAGGCGCTTGGCGTGAACCACACCACCGTTGCCCGCCGCCTGACCGCGCTGGAGGAGGCGCTGGGCGCGCGCCTGTTCGATCGCACTTCGCGCGGCGTGGCGATGACCGCGGCGGGCGCGCTGCTGCTCGACCATGCCGAGCGCGCCGAACGCGAGTTCGAGGCTGCCGCCGCAGCGCTGTCGGGACGGGCCGAAGCGATCGCGGGCGAAGTCCGTCTCGCCACTCCCGAAGCGTTCGGCACCTATATCGTCGCGCCCAACATTGCCGATTTCCACGCCCGCTATCCCGACCTGTTGTTGGAATTGATGCCGGAATCCCGCGCCGTCAGTCTCGCCAATCGCGAAGCCGACATCGCCATCACCGTCGATCGCCCGCCACGCGGCAAACTGGTGGTGCGCAAGCTGTGCGACTATCAGCTCGGCCTCTATGCGTCGGCCGACTATCTCGCCCGCCATCCGCCGATCCGCAGCGCGCAGGATGTCGCCGCGCAGCCCTTCGTGGCCTATATCGACCAGATGATCGACATGCGTGGCCTGCGCTATTTGTCCGAAGTCGCCGGCGAAGCGCGCCCGGTATTCCGCTCCAGCTCGATCGTCGCCCAGCAAAAGGCGGTGGCGTCAGGCGTCGGCCTTGGCCTGCTCCATCGTTTTTCGGCCGACAGCGAACCCGGCCTCGTCCGCATCCTGCCCAACGAGGTCGAAATCACGCGCAGCTACTGGCTGGTGCTGCGCCCGGAACATCAAAAATCTCCCCGCACCCGCGCCGTCATCGCTTTCATCGACGATCTGCTGGCGCGCTACCGGGCGTTGCTCTGACCCTCCATCGCCAGAGCGCTGGATTGCCGCCCGGCTTGCTCGTGCCGCCCATCTCCCGCATTTCTGCGCCATGTCCGAAACTGTCTCACTGCGGCGCACAACCCCCACCGGCTGGTCCATCCGCCGCGATGATGCTTTCGCGGCCCAAGCCTATAAGGATGGCTGGTGGCAGGCGAATAACGCCGCCGATGCGCTGGTCCGCGCGGCGCGTGAAACGCCCGACCACATCCTGCTGATCGACGGCGACACCAGCCTGACCGCCGCCTCCCTCCACGCGCAGGCCTCCCGTCTGGCGCAAGCCATGCTCGCCCGCTTCGCACCGGGCAGCGCCATCTCCTTCATGCTACCCAACTGGCACGAAGCCGCCATCATCTACATGGGCGCAACGCTGGCGGGCATGGTCGCCAACCCTATCCTGCCCTCGCTGCGCGATCATGATCTGCGCTTCATCCTCGCCGACCTGAACAGTGCGATGATCTTCATCCCCGCCAGCTTTCGCGGCTATGATTATGCCGGGATGCTCACCCGCGTCACCCAGGCGCTGGACAATCCGCCCGACGTGGTTGTCCTGCGCGGCGATGCAGGCCCGCACATCGCCTTTGCCGACCTGCTGGCAGAAGTCGGCGACGCCCCCCTTCCCGCTGTCGATCCCGACGATGTCCGCATGGTTATGTATACCAGCGGCACCACCGGACGGCCAAAGGGCGTCCTCCACAGCCATAACAGCATCAACGCGCTGATCCGCCAGATCGGCCGCCATTGGCTGGTCGAACCGGGCGACCGTTTCCTCGTCCCTTCCCCGGTCAGCCATATTGGCGGGTCGATCTACGCCTTTGAAACCCCGCTGCTGCTGGGCGCGACCGCGATCCTGATGGAACATTGGAACCCGGACGAGGCCGTCGCCATCATGACCGCCCAGCGCTGCACCCATATGGCCGGGGCTACCCCCTTCCTCCAGCATCTGCTGGCCTCGGCGCGCGCAGCGGAAACGCGCCTGCCTGATCTTAAACTCTTCATCTGCGGCGGCGCATCAGTCCCGCCCAGCCTGATCCGCGAGGCTGCCGCCTATTTCGACAAGGCGATCGTCAGCCGCGTCTATGGTTCCACCGAATTGCCTGTCACCACGGTCGGCGTGATCGACCCGGCCGATCGCGATCATGCCGCCGACACCGATGGCCGCCCCGGCATCGCTACCATCCGCATCGCGCCCGATGGCGAAATCCGCGCGCGCGGACCGCAGATGATGGTGGGCTATCTCCACCGGGAGGATGAGGAAACTAGCTTCGACGCCGACGGCTATTATCGAACCGGCGACCAGGGTGCATGGATCGACGGTGACCATCTGGTCGTCACTGGGCGGATCAAGGATATCATCATTCGCAATGGCGAGAATATCGCGCCGAAGGAGATTGAGGATCTGTTGATCGCCCATCCCGACATCGCCGAAATTGCGATCGTCGGCATTCCCGATCCGCGCACGGGGGAAAAGGCGGTTGCCGTCATCGTCCCGCGCAACCGCGCAAAACCGGACATAGCCTCTTTGGCTGACTTTCTCGCCAACCAAGGCGTTGCCCGCTTCAAATATCCCGAAAGCGTCCTGTGGGTCGACGCTTTGCCCAAGAATGACGCTGGCAAGATACTCAAGGCTGCGATCCGAACGAGCCTGACGACCGCCTGATCAAAGCGCCCGAAATCGGAAATTGCGGAACCGCGCCTCCCCCGGACCCGCCGCGTACAGGCCCGGTCGGAGCATCAGGAACCCGCCGCGCACATTATGATGATAGCCCGACACTTCGATGCCCCGGTCGAAGCGGCGCCATGTTCGCCCGCCATCACCGCTCAGATGATAGGAAACGATATGGTGACGGTTGGTCACCTTCATCGTCAGCTTGCGACCATGGGGATTGGCGGGGCGGCCCCGCTCCATGCCATATTGGTGGGTGACGAAGCGGTTCTCGTCAAACCCCAGCCCGCAATAGAGCCTGTCGTCATAGAAAAGCAGCAGCCCCGCTGTCCCGCCCGGCGCGATCTCGATATCGCACTGAAATTCATAGGATGGGTCGCCAGCGATCAACAGCAGCGGCGACGAATTGACCGGCGCGGTTCCTCGCCCTTTCAGCAGTAGCGCGCCGTCCTCCACCCGCGCCCGGCTGGCCTCGTCCGGAGAGGGCTTGAAGAAATTCCACTTCGCGCCCGGATTCAGCGTCGCAAAATCATCCGACAGCGCCATGCCGTGCGGCAATGTTTGCCCACCACGCGGCTTGGCGATCGGCTGTGACAAATCGCCCCCGGTCATGCGGAACCAGCCATCCGCCGTCCACTCGATCGGATCAAGCAAGGTCTGCCGACCCAGCGTCCACAGCCCATTCTCATAGCCATGATAAACCGCCCACCAACTCTTGTCGGGCGCTTCCACCAGGCTGGCATGGCCGCGCGACCACCAGCGTTCGGCCAGTCTTTCCGTCCGCACCAATGGATTGCCCGGATGCTGCTCCCAGGGACCATCAATGGAGCGGGATCGCGCTGCGATCACCATATGCCCAGTCGGTGGTCCCGCTGTCCCGCCCACCGCAGTCAGCATGTAGAACCACCCGCCATGGCGATGGATTTTCGGCCCTTCCGGTGAAAATCCTTCCACATCCCATGTGTCGGGGTAGCGCCAGGGATCATAGACATGCTCGACCGCGCCGACCGTGGACAGTCCGTCATCGCTCAATCTTATCCGGTCGCCGCCCGACAGGAACAGCCAGCGACTGCCATCCTCGCCAACCACATGGCAGGGGTCGATATGGTCATGCAGTTTGAGGTCAATGGGGTCGCTCCATGGCCCGTCGATCGTGTCGGCATGGATCACGAAGATGCTGTTGGGGGCCGCCTTCACCGGAATATAGAGAAAATAGCGCCCGCCATGCTTTTCCAGGCTGACCGCCCATACCGACCCGATATTCTTGTGCAATGCCGCTCCGCGCGGCTGCCAGTTGATCAGGTCGCGGCTATGCCAGATCGTGACGCCGGGATAGCTGTCGAATGTCGAGAAGGTCATGTAATAATCCGCGCCATCTTTGAGAATGGCCGGATCAGGGCGGTCGCCCGAAATCAGCGGATTGAGGAAGCGCCCGTCGCCCAAATCGGCGATACGCTGATTGTCGAAACCCCGTTTCCAGTCCGTTGCGGCCATGGGCGCTGTGGCCGCCTCCGCGCGGCTAAGAGCCAGCGCACTCCCCGCCAATACCCCCGTCATCGCGCCGCGCCGACTGATCGCCATAGTCTTTCCCAACCAAAAAACCGGGCCGCCCGTGCAGAGGCGACCCGGTCATGAGCCTTACATCTTGAAGCGCGCCCCCAACTGGATGGTGCGCCCATAATGCAACTGCTCATAATTGCGATTGGCGTCGAGATCGGTGTAGCGATCCCGATAATCGTCGGTCAGGTTGATGCCTTCCAGCGACAATTCGATCCAGTCGGTCAACTTGTAGCGCATCGACGCATCGACGTTGATCGTGCTGTTATAGCCTTCGAACACATTACCCGTGCCGCTATTCTGGTCGATATAGCCGCTGCGATAGCTGGCCGAGACGCGCGCGCTGAACTTGGCATCTTCATAATAGATGGTGCCGTTGAACGCTCGCTTCGACAGGCCGAACAGAGTCGCGTTGCGAACCGAGGACACCGTTCCACCGCCCGGCACCACGGCTGGCCCCGCCACCGTATAGTCTGCGCTGGAATCCACGAATGTCGCATTGGCGATCCCGCCGAAACGGGACAGGAAGCCGGGCAGGAAGGTAAAGGGTGCCTGCACCGACAATTCGATGCCCTTCAAGCTCGCACCGGTGCCGTTGACGATCGTGTTGATCGCCCAGCCTTCGTCTCGCTCAGGCTGCCCTGCCGCTGGAGAGCTTGGCGGAATGACGGACAGGGGAAGGCCGGTCGAGGCGAAAGTGCCATTGATCGTCTGGCCGATCGGGAAGCTCTGCACATCCTTCTTGAATATGGCGACTGACGCGATCGACTGCGGCGCGAAATACCATTCCAGCGCCAGATCATAGGCTGTCGCCCGGAACGGGCTGAGGTTGGGATTGCCGAAGCTGACCCGATAGTTGAACCCGTCGACCGATCCGCCCGGCGTCAGATTGCCCAGCGAAGGCCGCGTCATCACATCGGCCACCGATGCGCGCACAACGAAATCGCGATGAGGGAAGAAGGCGATGTTCATGGCGGGCAGCCAATCCTCATAGGACCGCGACACCTCCACCGGGACCGCATTGTTCAGGCCGATCGAACTCTGGTTGGTCCGTACATAGCGGATGCCTGCATTGGCCGCATATTCCAGTCCGAAAATATCGCCCTTGGCGTCGAACTGAATATAGCCGCCCTTGGTTTCTTCCACCACGCTGCGGGTATTGCCTGCATCGATGGTGGGGGTGCGCCCATAGAGGTTTGTAAAGTCGGTCCCCGCCGCCAGATTGGGGACCAACCATTGCGTCGTGGTTCCCGCCGGTGCGTTCGCGCCCTTGAGATTGAACATTTCCGCCAGCGCGGCAGTAACCGGAAAACCATAGACGGCGGACGGGCCAAATGCCGATGACGGCGAACAGTTGAGAGTGCCCAGAACCCGATCCACGCCGCCATTGCCGCAAACGACCGTATCGCGCGTGAAGCTTTCGGTATCGAACGAGAAGCGGCGATAGACTGCGCCCGCCTTGACCGTGAAGCCCTCCGTCACATCCCATTCGGTCCGCAACTGTGCGGTACGGAACTTATTGACCGTCGAGGAGGGACGATCGCGAATTTCAGACAATTGGAAATTGGCCGGATCGGTCACGCTGGTTCCGAACGTCAGCACGGGGCGCTTTATATTGCTATAGTCATAGCTATAGCCCTGCGCATCGCGATCGTCGAACACCAAAGTCGTCTCGAGCGGGATGGAGGCATCCGATTTGGAGAAGCCGCCCAGCAGCGTGAAGCGGAAGCTGTCGCTGACATCCTGGTCCCAGGTCGCACCCAGCTGGTAGAATTTCGTTTGCGACTTCCGCAGATAATGTTCAGTCCGCACCCAGGCGTCGTTCAGCGTCGCCGACACCAGGTTATTATTGCTGTCATAAACCGGATTCACGACGTCGATCGATCGCTCGTTCGACCGAAGCAGCACTTCGCCCCACTTCTCTTCGCGGGTTTCACGGAAGCGGGAGAACAGACCGTCGATCGACACTTTGGTCGCATCCGACGGTGCCCACTGGATCGAACCGGTAATACCCAAACGCTCACGTTCCTGTGCGATTTCGCCATAGCGGGGGATACGTGGATGGAAAGCGAGCGCGGCTTCATCGCAACCGGCGCTGGGCAGATAGGTGCCGCCGCTATTGGGTTGCGTGAAGCACCGCGTGCCATCAACGCTGTCGAACCGGGCCTGCGACCAGCGCACCGTATTATTACCCATCTGAAGCGTGTCGAGCTTCGAATAGGCGGCCGACAGCGCCACGCCCCACCGACCGTCCGGCGATTTCCAAGACATCAGGCCCGCCAGACGCGGCCCCCATTTCTTGGACAGGTCGTTGTAGGAAGCGGTCGCCGATCCTACGAAGGTGAAGCCATCCTTACCCGCCAGCGGATTGCCGGTGTTGAGATCTACGACCGCGCCGAGCGAACCCTCGTCGAGCGACGCCTCGGCGGTCTTGTGGACGACCAGCGAGCTAAAAAGTTCGGACGCGAACACGTTGAAATCGAAGGCACGGTCTCGGTTGGCACTCGCCCCGTCGGTCGATGTCGCCACGGTTTCCATTCCGTTCACGCGGACACGGGTGAACTGCGCGCCCAACCCGCGTACCGTGATGGCGCGTCCTTCGCCACCGTCACGCTGGATCGAAATGCCGGGAATACGCTGCAGCGATTCCGCCAGATTCTGGTCCGGGAATTTGGCGATATCTTCCGCCACGATCGCATCGACCGAACCGACCGACTGCCGCTTCAGGTTGATCGCCGCGCCCAGGGATTCGCGAAAGCCAGTGACGACGATGTCCGCCACTTCTTCGTCAGCCGCCGTTTGTGGCGCGCCATCTTGTGCCAGCGCGCCGCCCGGCATCGCCAACATCATGGCCGCGATGGAAGATCCTGCCAGCCACAAACGCGCTCTGCGCCTGTTCCGGCTTTGATTGTCGCCCTTTAGCATCGTCACCTTGTCGCTCCTTCCCTGTTTCGGCCGTCATCCACGGGTGGCGGGACGGCCCTGATTCGTCGGGGGCGAGAGCAGGCGCGACGGGGCCGCTATCCTCTCCCACCCATGCGCCGCCAGCTTTTGCTGATCCGTTGGCGTCATTGGAAACCGGTGTCATAAATGCGCGTCGTGTTTCCGCCTGTCAATATCCTGTGGCAATTTATGTCGTCACCAATGCCTTTTATCCCCCGCTCCTCATTAAGCTTCGGCCTACGCGAAAGGTTTATGCGTCCAATACTTGCCGAATTCGGTGCGTCTGGTCGCTAGGCACCGCCGGCCAGGGGCATCCATCGCCACTACCGCTCAACAAGCCATCTTTTTCAGACACCGGTGTCAAACGACGGTTGATCATGCCGCCCGGCGGTGGCACACCAGAGATGAGAGGAGACTGATAACCATGCCGACACTCAACCGGCCCCGCCCCCAATGGATGTTGTTGGGCCTGGCCCTGGCCCAACTCATAGCAAGCCAATCCGCCAGCGCCCAACCCGGCCCACAAACCGCCCCCGCAAGCCAGTCCGCCACCGCCTTTCCGGGCGCGGTAGGATGGGCTGCGACAACGCCGGGGGGACGTGGCGGCCGCATCTTGCGCGTCACCACCCTGGCCGCTGACGGCCCTGGCAGTTTCAAGGCGGCGTTGGAAGCCAAAGGCCCGCGAATCATCGTGTTCGAAGTGGGCGGCATCATCGACATGGGCCGCCAGACGCTCAAGATCATCGAGCCCTTCGTCACCATCGCCGGTCAAACTGCCCCTTCGCCGGGCATCACCCTCATCAAGACCGGTATCGACATTGCGACCCATGATGTTGTGGTCCGCCACATTCGCATCCGTACCGGTGTGGATGGGCAACCCAAATTAAGCGGTTGGGAAGCCGACTCTCTTTCCACCGTTGCGGCGCATCATGTCGTGATCGACCATTGCAGCTTCACCTGGGCGATCGACGAGAACATGTCCGCCTCTGGCCCTCGCTTCACAGGCAACACACCCGAAGACTGGCGCAAGGGAACCAGCCACGCGATCACATTTTCCTATAATATCGCGGCCGAAGGCCTTGCCGACGCCAGCCACCCCAAGGGCGAACATAGCAAAGGGACGCTGATTCACGACAATGCCAGCCAGATCCTGATCTACCGGAACCTCTACGCCCATAATGTCGAGCGCAACCCGCTGGTGAAGGGCGGTGGCCAGGTCGCGATGGTCAACAACATTCTCTATAATCCGGGTGAGCGGGCGGTTCATTACAACCTCATGGCGCTCGAATGGGGCGATCACCCCTATCAGACGGGCAAGATCGCCGCGGTTGGCAATGTCCTGCGCGGGGGCGTATCAACCGCCCCAGGCCTGCCCTTTCTGACATTGGGCGGCGATGGTGATCTGGACTATCACGGCAAGGACAATCTCGCCGTGGATCGCTTCGGCGTCGCCTTGCCCCTGTTCGGCCGCTATGGCGAAACACGCGCCAAGCTGAACGAAGTCGCGACCCCACCGATCTGGTGGCCCGGCACCCAGGTTCTTCCCGTGCGCGACGTCGAAACCCATGTGCTGGATCAGGCCGGTGCCCGTCCATGGGATCGCGATGCCGACGACTTACGCGTCCTCTTCTTCGTTGCGGAAGGTCGCGGCACCATCATCGACGATGAACGCGAAGTCGGCGGCTACCCCAAAATGGCACAAACCCGCGCGCCATTCGTAGAGGCCGACTGGAATCTTGACACGATGGAGCCGAAGTCTGGGCGGTATCCTGGCCAGACCGAGGACGTCGCCGAACATCTCTCGGATCGTGACAAGATGATGCGCCAGGGTGAAGCATCGGCCAGTCGCCGATGAACGCCCTTATCCCCCTGCTCCTTGCCGCAGCGCCGGCCATGGTCGTCATCGACGAACGAAATGTGCGCGTCGAAGAACCCCCGCCCCATGGTGCGATTGGTGCCAGCACGGCCTACCGGATCAGCGACATTGTCCCCCAGCCCCGCACCATGGAGTTCCGCAAGCGCATCCTCCATGTCGGTGCCGCCATCGGCCTTCACCCGATAGCCCATGATGAAGTCTATTATGTCCTGTCCGGCACTGGCGAAGTGACGTCGGACGGCAAGACCCACACCCTGACACCCGGCATGGCGGCCTATCTTTACGACGGCGCGGTCGTAGGCATCCGGCAGACGGGAGAAGAGCCTTTGGCCCTGATCATCAGCTACCCGGTCAAGCCCCATTCCGACGGTAAAGCGAGGTAGGGCTGTCAAATATAGTGAGCATATATATATATATATATCGAGGCTCAAATTCCCGGCTGGATATAGGGTGCGCGAGCAAATAATTCGCGCTCCCATCCTCGCGGATCATCCTCCTCGCGACTCACCCGATCGAATATCATCGTCGCGCGCCGGTCGAGCCGATATTGCTGCCACTCTGCCCGTTCCGTCCGCGCGAATTCCACGAAGCGAGTCATCATGGCCGCGCTGGCCGCCCTCGCGCCAGCACCTGTGCCTGCAAAAGATCCCGGTGCTTCCAGCGTCCCAAAGGCCAGCGCAATATCCATCATGTGCGGTGCCCCCCGCCGGGGGTGAGTGGGCGATTGGAAATCCACCTGATAGACCCAGGTCGGTGCGTCCGCCTGCGCCCGCGCCTCCGCTTCGATCACTTGACCCGGCCAGCTACGGCCCGCCGTGGTGGCGGCATAGAAGATTCGTTCTGCCGACCAGCTGGGATAACGCGCGCGATACTGGTCCACGATCCATTCGGGCAACAGATCGATCCGCAATTCGCCAGCCATCCGGTGCGCCAGATTGCTCCAATCCAGCCCTTGGACCAAAGGCCCATCAGGATCGATAAAGGCCCGAGTCTCGTCCAATGTATTGCCGAGTATCATCGGGATCGCGTTGCCCTGCGGCGCTGCGTCAGGCCAGAAAGGATGCCGCTCCAGCCAGCGCATATCCAGCACTGGCCCCATATAGACGCCGCCGCCTAATATCGGATCAGTGGCCGCCAACCCTTCGATCAGCCGTTCGACCGGCATAGTCAGCAAGGGTTCCAGCGCATCAGGCTGCACGCCCAAATGGTCCAGATAGGCCATCGTTCGCCGCGACGCGTTGATCGGACCGCTCGCGGTAACCTGTTGCCCACTCATGGTAATGGCGCGGTGGAAGAGGCCGTTGGCGGCCGGCATTGCCATCATCGTCGCGATCTTCGCCCCACCGCCGGACTGCCCGAACACCGTCACATTGGCAGGATCACCACCAAATGCCGCGATATTGTCCTTTACCCAGCGCAGCGCCAGCATCAGGTCCAACTGCCCCACATTGCCACTATCGGGAAACCTCGAATTTAGCCGGGCAAGATAGAGATAGCCCAACGCATTGAGCCGATGATTGACCGTGACCACGACGACATCGCCCGCCGCTGCCAGATGCCGCCCGTCATTTAGCGGATCGACCACGCTGCCATTGGCATAGGCACCGCCATGGATATACAGCATGACCGGCCGTTTGGCCGCAGGGTCCAGTCCCGCTGTCCAGATATTGACGAACAGGCAATCCTCGCTGGTCGCCTCCTGCTTGGCTCGCTGCGGACAGGACGGCCCAAACCGCACGGCATCGACAACACCGGACCAGGCTTGCGGTGCGACTGGCGCGCGAAAGCGCCGCGACCGTGTATCCTGACCATAGCGAATGCCACGAAACACCTGCAGCCCGCCTTCGCGCAAACCCCGAATGTTCCCTTGTCGCGTCGAAACAACCGGATCGCGTTGCGCGGCCACGGCAGGGCTCGTACCCAGGACCAGAGCTGACCCCACGAAAGCACGCCTGTCGATATTGGGCATCCATCCTCCTTTGGTGTGGGGGAGGGTTATCCCTCCTCTATGTGATAGCCTGTTCGCCCTGAGCCGAGCGGGTAGTGGTGGGTGTCAGTCGATCATCGCGCGAGCCATCCGCCGTCGACGGCGAGGGTATGGCCATGGATATAGGTCGCCGCGCTGGAAGCGAGGAACACGGCTGCGCCGCCAATGTCGCTGGCCTCGCCCCARCGGCCKGCCGGGATGCGTTCCTGGATCTGGCGGTTGCGGSTCTCGTCGGCYTGCAGCGCGGCGGTGTTGTTGGTGGCGATATAGCCTGGCGCAATGGCGTTGACGTTGACGCCCTTCGCCGCCCATTCATTGGCCAGCAGYTTGGTCAGSCCAGCRACCCCGCTCTTGGACGCGGTATAGCTTGGCACGCGGATGCCGCCCTGGAAGGACAGCAATGAGGCGATGTTGATGATCTTGCCCGCGCCCTGGCCGATCATATGCCGTCCCGCCGCCTGACAAAGAAAGAACAGCACTTTGAGATTGGTGTCGATCACCGCGTCCCAATCCGCTTCGGTAAAGTCCACGCTGTCGGCGCGGCGGATGATCCCGGCATTGTTGACGAGGATGTGCAGACCGCCGAGCTTTTCCAGCGTCTCGTCCACCACRYGCTGGACCGGGGCGATGGTCGAAAGGTCGGCGGATATGATCTCCGCGCGACGCCCAAGCGCGCGAACCTTTTCGACGGTTTCCTGTGCCGGGGTGCGGCCCACGGCGGCGATGTCCGCACCCGCAGCGGCCAACGACAAGGCGATCGCCTGGCCGATACCCGTGTTAGCGCCAGTGACGACGGCGACTTTGCCGGTGAGATCAAAGGGGTTGGTCACAATAATTCCGTTCGTGTCGAGCGAAGTCGAGAAACCAGCCGGGCGCTGTGCGAGCGTGTCTCGACTGCTCGACACGAACGGCTCTCTCACTTTGCGTTATGCGAGCTGGCAGATATCCAGCACGTTCATGTCGGTATAATCCTGGTTCTCACCCGCCATCGCCCAGATGAAGGCATAGGCCTTGGTGCCGCTGCCCATATGGATCGACCAGGGCGGCGAGATCACCGCTTCCTCATTGCCCATGACGATATGCCGCATCGCATCGCCTTCGCCCATATAGTGGAAGACGCGATCCGACGGCCCATCCAGTTCGAAGTAGAAGTAAATCTCGCTGCGACGCTCATGAATGTGCGGGGGCATGGTGTTCCASACCGAGCCGGGCTTGAGCACGGTAAGCCCCATGACCARCTGCGCGCTGTCRCAGATGCCRGGGATGACRAGCTGGAAGATGGTGCGCTCGTTGGATTCTTCGAGGGAGCCGCGTTCGAGCGCATTGGCGTCGGCGATGCCRAGCTTGCGGGTGGCAAASCCCTTATGYGCCGGACAGGAGGCGAGATARAAGCGCGCGCCTGCGCCTGCGAACTGCACATCCTTCGCGCCCATGGTGACATAGAGGCAATCCTTGTTGCCCAGCGTGAAGCTCTCGCCATCGACGGTGACGGTGCCTTCGACATTCGACACGTTCACGACCGCCATTTCGCGGCGTTCGAGGAAGGGATGCCCCGCCGCCGAAGCGGGCTCGGTCTGGGCAGGAAGCGCCACCGGCGCATCGACCACCGCAACGCCACCGATCACGAAGCGGTCGGCATGGGTATAGTTCAACACGCATTCGCCATCGCGGAACAGCCCGCCGATCAAATAGCGATCGCGCAATTCCTCGTTCGATACGCATTCCATCATGTCAGGGTGCGTCGCATAATAGGTCTTCTCGAACATCGGCTGTCTCCTGAATGGCTTTACCAAGCCTTATAGCGTCCAGTGCCGCGAAGAAAAGCATTTATCCCTGAATGTGGAATGATGATCCGATATGCGGTTATCAATCCCGCAGTAGGATCACGTGCAAGAAGCGCGGACCGTGCGCGCCGCGGACATAGGTGCCTTCGATATCCGTTGTGCCGGAAACGCCAGTGATCCAGTAATGGGCGCGTGGTTGCGGCCCAGGCAGGGGCGCGTCCTCCAGATGGGCAGCGATATCCTGCGCCGCCAGCAGCACGATATGATGCAGCGTCAGGAAATTGGGGAGCATCGGCGCGGTCGGGCTGGTTTCCAAGATCAGCGATCCGGTTTCCGCGATGCCCCGTCGCGCGATGGCAAGCGTGGCGGCTTCGTCTGGTGCCGCGCTATCGTGCAGGGTAAAGGCAGACCAGTCGCAGGCATCCAGACGCGGGTCGGGGGGACAGCATAGTGTTAATGCTTCGTTCTGCGCCTTCAAGTAGCGGGCAATGGCCGCCGGCAGATCCGCCAGGCTGGCAATGCTGTCATGGCTGGCATTGACGCTGGGCAGGGTAAGGCGGGCGAGAAATTCGGCTTCGAGTTGGGTAGGGTCGACCGCCGGGCGTTCGGGCGCAGCAAGCAGCGCGTCGGCCTGCGCCTTGATGTCGGCAGGCACCGAATCAGCCAGGCGAGCAAGAATGGCGGCACGGGCGTCATGAACGTCGCTCCCGCTGATATTGGGCCATGAAGCTTCGTGGGGCCGGTTTCGGCAGGTCGCGATGTCGCGTCCAACCGCCCGCCAGCGGCATGCTGGCGATCCAACCGCCTTTGCCTAGCAGCCGTATCGCCCTGATCGCGATGCCAGTGCCGAAGCGATAGAGCACCGGGCGCTGCGCGACCCAGGCCCACAGGCCGAGGCCCCAGCGCATCGAGGTTGGCTCTAACCCTTCGCGCCAGCTTTTCTCGCGCCAGCCCTTGAGCAGGGTGGGCAACGGGATTTTGACGGGGCACACTTCCTGGCATTTGCCGTTCAAGGTGCAGGCGTGCGCGAGATCGCGATTGGGTGCCAGACCATCCAGCGCGGGGGTCAGCACTGCGCCCATCGGTCCTGGATAGGTGCCGCCATAGGCATGGCCGCCGATCTGGCGGAACACCACGCAATGATTCATGCACGCGCCGCAGCGGATACAGCGGAGCATCTCCGCCAAGCCTTCGTCGCGCATTTTTGTGCGGCCATTATCGACCAGCACGATGTGCATCTCCGCCGGCCCATCGCGGTCGCCGGGACGTTTGGGGCCGGTATAGAAGGTCGTATATTGGGTCAGCGCTGCGCCAGTGGCGGACCGTGCCAGCATGCGAAGCATGTGGATGGCGTGGGGCATGGACGGGACGATCTTTTCGATCCCGGCGGTCACGATATGGACGCGCGGCGGGACAAGCGATAGTTCGGCATTGCCTTCATTGGTGACGGTGCAGACCGCGCCTGTATCCGCGATCAGGAAGTTGGCACCTGATATCCCGACGTCCGCGCCCAGCATGGCCCCGCGCAATTCGCGCCGCGCGCTTTCGGCCATGGCGGCGATGGTCTCTTCTATGTGCGGATTGGCGTGCTTTGCCTTGAACAGGGCAGACACCTGATCCCGCGTCTTGTGCATGGCGGGCCAGATGATGTGCGAAGGGCGCTCGTCCGCCAGCTGGATGATATGTTCGGCCAGGTCGGTTTCAACGCGACCGATGCCCGCTTCCGCCAGCGCATGGGGCAGGCCGATTTCCTCACCCAGCATGGATTTGGATCGAGCAACGGTCTTTGCCCCCGCCGCCTTGCAGATGTCGATGACGATCCGGCAGGCCTCGTCGGCGGTCTGTGCCCAATGGACCTTCGCACCCGCCGCGGTGGCATTGGCCTCAAACTGTTCAAGATAGGGGCCAAGGTTTGTAATTACATGATCCTTGATCGCGGCGGCGCGGGTCCGGGCAGCCTCGAAGTCAGGAAAAGCGTCGATGGCGATGGCGCGCTTGGCCTCCGCCGTGCCGGCCGTGCGCTCGACCGCGATCTTGAGGATCGGATCGGCCAGCGCGGCGTCGGCGCGATCCGTAAAGCTACTCATACTTCCTCGCCGATCGCCGGGCCGTCGCCCATACCCGCAATCAGTTCGATGGCATGATAGGCGCGCACCTTGCTGCCATTACGGTGGAGTTTGCCCGCCATGTTCATCAGGCAGCCAAGATCGCCCGCCAGCAGCAGGTGCGCGCCGGTTGCGTCGATCGCATCAGCCTTCTCCCCGACGATGGCGTTGGAGATGGCGGGATATTTGACGCAGAACGTACCGCCGAAGCCGCAGCAGGTTTCGGTGCCTGGCAACGGTTTAAGCGACAGGCCATCGATCGCTTTAAGCAGGCGACGGGGCTGTGCCTTAATCCCCAGTTCGCGAAGCCCCGAACAACTATCATGATAGGTGGCGGTGGCAGGCAGGGCGACGCCCTCCGGTTTCCAGCCACAGACCTCATCCAGATAGGCCATCACCTCGAAGGTCTTGGCGGCGACGGCCTGCGCGCGCGCGCGCCATGCCGCGTCATCGTCGAACAGTTCGGGATAGTGGCAGCGAATCGTCCCTGCGCAGGAGCCGGAGGGAACGACAACCGCCTCATAAGGTTCGAGCGCCTCGATCGTCTGCTTCGCCAGGGCCACGGCGTGGGGCCGGTCGCCGCTATTGAGCGCAGGCTGGCCGCAACAGGTCTGCCCCTGCGGCACCACGACGGTACAGCCCGCTGCTTCGAGCGCGCGGATCGCGGCAAAGCCTATGCGAGGCCGCATGACATCGACCAGGCAGGTGACGAACAGGGCGACGGTCTGACTCACAGGCCGTGGCGTTTCGCAAAAGCCATGAAGAGATCCGGCCAGGGCGCAGGTGCGGCGGGCGGGGCCACAAGGCCGAAGCCATGCCCCCCATTTTCGAACAAGTGGCATTCGCTCGCTACCCCCTTGGCGCGAAGGGCGGCGAGCATGGCGAGGCTGTTTTCCGGTGGGACTGCCTTGTCGTCCAGCGCATGGGCCAAGAAGATGGGCGGTGTTTCCGCGCTGACATGTCGGTCGAGCGAATAAGCCTGCATCCGTTCGGCTGTAGGATTGGGGCCGAGCAATTGGGTGCGCGACCCCTGATGCACGAACGCGCCCTCCATCTGGATTACGGGGTACATATAGGCCGCGATGGCAGCTTTGATCGGTTCACGGTCGGCCGAGTCCACCGGCCTGTAGCTATCCTGCGGCGACCGGCTGGTCAGCCAGGCGGCGAGATGCCCCCCTGCCGAAAAGCCCATCACGCCGATGCGGTTCGCGTCGAACTTTTCCCGCGGGGCCAGTGCGCGGATCAGGCGCAGGGCGCGCTGGGCATCCTGCAACGGTGCCTCTGCGCCTGCTGCCCAGCCATCGGCAGGCAGGCGATACAGCAGCGAAAAACAGGCATAGCCCGCCTGCGCGAAATGGCGGGCAATGTTGTAGCCTTCATGCCCGATCGCGACACGGGTATAGCCCCCGCCAGGGATAAGCAGGATCGCTGCGCCATTGGGCTTGGCGGGGCGCAGCAAGGTGAGTGTCGGTGTCACCACATGCGCAAACACGCCGTCATCCGGCCCACTATCGGGGCGGCGGAGGCTTTCAACCTCCTGCACCGTGACCCGTTCGCCGCCCGGCGCTTTGCCGGGCCAAATCGGAAACCGCTCGAACCCCTGGGGCAGAGGGAAGCTTTGCGCCAGCGCGGGCGTTGCGAGCGTCGCGGAGGCAAGCGTTCCAGCAAGGAGGGTGCGGCGGTCGATTGGCGGCGTCATTGGCAATCCGTCCTTCCAAGCGCGGTTGTACGCGTAAGGGCCGGGCGAGACCCAGATATTTTCGCGGAGATCGGAAGCGCAAGGGACTTAAGGCCATCGGCCACCAGGTCGGCCACCTGCCGCGCGCCCAGTTCGCTGAAATGGGTATCATCGCTAATCCCCTTGGGAAAGGCGGCAACACTGTCCTCCGCGCCATAGTGAAGATAGAGTGAGCGGGACGCCTCCGGCCCGGCCCGGTCGAGCCATGCGCGCGAGCGGGCTTCCAGGTCGATCATCTGTGTGCCCGTCTTAACGGCCAGGTCGCGCATCACGCCAGACCATGCGGAAAAATCGGCGACGGCCCGTCCGCCCGGCCCAAAGTTGCGCCGCGCAACGGGCGTGACAAGCACGGGGACACCCCCCGCGGTCCGCACGTCGCGAATAAAGCGCAACAAATTGTCGCGATAGTCGGTCTGCGCCGGTGCCCAGCGGAGAGGTTTGGCTCGGCTCGCATCATTATGGCCGAACTGGATCAGCACGGTGTCGCCGGGCATCATGTCGGCGCGCAAGGCGTCCCACCGCCCTTCGGCTAGGAAGCTGCGAGTGGAACGACCACCCATCGCATGGTTGAAAACGCGCACATCCGGGCCGACCGCGCAGCGCAGCATCGTTCCCCATCCCGTCTGCGGATAGCGCTCCGGTGCGTAGTCAGCCGCGGTGGAATCCCCCGCGATCAGGATAGTGTTGCCGGGTGCGGTGGCGTTTGCGGGGAAGGTGAGGATGACGCCAAGCAGGACAATCTGCACCATCCTTACGGCATAACCAGCGAACTTACGCATTCTGCTCTCCCCCCGTTCGGGCTGAGCTTGTCGAAGCCCAGATTTCGCCAAGCGAGAAAGAAAACCCTTCGACAGGCTCAGGGCGAACGGAGGTGAGGGGGAGCATCACGGTTTACTGCAAGTTCACATACATGCCGCCATCGACCAACAGCGCTGCGCCGGTGACATAGGCGGCCATTTCGGATGCCAGGAACACGATCGGCCCCGCCAGATCCTCCGGCGCGCCCAGCCGACCCAGCGGCGTGCGCTGCTCCATATAGGTCCGCTTTTCGACGTCGGCGAGGTCATCCTTGTTGATCTCGGTCAGTATGGTGCCGGGCAGCACGCTGTTGCAGCGGATGCCATATTTGCCGAGCGCAATGGCGGTGGACTGCATCAGCGAATGAACGCCCGCCTTGGTCGGCGTATAATGGGTCTGATATTCGCCTCCCACCAGCGCGGAGATGGAGGAAACGGCGACGATCGAGCCGCCATGGCCCTGTTTCACCATCTGCTGGGCGGCAGCCTGCACCATGAAATAGGCGCCATGCAGGTTAACCTTGAAGGTGCGCTCGACCACGTCCACGGGCATGTCGAGAAAGGCATGGAAGGGGCAGATGCCCGCATTGCTGACCATCACATCGACCTTGCCGAAGGCGTCAACCGCCTTTGTCACGAAGTCCTGTGCGGTCTGCGGATCGGCAACGTCGCCCTTCACCGCGATGGCACGCTGGCCCAGTGCCTCGATCTCGGCGACACAACTCGCGGCAGGCCCATCGCTATTGGCATAGTTAATCGCCACATCGGCACCATGTTGCGCGGCACTGATGGCGGCAGCGCGGCCGATGCCGGTCGATGCGCCGGTGACGAGGACGGTCTTGCCTTCAAGCAGTTTCATCGGATCGGGCCTTTCTTCGGCTGGTTACCGCCGTGCCGGGCGGTTGGGTGGTTTGACGCCGGGGGTCCAGCCCAGATCGGCGCTGATGGCGTGGGCCGCCGCGCGGACATCGGCGCTCAACGTCTGCATCCGCTCGTCGTCCATATATTGGGCTGCGCTCGACAGGCTGATGGCGGCCACGATCGCACCCGCTGCATCACGCACGGGGGCTGCGACGCAGCGTATCTGGTCCTCATTTTCTTCGAGATCGAACGTGCGCCCCTGCGCGACATAGGCGCGCATCCGGTCGAACCAGAGGGCCGCATCGGCATCATGTGTGCCATCTTCGCGCTCGGCGTCGAACAGCCGCGTCCAGACCGCTTCGCTGTCGTCCAACAGCAGCGCCTTGCCAAGCCCGGTCGAGGTCAACGGATGACGATCGCCGATGCGGCTGGATATTTCGACGCGGCGACGCCCGGCTATCTTGTCGAGATAAAGCGCCTGATCGCCGTCGAGCCGACCCAGATGCACCGTATCTTCGCTGGCGGATGCCAGGGCTTCGAGATGCGGGCGGGCGATCTGCACCACATCGGCCTGCGCTTGCGCCAGGAAACCGAGTTGCAGCAGTTTCGGCCCCAACTGATAGCCTTCGCGCGGCAGGAAGGTGAGGAATCCCCGTTCCACCATCGCGTTGGCGAGGCGGTGAGTGGTCGACCGGGTGAGACCCATAAGTTCGGACAGGTCGGCGAGCTTTACCGGCCCGTCGATCACCTGGTCGAGCAGGTCCAGCCCACGCTGCAAGGTCTGCGACCCGGCGGCTTTCGACTTTTCCTCTCGTTCACCCGATTCTGGATTTGACGTTCTCTGTCTCATCTAATAACACTCTATCCCACAAAATGAGAAAAACAAGGGCGAAGGCGAGGACCAAGCGTGATTCTTTCGAACATGCCCCCCGTGCCTGCTGTCCGACCTTTATCGCCATTTTGCTCAGATTTTGGAAGTTTCTGCCGTCTTGTCCCATATATTGGACGTCGGCGTGGTTCAGGGAGTGTGTGCGTGCCGATCGTGACCTTGCCGAAAATCAAGCATGTCCGGGCCTTCACCGTGCGCGGTGGCGGTGCCGATTATCATGACCAGGGCGAAGGCCACTGGATCGACGACCATATTGCGACGCCCATGTCGCGCTATCCCAAATATCGCCAGTCGCGCCAGAGCTTCGGCATCAACGTGCTGGGCACTTTGGTCGTTGAGATCGAGGCGGAAGATGGCACGATCGGTTTTGCCGTGACGACCGGCGGCGAGCCGGCAGCGTTCATCGTCGAAAAGCATCTGGCCCGTTTTCTGGAAGGCCGTTCTCCCACCGATTATGAGAAAATCTGGGACCAGATGTATTTCTCGACCCAATATTATGGGCGTAAGGGGCTGGTCGTGAACGCCATTTCCGGTGTCGATCTGGCGCTGTGGGATTTGCTGGGCAAGTTGCGGCAAGAGCCGGTCTACCACATGCTGGGCGGCGCGGTGCGCGATGAATTGCAATTCTACGCCACCGGCGCGCGGCCCGATGTCGCCAAGGAACTGGGCTTCATCGGCGGCAAGATGCCGCTGCACCATGGCCCGGCCGAGGGCATCGAAGGCTCAAGAAAAATATCGCCGAGCTGGCCGATATGCGCGCAAAATGCGGTCCCGACTTCTGGCTGATGTGGGATTGCTGGATGGCGCTCGACGTCGATTATGCCACGCGCCTAGCCATCGCCGCGCATGAACATGGCCTCAAATGGATCGAGGAAGCGATCAGCCCCGATGATTATTGGGGCTATCAACAGCTCAAGCGCAATGTGCCCAAGGGGATGCTGGTGACGACCGGTGAGCATGAGGCGACCCGCTGGGGCTTCCGAATGCTGCTGGAAATGGATTGCTGCGACATCATCCAGCCCGATGTTGGCTGGTGCGGCGGCGTGACCGAATTGCTCAAGATCAGCGCACTGGCGGACGCGCATGGCAAGATGGTCGTGCCGCATGGCTCATCGGTCTATTCCTATCATTTCGTCATTACCCGCCACAATTCGCCCTTCGCTGAATTTCTGATGATGCATCCCGGACCGACCGAAGTCGTGCCCATGTTCCATCCGCAATTGATCGGCGAACCCGTGCCGGAAAATGGTCGGCTCAAGGCCAGCGCGCTGGATGCACCCGGTTTCGGCGTCGAACTGAACCGCGATATTGCGATGCACCGTCCCTATACTCACTAAGCAAGAAGCGAGATTGCCATGAAATTCTGCCGTTTTGGCCCGCGTGGCCAGGAAAAGCCCGGTATCGTCGATGCCGATGGCAATATCCGCGACTTGTCGGGCGTGGTCACCGAGCTGACGATTGAGACGCTGGCCGCCGCCAAGGCCGCTGACATCGCGTCGCTGCCGATCGTCGAGGGGACGCCGCGCTATGGCGTGCCGTTGAAGGGCGTGGGCAAGATCGTCGCCATCGGCCTCAATTATGAGGATCATGCGATCGAATCCAACCTGCCGATCCCGACCGAACCAATGATGTTCATGAAGGCTTTGTCGTCGCTCAATGGGCCAAACGATGAAGTAATGCTGCCCAAGGGCGCGACCCATGGCGACTGGGAAGTCGAGCTGGGCGTCATCATCGGGCAAACCTGCCGCTTCGTGAGCGAAGAGGATGCGCTGTCAAAGGTGGCGGGTTACACCCTCGTCAACGACGTGTCGGAACGCTTCAACCAGAAGCAGCGCGGCACCCAGTGGAGCAAGGGCAAGGGGCATGACACTTTCTGCCCGACCGGCCCTTGGCTGGTGACGCCCGACGAGGTGGGCGATTGCCAGGATCTCGACATGTATCTCAACGTCAATGGCGACCGGATGCAGACCGGCAACACCCGCACAATGATCTTCACCGTCGCGCAGCTCATCTCTTATGTCAGCGAATATATCACGCTCTATCCCGGCGACCTGATGATCACCGGCACACCGCCCGGCGTTGGCGAAGGTAAGAAGCCGACTGCCATCTTCCTGAAGGCCGGTGACGTGATGGAACTGGGCATCGCCAAGCTGGGCACCCAGACGCAGAATGTCGTCGAATGGCGGCATCTGGGCGACGAGGTGCTCGGATGAGCGTCTTTGCTGGTCGTTATGAAGGACGCTGCGCCATCGTCACCGGCGGCGCGTCGGGCCTGGGCAAACAGGTCGCCGCGCGGATCGTGGCCGAAGGCGGTAAGGTTGCCTTGTGGGACGTGAACGCCGATGCGCTGGCGGAAACCAAAGCGGAGATCGGCGCGACCCATGTGGTCGCGCTCGACGTCTCTGATCAGGCGGCAGTGGAGGCGGCAGCCAAGTCCAGCGCGGAAGCACTGGGCAAAGTCGACGTGCTGGTTTGCTCCGCGGGCATCACCGGCGCGACCGCGACCCTATGGGACTATCCGCTCGACAGCTGGCGCAGCGTGATCGACATCAACCTGAACGGCCTCTTTTACTGCAACCGCGCAGTGGTGCCGTTCATGCTCCAAAATGGCTATGGCCGCATCGTCAACTTGGCCTCGGTTGCTGGCAAGGAAGGCAATCCCAATGCCAGCGCTTATTCCGCAAGCAAGGCGGGCGTGATCGGGCTGACCAAGAGCCTGGGCAAGGAACTGGCCGGTAAGGGCGTGATCGCCAATGCCCTGACCCCCGCCACCTTCGAAAGCCCCATTCTCGCACAACTGCCCCAAAGCCAGGTCGATTATATGCGCTCCAAAATCCCGATGGGGCGCTTGGGCGAAGTCAGCGAGTCCGCTGCCATGGTCTGCTTCATGGCCAGCGAGGAATGTAGCTTCACCACCGCATCGACCTTCGACACGTCGGGCGGTCGCACCACTTTCTGACACAAGTCGCGCGGCGCGACTGGCCAGCCAAGAGCCAGCGCGCCGCGTTGGAACAAGCCTCCAGTGCCGTTCGGGCTGAGCCTGTCGAAGCCTTCTTCTGAAGAAGTAAGGCCCTTCGACAAGTTCAGGGCGAACGGAGAGATGGGATAAGGAGAGGACGGCCATGATCCCCTTTGTCGATGCGCATATCCATTTATGGGATCTGGCGCATATCCGCTACGACTGGCTCAGCCCGCCCTTCGCCGAGGATGGGCCGAACGGCAGCGTCGAACCGATCGCGCATGATTATGGCATCGCGGAATATCGCGCAGACCTCGCACGCTGGAATGTCATTGGCGCCGTGCATGTCGATGCGGGCGCGGCGGCAGACAGCGCGCTGCGGGAAACCCAATGGCTCGATGGCCTTGCTGCGATCGAGGGGCTGCCCACGGGCATCGTCGCCTTCGCCGCGCTCAACGGCCCGCACGTCAATGCACTATTGTCCGCGCAAGCCGCTTACAGCCGCGTCAAGGGCATCCGCCATATCGTCAACTGGCACCCCGACCCTCGGCGCAGTTACACGCCCAACGACCTGACCATCGATCCGCGATGGCAGGCGGGCTATGGCTTGCTGGCAAAACACAAGCTGTCCTTCGACCTGCAATGCTATCCGGGGCAGATGCCGGGACTTGTCCCACTGATCGAGCGCCACCCCGACATTCCCGTCATCATCAACCATCTCGCATGCCGGTGCTGACCGACGCGGACGGCGTTGGCGATTGGCGGCTGGGCATGCAGGCGCTCGCAGCGCTACCCCATGTCTCCGTCAAGCTGTCGGGCATGGGCTTCATCCGTCGCGACTGGAGCCGCGAGACGATCGCGCCCTTTGTCCGCGAAACGATCGACCTGTTCGGTGTCGATCGCTGCATGTTCGCCAGCGACACGCCGACCGACAAGCTGTTTGGCCCAATCGACCGCTATATGGAGGCCTATCACGCCATCGTCGCGGATTTGCCCGAAGCCGACCGCCGCGCCCTGTTCGGCGGCAACGCCAATCGCCTCTATCGCCTGGGACTTGATATATGATCGGCAATCCTCTTCTCGGCGTCTTGTTCCATTGGCTGGGCGGTCTTGCCTCGGCCAGCTTCTATGTCCCCTATCGCGGGGTGAAGCGCTGGAATTGGGAGATTTTCTGGCTGACCGGCGGTATCTTTTCCTGGGTCATCGCGCCCTGGTTCTTCGCCTCCATCCAGACCAACGACCTGATGGGCGTGATGGCGCAGGTGCCGGGCTCGGTCGTGGGCTGGTGCATGTTCTTCGGCTTCCTATGGGGCTTTGGCGGGCTGACCTATGGCCTCACCATGCGCTATCTTGGCCTTTCGCTCGGCATGGCGGTGGTACTGGGCCTTTGCACTGTGTTCGGCACGCTGATCCCGCCGATCGTCGATGGCAGCTTCATGACGGAGATCGCAGGCACGCTGCATGGGCAGATCGTGCTGCTGGGGCTGGCCGTGACCGTGCTGGGCATCATCGTCGTCGCCATGGCCGGCGCGCGCAAGGATGCGGCGCTCTCGCCTGAACAAAAGGCCGCCGCCGTTGCCGAGTTCGACTTCAAGAAGGGTATCGCCGTCGCCATATTCTCCGGCATCATGTCCTCCTGCTTCGCCTTTGGCCTTGCGGCGGGCGAACCAGTCAAGGCGCTGTCGGCGGCTGCTGGGACAGGACCGCTCTGGACTGGCCTGCCGACGCTGTGCATCGTCATGTTCGGTGGCCTCATCACCAACGCCGTCTGGTGCGGGTGGCTGATTGTGAAAAACAAGTCTGCGGGCCAGTGGCTCGGCGCACCCGACGCAGATGGCAAGCGCGCGGCGCTACTGCCCAATGTCCTGCTCTGCGCGCTAGCGGGGACGGCCTGGTATTTCCAGTTCTTCTTCTACACCATGGGCGAAAGCCAGATGGGTCGCTTCGGCTTTTCCAGCTGGACGCTGCACATGGCGTCGATCATCATCTTCGGCACCTGCTGGGGCTTTGCCTTTCGCGAGTGGAAAGACGCCGCCCCCGCCGTTCGTCGCATGGTGTGGAGCGGCGTGGGCCTGCTGGTCCTCGCCACGCTCATCATCGGCTATGGCAACCGGATGGCGGGCTGATGCGGAGCCTGTTCGCCCTATTGCTGTTGGCGTTCGCGGCCCCACTGGCGGCGCAAGCGCCGCTGCTGACATCGCACCTGCGTATCCATGACCCGTGGGTGGTCGCGGATACCGACAGCCAGACTTATTGGCTGTTCAGCCGCAATGATCCCGCCGTCACCGGCGACAAACGGCTGGGTATCATGGCTTATGTCAGCCGCGATCTTGCGCATTGGGAAAAGCCGCGCATCGTCTTCACCCTCCCCGATGGGACATGGGCCAACGACGGTGCCTGGGCACCCGAAGTGCATCAATGGAAGGGGCGCTGGTATCTACTGGCGACGTTCCATAACGAAGCTGCCGTCATCCAGGCAAAGGGACCGCGTCCGACCTACCGACGCACCACCTTGCTGGCGGTATCCGACCGGCTCGACGGTCCCTTCACCTTGATGTGCGGCGGCGATCCGATCGCCCCTGCTGATGATATGACGCTCGATGGTACGCTGCATGTCGATGCGGCGGGTAAGCCTTGGCTCGTCTATGCCCATGAATGGATGCAAGTCGGCGCGGGCACGATCGAGGCGATGCCGCTAAAGGATGACCTGTCTGCGGCCGGACCGCCGCAACTGCTGTTCCGCGCCGACGAGGCTGATTGGGTGGTAGGGCAAAAACAGCCCGAAGGCGACATCGTCCACGTCACCGACGGCCCCGAACTGTTCAGCACGGCCAAGGGCGCATTACTCATGCTATGGTCGAGCTATGGCAAGGACGGCTATGTACAAGCGCTGGCCCGCTCGACCTCCGGCACGGTGACTGGCCCTTGGGAACAATTGGGACCTCTGGTCGAGCGGGACAGCGGGCATGGCATGCTCTTTCGTGCGTTCGATGGGCGGCTGATGATGGTCGTGCATCGCCCCTTCAAGCGCGCCTTGGCCAAATTCTACGAAATGCGCGACACCGGCGATCGGGTCGAGGTGTTGCGCGAAGCGGTGGAACTGGATGGGGAAGCCTATCCCACCCATGGCTGCCCGATGGGAGCGCAAGATGCTGGGTGCTGATCAGGTCTGGCCGCTGCATGCCGCAGCGACGGGTAGATTCATGCTGGAAGATGACGCCGCGCCGCCGGAGAAAGCCGTGGTCACAGCAGTCGAACGCCCCGTCCTGCTCGGCTATGCGCCCGATCGCCCCAATGGCCGGGCGATGCTGGTGCTGGGCGGGGGCGGCTATGTCGCGCTGATGGCGGGGCGCGAAGGCGTCCAGGTCGCACGTTGGCTCAACCAACTGGGCTATTATGTCTTCTTGCTGATCCATCGTTTTCCCAATGCGCAAAGCGGCCCATCCGCCCCGCTCGACGACGCGCATGCGGCAATGGCGCTTGCCCGCGCCAGTGGGCATGCAGAGCAAGGGTTGGGTGTCGTGGGCCTGTCGTCGGGCGGTCATCTCGCTACCTGCCTCGTCGCCGACTATCCGGCGGCCTGGGGCAAAGCCGCTCCGCAGCTGCCCGATCTCCTGGTTATCGGCTATGCTCCCATCTCGACCAATGCAAAGGGCCGAACGGTCGTCGCCGATAAACCGCCATTGCCGCCGGTTGAAAAACAGGCGCTCTACGATGTACTGCAGCCCGACGCCCAACTGCTGCCCGACCCACCGCCGACCTTCATCGTCTATGCCGGCAATGATCCGGTCGTCCCTGTCGAGAATGCCCACCGCCTGCATGCAGCATTGCGCGCCGCCGGGGGATCGGCCGAACTCCATATCTTTGCCGATGCTCCGCACGGCTTTGCGCTGGACACGGCGGACATGCCGGTGTCGATCTGGCCAACGCTATGCGAAGCCTGGCTGCGGCAGGTCGGCTTTCTGTAACCTACAATCAGGGTTTCAGCGTGACCGGCACCGGCGCGTTACGATCGACCGAAATAAACCCGTCGCGTTCGACCAGTTCCGCGATCTGGAGGACGCTGCGGCGTTTCCAGTCGGGATTGGCGCGCGCTTCATCCTCGCCATCCTGATGGACGAAATAGAGGATATAGGCCCGCTCCCCCGCCACGATGATATCGGGGTGCTGGCCCTTGGCGCGATCGGTGGAATGGATGCCGGGGACGCCAAGGATATGGCCCTCCTGCCTCGTCCATGCTTCCGCGTCGTCGGACCGCATGACCAGCAACCCTTTCCACGCGTCGGAGATCAGCCACCAACGCCCCCTCCAGCGAAACGTCTTGGGGCCTTCGCCCGGCGTGTCGGTCAGGCGCTTACCAACCGTCCAGTGGACCAGATCTTTGCTGTCCGCCGTACGGATTGCCTTATTCTCGCGTTCATCGTTGAAGAAGAGACGATAGCCCCCGTCAGGCAGCGCTATGACGCTCGCATCGATCACCCGGTCAGAACCAAGGTCAAGCCGCTCGCCGCATTTCCATGTCGCTAAGTCGGGACTGGTCAGGTGGACGATGAAGCGCGGCGCGCTCCAGTCGCGAAAGACCCCCGGCACGACGGTCAGCCACATATGCCATTGTCCGTCGAGAAACTGGACTTCGGGTGCCCAGAGCGTCTCGCCGGTGCAGCTTTGCGGGATGGCAGCCGTGCCGCTATAGCGCCAATGCGCGCCATCCTTCGACCGGGCGGTGCCGATGGCGGTGCCATGCACCCAGCGAACGTCCTTGGCATCATCCATCGGCAGATCGGCGCGACGGTTGGTGTAGAACATTACCCATTCGCCGCTGGCCCGGTCATAGACGGTCGAGGCGTCGGCCGCGCCATCATGGATGGGGTCGCGATAGAGCGGCTTGGGCGCAATCGGCCCGCTGGCGGCCGCGAGCAGGAGCAGCGCAGCGATCATCGAAACAGGCGCAGATCGAACGCAGCCGCCATCGCCGCAAACCCCGCATCATTAGGGTGCAGCGCGTCGCCCACATCATAGGCTTCGCCATCCGCGCCGGATCGGCGGGGTCGGCGATCGCCTTGGCGAGATCGACCATACCATCGGCTTCGTCGGTCGTGCGGATCCAGTCGTTGACGGCGACACGGACAGCGTCGCCCTCTTCGCTCCAATAGCCAGCGCCCTTATAGGGCAGGATGGTGGCGAGGATGACCTTGACCCCATTGCCCTGCGCGCGCGCGATCATCTGGCGATAGGCACCGATCAGGTCATCAGCGCTCGGCAAAGGGCTTTTCTGCGCCTTCGCCGCGCCGATATCATTGACCCCTTCCAATATCACCACATGACTGACGCCCGGCACCGCCAGCACATCGCTATCGAAGCGCGCGAGCGCATTATAGCCTTCGCCTTCGGACAAGAGGCGGTTGGCGCTGATCCCCGCATTGGCGATCGCGACGTTTTTTCGTTCAGCCTTCTGGAATCGTTCGGCGAGCAGGTCAGGCCAGCGCCGGTTGCTGTCATTGGTCGCGCGCACGCCGTCGGTTATGGAATCCCCCAGCGTGACGATGGTGGGGGCAGGCCGGGCGGTTTCTACTTCCACGGCGGACAGGATGAGGCGCGGCCCGATGGTCGTCGCCCCGGTCAGGCTGATCGCGGCGGTCTGGTCGCCCGGCGCGATCCAGTTGGTGGCGGCGGCATAAGCGTGGACCGTTGGAGTGGCTGCGCCCTGCGGCAAGTGGATGCTGATCGTCAGCCGGGTGAGTGGCTTAACCGGCAAGTCGATCGGATCGCTCAGCAACGGCGCGCGCGGGGAAAGCGTCGCCCCCTGCACGCGGTTGAACGCGACGACGCGGTCCGTGCCCGGCAAAATCGCGCCATCCTCCCCGGCCAGCGCGACATGGACCGCCCCGATCGTCAGCGGCGCAACCGCCATTTCGTTGGACAAGCGCAGGCGGATGCGCGCGCCGCCATTGGACAGGCGAACGACCTGCCGCACCGTGCGGTCAGTCAGGTCCGGGCGCTTATCGGCCGGTGCGCTCCAAGCCAGTGGCGCGGCCATCCAACTGCGCGACCAATGCTGCGCCTCGACGGGCGTGGCTGTCAGGGCTAAGGCGGCAAGAAGCAGGAGAGGGCGCATGATCGATCCTTTGTCAGCGGGCGACCGGGTTTCTGCCCCATAGCTGGTCATAGCGCCAGCCCGACAGATCCTCGACGATCCGGCCCGCGTCTGGGCTCGTCGGGGTCCGCCCGCCGCCCCGCAGATGCTCAATCTCGGTCATCAGGACATCATGGGTCGCGGGGCTGAGGCGGAAGCGGGTGGATACGAGGATACCGAAGCCCAGCATTCCCACCGTGCCGATACCCAATAGCAAGGCGATCGTCAGGATGGCGTCATAGCTTTGCACGGGCGCACCGGAAACGAAACCACCTGCCTGCATGATGAACCCCACGCCCGCCACGGCCGCGGCCTGTGTCGCCTTGCGCACGAAGGTCATGACGCCGGCAAAGCTGCCTTCGCGCCGCTGGCCGGTGACGATCTCGTCCACGTCCGCCATATAATTATAGGTCGCCCAGGGAATATAGTTGAGCGCACCACGGCCGAGGCCCGCCAAGATGATAGGCAGCCAGATCATCGGGCTGCTCGCTGCGATGCCCAAAACCCACAAGCCAATGAGTGTCAGCGCACCCGCCGCGAAGCTGGCCGCCGCAATCTGATAGGCGCGCGACGGCGACGCCCGCAGCGCCAGGTTGATCGCGATAATGACCGCCACGAACTGGACGATATACATGGTGCCGAGCAGCCCCGATGCGATCGCCATCGACCCCGTCAGCGCAAAGATGACGAAGAAAGTGAAGGCCGCGTTGAAAATGTCCTGACTAATATAGCCACCCAAATACATGCCCAGATGCAGCCGGAACGCCCGAATACGCATGGTGGAAAAAAGGTTGCGATACAGCGCCTTGAACGCCTGCCCCATGCCAGCCGTCGGCGCGGCCTGCGTCAGCGCAACCCCGCCCGGCATATGCCGTTCCCAACTGAACAGATACAGCAGCCCGGCCGTCAGCATGAAGAGCGCGGCGAAAATGATGCCCATATAGAAAAACGTGTCGGCACTATCGCGGCCCAGCGTCGTGATCAGCCAGAGCGGCAGGAAGCCCGCCAATATGGCCGACGCCTGTCCGAACAGGATGCGCGCGCCCGCAAAWTTTCGCCTTGGTCTTATAGTCGCTCGACATTTCGGCGGCCAATGTCTCGAACGGGATGATCTCCATCGCATAAACGAGTTCGAACAGCACATAGCTGATAAGATAATACCAGAATGTCTGGCCCGGCAGCCACATCAGCGCGAAGCTTGGCAATAGCGGGATCGCGGCGAGGATAAAGAAGCGTCGGCGACCGAAACGCTGGCCAAGCCGGGTGCTGCCGAAATGGTCGGAAATATAGCCGATCATCGGTGAAGCAACGGCATCGAGGATGCGGGCTACCGCGAAAATCGTCGCTGCCTGTCCAGCGGACAGCCCGCAAAACTGCGTGTAGAAGATTAGCACCCAGCCGGAAATGACCGCCATCGACCCTGCGCCCAGCACATCGTTCGATCCATAAGCGAGATAATTGCGCAGGCGGACGGGGCGGGTTTCTGGCAGCACTGCTTGTCTATCCTCAGCCTTGGATCGTGCCACAGTCTTTCATGCTGGCACTTGGTTTAATACCATATAGTGAACTTCTATCACGCTATCTGAGATTAATGCAAGCCATCTGTCGCTGGAACCGGCGTAAAACGGACGGCCTCGATCATCACGCCCGGACCGGCGGACTGCAAGGTGATGCGATGCGCGCCTGCTGGGAGATCAACCGGCACGGCAAGCGCGATGCGATTGTCGAGTACAGCCTTTGCCCAGTCGCGGTCGCCCGTCTGGCGCGGGGCTTCCAGCCGACGCGCGGTCCCGTCGATGGCGATGGTCATGCGCAATGGATCGCCATCCCGGTCGGCATAGGTTGGCAGCACATCGACAAAAGCGCGCCATTGCCCGGCGGGGAGCGTGAAGGTCGCACTGACAGTGCCGATCTGACCAGTGGGCACAAGGACAGCGTCATGCCGTCCGAGGCCGTCGCCCAACCGCCAGCCTGTGCGGAGCGCGAATTGCCGTGGCGTGAGCACGGGATTGGTTACGGCTGGCGCCATCGTCGGCGCGGATGTAGGTGAGGCTGAGACGTCAGGCGCGGGCAGGATCGGCGGGATCAGGCGATAGCTGCGCCACTGGCCGTCAGCCGGTTCCACCGCCATCATGCCGCGCCATTTGCCGTCGGCAATCTCCTGATTATACCGCTGTGTCAACCCGCGCAGGGTCGCATCGGCCGCATGGGCGATCATGCCGCGTCGGATCGCTTCAGCCAGGTTGCTGTCTCGCAGCCGGTCATGCGCTTCGGCCGCAAAGAAGCGGCGATTAGCGGCGGCGGATGCGGCGACCGGATAGGTCAGCAATTCGAACAGAGCGTCGCGGCGATCGGCGGCGACATGCGGTTCCAGCGCGGTGGCTGCCTGTTCCATGGCGGCGAATTCGGCGAGCCGGTCGTCCGCTTTCGCGATCGACAACGGGCTTTGTTGCGCCTTTTCACCAGGTCGATACCATTGCAGATGTTCAGGGCGGCGATCGAAATTCAGGCGGTGATAGGCACGCCATATGTCGGCGACCGGCCGGGCCTGCGCCGCGTCGATATTCTCCGCCGCCCAGCCTTTGACGAAATGTTCGATCGTCTGGCCGCGGGTGGCCTCTATGTCCCAGGCGAGGCTCAGGAAATATTCCGTGGCCAACTCGGCGGGCTTCAAGTCACCCACATTGGCAACCCACATTTGACGCGCGCCCCTGTCGAAGGCTCGGCCCATTTCCTCGCGGATCAGCGCGGGCGGCGTCGTGGAGAGCCAGAGATAGGAGAGCGGCGCGCCAAGATAGGAGAGATGGTAATAAATAGCCGAACCACCCGACCGCGCGCGCTCCGCCTTATCTGGAAAATGGCGGATATAGCCGAAATTATCGTCGGGCCACATCAGCGTGACATCATCGGGCACCTTGAGCCCCGCGCGGTAGATGTCGAGCACTTCCTCATAAGGGGTAAAGACTTGTGGTGCGTTGGCTATGCCTGCACGATCCAGCATGCCACGCTGGTCGGTGATGATGCGCTCCAACGTGGCGCGGCGATCCGCGATGGTGGATGGGCCGACCATGCCACTGTCGTGAATGCCGCGCATGCCGAGCGTCCATATGCTCTCATAGCCTGCATTGGTGGCGACGCGATCAGCCCAGTAACGCTGCACACCGTCCGCATTCTTCACATAGTCGAAATCATCCGGCGGTGCGGTCCATTCGCCGACATTATTGCGCAGCATGGGTTCGGCATGGCTCGACCCCATGACGATGGCGTAGCGTTCCGCCAACGCGGCGTTGGCAGGATCCGCGTTGAAGGGCTGTGTCACCTTGTGCATGGCAGGCCAGAGGAGATTGGCCTTCAGCCGTAGCATCAGTTCGAAGACCTTGGCGTAGGTCTTGGGACCAAGTGGCTTTTCCTGCGGCGCATGGGTCGTGGCAGCCCAGGGGACTAGCCCCCAATCTTCGTCATTGAAGAAGATACCGCGATATTTGACCGAAGGCGGGCCGAAGCGGCGCAAGCCTTTGGCGACATGGAGGTTGGCCTGATGCCGGGGCGTGACATCGGCCCACCAGTACCAGGGCGAAACGCCAATTGCGCGCGACAGTTCATAGGCACCATAAGCCGTCCCGCGCCGATCCGACCCGATAATCACCAGGGCGCGAGCGACGCCGGGGCGGGGCTTGTCGACGCTGGTGATCAGGAAACTTTCCCAGGCACCCTTCAACGTGCCGGCGGCGATGCGGCGGTCAGCGATCAACCGGTCGATCGCGGCATTTCTGCCCAGTGTGCCGATCCAGATCTGCGTGTCGCCGCCGGGCGTTGCTTGTGTGACGGTGGCAAGGTCGCGGCGCAGGTTGGCAGCGGCGATGGCGACGACATCATGGTCGGCAGGATCGGTGACGACCAGGCGCGACGCGGCCCTGCGCCGCCAGCGTGAGATCACCAGTACGCGGAGACGCCCGCACCCAATCCCGTGCCGCTGCCATCGGCGTGACACTGAGCAGCGCGAGCAGGAAAAGAAAGCGCGCTATCATCGCGATGCGCGAAATGCCGCCAGCGTCGCAACGCTGGCGGCACCCCTGGGCGAACATTGGCGGTCGATCGGTCCTTCCATTTCCCGCCCTCTCGCCGTTCGCTTTGTCAGATATAGCTGCGCAGAAATTCGCCCAGCGCGCAGATTGCCAGACTCTGGCCATAGGGCATGGAGGTCAGCGCGATATCCTTGTAGAATTGCTGGGTGTCGCCCATCGCGGTGCCAAAGCTCACCTGCTGCAATTCGCCCGCCGCGTCGATATTGGCCAGCACGCCGCGCACCGCCTTGATGCCGACGGCCTCATAGTGGCGCGGCAGATAGCCCTTTCGCACCGCCTTGAGGACGCCATAGGCGAAGCCGGCCGTGGCGGAGGCTTCCAGATAGCTGGTCGGATCGACGATCAGCGTGTGCCACAGGCCGGTATCGGCGTCCTGCGTTTGCGCCAGCGTCTTCACCTGCGCAGCCAGCGTGTCGATCAGGAAGGTGCGGAACGAATCGCCTTCGGCCAGGTCGAGGATTTCGATAATTTCAGGGATCGCGATCGTCACCCAGCAATTGCCGCGCGCCCACAGCGCCTCTGCAAAATTATGACGGCCATTGAAATCCCAGCCATGGAACCACAGGCCTGTCTTGGTATCGAACAGATATTTGATGTGGAGGAGGAACTGGCGCTTGGCTTCCTCGACATAGGCGGGGCGGTTCAGCAACAGGCCGATCTTGGCCAGCGGCAGCACCGACATCATCAGCGTGTCGTCCCACATCTCACCCGGATTTTCGTCATTATAAACGATATGCTGAAAGCCGCCCTCTTCCGTCTTGGGCAGGCCATCATCCGCCATTAGCCATTCGGCCCAAGTGTCGAGATAGGGGATGTAACGCGGGTCCGGCTCATGCTCGTACAGATAGGCAAGCGTGATGAAGGGCGCCATCGTATTGATATTCTTGGTCGGCGTGCCTTCGGCAAAGCGATCCTCGAACCATTGTTTAATGATACCCAACGCCTTTTGGTCGCCGGTCTGCTCATAATAGCGCCACATACCGAATAGGCCGATGCCATGGGTCCATTCCCATCCGGCCCAGCCCTTGGTGTCGATGATGCGGCCATCATCCAGATGCAGAAGGAACTCGCCGGTCTCGTCTTTGATATTGACGAGATTGTCCATCAGCCGGTCGATGGCATCGACCACCTGGTTCCGCGGGACATCATGATTGAGTGCGGCCACTTAGTGTTACTCCTTGAGGTCTGAAGGTGCGTTTGGCGCGGTAACCATCTGCACTGGCAGACCGCCTTTCACGGAATGAAGGGTGACGAGGCGCACGGCTTCGAGCGCGTCGCCCGGCTGGCCATCGGATGTGACGGCCAGCGCGACATGGTTCTTGCCCCGGTGATTCAATATGCCTTCGGGGATGGGGAAGGTGCGTTGCGGCCCGACATGGGCGATGAATTGCCCCATATTCCAGCCATTGACGAACATCAGCACGCGATAGCGAACCGGCGATCGCGGCTTGGTCGCATCGCCGAAGCTGAGCGCGATGGTCGCGTCCTGCCCCTTGGGCACGGCCAGGTCGAAGCTGGTGCGATACCAACTGGTTCCTGCTTCTCCCTGCGCGGCAGGAACAGTGGCCCTCGCCCAGCGCTTGTCATCGAAGCCGGGCAGATGCCATCCCATGCGCTCGCCATAGAGGCCGCCATTATTGGCCGGACCGCGTGTCGGATCGGCCAGCGTCTCGCCGCCCCGCTTGCCCTGAATCTTCCAGGCGATCGGCACGGCAAAGCTGCGTCCGCTTGGGCCACCTTCCAGCGACGCGGAAATCAGCCCGCGTGCCTCCTTGTGGAAATCATCGCTGTCCAGATCCCAATTATGGCCATTGTTGCGGACCATGACGGACAGGATATGCTCGCCGCTCTGCGCATTGGTGGGCAAAGCAAAGCGGGCCGTGCCGGTGGTGATCGGCCGCGGCAGGCCGCCCGGCGTTTCTGCCTCGCCGATAAATTGCCCGTCGACCCAGGCCTGGACGAGGCCAGAGCCGCCCGCGCCATAATAGAGCGAGAGCGCCTTTGCGTCGGACGTTCCGGTAAAGCGACCGCGATACCAGACATCGCCGTCATGGAAGCCATAGGCATCCATACTCATATTGGGCTGGCCATCGGGGCGGGCGGTTATGCTGGCCGATGATCGATTGTCGATCAGCTGCCAGCCGCTGTCGTCGAAGGCTGGGTCTGCTTCGGGCGATCCCTTGGCCATGCGCCAGTCGGTAAGTGCAGGGAGCGCAAAGTCGGCAGGACCGGCGAGCGGCTGCGATGCCGCAAGACTGCCCGATGGCGTGGCGCGGGTGGCGATCTTCGTGCCGTTCCAGGTCACGCTGCGGATCGTGCCCGGCCCCCAGACTTCGAGCGGGCTTTGCGTCGCGGTGTCTCCGGTTAGGGCCAGCGTGCCGCCTTTCACCGTCGCATGGCGCACCAGTTCCGGGCCACGGATCAACATGTCGCCCTGCCGCCAATAGCGGACGGCTTCGGCTTCGTCGCCCAGGATCACCGTCAACGGCGGTCGCCCGCCACCCTCGATCCGCACGATGGCGCGACCCTGATGGCTGTAGCTGAGTTTCAAATCGCCCTTCGCCGTGTCGAAGCGGCTGGTGGCTTCCCCCTCGATCACCGTCACAGTCGGCGCGGCGTTATAGCGCAGCACGGTTTCGCCCGGCTCCCCGGCGCGGCCGTAGAGCAGCATCAGGTCGCCCTTGTCCTGCCGCTGCGCCGATTGCAGTTCCGACGTGGAATAGACCAGCCGCTGCCCGCCCAGCGTCACGCCCGCCACCAGCCATTTCGCGTCAAAGCCGTTGAGGCGCATCGGCACGGTATAACGGCCATCGGGCAGCTCGGCGGTGAAAGTGAAGCTGTCGTTCGTCTGCCCGTTGGACGGCTTGTGCGTCACCATCAGGAAACGGGCGTCAGTCTCCGGGCTTTTATTATGATAAATCTGGATATTGGGCGATGTGATCTCGACCGGCCCGGCCGGGGTCATGCCCGCCAGATCGGGGACGGACGCGATCAGGCCGCCCAACTGCTTCATCTCCCGCGCCTTTTCGCGCAGCGCACGGGGTTCTGAAATCGCCGCGCCATAATCATAGCTGGTGAACACCACCGGGCCAGGCAACCAGCCCCAGCTGGTGCCGCCATAGGTCATGTAAAAGCTCTGGATGCCGATGCCGTTGGCGAGGTTCGTGCCATAGAAGACCCGCTGGAACCGCTTGCCGCGCTGGATCGCGTTGCAGTCATAGCCGCCGTTCGACCCCCAATAGTCGAACCAGCCGCCGCCGAACTCGGCCGCAAATCCCGGCGTATCGGGGGAAGCCGACGCGCCGCCCTTGGCCCCGCCCGTGCCATAATAGCCCCAATCAGGCGCTGCGACATCGCGGGTGGCTGACCCGTGACGGTGCAGGTGCCGCCGGGATAGCCATCGAACGCATACATGTCGTTGGGGCCGGTGACGACCTTCTCGACCGTCGAGGATTCGGGCGTCCAATAGCCATTGCGGCCCTGATCATTGTGGAAGATCGGCACGGTGATGCCGTCTGCCCGCGCCTTGGCATAGAGGTGATCCATATAGCGCCGCTGTGCGGGCGTCGTCAGCGCCAGTTCGTTTTCGATCTGGTGCAGGATGACGCCGCCCTTGCGCTGCTTGTCCACATTGATCTGGTGCCGCGCGATGATCGGGTTGATTTGGCTGAGCCATTCATCGACGGCCTTGAGATAATCCGGGTCGTCAGTGCGCGCACGCGCGCGCTGGTTGACCAGCCAGCCGGGAAAGCCGCCGCGCGACAGTTCGGCATTCACATAAGGCCCTGCGCGCGTGATGACGTAGAGACCTTCCTCTTCCGCCATGGTGAGCAGCCGGTCGAGGTCGCGGATGCCGGTAAAGTCGTACACGCCCTGTTTCGGGCTATGATAGCCCCAGTCGAAATAGAGGGCGACGGTGTTGAATCCGCTCGCCTTCATCTTCTGCAATATGTCGCGCCACAGGTCGGGCGAGGGCAGGCGGAAGGGGTGAAATTCCCCGCCCCAGATGATCTTGCGCTCGCCATCGATCATCATTGAGCGCGCATCATAGGAGACGCGACCAAAGCTCTTGACCGGGGCGGACAGGTTGGCGGTAGGCTTGGCGACCTGCGCCATCGCAGGGATCGCCAGGGCGGAGCCGATCATTAGGGCGGCAATTAGGGAGCGCATCGGTCGGATCAATCCATGTGGAACAGCAGGGGGAGCGGCCATTCCTTGGGTCGATTGTCCGGTTCGACCTCCATCAACGGCGCCATATAGGCCCACCATTTCTGCATCACGGGATGATCGGGCAGCGTTTCGCGCTGATTCTCCGCCGCCAGCGTCAGTACTGCGAACAGGCTGAGTGTATCTTCATCCAGAAAGATGGAATAATCGGAGATACCCGACCGGCGCAGCAGGTCGGACAGTTCGGGCCATATTTCGTCATGGCGGCGACGATATTCGTCCACGCCGCCGGGCTTCAATTGCATTTTGAAGGCGTGGATCGACATCTCGGCTCTTCCCCTATAAACCACATTATGGAACATGTGACCTATATTTGGTAACATCGTCCCAATTGTTCGTCAACGCCACAGTGGCGTGTTTCGCACTGTCAGATGCCGCACATCGTCGAACAGTAAGGGCGGACGCTGGTCGGGTGTGCGCGTTTCCGCCGAGAATCGCTCGATCGTCAGCCGCTCGGCGTGCCGCGCCCACAGCGCCCAGGCGGGCAGAACGCCAAACATGCTCGGCTCAGGATAGGCGTCGGCCAGTTCGGCGGGCCGCCGTGCGGCATCCTGCGATGTGCCACCGCCCGCATAATCCAGATGGACGTCGCGGACCGTCACGTCGCGAATGGGATGGCCGGGCAGGCCCGCAATCGTGGCCGGGAAGCGATGGTCGATGCCGCGCGCATCCACTTCGCTGATCTCGATATGGCGGATCGCGCCAATTCCCGTCCCCTCCGGCCCGCGCCGCCGATCGCCCAGCCGCAGGAAGAGGGGCGCGGTGGTCACGTTGCGCATGGTCAACCGCCGCGCGACGATATGCTCCATCACCCCGCCATCAACCGTCTCCAGCGCCAGCCCCCGGCAGCGGGTGAAGCGGCAATCCTCGATACGGATATTGCGATAGCCGCCATTACTCTCGGTTCCGAGCTTGATCCGGCCGGTGACGCGATCCTGATCGGGTGCTATTTGCTGGACGGTGGTGCGCGTGCCGTCGATCAGCGATCCCATATCATAGCCGGACACATCGCAGTCGCGGATCATTATGTCCTCCGCTGCGATGGCTTTACCGAGCGCATAGCTGCTCTTGACCACAATGGCATCGTCATTGGGTGAATTGACCCGGCAGCGCTCCACCACCACGTCGCGCACGCAATCCAGGTCGATGCCGTCACGGTCGGTGTCGATCGTTAGTCCATTGATGCGCAGCTTTTGTGTGCCGGTCGCCAGGATGGCAAAATGGCCGCCCTTCACTATGCTAAAACCCGACAGGCGAATGTCGCGGCCATTTTTTAATGCGATTGCTTTGTTGCCCTTGCCCGCCATCGCGGCGGCGGCAGGTTCCAGATCAGCAATCTGCGCCTCGGTCATGGCGCGCATCGACAAGGGTCGCTCGCCTGCCTGTTTTTTCCAATGCGCACCGGGACCGTCGCGGGTCAGGCCTGCGCCATGGATCATGCCGGGGCCAAGGATGGCGACCTCGCATACATCATCACCCCAGATCAGGCTGTTGCGCCAATGGCTGTGGCCGAAATCCTGATAAAGCTGGTCGACGCCTTCTTCAGGCAGATCATAGCGCCCGGCATGGCGTGCCGGATCGGCGGCCTCGATCACTACGCCTTCGCCCAGAAGCAATGTGACGCGACTATGTAGTCGGATCGAGAAGCACAGGTAACGCCCGCGCGGCAGGATGACGGTGCCGCCGACCCCACGCGAGGCGGCAAGGATGGCGGCGTTGATCGCCGGGCTGTCGATCGCGATACCGTCGCCGCGTGCGCCATGGTCGCGCACGTCGATGCGGCGCGCGGCGTGGGCAGGGAAGGGCAGGGTCGCAAGCGGCAGGCAGGCAAGTCCCAGCGCCAGGTTGCGGCGGGTCATGTCCATCTCAGTTCCCGGCCGGGCGCTGATCGCTATGGATCAGACTGGGGGCGATCGCGACTTGTGCTGCCGTCGGTGGCTTTTCAGGGGCAAAGGCGTCGGCGGTGACATGCGGGGCAAGCGCCGGTATGGTATCGCGAATGCGCTGCGCCACGCGCTGGCCAGCAGCCATGCGCCATAATTATTATGATGGGTCTTGTCCTTGCCGCCATCGTTGAAGGCAGTCGGCGCGACATCGGGGCCAAGTGCCTCATAAATTGTGCGACTGTCGGCGTTCAGGTCGATCAGCGGGACGCCATCTTCCGCCGCGACCTTCCGCACCGCCGTCGCATAGTCGCCCAGCGTATCGACGATACGGCCGTGCGCATCAAAATTTCGCCGTTCGGGCGACGTCACCAGCACTGGATGCGCGCCACGCCGCCGCGCTTCGGCGATATAGGCGCGCAGGTAGGCGAGGTAGGTCGTGTCCGCCGCAACATGGGTTTGCGGCCATTGCTGCTTTTGGTCATTATGGCCGAACTGAATGAACAGCCAGTCGCCCGACCGCATCGCCGACAGCAGTTTGTCGAAGCGTAAGCTGGTTAGAAAGGACTTAAGCGTCTCGCCTGACTTGGCATGATTGGCAACGACGATGCGCTCGTCCAGCATTGCGGGCAGCATCTGCCCCCAGCTTGCCGCCGGTTCGGCATATTGGTCGGTGACGGTCGAATCGCCCGCCAGGAAAATCGCCGGTGCGGTGACTGGTTCAACGCGGATCGACTGGACTGCGGGTTGACCCAAAAACTCCAGCGTCAGCTTGTCGTCCCAGGTAAATTCCTGCGCATCACGTGTGTCGATCCGCACCCGGTCGCCGCCCGGTGCGGTCGGCGGCGGCGGCGGGAGAGCAGGCGTGCGGATATCGACCAGGAAGCGACGCTTGACCTGTTCGCCCTTGCGCGTGCGGATATGGGGCAACATCAGGCGGCGGGCCTCTGCCTTTACTGTCGTATCGCCCGCCTGCGCACGGTCGCCCAGCCGCAGCGTCACGCGATAGCGACCTTCGGGCAGGGCGATGGAATAGACGAAGCCCCGAGCGCTGGATCCAGGCTCCACGCCATGGCTCCCCACCTGATAAGGCTGCAAAGTATCGGTTCGGAGGTCAATGGTCTGCGCACCGGAGGTCGCCGTCAGTAGCAGGAAGAGGGCAGCGCTGGATGGCATGATATGGCCCCCGGACAGGAATGTAAGAGCGGGGGAGCGCCACGAGATTGCTGCGCTCCCCCCAGAATATCGGCCCGTGCAGAGGCCAATATAAATCCCGTTAATTAGCAATACGATCCATATTTAGGGATTGAGTTGCGGTCAATGCCTTTTCCTCTTTCCCATATATGATCCATATGTAAGGATCATGCATCACTATGTAGAACAAAAAGGGGCAGGATATGGGGGTATTGATGCGTGCGTGGGGCATGATGCTACTCTGCCTCTAGGCGCCGATGGTGCAGGCCGCGCCGGCGGCGGAATGGACCGACGCCACGACTAGGCATCGCATTGTACGTATCAGTCGCGAGGCGGGCAGCCTGTCGCTCTATTTCCACCAGAACAGTTACACGCCCCAAGGCGATAAAATGGTGATCGCGACTCCGGGCGGCATCGCCGTGGTGACGCTGGCCGACTGGAGCGTGACCCCGCTGGTGCGCAACAAGCACGCCAAGCTCCTGTTCGCTGGCCGCAAAACTCGCACAGCCTATTATAGCGTCACGCGCAACACCGGGTCAGTCATCCACAGTGTTGATATCGACAGCGGCAAAGTACGCAAAATCGTGTCAATCGATCGCGGCACGATCGGCTCGATCAATGCCGATGAAACGCTTCTTCTGGGTCAATGGGCGCAGGCCGCGCCGCCGTTGCAACCAGGTGGCGAGGGGAATCGGCCAGGTGAAACCGCCTTCGCCGCGACCGGGACGGGCGGCACGCCGCTCTCCTATGCCGATGCCAAAGAGGTTCGCCTGAACCAGCGGCTGGAAGCAAAGATTCCGATGGAAATCTTCACCATCGACATCCGTACCGGTGCGCGACGCGTGGTTGTCGCATCGACGGACTGGCTCAACCATGTCCAATTTTCGCCGACTGACCCGATGCGCATTCTCTATTGTCACGAAGGGCCGTGGCACAAGGTCGACCGCATCTGGACTGTCCGCGCGGATGGTAGCGACAAGCGGCTCGTCCACAAACGCATGATGAACATGGAGATCGCTGGCCATGAGTTTTTCTCGGCGGATGGAAAATGGATCTGGTATGATCTCCAGACGCGCGCGGCGAAATATTCTGGCTCGCGGGCTATGAGCTGGCGACGGGCAAGCGCCGCTGGCTGCCGGTCGATCGCAACCACTGGTCGGTCCATTACAGCCCATCGCCGGACGGCCGGAGCTTTTCAGGCGACGGCGGCGACCGTGAGATGGTGGCCCGTGCGCCGGATGGCAAATATCTCTACCGCTTCACGCCCCGTGCGATTCCGGACGTAGCTGGCATCCGTGCCGCCAACGGCGATGATCTGATCGTGCCGGGACGCTTGGATGTTGAGAAGATCGTTGACCTGCGCGCGCATGACTATCGGCTGGAACCCAATGCGACCTTTACGCCCGACGGCCGCTGGCTTGTGTTCCGGTCCAACATGGAAGGGGCAACCCATATCTATGCCGTAAAGGTGGAACGGAGCAGTAATTAGTCCCACAATGTGGTTTGTAAAATCACATGATGATTTTTCTTTCAATTTTACGACTCGCGATATACAATGAAATTGTAGTTCACATAGTGGGACAATGAGGGCGTCATCGGGTGATGACGACCAGCCAAAAGGGGAGGAAGTCATGTTGCACACCCGTTCCGTATTTGCGCGCCGCAGCTCGGCCATCGCGATCGCCACCACGCTCCTGGTTGTGGCTCCAGCCATCGCGCAGGATCAGACCGCCGCGGTTGAAGCGGAAACTGCCGACATCGTTGTTACAGGCTTCCGCGCTTCGCTTGATAGCGCCCTGGGCATGAAGCGGCGCGAAGCCGCCGCGATCGACTCGATCGTAGCCGAAGACATCGGCAAATTCCCCGACTCCAACCTCGCTGAATCGATGCAGCGCGTGCCCGGCGTGGCGCTGGCGCGCGGCGATGGTGGCGAAGGCCGCAACATCTCGGTCCGTGGTCTGGGTGCCGGTTTCACCCGCGTCCGCATCAACGGCATGGAAGGCACGGCCCAGACCGGCGGCTCAGACATTTATGGTGCCGGCAATAATGGCCGCAGCTTTGACTTCAACGTCTTCCCGACCGAAATCTTCTCGGCCCTCTCGGTGCGCAAGACGCCCTCGGCCGATGTCGAGGAAGGCTCGCTCGGCGCAACCGTTGACCTCTCCGCGCCCAAGCCCTTCGACCAGAAGGACGATTTCGTCCTCTCGATGACGGCACGCGGCGTTTACAACGAGCTGTCGAAAAAGGTCGATCCACGCGCCTCGCTGCTCATCTCGAAGCAGTTTGGCGACAGCGGCTTTGGCATATTGGCATCGGGTGCCTATCAACAGCGTAACCTGCGCGAGGTCGGCTATTCGGCAGTCGATCTCTTGCCTGCCAACCTGAATGGTGGCTTCTGCTCCCCGCTTGGCGCGCCGATCAATACGGCCGGTCAGACCCCCGCGCAATTGGCGTCGCGCGGCGTGACAGCGACCGATTGCAGCACCGGTAATCCGCGGACGGGTACGCAGGCCGCCTATGACACGATCCAGAACCTGCGGCGGTCAGGCCAGGAAGCGACGCCGGGTAGCGGCGCCTTCTTCCCACGCCTCCCGCGCTATCTGAACAGCGAACAGAAGCAGGAGCGGATTGGCGGATCTTTGACCCTGCAATATCAGCCTGACGACCAGACCGATATTTCCGTCGACTTCCTTTACTCACGCTTCGAAGTGACCCGCCGCGACAATTATATCGCCGGCGTGTCGTTTGCCCGTTCCGCTTCGAATAATGGCCAGCCGATGACCTCGGTGCGCGAAATTGAGTTCGATCAGAACGGATCGCTTGTTCATGGCGTGTTCGACGGTGTCGATGTTCGGTCTGAAGGGCTGGTCGATAATTTCGTTTCGACTTTCAAACAGGCCAACGTCAACTTTAAGCGCGAGCTCAATGACAGCCTGATTGTCGATGCCCTAGTCGGCTTCAATCGCTCGATCTGGGATGGCAAGAAGCGTCTGCAGACCTTCATCGATGTGATCGATGCCGATGGTTTCTCCATCGATTTCCGTGATGGCGGTACGACACCGGTGATCGGTTTTGGCGCCGACATCAATAATCCTGCCAGCTTCAATTATGCGCCTGGCTTGGCGAATGGCACCGTGTTGGGAGGCTTTAGCTATCAAGGGAAGCCCTCGAAGAACACCACCGACAATTTTACCGCCGAAACCAACCTGAAATGGGCAGTCAGCGATGCTTTCTCCATTCGGGCGGGTGCGCAATATCGGCGCAGCGATTTCATTTCTACATTCCTGCGGCCTTTCAATGCTGACACCGTCGTGCGCCCGCTGCCTGCCGGCACCAGCTTGGCCGACATCACCACGTCAATCACCGGTGTCGATAAATTGTGGGGTAATGGCGCACCTGCGAGCTGGGCTGCAATCGACTCAGATAAATGGGCTGACACTTTCGGATTTGATGCCGTGCGCTATTGCGGCGTTGAATGTGGCGGTGGCCGCAGTCGGGTCCGCGAAGAAGTGACGAGCGGTTTCCTCATGGCCAACTTTGATCTTGAAAATGCCATCGGTTTCAGTGTGCGTGGCGATGTGGGCGTCCGCTATGTCAAGACGGACATGACCTCGTCAGGCTATATCGCGGTTGCGCCGCCAGCGGGCCAGACGTCACCGACCAATTTGGTTGGCCGTTTCGGCTCAGCGACCAACAATTATGACGATTGGTTGCCCTCGGCCAATATCGTGATTGAACCAGTACCGAATTTGCTCTTCCGCTTTTCTGGCGCAAAGGTGCTCGCACGGCCGGAACTGGGATTGCTTACTCCTACCAGCGGCGTCAATCCAATCACGCGCGTTGGTAACGTCAATAATCCTTTCCTCGATCCCATCCGCGCCAACACGTTCGATGTTGCAGTAGAATGGTATTTCCGTCCTGGATCATTGCTGTCGGCCGCCTTCTTCTACAAGGACATCAAAAGCTTCGTCCAAAATGTGAACACTCAGATTCCGTTCAATGAACTGGGTTTGCCTGACGCGCTGTTGGAAAACAGCAACACCGCCCCAACGGAACTGTTCAACGTGTCGCAGCCATTCAACACGCCGGGCGGGCCGCTAAAGGATTTGAACTCAACGCGCAGATCCCCTTCACCTTCTTCGACGGGTTCCTGAGCAATTTTGGTGTACTTGGTAACTACACGCAGGTGACCTCCAAGATCGACTATATCCTCGCCAGCGTGGGCGGGGTTCCGACTGTGACGACCACCAACGATCTGGTCGGCCTGTCGAAGCGCACGGCATCCGGCACGCTCTATTACGAAGATGAGAAGTTCAGCATACGCACCACGGGCAATTTCCGCGACAAGTTCATCCGCGGCATCCCCGCTTCACCGGGCAGCGATCTCGTAGGCAATGCCAAGACCTTCTACATGGACGCATCAGCTTCCTTCGCCGTTACCGATCGTCTGAAGCTCATTGTCGAAGCGCAAAATCTGACCGATGAACAGAACCGCCTCTACACTGACAGCGTGCGGCAGGACACATTGTTCGAAACCCGTATCGGTCGCACCTTCACCTTCGGCGTGACCTACCGGATGTAAGATACCCTCTCCCCCAACCTAAAGGGCGCGATCATTGCGATGATCGCGCCCTTATTGTTTTTAGGCAGCGCCACCCGCTTAGCGCGGGCCGCTATAGCCAACAGCGGTGCTGATCTGTTCGGCCGACCGCATCACCTGCTGCGCCAATGTCGCGCGCAGTTCGTCGGTCAGATAATGGGCGGCGCTGGCGATCGAGATAGCGATGCAGATATTGCCCTTTGCATCGCGGATCGGCGTAGCGATCGAACGGACGCCATCGCCCAGTTCGCTGTCATGCAGCACTTCGCCGCGCGCCTTGTGGCGCTGCATTTCGGTAATGAACGCATTGATCGCTCCGCGCGAGGGCTTGCCACCCTTGGCCGCAACATAAAGCCGCTCCCAGGTCGCTTCGTCCTCGTCCAGCAACAATGCCTTGCCCAACCCCGTTTCCGCAATCGGGCGGCGATCGCCCGGCGCCGTCGCAACGCGCAGCCGCTGCGTCCCCGTCACGCGATCGAGATGGCGGGAAAAATCCCCTTCGCGTTTCCCGACGAATACGCAAAAACCACTGCGCTCCGACAATAATTCCATGAATGGCCGTGCGATACGAACAAAATCAATCTGCTCAGTCGCCAACACGCCCAACTGGAGCAATTTGGGGCCGAGGGCAAAACCATCCCGCGTGACTGCCAGATAATTGCGCGACTTGAGAGCCTGCACCAATCGGTGCGCGGTGGTCTTGCTCATCCCCAGCTTGCGGGCAAGATCGGCGGCGCGGATCGGCCCATCAATCACTTCATCCATAATGTCGAGCGCGCGCATCAGCGTCTGCGTACCCTTTACGCCCGGTTCTTTGCTGTCTTCGCTATCGATCATGCTCTGCCCGCCATGAGTTCCAAATAAAGGTGCTTCTATCGACCATGTTGGCACACCTGTCAGCAGATTTGTACGGCTGGTCGACGCCATCCGCGGGTTTGGCGCGGCGTATGGTGTTACTATCGCGACGGGGATGTGCCGCGTGGAACCTTGCTCGAACGGATCACCGCCGACGAGGCCATTCCTAAATTGGTTCGTGAATTATTTGCTCTGCACGGGGAGGAGTATGCGCAAATCCAGCGAGAAATCGAACGGGTCGATGAGAAGTTGATAGCTGGCACCGAAGCGACGGATGTTGCCAGAGATTAGCGCACATTTCCGGTGTGGGGCCAACTGGCCCGACGTTGCTCATCAAGAAAGCGCCTGATCAGATCGACCGGCCAGGCCTCGTCCGCATTCATCGCACATTACATCAAACACACAAACAAGATTGCCCCATCACGGCGGGCTTTTTGCAGTACGAGCCACCTCACAATCGTATTGCTCCGATAAGGGCCGCCTTGCGGAGATAGGCTGATATTTCGAGATGGCACTGGTACGCAAGTGCCAAAACACCCCCACGAGAGGTGTTAGGCGGCTTGTTTAGCCTGACTCCCGCAACACTGGGATTCCTAGCAGCGATATGGCCGCCTGTGCGCGCCTGACCCTTATCCCTTCTTGCCGCCCACGCCCCTCATGTAGCGTTCCATTCCTTCCAAATAGGCCGGGTTGAGCATCAGTGCACTGTTCGCCATCCGCTCGACATGCCGCCCCATGGCGGGGCCGACCTCGGCTGCCAGCTCGATAGCAATCTTGGCCGCGGCCATCTGCTCGGCATTTTGTTTGGTCAGGTGGCGGCAGAAATCCAGCGCCGCTTCGTCGAACCCCATATCGGGCAACACGTCATGCACCAGCCCCATAATGAGCGCGCGGTCGGCATCTGCCTTTTGATTGCCCATGATCAGCCAACGTGCCCAGTGCGGCCCGCAGATGCGCGTGAGGCGGCTGACACCGTTGGAGGCGGGCAGTACCCCGAATAATCCTTCGGGAAAGGAAAAGTCGGCGGATTTTGCCGCCAACCGAAAATCGCATGATAGCGCCATTTCTAATCCGCCACCGACGCAGGTCGCATGAATGGCGCTGACGATCGGCTTTTCGATATGCTCCATCTCGTCATAGATGCGCTGCATGCCGTTGAGGTTGAGCCGATGATTTTCGCGAATGCCCGACGGCGTGCGCGGATAGTCCGGATTGCCCCCGCTTTTCAGGTCCGCGCCCGAACAGAAATAGCGCCCGGTCGCGCGGATCAGCATCACCCGCAATTCCGGCGTATCGCGAAAGCGCAACAGCGCTTGTTCGAACAGCGCCATCGTCTGCGCCGACAGGGCGTTGAGCTTATCCGGCCGGTTCAAAGTTACAATCAGGATGCCGTCTTGGTCCTGCGTCAGCAGATGCGGGGCGTCGCTCATATCGTCATCCTTCAGGCGCGGGTGCGCGGCAGGCCCAGCGCGCGCTCGGCGATCATGGAACGATGGACCTCGCTTGTCCCACCATAGATGGTCGCGCCCTGCGCGTGGCGGTAGAACATGTTGATCTCCGCCGCCGCCCCCTTGCGCTTGGACAGGGACAAGGGCGCGGTCAGGTCCATCAGGTCGCGCGCATCGCTCTGAAACTTCTCCGAACTGAACATCTTGGCCATCGGTCCATAGGCTAGGTTCGGCTTCTTCTCCATGCTTGCCCAATTGGCGCGGAATGCGATCAGTTCGGACGCCCACAGATTGGCCGCGGTGCGCGCCAGCCGCGCCTGCGCCCCGGCGTCGGCGATCAACGGCTGGCCATCACGCTGTATCTCCTGGCACAGCGTTTCGGCCGCATGCAGCATCGCGCGCTGATATTTGGCAAAGCCGCCACCATGCTCCAGTTCCAGGCTCGCGCTCATCGTCCGCACCCCGCCGTCGACCGCGCCCAGCCGCCAGCTATCGGGTATCTTCACTCCGTCATAGAAGGTGATGTTGGTGCGCTCGTCCTGAAAAGTATGGACCGGCTGGATCGTCACGCCTTCGGCCTTCAGCGGCACGATGAACATGGTCAGCCCCTTATGCTTGGCCACGTCCGGGTTGGTCCGGCACAGCATCAGCACATAGGTCGACAGGTTCGCCCCGCTGGTGAACATCTTGGTCCCATCGATCCGCCAGCTACCATCGGCTTCCTGCGTCGCGCGGCACTGCGCGGCGAACACGTCGGACCCTGCACCTGGCTCGGAATAGCCCAGCGAGCAGATGACTTCGCCGCGCATGATTTCGGGCAGGATCGCCGCCTTCAATTCCTCGCTGCCAAAGCGATGGACGATCAGCGCGACCATCTGCGTAACATTCGCAGCCGGATTATTATAACCCTCCGCTTCGAACGCATCCATCGCGGCGGTCTTTTCATAGGCGGAAAGCCCGCGCCCGCCGACATCCTGCGGCAGCCCCAAATATAGCAGATTCTGCGCCGCCAATTTGCGGTTGAGGTCCGGGTTATAGCCCTCCCAGCTATAATGAAATGCCTCTCGCATTTCCGGCGTCACATGGGCGGCGAAGAAATCCTCTATCTCCTGGGTGATGGCGCGCGCGTCGTCGCCCAGATCGAAATTGACCGGCATGTCGCCCGCATCAGGCAAGGCTGCCTGCTCGCCCGCAAAGAGCCGTCGCCCGGCCTCTGTGATTAGTCGCTGCGGATCGCCCAGCAGCAAAGGCCAAGCCTTGGCGCGCAGGTTGAACAGGAAAATATCATATTCGGTGGTGAGCCCATAGCCGCCAAAGGTGTGCAGCGCTTGTGCCACCGCCCGGCCCGCCGCATCGCTGTTCCACCAGGCCGCGATGCTGATCGCCGCTCCCGCCTCTGGCGCGCCATCGGCAATGTCGCGGATCGCCTTCCACACCAGGAACTTGCCGCCGTCGACATCGCACAGCAAATCGGCGAGGGGGTGAGAAATGCCCTGAAATTGCCCGATGAACTGGTCGAACTGCTTGCGCTCGCACGCATATGCCGCCGCCAGTTTCAAAGCTTCGCGCCCGATCCCGGCAAGGCCAGCCGCTACCAGCAGCTTCCATTCCTCGACACCGCTGGCAAAGGTCGCAACGGCGTCCGCGCTGGACGCCAGCACGACCTGCGGCAAGGCGCCAAGGTCGATGTGTGCCATCGGCGTATCGGCCAGATTCTCTTCCGCCACGCGCGCGCCGTCCTGCACGTCGATCAGAACGATGTCGTCACCACGCCGCGCGACGACAGCCTGCGCCACCTGACCACCGCCGATCCACTGCACCGGTTGCGTGGCGATATCATGGAAGGCGATGCTCGCCACCGCTTCACCAGCCATGACGCGGCCGAGCAGGGCGGTCGCGGCGTCGCCGCCCAGCAAAGCCAGCATCCGCGCCGCCACCAACGTTTCGGCCAGCGGCCCCGACACCAAGGTCCGGCCCGCTTCTTCCATCAAAAGGACGGCATCGAACAGGCCAAGCCCCAGGCCGCCCGCTTCCTCCGGCACGCGGATCGACAAGGCACCCAATTCCGCCAAACCCGTCCACAGCGCCGGATCGAAACCCGAAGGCGCCGCCGCGCGCACCCGCGCGATGCTGCTATGTTCGTCCATAAAGCGCACGAACATGTCGCGCATCATTTCCTGGTCGTCGGTCAGGTCGAAATTCATTGGACTATGCCTCTGCTACTCTCAATCCTCCCTGTAAGGGGAGGGGGACCACGAAGTGGTGGAGGGGTGTCACYCTATCGAGRSGGTAACACCCCTCCGTCAGGGCTGCGCCCTGCCACCTCCCCTGACAGGGGAGGATGAGCGACGGTATTTGTAATAAAATGTTGCATCTGCGCCCGACCCTTGCACCGGCGCGTTCCTCCACCAATATGCTTGATGCGGGCCGGGCCCCTCTGACGATCTGGATTTCCCCCCTTGTCCATGTCGTGATGTCGGACCGCATCGGGTGCGCCCGGTGCAGGTTTTGCGGCAGTTGCCCCCTCAATGTCGCAACAGACCGCACCGGGCCACTCGATCCACCGTCTTGATGGAGTAAGAGTAGCCGTGAATAATCCCGTTCGTGTGCCGGGCTATGGCGCGAGCCGGACGGCGCAGACCGACGCCGGGCTGCGCGCGCATATGCTGGGCGTTTTCCGCAATATGGGCCTTGGGCTGGTGATCACCGGCCTGGTCGCCGCGTTCATCGGCAATACGCCGGTGCTGGCCGCCGCGATCTTTGGCACGCCGCTCAAATGGGTGGCGATCTTCGCGCCTCTGGCCTTCGTGTTCTTTTTCAGCTTCCGCATCGACAAGATGACGACGGCGGGCGCGCGGATGGCCTTCTTCGCCTTTTCCGCCGTGATGGGCGTGTCGCTGGCCAGCATCTTCCTGGTGTTCACCGGCGGCAGCATCGCGCAGGCCTTCTTCTCGGCCGCGGTCATGTTCCTCGCCATGGCGCTGTGGGGCTATACCACGCAGCGCGACCTGACGAAGATGGGCAGCTTCCTGATCATGGGGCTCATCGGCATCATCGTTGCCAGCCTGATTAACCTGTTCATCGGGTCTTCGGCGATGCAGATGGTCATTTCGATCCTCGGCGTCATAATCTTCACCGGCCTGACCGCCTGGGATACGCAGCGGATCAAGTCCGACTATTTTGCCTATGCGGGCCATGAAATGGCGGCCAAGATGCAGGTGATGGGCGCGCTGTCGCTGTACCTCAATTTCGTCAACCTGTTCCAGATGTTGCTCAGCCTGACGGGCGAGCGGGAGTAAATATATGCGTGATCAAGCGGCGGTCTCCGCCATGCTCTGCCCGGTCTGTCATGTCGGATTGGCGATGACCGACCGGCAGGGCGTAGAAATCGACTATTGCCCGCAATGCCGGGGCGTGTGGCTGGACCGGGGCGAACTGGACAAGATCATCGAGCGTTCGGGGCCGGGCAATGTCGCGGCGGCGCCGGTGGCGAGGCCGAGCTACCGCCCCGACCGCGACTTTCGCGACGACGGACGAGGCTATCCACAAAAACGAAAGAAGAGCTTTCTGGAAGAGCTGTTCGATTGAGGAATGGCCGGTCCGGCGAGGATCGGCCGTTTCCTCGCGGTATAAACAAGCGAGATCCCAGCGTTCGCTGGGATGACGTTAAATTGGGCGCGCACCTTGCCTCCCCGTCATGCCAGCAAACGCTGGCATCTCCCTGCCTTTTGACGCAACCTTGCAACTATGGCGGGCGGATGGCTCTATATCATGACAAACCGCGCCTATGGCGTCTTGTATATTGGCGTGACAGCCAGTCTACCGCGTCGAGCCATGCAGCATCGCGACGGCACTGGCTCGGACTTCTGTCGTCGCTATCGGCTCGACCGGCTGGTCTATGCGGAGCGGCACGAGACAATCATGGACGCCATCACGCGGGAGAAAGCGGTGAAGGCGTGGAAGCGCGCCTGGAAGGTCGAGTTGATCGAGAGCATCAATCCCAAATGGGTTGATTTGTTCGACACGTTGCATTTGGACTGAGGGACAGCGAGAAGAAGGGAGATGCCAGCGTTCGCTGGCATGACGGGTATAATCTCCCTACCGTCATCCCAGCGAAAGCTGGGATCTCACTTGTTCTTTGGCTCCCCGCATTTCAATGCGCCGCGCCCCAACTCGCTCCGGTCCCAATCTCCACGCCCAACGGCACGCTCAGCTTCACGATCGGCTCAGCCGCACTCTCCATCACGCGCCGGATGACCGCGTTCGCCGCGTCCACGTCCACCTCCGGCACCTCGAACACCAGTTCGTCATGCACCTGCAGCAGCATCTTCACGCCCGATAGCCCCGCCGCATCCAGCGCCGGTTCCATGCGCGCCATCGCCCGCTTGATGATGTCGGCACTCGTCCCTTGGATCGGGGCGTTGATCGCGGCGCGTTCGGCCCCTTGCCGTTCATGCTGGACCGACGCCTTGATGCGCGGGAACCAGGTCTTTCGCCCGAACAGCGTCTCGGTATAGCCGCAGGCGCGCGCCTTTTCGATCGTCTCGTTGATGTAGATACTGATGCCGGGAAAACGCTCATAATATTTGGCGATCATGTCCTGCGCCTCGTCCGCGCTGATCTCCAGCCGCCCGGCCAGCCCCCAGCGCGAAATGCCGTACAGGATCGCGAAGTTGATCGTCTTGGCCCGGCCGCGCGTGTCGCGATTGACCTCGCCGAACAATTCCTTGGCGGTGGCCGCGTGAATATCCTCACCCGCTGCAAAGGCATCGCGCAGCGCTGGCACATCGGCCATGTGCGCGGCCAGCCGCAATTCGATCTGGCTATAGTCCGCCGCCAAGATGACATTGCCGGGTTCCGCGACGAAGGCATGGCGGATCTGCCGTCCGACTTCGGTGCGGATCGGGATATTCTGCAGGTTGGGATCGGTCGAGGACAGCCGCCCGGTCTGCGCCCCGGTCAACGAATAGCTGGTATGGACGCGGCCCGTATCCTTGTTGATCTGCGCCTGCAGCGCATCGGTATAGGTGGATTTGAGCTTCGATAATTGCCGCCATTCCAATATCTTGGCGGCGATCGGCGCACCCTGCGCCTGCAACTGCTCCAATATGGTGACGTCGGTTGAATAGGCCCCGGACTTGCCCTTCTTGCCGCCCTTATAGCCCATTTTGTCGAACAGGATCGCGCCCAGCTGCTGTGTCGATCCGATCGCGAAGGGCTGCCCCGCCAGTTCGTGAATCTCCGTCTCCAGCGCCGCGATGCCAGCGGTAAACTCGCCCGACAGCCGCGCCAGATGCTCGCGATCCACCTTGATGCCGCGATGCTCCATCCGCGCGATCACCGGCACCAGCGGCCGGTCCACCAGTTCATAGACGCGGTTCGCGCCTTCATTAGCGACGCGGGTCTTGAACACGCACCACAGCCGCAGCGTCACGTCCGCATCCTCAGCGGCATAAGCGGTCGCCTTGTCGAGCGGCACTTCGGCAAAGCTGATCTGGTTCTTGCCGGTGCCAACCACCTCCTTGAAGCTGATACAGTCATGGCCAAGATGCGTGCGCGCCGCCTCGTCCATGCCATGCCCCGACAGGCTTTGCCCGGCGTCCAGGTCGAAGCTCATGACGATCGTGTCGTCATAGGGGATGATCTCGATGCCGTGCCGCCGCAGCACGGTCATGTCATATTTGAGGTTCTGGCCGACTTTGAGGACCGCATCATCCTCCAGCAGCGGCTTGAGCTTCGCCAGCACCAGCGCCTTGTCGAGCTGCACGGGCTTTTCCGCGAACATGTCGCGTCCGCCATGGCCGACCGGAATATAGCAGGCCTGGTTGGGGCCGGTGGCGAGGCTGATGCCGACCAACTGGCACGACACGCAATCGAGCATGTCGGTTTCGGTATCCACCGCGACGACCCCCTCGGCCCGCGCCTGCGCGATCCAACGGTCGAGCGCATCTTCGCTGACCACCGTTTCGTAGAGGCTGCGGTCGATCGGCGGCGCTTGCGGCGCGACAGGCGCGGCGATCGGCTCGGCCACGCCCGCAGCGGCGGCAGCAACGGCCACCGCAGCCGCAGGCGCACCCAGCCGATTGAGCAGCGTCTTGAAGCCATGATGCGTCAGGAAATCCTGCAACGGTTCCTTGGGAATGCCCTTCAACGCCAGGTCTTCGAGCGGTTCGGGCAGGTCCATGCTGTCGTGCAACGCCACCAACCGCCGCGACAGCCGCGCCATGTCGGCATGGGCGATCAGATTTTCCTGCATCTTCGATTTCTTCATCGCCGGCGCGGCGTCCAGCGCCGCTTCCAGCCCGCCATGTTCGATGATCAGCTTGGCCGCCGTCTTGGGGCCGATGCCCGGCACGCCCGGCACATTGTCCACGCTATCGCCCATCAGCGCGAGGACATCGCCCAACTGCTCGGGCTGCACGCCGAACTTGCCGACGACATAGTCCGCCCCGCGCCGCTCATTCTTCATCGTGTCGTACATGTCGACGCCGGGCTGGATCAGCTGCATCAGATCCTTGTCGGAACTGACGATGGTGACATGCCAGCCAGCCGCGACCGCCGCCTTGGTATAGCTCGCGATCAGATCGTCCGCCTCATAGCCCGCCTCCTCGATACAGGGCAGCGAGAAGGCACGGGTCGCGTCGCGGATCATCGGGAATTGCGGGACCAGGTCTTCGGGCGCGGGCGGACGGTTCGCCTTATACTGGTCATACATGTCGTTGCGGAAGGTGTGCGACCCCTTGTCCAGGATCACCGCCATATGGGTCGGCCCTTCCGCCTTGCCCAATTCCTCGGCCAGCTTCCACAGCATCGTCGTATAGCCATAGACCGCGCCGACCGGCTGGCCATGCTGGTTGGTGAGCGGCGGCAACTGGTGATAGGCGCGAAAGATATAGCCGCTGCCATCGACGAGATAGAGGTGATTCTGGGTCATGGGGCAGGGGATAGCCGGTAACGCTGCCCCGCTCCAGTAGCGCGGTGCCCGCTCTATTCGTCAGCGAACCATTAGCAGGCGGCCTTTCTTACCCCTCTCCCTTAAGGGAGAGGGCTGCGCAGACTTGGCAGCGTGCTGCCTAGTCGTAGCTGGGTGAGGGTGTCGAACCACCGGGGATTCGCGCTGCCTCGGCGTCGCCCCCCTCATCCAACTGCGCCTAAGTGCCTTCGGCACTAAGGCTGCATATCCTTCTCCCCGGCGAGGAGAAGGGGTGGTAAGAAGATGTTCCTCAAAGGTCGTCACCCCGGACCCTTCGACAGGCTCAGGACGGACTTGATCCGGGGTCCATGCGCCTCCCCCTCTCAGTAACGCCAAACGGTTAAGCCAATGGATGACGGGTCAAGCCCGGCATGACGGCAAGGGTGGATTGCGGACTGGCGGGTTTTGGGGATATGATCAGCGATAGCTGACGTTGCGCGATAAAAAATCATGCGGCGACAGTCGCCCCAGAGCGGACGTTTACTCAGGCGCTCGTTGCTGATTGAAGCGCCACTTTCGGATCGCCTGAACGCCAGCAAGGACCACCAGCCCAACCCCAAACGTGAGCCAGACTACTCCCCATCCATGAAAAACATCTATCTCCGTCGACTTCTTCCAAATTAGCCCTGCGCCCATGAGTGCCGCAATCAGAAGTTGACCGTAAGTGATTTTGGAGAAGGCAACCGCACGCGCCTCCTCCTTGGTCAATGCTGGACCTTCTGGGGTTCGGCGCTCTAATTCGCGTGATGGAGCATTCCAAGCCCAGTAATATATGGCCATGAAAGGCAGCAAGATCGCTGCTATCCCGCCCCACATCGCAATCTGCGCGATGGCGCTATCGGCATCCGGGGTTAGCCAGACTAGAAGCAGTATCAGGCCAACGGTGGCAGGAAAGATGGACCACGTGGCGTAGCGAATGCGCTTGTTGAAAGCCGCTACAAACTCGTCTCGTTCCGAGTGGCTTACGCGAAATTGGCGCAACCCCTCTGATACTTACGATAGAATAAGCCCTGTTCACCGACCGAAAACTGATCAGCGAAAGTTTGCCGCAGGCGATCCAAGTGAGCGTTGCCAAACATGCGGACAATTTAGACAAATATCGGCGGCACGCAATGACCGCTCTCCACCAGATTTGGCCATTCAGTCTTCTTCCTGCCATCTGAATTAGTGTCCGGTTTCAGGCACATGGATAATCTGACGGAGCGACAAAAAATGGTCGTTTGCGGAAGGTCCACTCCTAGCGACACTGCGGATCGCGTTGACCATCGGCATCGCCCCGCCTACAACCGCGTCATAGCCAACCTATCCCGCGACAGCACAGACACACCATTCCTCACTGATCGATCACAATCAGCGCTGATGGTTCGCCGCGACCGCCTTCGCCACGCCCTGCATCAAGGCCCAGCGTTCGGGGATCGACACGGTGGTCGATCCGATCAGCACGGCGACGGCATAGCTGGTGCCATCGGGCGCGGTCATGATGCCGATGTCGTTATAACCGGTCGAGCGCGGGGCGAGATCCTGCCCCGTGCCGGTCTTGTGCAGATAGGACCAGCCGGGCGGCACCCCGCCCTTGATCCGCTGCGGCCCGGTCTTCGCCTCGGACATCACGGACAGCAACAGGCGCGAAGAGTCGGCCGAGAGCAAATCCCCCTGCTTGAGCTTCGCGAGCGCCCCGACGATCGCGGTCGGGGCAGCGCCGTCTGGCGGATTGGCGAGATAATTGTCGAGCGCCCTGACCCGCGCTGCCATCTGCAATCGGGCGCGCGCGGTGTAGAAATTGCGCCCGATCGAATAATCCTGCCGCCAGTCGAGCCCCGCCGTCGCCGATTGCAACAGCCGTTCGCCGGGGCCAAAGCGGATATCCTTGATCATCCGCCGCGCCAGATAGCCGCGTACCGCCTCCGGCCCGCCGACCGCGCGCAACAATGTGTCATTGGCGGTATTGTCGCTGCGCGTCATGGCGCGGCGCATCAGGTCGGAATAGCTGGTGGTCCAACCGCCGGTCTTCACCATGGCGGCGGACGGCTGATGGAACAGCGTCAGATCATTTTTCGTGATCGTGGTCGTGTCGGTCAGGCGCAGCTTGCCGCGATCCACGGCGTCCAGAAACGTCAGCGCGACCCAGAGTTTCGACACGCTCTGCTGCGGGAAGAGGGCATTGCCATTCCAGGCGACGGTCCAGTCGGCGTCGACCCGGCGGACGGCGATGCCGACCTTGCCCCTGAAGCCCTGGCCCAGATTGCGGATCGTGCTGACCAGCACGGGCGATGGCGCATCATGCGGGCTGACGGCACGATGGGGCAGGGGGCGGCTTGGTGCCTGCCGGATCGGCCAGCTATTGGCCGCTGGTTTCGGTTTGGGCGATGCGCTCGCGGCCGCCTGCGCCGGGCGCGGATCGGGTGCGCTCACACAGGCCGACAGGGCCATAATCAGAAGGACCAGGCGCGCAAACCCGCCCCGGTTGTCATTCGATGCCATATATTCCCCGCATTTTGCACTCGCATAGGGGCGCTCGCCGCTTTTGGGGGCAAGACCGATGCGACGAATGATTCCACAAATGCGACGGTAGGAGCCCGAAGGATGCAACCCTTTGATCGGCGGCGCCATCGCTCAGTTGCGGTTCAGCGAGCGCCGGGCAATAGCAGGCCCATGACAGACAAAGTGATGAACAGGCGCAACTGGTTGTTCGGCGCATTGGCGACCGGCGGGCTGATCCGGGCGGGTGCGGCGCAGGCCGCGCCCTTTACGTCGCGCCGGATCGCCGTGACGGTGCGCGGCACCGGCCGCGACGTGCTGCTCATCCCCGGCCTCGCCAGCGGCCCCGGCATCTGGAACGGCGTGCTGGCGGCCTTGCCCGGCTATCGCTTTCACCTGGTCCATGTGCGCGGCTTTGCGGGATTGGCGGGGGAGGCCAATGTCGGCAGTGATGCCCTGCTGCGCCCGGTCGCGGACGAGATTGCGCGCTATGCCGCTGCCGCCGGACTGAAGCGCCCGGCGGTCGTCGGCCATTCGATGGGCGGCACGCTGGCGATGCTGCTGGGCCTTAAAGGGCTGGCGGGCCGGGTCATGGTGGTCGACATGCTGCCCGCTGGCGCGGCGATGGTCGGCGGCACGGCCAGCGGGCTTGGCTATCTCGCCGATCAGATCGGTGGCTATCTGACCGGCACGGCGGCGGGGCGGCGCTATCTGGGGCAGATGGTGGCGCAGACACCGGGCGCAAAGGGCAGTGACCCCGATGTCATCGCGCATGCGCTACGCGATCTGGCCAACACGGATCTTGGCCCGCAATTGCCGCGCCTCACCGTCCCGCTGGAGGTCGTCTATGCGATCGGATCGGATCGGGAGCAGGCCGCCGCCATCGCCAGCCGCTTCCGCACTGCCTATGCCCCCAAGAAGGACGCACTGCTCCGCGCCATCGGTCCCAGCGGCCATATGGTGATGGCCGATCAGCCTGCGCGCTTCCACGCGGCTCTGGGTGATTTTCTGAAGCGCATTTGACGGGCGTCAAAGCCGATAAGGGCGGCTGGGCGTATATCGCAGATCCCGGACATGCTTTTAGCATTTTCCCCTCCCCCTCAAGGCGCGGCGCCCCCCGGCGACCGCGCCAATTTTTTCAGGGGGCCAGCACCGTATCGATCGCGTCGTCCAGCGTATCGGGATAGTCGAGCGTATAGTGGAGGCCCCGACTTTCCTTGCGATGCAGCGCCGATCGCACCACCAGCCGCGCGACTTCCAGCAGGTTGCGCAATTCGATCAGGTCGGGCGTGACGCGGAAATTGCCGTAATAATCGTCCACTTCCCGCGCCAGCAGGTCGATGCGATGCTGAGCGCGCTCCAGCCTCTTGGTGGTGCGGACGATGCCGACATAATCCCACATGAAGCGGCGGATTTCCTTCCAATTATGCTGGACGATGACTTCCTCGTCGCCATTGGTGACGCGGCTTTCGTCCCACGGCCGGATCGGCGGCGGGGCGGGCAGGTCGTCCCAATTGGCGCGGATATGCTTGGCCGCCGCTTCGCCGAACACGAAACATTCGAGCAGCGAGTTGGAGGCGAGGCGGTTGGCTCCGTGTAGCCCGCTTTCGCTGACTTCGCCCGCAGCATAGAGGCCGGGCAGATCAGTGCAGCCATCCAGGTCGATCACCACGCCGCCGCAGGTATAATGTTGCGCGGGCACCACCGGGATCGGCTCCTTGGTGATGTCGATGTCGAGGTCCAGCAGCCGCGCATAGATGGTCGGGAAGTGATGCTTCACAAACTCCGGCGGCTTGTGGCTGATGTCGAGATGGACATAGTCGAGGCCCAGCCGCTTGATCTCATGGTCGATGGCGCGCGCCACGATGTCGCGCGGGGCCAGTTCCTCGCGCGGGTCGAAACGCGGCATGAAACGCTCGCCGCCGCCCGGCACGCCCGGCGGGAGCTTGAGGTGCCCGCCCTCACCGCGCACCGCTTCGGTGATCAGGAAATTCTTGACCTCCAGATTGTAAAGGCAGGTGGGATGAAACTGGTTCATCTCCATGTTCGACACGCGGCACCCCGCGCGCCAGGCCATGGCGATGCCGTCGCCCGTCGCGCCGCGCGGCGCGGTGGAGAAGAGATAGGTGCGCCCCGCGCCGCCGGTGCATAATATGGTCGCACGGCCCACCAGCGCATCGACATGCCCCGTCCGCCGGTTGAAGGCATAGACGCCCCAGACATGGCCGGCCCCCGAATAACGCTCGCCATGGCGGGAAGTGATAAGGTCGATCGCGACCATATCCTCCATCAGCGTGATGTTGGGATTGGCCCGTGCGGCCTTCAGCAAGGCGACCTGCACCGCATGGCCGGTGGCGTCATCGACATGGATGATGCGACGGTGGCTATGCCCGCCCTCGCGCGTCAGATGCCAGCGCTCGCCAAATTCCTCACCGCCGTTGAAGGGGACGCCCAGCGCCGCCAGCCGCTCGATCGCGGCGGGCGCTTCGGACACGACGAACTCGACCGTCGCCTGATCGTTGAGGCCCGCGCCCGCGACCATCGTGTCATGGACATGCGCCTCGAAACTGTCACCGCCGTCGAGTACGGCGGCAATGCCGCCCTGCGCCCAGTTTGTCGACCCGCCGTCAAGCGCGCCCTTGGCCAGCACCAGTACCTTGCGGTCCTGCGCCAGGTTGATCGCAGCGGTAAGCCCCGCCGCGCCCGAACCGATGATGATGACGTCGTGGGTAGTGGTGGGCATTTTACTTCTGCTCCCCTCCCGCTTGCGGGAGGGGCCGGGGGTGGGCCTGCGCAAGGGTGGTGTGGATATGCGTTACGACGCCTTCGAGATTTTCCATCACATCGGCATTGGAAAAGCGCAAGATTTGATAACCTTGGGCATGGCAATAATCGTCTCGACGGGCATCATACGCAACGATGTGGTCATGACTTTCGCCGTCGAGTTCGATGATGAGGTTTAGTTCTCGGCACAGGAAGTCCGCGAAATAAGGACCGATTGGCATCTGACGGCTGAATTTATAACCGAGTTTTCGGTTGCGGAGTTGTTGCCACAATAAGCGTTCGGGTGTCGGGGCGGCGTTGCGGAGGCCTTTTGCGCGGTCTGTTTCGCGTCGTTTGAATGTCGGCGCTGGCCCACCCCCTAGCCCCCTCCCGCCTGCGGGAGGGGGAACAAGAGGGGCTTCGCCCATCACGCAGCCGCCGCCGTCAAATTCAAGAACACATCTTCCAGATCCGGGTCGCGGGTCACCACATCGACGATCGCCAGCCCGCTCGCCTGCACGGCGCTCAGCACCTGGCCTGCATTGGCGCGGTCCTTGAGGTAGGTGATGGTCAGGGTGCGCTCGCCCGTCAGCTCGATCTTTTCGAAGCAGGGGGCATCCGGCACCAAGGTCACATCGCGGTCGACCGTGACCTGCACCACCTTTTCCTGCGCCATCGCCAGCAATTCACGCGTGGGCTTGTCGGTGATCAGCTTGCCATGGTTGATGATGCCGATGCGGTCGCACAGTTGCTCGGCTTCTTCGAGATAATGGGTCGTCAGCACGATCGTCACGCCCAAGGCATTGAGTTCGCGCACATATTCCCACAATTGCTGGCGCAATTGCACATCGACGCCCGCGGTCGGTTCGTCCAACACAAGGATCGGCGGGCTATGCACCATCGCCTTGGCCACCAGCAGACGGCGCTTCATGCCGCCCGACAGCGTGCGGGCATAGGCATTGGCCTTGTCCTCCAGATGCACGGCGCGCAGCAATTCCATCGACCGGCGCTTGTCCTTGGGCACGCCATAGAAGCCCGCCTGATTTTCCAGCGTCTCGAACGGCGTGAAGAAGGGGTCGAACACGATCTCCTGCGGCACGATGCCGATGCTATTCTTCGCGTTGCGCGGATTGACGTCGATGTCGAAGCCCCAGATGCTGACCGACCCTGCGGTCTTGTTCACCATCCCGGCCAATATGTTGATCGTGGTCGACTTGCCTGCACCATTGGGGCCGAGCAGCCCGTAAATCTGCCCGCGCGGGATCGACAGGTTGATGCCGTCCAGCGCGCGCTTGCCGCCCTTATAGACTTTGGTGAGATCGCGAATGGCGATGGCGGGTGCGGGGGCTGGCGTGTCGGTCATGGCTGATCTCTATGGGGATCGACAGGGGCGAAGGAAAGAGGGCCAGGGGCCGGGGCTTAATCGGCCCCGGCGACCTTGATCGGCTTGCCCAGCATCGATTGCACATACAGACGTTGCACCGCGACGAAAATGACGACCGTCAAGGGCGCCGCCAGCAGCACGCCGAGGAAGCCGAACAGCAGGCCAGCGGCGAACACCGCGAACAGCAGCACCGCCGGTGGCACGTCGACGGCATGTTTCTGGATCATCGGCTGCAGGAAATTGCCCTGCAATTGCTGGATCACCAGGAACAGGACCAAGGTCCACAGCGCAGCCATCGGCGATACGGTAAAGGCCAGCAGCACGGCTGGGAAGCCCGCGATGACCGGGCCGACCATCGGAATGATGTCCAGCAGGCCAGCGATGACGCCAAGCCCGCCCGCCGCTGGCACGCCGAGCAGGGCAAGGCCCGCCCAGGTGAGCGCCGCGACGACCAGCGAAGAGACCGCCTGGCCGACCATCCAGCCCTTCAGGCCGCCCGACGCATCGTCCAGCGCCAGTGCGACCGTGTCTTCTGCGCGCTTGGGAATGAGCAGGAGCAAGCCCCGGCGATAGGTGTCGGGGTCGCCCGCCATGAAGATCGCGCCGACCAGCACCAGCACGAAGTCGGCAAGGCCACTGCCCGCCGCCAGCGCATAGCCGCCCGCCTGCGACACGAGCTGGGACACGTCCTGGCCGCCCCCCTCGACCAGTTGCCGCGCTCGGTCGCCAAGGCCGTACCGGTCGAGCAAGTCTTCGACGCTTTGCAGCGCGCGGGGGACGGTTTCGCGGATCGTGTCGAATTCCTGCGCCAGTTGCGACCCGAACAGCGCGAACGCGCTTACGAACAGGGTGATCATGCCGATGACCGACAGGGCGAGCGCCATCGAACGCTTCATGCCGGTAATGCGGCACAGCCAGCTGGCGATCGCATCGAATACCGCCGCGATCACGATCGCCGCGAACACCAGCATCAGGAAACGGGTCAGTTCGACCATGATCCATGCCAGGCCGACGATGCCCACCACGACCAATGTGGCATTGGCAACCCGGCCGGGGCTGTAGGGCGAGGAGGGGGCCGCCGGTTTCGGCTGCGATTGCGCCGTGGCGGCGTCGTCATGATCAAGGGTCATGCATGCCTTCTATCGTGCATGATCCGTCGTGCAACCTGTTGCTGGCGCAAAAGCGCCAGGGGCTATTCGGCGGTCGGCCCGGCCAGCGCGTCCCGCATGATATAATAGAGGCTGTGCTGCTCGATCGTGCCCTTGACCAGATGCGCCATCGGGCCTGAAGCACGGGCCAGGACATCGTCGCCGCCATGGGTTTCGGAACCCAACGGCACCAGCGCCTGCTGGCGATAATCGAGCGCGGTGGTGTCGGTCTGGAGCGGATCGGCGCGCGGCGTGTCGATCGTCGCGCCCGGCCCATTGGCATAGCCCAATGTCGTATAGCCCTTGCCATCCTTGGCCTTGAGCGCCTGACCACCGTTGGTCACCGCGCCCAGGATGGGGTTACCCCGGCCGGGATAGCCGCTCATCGCGAAAGTGTGGCTATGGTCGGCGGTGACCAACACCAGCGTATCGGCGCGATCCGTCATGTCCATCGCGACCTTCACCGCCTCGTCCAGCGCGATCGTGTCCTCCAGCGCGCGGCGCGCGTTCCCGGCATGGTGGGCATGGTCGATCCGGCCCGCTTCCACCATCAGGACATAGCCCTTGTCGCGGCTGCCCAACATGGTGATCGCCGATCGGGTCATGTCCGCGAGCGACGGCTCGCCGCCTGTGTCCTTGGCGCGGTCTGCCTCATATTGCATATGGTCAGGCTCGAACAGGCCGAGCAGGCGGGGCGTGCGCGTCAGGTCCACCTTGGCGAAATCCGCGCTGTTCCAGACATAGGCCCCGCGCGGATTGCGCCGCTGCCAGGCCTTGGTCAGGTCCTTGCGGTCGGTGCGCTTGCCCGTCGTGGCGGCATATTCGGGATCGCGGCTGGTGGTCGGCAGGAAATTGGCGCGGCCCCCGCCGAGGATCAGGTCGAGCCGCGCGCCGACGTCGCCCTCCACCATCTGCCGCGCAATGTCGATGCACCCCTGCGCGCGGGCGTCGGGCGTCAGGTCGCCATCGGCTTCCCAATCGCGCTGGGCAGTATGGGCATAGGTGGCGGCGGGCGTCGCATGGGTGATGCGCGCGGTCGAGATGACGCCGGTCGCCATGCCCTGACCTTGCGCAAAGCCGAACAGCGAGGGCAGGCGATGCGCCTTGCTCGTCGCGCAGTCATTTTCCGGCACTTCCGGGCCGACGCCGATGACGCCGTTGCGGGTCTTGACCCCGGTCAGGATCGCCGTGGCGGTCGGTGCGGAATCCGATACCTGCCCGTCATGCGAGTAGGTTTTGACCAGCGCGGTGCTGGACAGGCGATCCATGGTCGGCACGAAGGATTCGCCATCCACGCCTTGGCGTTGCCCCTGATGGATGCGCGCCGCCGTCAGCGTGCTGACGCCCATGCCATCACCGATGAACAGGATGATGTTGCGCGCCTTGCCGACGACCGGCGCGTCCGCCTTGATCCGCGCCAGTTCGGCCATCGCCTGCGCGCGATAGGCGTCGGTGGTGCTGGCATGTTGCGCCAGCGCCGGGCTGGCGGCGATCAGCAAGGCAAGAACGGACGAACGGGCAAGACGGCGGGCAGCGACCATGAAGAGACTCCTTTGCCGCACCCCCTTTCATCCAATCATGACAAAGGTGCTACAGAAGGCCTATATTTTCACATCTATCGAAATGTCATTGACGGGTGCGGCGCAGCGCCATATTTCGACGACAATCGAAGCAAGGACGCGCCATGGATCAGGACAAGGCCGTCGCGGCGCTGGCCGCGCTGGCGCAGGATACGCGCCTTTCGGTATTCCGCCTGCTGGTGAAGGCCGGACCCGACGGCATGATCGCAGGCGCTCTGGCGGAAGCGATGGACGTCCCGCCATCGACCATGTCGCACCATCTGGCCAAGCTGGAGCAGGCCGGGCTTGCCACCTCCTGGCGCACTAGCCGCCTCATCCATTATGCCGCCGACTATGCCGGGATGCAGGCGCTGCTTGGCTTTCTGATGGCCGATTGCTGCCAGGGCGATCCGAACCTGTGCGCCGGTCTTCTCTCTTCCCTTACGTGCGACGCCGTTTCTGAAGGAGCCCCAGCATGACCGACAAAGTCTATAATGTCCTGTTCCTGTGTACCGGCAATTCGGCCCGCTCGATCCTGGGCGAAGCGCTGATGAACAAGCTGGGCGCGGGCCGGTTTCGCGCCTGGAGCGCGGGCAGCCAGCCCAAGGGCGCGGTTCACCCCATGGCCCTGTCCGTCCTGTCGGGGTTGGGGTTCGACACGGAAGGCATGCGCTCGAAAAGCTGGGACGAGTTCGCCGCGCCGGGTGCGCCGCAGTTCGATTTTATCTTCACCGTCTGCGACAATGCGGCGGGCGAGACCTGCCCGGTGTGGATCGGCCATCCCATGACCGCCCATTGGGGTATCGTAGACCCCGCCGCGGTCGAAGGGGAGGGGCAGCGCGACGCCTTCCTGACCGCGCTGCGCTATCTGCGCAACCGCATCACGCTCTTCCTCGAACTGCCGCTCGACGCGCTGGATGCCATGGCGACGCAGCGCAAGCTCAAGGAAATCGGCCAAGGCGAGGGTGCCAGCGTCCAGGCAGGAGCCAACGTATGACCCACGACATCATCATCTATCACAATCCCGAATGCGGGACGTCGCGCAACACGCTGGCGATGATCCGCAATGCGGGCATCGAACCGCATGTGATCGAATATCTGAAAGCCCCGCCCTCGCGCGCGCTGCTCGAAAGCCTGATCGTCCGCGCGGGGATGACGCCGCGCGCCCTGCTGCGCGAAAAGGGCACGCCCTTTGCCGAATTGGGGCTGGACGATGACAGCCTGTCCGACGCCGCACTGATCGACGCGATGATGGCGCACCCCATCCTCATCAACCGCCCGCTGGTCGTGTCGCCGCTGGGCGTCAAACTCTGCCGTCCCTCCGAAGCGGTGTTGGACCTTATTCCAGCGGCGCAGCAAGGCGCGTTCGCCAAGGAAGATGGCGAGCAGGTGATCGACGCTACGGGCCAGCGCAGCCCCAAGCCGGTCGGGAGCGCATAATCATGGCCGCATCCGACGCCAATGGCGCATCCGCCTCGCCACTCGGCCTGTTCGAACGCTGGCTCTCGCTCTGGGTCGCGTTGGCTATCGCGGTCGGGATCGTGGCGGGCAATGTTGCGCCCGGTGCCTTTGCGACGCTGGCCGGGCTGGAAATCGCCTCGGTCAATCTGATCGTCGCGGTGCTGATCTGGGCGATGATCTATCCGATGATGGTCGGCGTCGATTTCGGCAGCATCCGCGACATCGGCCGCAAGCCGCGCGGCCTCATCATCACCATCGTCATCAACTGGCTGGTCAAACCCTTCACCATGGCGGCGCTCGCCGTCCTGTTCTTCGACTATCTCTATACCGGCCTCATTCCGCGTGGCGATGCCGACCAATATATTGCCGGGCTGATCCTGCTGGGGGCCGCGCCCTGCACCGCGATGGTGTTTGTCTGGTCGCAGATGACGCGCGGCGACCCCGCCTATACGCTGGTGCAGGTATCGGTGAACGACCTGGTAATGATCGTCGCCTTCGCACCCATCGTCGCGCTGCTGCTGGGCGTCACCGACATCGTCGTGCCGTGGGAAACGCTGCTGCTCTCGACCCTGCTCTATGTCGTGATCCCGCTCGCGGCGGGGGCTTTGACCCGGCATCGGGTGATCGCCGCGCATGGCGGCGACGTGGCGGCGGTCGATGCCTTTACCGCCCGGCTCAAACCCTGGTCGATCATCGGCCTGCTGGCGACGGTGGTATTGCTGTTCGCCTTCCAAGCCGAAACCATCGTCGGGCAACCATTGCTGATCGCGCTGATCGCGGTGCCGATCATCCTCCAATCCTATGGCATTTTCGCGCTGGCCTATGCCTGGGCCTTCGCCTGGAAGGTGCCACACCGGATCGCCGCGCCCTGCGCCCTGATCGGCACCTCCAACTTCTTCGAGCTCGCCGTCGCGGTCGCGATCGGCCTGTTCGGCCTGTCGAGCGGTGCGGCGTTGGCGACCGTCGTCGGCGTGCTGGTCGAAGTGCCGGTGATGCTCTCGCTGGTCGCCTTCGCCAACCGCACCCGGTCGCGCTTTGCGGAGGCAGAGGCATGAGCGACACGGTGCCGTTCGCCTATCTCCGCCCGCTGGCCGATCCCGACCATTTGCCCGCGTTGCACCCCGACTACGCCCATCGGCGGCCCGCGCTGGGCTTAGGCGCTCTCGACCCGCCACCGCGCATCCTGCTGCTCTACGGATCGCTGCGCGAGCGCTCCTATTCCCGGCTGGTGGTCGAGGAAGCCGCGCGCCTCCTGCAGTTTTTCGGCTGCGAAACACGCATCTTCGATCCGCGCGACCTGCCGCTGCCCGATCAGGTGGCGGGCGACGATCATCCCGCCGTCGATGAATTGCGCGCCCATTCGCTGTGGTCGGAAGGGCAGATCTGGTGCAGCCCCGAACGCCATGGCCAGATCACCGGCATCATGAAGACGCAGGTCGACCATCTGCCGCTGGCCTATAAAGGACTGCGCCCCACCCAAGGGCGCACCCTGGCGGTGATGCAAGTGTCTGCCGGATCGCAATCCTTCAACAGCATCAATACGCTGCGTATCCTCGGCCGATGGATGCGCATGTTCACCATCCCCAACCAGTCCTCCGTCGCCAAGGCTTATGAGGAATTTGACGAAGCCGGGCGGATGAAGCCATCCCCCTATTATGACCGCATCGTCGATGTGGTCGAGGAACTGGTCCGCTTCACCGTCCTGCTGCGGCCCCATGCCGACCAGCTGGTGGACCGCTATTCCGAACGCAAGGATCGCGACGAACCCGTCGCCACCCATGTCGAGAAGGCGGGGCTGGCGACATCGGTCTGACCGGTCGTTCGCCTTATCGCTCTTGCGCCGGTCCTGCATCTTGGATAGGGGGACCGCATCCATTGGACCCGGCATCGTCGGGTGGCTCGGCCCGGCGCCTATCCCCGGGATAACCATTAGCGAATTTGGGCTTCGCTTTTCCGAGTTTTGAGCGTTTCCGCGCACACACGCGATGCC
>NZ_JEMV01000027.1 GCF_000588875.1 Sphingobium sp. Ant17
CCTGTGCCCACTCACGCAGGCGAGGGACGCCAAGCTTTCGAGACAAGATCGCATTTGCTGCTTTCGTACAGGCATTTTTCGAGCGAACCTGTCACCCGCTTTTTKCGAGATGCGCCCCGTTCCGGCTGATTTTCGCCAGATTCGTAGCGCCTTGGCGTCAGACCGAGATAAGCGCCCGCGCTGGAAGATCGGTTGAAGCGTTCGGCGTCGTCGAATGCTGCAGTTACCGCCATCGCGGTGATCGGTCCGACTCCCGGCGCTGTCATCAAAAGACGTACCGTACCATGCTGTTTGGCTACCGCCCGGATTTTGCCATCGAGAGCGGCAATACGGGCTAGAATTTCACTCCGGGCGTGCATCAACGCTTCAAAGATAGGTATGAGCTCCGGTGCGACTGCCAGCTCGCCTGTGATGATCTCCGTCGCACGGCGTTTGAAGCCCCAACCCGTTTTCCGAACATCACGCCAAACGTTTTCAGCAACCCTCTGATCTCATTTTCAAGCTTCACACGCATGCCAACCAGCGTATCGCGCGCTGTCAGCATCGCCCGGTTAACATAGGCCTCATGACTCTTTATCCGGGCAGCCTTGAACCAACCTGTGCGGACAATCTGAGCCAAGCCGCGAGCATCATGTCTGTCGGTTTTATTTGGCATCATTTTGAGGACCGCATTAGCGTGACGCGCATCCAGGCAAATGATCGGGACACGCCGCTTCGTCAGCGCGTTCCAGAGCCAGACGGCAAGGGGACCTGTCTCCATTCCCACCCGTTCGACATCCGCGGCGCGCTTCGCTAGCCAGTCGGCTATCGCGTCAGGGCAGGTCGGCACCTTCGCCTCCGCGAGAATCTCACCTTCCGCCCCAACCAGGCAAATCGCCGTCTCCTCCTGTGACACATCCAGTGCTGCAAAAACTCCCATAACGTCCTCCACGTTCGACTCCGGCCGAGCGCCGAAGCGGCAATGACATCCTACCGCAACAAAGCGGAGGTCGAGTGTGGCGATTACGTTAAGTGGTGTAGGTTTTGAGGGTAGCGAAGCTGACCGGACGCGCGCTCATCGATAAAGCGCTGTAGCGGCCGGTCAGTTTCGCGGGTGGTCACCGGCGAACTTCGGATAAGTTTGGGTTGCGAAGCTCAACTTACGGAGACCTCCGATGACCAATGACAAGATGGACCTGCACGCTCTGGTTGGGAAGACAGCCGACGGCGATTTTCTACGCGACATGATCGGCTTTGCCGCGCAGCGGCTGATGGAACTGGAAGTGGGCGGTGCGACCGGCGCTGCCTATGGTGAGAAAGATCCTGAGCGCCTCGCGCAGCGCAACGGCTATCGGGATCGGGACTGGGAGACGCGAGCAGGSACGGTCGAGCTGCGGATCCCCAAGCTGCGCAAGGGAACATATTTTCCAGGGTTTCTGGAGCCCCGCCGTATGGCAGAGAAGGCACTGACGGCCGTCATCCAGGAAGCTTATATCCAGGGGATCTCGACCCGCTCTGTGGACGATCTGGTCAAAGCCATGGGCATGAGTGGGATCTCAAAGAGCCAGGTCAGCCGACTGTGCGTGGAGATCGACGAGCGGGTGAAGGCCTTTCTCGATCGTCCGATCGAAGGCGACTGGCCCTATCTCTGGATGGACGCGACCTACATCAAAGTGCGGCGAGCCGGTCGCATCGTCTCTGTCGCGGTCATCATTGCCGTTGGCGTTAACAGCGATGGCCGGCGCGAAGTGCTCGGCATGGCGATCGGTCATTCCGAAGCGGAGGTCTTCTGGACCGAGTTTCTACGCAGCCTTGCYCGTCGCGGTCTGCGCGGCGTGAAGCTGGTGATCTCAGATTCCCATGAAGGCATAAAAGCCTCCGTCGCCAAAGTGTTCAGCGCCACCTGGCAGCGATGCCGGGTTCATTTTATGCGCAATGCGCTGGCCCATGCCGGCAAGAGYGGACGCCGGGTCGTGTCGGCATTCATCGCCACCGCTTTCGCCCAGGAAACTCCAGAGGCCGCAAAGGCCCAATGGCGTAGCGTCGCCGATCAATTGCGCCCTACCGTGCCAAAACTCGCTRCYCTGATGGACAGCGCCGAGGAGGATGTGCTGGCCTACATGACCTTCCCAGCCCAACACCGCACGAAGTTGCACAGCAACAATCCGATCGAGCGGCTCAATGGCGAGATCAAGCGGCGTACTGATGTTGYCGRCATCTTCCCCAACGAAGAGGCGATTACCCGTCTCGTCGGCGCTATCCTTCTGGAACAGAACGACGAATGGGCCGTCCAACGCTGCCGCTACATGACACTTGAGAGCGTCTCAGGTTTAAGCGATAATCCYATCATCACGTTGCCTGCCATGGCAGCATGATCAATCCGGCTTAGCCGGAGGTCGCTGTGGCTATCCCAGCGAACCTACACCACTTAACGTAATCGCCACACTCGACCTCCGCTTTGTTGCGGTAGGATGTCATTGCCGCTTCGGCGCTCGGCCGGAGTCGAACGTGGAGGACGTTATGGGAGTTTTTGCAGCACTGGATGTGTCACAGGAGGAGACGGCGATTTGCCTGGTTGGGGCGGAAGGTGAGATTCTCGCGGAGGCGAAGGTGCCGACCTGCCCTGACGCGATAGCCGACTGGCTAGCGAAGCGCGCCGCGGATGTCGAACGGGTGGGAATGGAGACAGGTCCCCTTGCCGTCTGGCTCTGGAACGCGCTGACGAAGCGGCGTGTCCCGATCATTTGCCTGGATGCGCGTCACGCTAATGCGGTCCTCAAAATGATGCCAAATAAAACCGACAGACATGATGCTCGCGGCTTGGCTCAGATTGTCCGCACAGGTTGGTTCAAGGCTGCCCGGATAAAGAGTCATGAGGCCTATGTTAACCGGGCGATGCTGACAGCGCGCGATACGCTGGTTGGCATGCGTGTGAAGCTTGAAAATGAGATCAGAGGGTTGCTGAAAACGTTTGGCGTGATGTTCGGAAAACGGGTTGGGGGCTTCAAACGCCGTGCGACGGAGATCATCACAGGCGAGCTGGCAGTCGCACCGGAGCTCATACCTATCTTTGAAGCGTTGATGCACGCCCGGAGTGAAATTCTAGCCCGTATTGCCGCTCTCGATGGCAAAATCCGGGCGGTAGCCAAACAGCATGGTACGGTACGTCTTTTGATGACAGCGCCGGGAGTCGGACCGATCACCGCGATGGCGGTAACTGCAGCATTCGACGACGCCGAACGCTTCAACCGATCTTCCAGCGCGGGCGCTTATCTCGGTCTGACGCCAAGGCGCTACGAATCTGGCGAAATCAGCCGGAACGGGCGCATCTCGAAAAGCGGTGACAGGTTCGCTCGAAAATGCCTGTACGAAGCAGCAAATGCGATCTTGTCTCGAAAGCTTGGCGTCCCTCGCCTGCGTGAGTGGGCACAGGCGATCGCAGGCCGAACCGGGCCTCGCAAAGCGAAAGTCGCCCTGGCCAGGAAGCTGGCGGTAACATTGCACGCAATGTGGCGTACCAACACGACCTTCCGGGAGGCGGCCATGGCCTGATCCAAATCCGAAGCAATACGCTGAACTCAAGCGCGACAGAACGCGTCCCGCTGGGACGCTTAGCGAGGGTGAGATCGTTCCCGCGAGTGCGGCACGGACCGCGCACACCACTTAGATTCACCCTACTTTGAACGCTAACATGCGGCGTCCAGCGCGACGACCGCGGAGAGAACCCTGGAGCCCAGCGCGCGTGACGAACCGCAAAGAGGTCAGCTGTTGACAGTGGCGATTAGAGAACCCCGTGGGACACGACCGAAGTTCATATTCCCCTGCGCGTCATAGCCAATGGTGATGGGGCAGAGGTCATGCTGACGCTGTTTCGCCAGCCCGGCATGACCGACGAGGATTTTGCGCGCGACGCCAAATGGATCACCCGCGATCTGCGGGCGCTCAAGACCTATGTGATGGGCTAAGCGCTGCTTCCAGTTCCACGATCCGGGCACTGCACAGCGCGCCGACCGTCGCTTGCAGCATTGCGACCCGCTCGGCCAGCCAGTCCAGTTCCTCGGCGGTGATGACATATTCGCGGGAATAGCGGGCCTTGATATAGGCTTCGCGCAACAGATTATAGGCGCGCTTTTCGAACTTGCTGTCGGTCGGCCATATGGCGCGCAACTGGGGTTCCAGCTGCTCGGTCTGGGCGCGTAGCCGGTTCAGATTATGGGTCTTGGGGCTGTACAAGGTGCGGACCAGAAAGATGCAATGATAAAGCCGCTCTACTGACTGATGATAGTTGAACGCGGCAAGGTTGAGATGTCCTCTTCCCACATGAAATTCGGCACCCTCGACAAACTCTTTTGCTGTGCCTGACCATTCCTCAAAATAGTCCCGCGTTTCCTTGAGGGCTTCCCCTGCCGATAGCCGCTTGGGTTCCACGAACGGATGTCCGGGCTCCTCATGCAGCAGGATGCCGTCGCGCAATATATCCATGAAGAAGTAGCGCCCAAGGCGCAGCTTCTCGTTCACATCGTCAAGGCTGTGATAGACCAGCCCGACCGGCGTACGCAGCCGCGTGCCCTCGGCCAGTTCCTCCAGCAGCCGGTCCTCGGTCTTTGTCCAGAATTCCGCAATGTCGGTCAGGTCTTCATGATCGACGATGACGAGAATGTCATAGTCGGAGAAATAACGCCCCACCGGATCCTCGACCCAGTCGCCACGCGCATAGCTGCCGAACAGGATGATCTTGAGAATCTGTCCATTGCGAAAGCGGGGCTGGGTGCGATGGCGGATGGCCTGCGCAAAGCCCTCCCTGACGATGTCGACGACATGACCAAGCTCCCGACGCTTGGCGTCGGGCAATTTTATGTCTGGGTCGTCGAGCCTCTTCATGATGCCGCGCAGAATCGCGGCAAATCATCGCCTTGCCAAGCCCTGAAAGCGGGCAAGGCGATTTAGCATCCTATTGCATTTTGCGCGCAATGATCCGGATGGCCATGAGCATGTGATCTTGCACCTGTTCGAGCGACATGCTCTCCCTTTGCGCAATCTCGACATAACTCAGCCCCTCCACCTGACTGGCGAAAAAGACCCTATAGGCCTTGGGCGGCAGTTTCTCGATTGCCGCCTGCGCCTTGGCATGTTGGGCATTATCGGGCGTCGTCATCGTCGCCTCCTGTGTCGCTGACGAAGTTCAGCAGATAGTCGGCGGCCTTGCTGGCCTGACTGGCGGCGCGAAAGATCGCCTTGCTGTCTTCGCGCAGGACCGAGAGCCATGCGCCCAGATAATCGGCATGGCGCACGGTCGGTACGATGCCGAGTTCCGCACACAGGAAGGCGCTGGCCATTTCGGCGATCAGTTCCTCGCGCGCATAGGCGGGGCTACCAAAGCCGCTGTCGGGCAGGCGATCCAGCCGCAAGCGATGTCCGGTCCAGTGCCCTAGTTCATGCAGCGCGGTGCGATACCAGTTGATGGGTTCATGAAAATGTTCGGGCCGGGGCACGCGGATATAGTCGTCCTGCGGGGCATAATAGGCCTCCCCGCCGCCGATACGGATATCCGCGCCGCTTGCCGCGATCAGCACCTCCGCGCGGGGCATGGAAATGGCCGGGTTCCATGTCGCAACGGGATCAGCCGATGGCGCGACGTCCAGTCCCTCGCACTGGTCGATGTTGAAAACGGTAAAGCGCTTCAAAAAGGCAATCTGACGCGGTTCGCCATCCGGTCCGATGCGTACAGTGTCGCCATCCTTGGGCGTGAACCTGTCGGCATAACAGACAGTCGTGCCCTGCTCCCCCTTACGCACATTGCCGCCCAATGCCTGCGCCTGCCGGTAGGTCAGCCAGCGCTGCGAACCATAGCCCTGCTCGAACAGGCGGTGCCACAGGATCAGCACATTGATCCCCGAATAGCGCCTGCCGGTCCCGCCGTTGCGCGGCAAGCCCAGCGCCGCCTTGCCGTTATCCCATGGCCGCACCCATGGCAGGGTGCCTTCCTCCAGTTGGGCAATGATCCGGTCGGTCACCTCACTATAGAGGGTCGCGCCGGTGCGTATGGTCTTGTCCTGATACTCCATGACCTTTCTCCTTCCCGCATCGCACCGGCGCCGGAGTGGCGGGGGTGGGCGGCAGGAGCGAACCGGCAGGCTCCCCGACAGAGGCGGGCCGCACCCGCAAGGGCCGCAACGAACAGTGGAGGAGTTGGCGCGAAGCCCAACTTGCGGCACGTCGCGGGGGGACTAGAGGGTAGCGACGCCCACCCCCGCCGCGCCGACAGGCCGATCAGACAATGATACAACGCCATCGTGCCGATTGCGCGATGACCGCTGCCGAACCCTTCGCGCTGCCTTTCGCAGCGCTCCGCATGCCCCGGAAATTCCCGCAAACATCCACGCCGGGCGGCAAAGCCGACCGCGCAAAATTCCGCGCAGCCCCGTCCATGGGCAATTATGAAACAAGCGGGCGACGCTTCCGCGCCGCCCGCCCTATCGATCAGGCTGCTTGCTGGACCGGTTCGTCCTCGCTGGCGATCACCTCTTCATCGCTGGTGTCTGTCGCGTCGGCGGCACCCTCTTCCGGCTCCCCCTCATCCTGTGGCTCGGTAAACGGCGCAACCACCTCCCACCGCTCGACGCTGCCAACGCCGCCCCGCTGCGTGTAGGATGATGGCGGAAAGGCCATCCAGCGCGGCACCCAGCCGTCCCGCTTCTCCCGGCCATTGGTTCCGGCAAGACAGTCCCGCACGATCTGCCGCTGGATCTTGCCCGTTGCACCGCCATTGCCGGTTGCCACTTCCTTGCCTGCCACATCGGCAAGGATATGCCCTATCACCTCCCGGTCGCGGACAAGGTCAAGCAAAGCATCATCGGCCTGCCAGCAGGACGCCATATCCACGTCCATCTGAACGCCCAGCAATTCGACCAGCGCCGACCCGGCCTCCAGCGTTTCGCCCATGACGATGGCAAGGATGCCCAGCACCATGGCGTCATCAAGATCGAGCAGCCGCAGATAAAGCGGGATCAGCTCCCGATCATAAGCATGGCCGGTCACGGTCGGCGTGTCGGGATTAAGGCCGAGGAGATCGAGCGCGATCCGCCGCTCCCTGTCGAATTCCGCTTCCGAAACGCAATTCTCGACACTCTCCGTGATCGCATCGCTCGTCCCGCGCTGGGACGCGACATCGACCCGCCATAAAGATGATCCGGCAATGACATGGGCGACCATCAAACGCAAAGCGATGGCAGGCGAAGCCCCGACCTTCGCGCGCACGGCGGCATGACGGTGGAGATCGACATAACTGGCCAGCGGCGCGGACAGTTCGGGCCGAACCACCTTCTCGACGTTGCCGCCCTGTTCCAGCCTGCGCGCCTCCTTGAGGGTCACATAGCCTTCATGAAAGCTGACGTCGCCACCATGGCCGATGCTGATATAGACCCGCCCGCCCTTGGACTTGGGGCAACGCTCATGCTCCCATGCATGAAAGGCCTCGCCGCGCGCCATGATAGCAACATCCTGCCATCCCGCCTCGCGATAGGCATCGACCTTCTCGGCAATGGCCGCCTCCTGCATTTGCCAGAAGAGGTCGGCATCAGCGAAATAGCCATGATCGCCAAAAAGGTCGGCCACGATCTCGCCTGCATAGCCCGCCGGATCGAAAAGCGCCTTGTCGGTGCCGATGGCGCTGCCACCCAGCAGCCAAGCCTTCACATAATGGCCCATGGGCGGACGTGCATCCTCATCGTCCAGCAACGCCAGCCATTCGCGCTGCCGGGCTTTCGACGCCAAGGTCAGATGCCGCACGGTGACAGCATCGATGCTGTCGTTGCGATAGAGGTTGCGGATGCGGGGCAGCAGATTGCCCAAGGCGAGCGTCCGTTTCACCTGCAAGGCGGTGAGGCCAAAGGTCAGCGAGATATCCTCGGGCGACCGGCCTTCCTTGACCAGTCGGGTGAAGGTTTCCCACCGCGTCACCTCATCGGGATCGAGCCGGGCGATATTCTCGATCAGCGAGGCTTCCAGCGCCGCCGCATCGTCGCCCGCTTCCATGATCGCGCAGGGCAGCGGTTCGACGCTTCCTTCCTCCTGCGCCACGATCAGTGCCGCATGATAACGCCGCTTGCCCGCGACAATCTCATAGGTCGTCGGAGAACCATTCTGCCGCACGATCAGCGGCACCAGCACCCCCCGCGCCCGAATGGACGGCAGGATATTGGTGAGGTCCGGCACCTTCTTCACGCCCCGCATGTTCGCAGGCGAAACCGAAAGGCAGGCGATATCGATATGCTTGAGTTCCATTGTCCTTACTCCTTGCCAAACACCGGCCCCGGAAAGCGGGGTGGGCGGCAAGAGCGCACCGGCAGGCCCGGACAAGCGGTGGGCTGCATCCGAAGGACCGCAACGTCAGTGAAGGAGCCGCGCCACCGGCCGGCTTGCCGCCCGCCGCGACGGGCCTAGAGGGAAGCGACGCCCACACCGCTTGGCCGGGACCGGCCCACGCCATCGCCCCAAGCGATGTCCGCCAGTGATCCGCTAAGGATCGCGCGTCAGCGATCAAAACCCGGCAGGGCCGAGACAGGCGAAGCAGGCTCGGTGGAGCGCAGCGACATAGAGCGCGGCCCAAAGGGGACGCCCAGACAGCCCCCAAGCAAAACAGCTATCCCTTGCCTGCTCCCCACAAGACAGGCCATTGTCCATACGGCGGTCGATACCGCATCTGGGGGGATAACAAGGCCATGGCCTTTGGCGTTTTCATTCATCGGTCAGACTCGATCTACGACGACAGCCCGGCCGAACGCTATCAGTTCCCCGCCCAATATCTTGGCCGGGTCTCCGCCTGCATCCATGACTGGATCGTCTATTACGAACCTGTGAAGGTCAGCGGCACCCGCGGCTATTTTGCCATAGCCAAAGTCAGCCAGGTCATTCCCGATCCCAAGGCGCCCGGCATGTATATCGCCATGATCGAACCGGGCAGCTATCTTGAATTTGCAAACGCCGTGCCCTTCAACGGTCCCGACGGCCTGGCAGAGCGCGGCCTCCTCAACGAGGCCGGCAAGATTTCCGGTCGCGCCCAGGCGGCGGTGCGCCCCATCTCGACGGCTGACTTCAACCATATTCTCGATCTCGGCCTGGACGAGCATGCCCCGCTCCTGCCACGCGTCGATGACGTGACGCCGCCCCTCTTTCAGGATGAGGCCATGCCCTTCCTCGCCGAGCAGGAGCGCCGCCGCACGACAACGCTTGTTTCCAGAATCGAGCGTGACCGCGTTTTCCGCCGTGTCGTGCTGCGCGCCTATGACGAGCGCTGCGCCATCACGGGCCTCAAGCTCATCAACGGGGGCGGCAGAGCAGAAGCGGAGGCTGCCCACATCCGGCCAGTCGAAGCCAATGGCCCCGACAGCGTCCAGAACGGTATCGCCCTGTCCGGCACCGTCCACTGGATGTTCGACCGGGGGCTTATCAGCCTCTCGGACGATCTCGACATCATGATTTCCCGTCAGGCCAATGACAGCGACAGCATCACGGGCCTTATCAACAAGAGCCGCCGTGCCACTCTTCCAATCCGCGCAGCAGACCGGCCACACCCCCATTTCCTGGCCTGGCACAGGGACAATGTCTTCAAGCTCTGAATGCCGAACGTGCCAAAGCAGCTTGCCCCCCCAGCATAGCCAAGGATCATCACCCCATGGCCAAATCCCGCCCCATCATATTGGAAGGCCTGCTGATGCAGGAAGGCCGCCAGCTTATCCTGCAAATGGCCGACGGTGGGCAATGGCGGCTTCTTGCCCTGGGCAGGCAAGAGCATCTTTTGGGCCGCCATGTCCGCGTCGAGGGTGTGCGGGAAGACCATGATATTGTCGCCGTGGACAAGATCACCGCCAGATGACGGGAACAGCAGCGGGGGCACCGCGAGCAGGCCATAATCACTCTCCGGCATGGCATGCGCAGAGCGCGCAGGTGAGACAATGTCGAGCCCAGCTGGAGCCTAAACATGACTCGGCGATCCCGACGGAACAATCCAACCGCCTGTCGGTCTTACCAAGGGGACGATAGGACAGATATGATGCGCAACGCCCTTGCCCAGACAGCCGAACGTCGTCGAAGCCCACGCGAGACTGCCAACGTCCCATGCACGGTCAACTGGTTGGGCCTCTATGAGTTTGCCACGATCAGAAATATGTCGATCTACGGAGCGCAGCTCGACGGGTTCGAATTTCCGCCAGCCGGTACGGCCGTGACGATCGTCGTCAATCGGGTCGAAATCTGTGCGTCGATCATTTGGGCGGATGGCGAGATATGCGGCGTGCTGCTTGCACATAATGTCGATCCCGCAGCCTTCATTCGCGAACATTCCATCCGGCCTCTGGGGCATGAAGCGCCCTCAATCGGCACCATCACGCAGATGAACGTTATCTGCGCCTGCTGAATGTGACGTCGCCGCACGCCCTGAGCTTCAGCTGGACCTCACAAGGCAGCTGAAGCAAAGATCCAAGCCGACAGCGCAACGTTCGACGTCCGACTAGGAAGAATGGGCAAAGTGCCTGCCAAAAATCGACCCCGTCAGCGAGCGACCGCTGAGAGGCCATCGCGGCTATTGATAGCCGCCTTCCTGTTCGCGCTTTTCCGCGGCATCCTTTTGGGCGTCCTCCAGTTCATCGGCGTCCTGCTCTTCCTCCTCGGCATCGACATCGACGTCGACATCCTCGTCGGTGCCGTCGGTGCCGGGTAAATCGTCCATGGACGTGCCCTTCATATCTGCCTGGTCATTTTCGCCTGGAATCTGTTCGGGGAACATGGCTCTCTCCTTTCAGCTATGAACTCAGCCAACCGGTGGGAGGCGAGCATGTTCCGTCCGGCTTTCGTCTGGGCCGCCACATGTCCGTCGACAGCGTGCAGGAAACCCAACTTGTTGTGTCGTCGACTGGATCATGGACAAATGACGCTGACACAGGAGCAGATTTCATGCTTCGCGGCGTCCATGCTTATCCGCAGCCATGGCGGCGAAGCAAAAATATAGGCCGACAGAAGAATTTCCGAGCTGACCGCAATCGGTGATGACCAGGGCGTCGCCATGGCCAAGAAAATCGGCTGCTGCATCAATATGCTAAGCAGGACGGGACCATCAATTAGCGTCGTCATTTGATGTTATGCCTGCGTAACACTATCTCGCGCCTGTCGCTGTCCGTCAAAAGGCTGGCGATCCTCCTATCCTCCCTTCAGGAGCAACAAAATGTCAGAACAGCCGGTCGCACAGGATATGCTTATCACCCTCACCGCCGACATCGTTGCGGCGCATGTTTCCAACAATAGTGTCAGCGTCGGCGATCTGCCGCAGCTGATCGCCAACGTGCATCAGGCTCTTAACGGCCTGGGCACGAAAGAGCCGGAAACGGCCAAGCTCGAGCCCGCCGCCTCGATCCGTGCCTCGGTGAAGCCAGATTATATCGTCTGCCTCGAAGACGGTAAGAAGCTCAAGATGCTCAAGCGGCACCTGATGACCCATTATCAGATGACCCCGGATGACTATCGCGCCAAATGGGGCCTGCCCGCCGATTATCCGATGGTCGCGCCCAGCTATGCCGCCACCCGCAAGGAGCTGGCGCTCAAAATCGGCCTGGGCCGCAAGCCCAAGGCAGCGGTTGCCGTGCCTGCCGCAAAGGCGCCGGGCACCCGCACCCGCAAAGCCCAGGAACCGGAACTCGCCTGATCGAAACGCGAGGAAACCGAAATTTCACCATGGGGCGGCATCATGTCGCCCCATGTCGTTCAAGAAGCCCTTCCTGGCCGTGCCCATCCGTGAAGGCGCTCACTATGCGGCGAAGAGGCGCAAGCGCCAGCAGCGAAGGCTTGCTACCAAATTGGCTGCCGGAACACTGCTCGTCGCTGCCCTTGGGGGCGGGGCGTTCATGACAAGCGTTTACCATGAAACGCCCTCGCAGGATCGACCCGCACAAAAACACGGTGACGGATGGTCCTATCCCCATTGCGATGCTGCCCGCGCCGCAGGCGCTGCGCCTTTACGAGCGGGCGAACTTGGCTATGGTCCCCATCTGGACCGCGATGGCGCCGCCACCCTTGCGAACCCTATGTTGGGCAACGCTGAAAACGACGTCGGCTGCAACTGGCCGTCGGCCCTATTTGCCGGAACGGTCTGGACGAATACCCTGCAACCCCTGCTCATTATCCGTAATGAACCGGCACAGGACATGCGGAATTTAGCTAAAATGGATCGATAATTCGGGGCTTTAAACCGGCATATGATCCGGCATGAATATCGCACGATGCGGCCTATGATGCCGGGGCGAAGGCTCATGGCATCAGGGACTTCGTGGTAGCATTGGTCTATGAATCTAACAGGCTATCGCCCTGCCAGCAGCTTCCGAGTGGCATCATCCCGTACACCGGAAAACCAGCGGTCCAGCGCGGCGCTAAAAAGGTCACCACCGCACGCCGATTCGAAAAGAGTAAGGGATGATCGCAGCTTCACGGCGTCTACTTCGCCAAACACCCCGGCCGCACTGTTGCCAAGGGGCAAAGCCTGTAGAGTTTGTACGCATTCCCGCAACCGCGCGCCGAGCGTAATATGCTCCAAATACGCCACCGCCTCATCCAGCGACGCGATGGCATAATGCTGCGCGATATGGCTGCGGCCCAGACCGGCAAGCTGCGGAAATATGAACCACATCCAGTGGCTGGTTTTTCTGCCCCTGTGCAGTTCGGCCAGTGCAATGCCGTAAGCGTCACGTTGGGCCTCGATGAAACGCATCAGATTGTGGCATTCAGTAGTCATCCGGCTATGACGCTGTGGGGGCCAGGTCGTTCCCCATAACTGGAATGCGCCCATTGTCGCCATTACGCTACCCTGCGGCTTGACCGGGAAGCTGCCGTTCGCTCGGCAGATAGCGCTGGTGGCGAGCGGGTTGGCCTCTTTACGCGACCGCACTGTAACCTATCCCTTTCACGCTGGGCGGCGAATAGCTCGATGACAATTTACTGGAATTCGGAAAGACGGACACGACTGGAGGCGCCGAACTTGCCTTAACGATGTCCTTTTCAATGTTTGTTTCGGATGCGCTGCTCGCTAACTCGTGTTAGCCCACAAGTATTCGACGAGCATGGGGGGACAATTTGCAGGTTATCGAATCCGAGTCGCACCTTAAGCCCGTAAACGGGATGCTCACGCTTCGAATCATCCAGAAGCATTCAGACACCGACCTGCTCGGCTCCCGCGATAAGTTCCGGACCGCACAGCGCCTCGAGAATGTGAGCGATGCGGAAGTCACTGAATTTTCTGAGCGTCTTGACCAGACCAGGCAAGGTGACCTTGCGGTGCTGTCCTTTCACCGCGGCATTGCGCACAATCGCGAGAAGCTGCGGCAGTTGAGCGAGGATCGAACGATCGTGACGCTCGGTGGCGTGGATGCACAGCATCGTAACCTTGCGTTTATTGCCATGGACGGCGTGGTGACCGAGCAGGAGAAGCTCTCACTTGCCTCAGAGGATCAGTTCGATGCGGTTGTAGCCGGTGACAAAATGCATTTCTTCAATGGTGCCGACATTGACGCGGTGAGATGGGCGGTACTTAACTGTCACGACTATACTCATGCCGATCTGATCGCCGAGCTTCTCGAGCGGCGCGTGGAACTATTGGTAGTTGTCACCTACAATAACGCTACTCAGCTCTACTGGGATTATGCTATCGCGGATATCCATCGGCTGTTCTGCTACGTCGTTATCGTTAATATCGCGGAGGTTGGCGGATCAGGGGTCTTTGTCCCGTTCCGCCGGGTCGGGACCGGCGACAACGCTTTTTTTCGCGCTGCCGGGCAGATTTTCTCTACCCGTGGGCCAGCCGAGACCGTTGCGAGCCTGCCGCTGGACATCGGCGAACTGCGACGGCTCCGCGCGGAATACCGGTTGAAGGGGCTTTCGGGTCCTAAGGGCATGGGCAGCGAGCGCTATGCGCCGATGGCTCCCTCAGAGCATTTCATGGACACCTTTGATAGGCCCGCCGGTGCCCCAGCGGTGGAGGGCGTGCGGCAGATAAATCTAGCTTGGAATAGCGACGACCCCTTAGTGGCAGTCGGACAGTTGGCCTCCATGTCTGTCGAGTCCTACGTGGCAAGCCGCTATCGGCTGTCGCAGGCGGCAGGTGTTGAGCTCTTCGAGGCGAGGGTTGCCGCACATCTAGAGCATCTAGAGGTGCAACTTAACCTGCGTCCTGAGGGCGACCGGCGGCTTGATTTCCTTGTGCTGCCTGAGGTTTTTGTTCCACGAAGTTTTGTGGCTTCTCATATCGAGCCCTTTGCCGCGCGCAATGGCACGATCGTCATATGCGGCATCGATTATCCCGGCATCGAGGAAGCTGATAACCGCAACTCTTGCATGGTGATCGGTCCAAACGGTCTCGCCGCCACTTACGACAAGATCACGCGCTCACAATATGACGCGATGGGTGCGACAGATAGGATGCAGATGCATCGCGGCGATAGTCTCTACCGCTTCGTCAACGCCGCCGGCCACGCATTCGGCATCCTGATCTGTTACGACTTCAGTCACTTCGATCTCGTGCACCGGCTCAATGGCGAGTCCCGCGACCATCCGCTTGAGGTCCTGTTCGTCGTGGCACACAATCCGTTTGGGTCGCTGTACCGGACGTGCTGCATCGCAGACTCTCACCGCTTCTACCAGCATGTCGTTCTGTGCAACGTCTCGCAATATGGTGGGAGCGGTGTATTCGCGCCGATGCGCAGCGGGGGCGCGCGGCAGACGTTGCTCGAAATTGGCCTAAACACCGAAGCGATCGGCCTCACGAAACTGAAGTTGAATGAACAGCGCGAAGCGCGCGGCGTCGATGATGATGAGAAGCTGCAGCAAGGAAAGTTCATGCGCCGGCCCGGCACATTCCAAGGCAAACCCGCGCACCTCGGATGCGGATGACGGAATTCGAAGCAGCTAAAGGACGGCATGACGGTGGGACGAAACTGGATTCATTTAGCCGGGGTAATCTGGCCTCTGCTGACCGAGGCAGGAAGCGCTGGAGAGACGCTAACCTATACCAAAGTTGCTCCTACCATCGCGACAAACCCGCTCAGTGTCGGGCTCGCACTGGGGCCCATCCAGACATACTGCATGGAGAATCGCCTTCCACCTTTAACGGCGGTCGTAGTCGGGAAGAACAGCGGGATGCCTGGCGGCGGGTTCGTAGCTTGGGATGTTGATGACCTGGCGGCGGCCCTGTCCGCGGTTGCGGCCTATAATTGGGAACTGATTGGCAATCCGTTTGCTGGCTTCGGAGCAGAAGACACCGAGGACACCTTCGCCGAGGCGCTGATCGACGATCCAGGCAACGCCGTCGATGTGTACCACCGAGTCCGCGACCGCGGCATGGCACAACGTATTTTTAGGAGGGCGCTGCTGCTCGCGTACGATGAGCGCTGCGCCTTCTGTGGCTTGGCCTTTCCAGACGCGCTCGAAGCGGCTCATATTGTGCCCTGGAGCAGTTGCGAGCCAGCGCAACGGCTCGACGTGCGCAACGGCGTACTACTTTGCGCGTCACATCACCGGTTATTCGACCGCAACATCATGTGGCTGCAGGACAACTTCCTTATTACTTACTACGACCCGGAGGAAAAGGACGGCCGCTATCGCAAGGTGGACCGAGCTTTCACCATCGCGCTCCACGGAAGCAACATCCGGTTACCGAAGGACCCGACACATCATCCTGACTCGGCGAATTTACGCCGCCGCTTGGCACTCGCGGCAAAGTGAGTGATGAAGAAACGAGCCGATAACCCCGGATATATATCACGCTATAGCAGTCTGCGAATCGAATTGAGTTTGTCCGATCTGCTCTCGCTGAGGGCGATTGGGGCCCCGTTGATACTAGTTTGCGAGCTATATGTCCGCTTTAGTCGCCTGCTTGCCCGGAAGCCGACAGTCCGTAAGCGGCCAGAATTTGCCCTGAGAGCGCGGGCCAACACAAACAATCCGAGATGAGGGCGGTAAAACGCAACCATCACACGGGCAGCGAGTCCACAATCAATGGCAACACCTACAATTATCGAAATCCCGCATAATCTCGGCCGCGACGAAGCAAGGCGCCGCATGGCCGCGGGTATAGGCAAGCTGGCCTCCCATATCCCAGGCGGCGCGGCCACCGTCACCCACAGCTGGCCCAGCCAGGATCAATTGTCTCTGACCGTCACGACCATGGGCGTGGAGGTGCCCTGCACCGTTGATGCGCAAGATACTCGTCTGCGGGTGACCCTGCAATTGCCGGCCATGCTCGGCCTTATGTCAGGACCGATTAAAGCGATCGTTCAAAAACAAGGTGAGCGGCTGCTGCTCGACAAAAAGCCCGATCAAACGGCCTGACCCGAGCAGCGGCCGGGTCAGGCGACGTCAGCCTTCATCAGGCCTTTCGCTGCCGCGCGTAGAGCAGCGCCGCAACAATAGCGGCGGAACCGATCCCAACCGCGGCGCCCAGGATTTTCGCTGGACCGGACATCTTGGCGTCCTGTTCGCCTTCTCTCGCATCGGTCGAAAGCTCTTCTGCCTGTATGCTTTCGGCATGCGGCGCTGGGTGTGCGGGATAGGGTGCCGTGCTGCCTGGGGGCACGGAAGGCCGATATGTCATATATTCTCTCCTTGGACGGATCGAACGCTCCGGTGACGGCGCGGTTGCGCTCGAACCCAGTTGATCGGGCAACAGGCACGCCAAACAAGACAGCCTGCACCGGCGACGGCCCGATCTCGTCGTTGGAACGTGAGGTCGGACCGCCCCTGATCCTTATCTCCGTCCTTTCAAACTACGCCATAAAGTCGCGATGCTGGTCAGCACTGCCGCGATGCCAAGTAGAAATGATCCGTCGATTATCACCATTGCCGACTCCTTTCCTGCCCTATATGTTCGCTATATGTTCTCATGTAGGAAAGAGGGATTTTGCAATGTGCGTTTCGATCACCCCAATTCCAGATAGCGTACGCCTGCGGGTCTCTGGCGATGTCGAGACCGTGCTAACAGTGCCCTATGACGAAGATGAGCGGTTTCTGGTGGGTTTGAGCGACGGCACTTTGCTCATGGGCCATTATGATGAAGCCATGCAGTGTCGCTGGGAGGTAGCGCGCGACGGCGCTGGCATTGTCCGATTCGACGGCAATGCTGCCCGGGTCGAGTGGCGCGTCGAATGGCTAACTGTCGCGACGTTCGACGCAAATGTGGTGGAGCCCGGCCTGCCGCCTGCCGTACCGCTGTTTCCCGAGCTTGATCGTTGGGCGGCGTGATAGCAGGCAAGCTCAGGGACCAGTGAGCCTGATCCAGATGCTCTGGGTCGGTTCGCGATACCCTGCGTTACTGATGATCGGACTCTCAGCGATGCCGCTCACAAGCCGTGATGGAGAGGAAGGCGGGTTCCCCATATCCGCCATAGACGTCGCTTAGTAGCCAAGCGCGTTCAGCGTCGCGGTCCTGCTCTGCGATGCTTCTCCACCAGAAGCGCATGGTGGCGTCCCAGCGATACCCGCGAGATTTCAGCCGGTCCTTGGCATCGAAAGGAGCGTCGATGGCATTCACCCTATAGGTCTGCTGTTCCGAGCAGGCGATCAGCTTTGCCAGGATCGTCTCTCCATCCGGAAGGCCGTGAGAAAGAAGATACAGAAGCGCCAGGATGTCGTTTTCTGCCCTGTGCCCTTCATAAAACCAGCCGCATTGCGAAACGAGATGCGCCAAGGCCCGCCCCTCGAACCCAAGCTCGAGCCAATCCAGCTCAGCCATCGAGCAGGCCCAGGGCTTGCCGGCGATGGCAGGCAAGCGACGATCCACGAACGGTCTGTCGAAGGCGGCATTGTGCGCGACGATGATGTCGGCGGAGGAGAGAATGTCGATAGCGACCGATTCGTCGATCTGCTGCTCCGCAACGTCCGCATCGGCAAGACCGGTCAGGCTGGTAATTTTCGGATCGATCGGCATGCCGGGATCTTCACGCCAGACCCGGGGCACCCCGACCTGGATGATTCGTCCACGCTCATCGAACCGAAAACGCTGGATCGCCAGTTCGATGATCCGATCGGTCTCACGGTTGAGCCCGGTTGTCTCCACGTCGATCGCAACCCCGATACGGCTGGATGCCTCAGGACTTGCTGCATGAAAATGGGTGACGGGGCCAAGGCGCCGCTGCACCCGATAATCTGGATGCATGCCCAGCAGGCGTGCCGCCTGCGCGTCGCGATCGCTTGCAGCGTCGTTCATCTGGCGGCGGCTCCGCTCATGCGCCCTCTACCACCCTGAACACAGCGCCGCTTCCCGCATCCCGAACAAGATCGACCCGTTCGCCGTTCCAGTGATAATCGATATGCCGACCTGAACGGGGTTCGAGGCGCAGTCCGGATAGAATAGCGCAACACACTCACCACCCCGCTGCCGGACGCTCGGATAGACGACACCGTCCGAGCCTGAACTGCGCAGCGTCGCGGCGAGCTGCTGCGCCGCTTCGTAGCTGTCAGGATCGAGGCAAGGGCCCAATGCTGCTACATCCGCTCTGAGATCATGCAAATCGGCATCGACTTTCAGAATGATCTCCCGAAACTGCGATGTCCATCCGGCAGGCTCGGCCGTTCGGGCCATGAAGCTTGCATGATGATGGATCGTCTCGAACAGCGCTGTCTCATAGTTGCGCGCGACATAGAGTACGCCATGATGTCCGGCCGAGAACCGGCTTGGTCGATCGGGACTTACATGAGTGAATGACGCCATGAGATAGGAGGCGCCAACGCCGCCGACCCGTCGCGCGGGAGGGACAAGATCGATATTGCCAACCGACGTCATGATCCGCGGATTTGTCTTCTGCTCGGCGGAGATGAGGAGGGGCCAGTCTGCAGGGTCCGCAATGTCCTCGAACAGATCTATCGGAGGATAGATGCTGCGGATGATCCTGACCGCCCCCTCCCAATGGACCCTGTTGACCGGCGGACCATCAGTCACCGTCACCAGCCGCCACGCTCCGCGTCCAAATAGCGCCGCACCCGCATGATGTCGGTCAATTCGCCGCCCAGCATGACGGACAGCGCGCTTGCGCCATCAAAGACGGCGTTGGGCGCCTTCATCCAGTCATAGCCGCGCTGCGGCTCCTCAAAGATGATTCGCAAGGCCTTGTGGATGCCCATGAGGTTGGACAAGCGCGCAAGGCCGTCACGCGAGATGCGGCCCGCCCCTTCAGCCTTCCACCGACGGAAGCTGCGCAAAGGCATATCGGTCAGCATAGCAGCTTGCTCGTCCGTGACGCCCCACTTGGCGAAAAGATTGAGGGCCGCACGAAACATCGCGCCGCCTTCATCCTGCGTGACAGGCTCAGGCCGGAACGGAGCTGGAACCGTCTCAATGGGTTGCAACATCATCATAAAGCATCTCCAATTGGCATTATATAAACAAATGATGCCAAATGGCAATATCGACATTCAGCGAGCCATTTCGCAAAAGCGCCGATTATGCGTTTAAAAGCACCCAGCACCCTTCTCACACCTGTTTCGATAGCGCCGTCCTAACCTCGCCTTGCTTACCCTTTCAGCCACCGGGAGCAGGCCAAACAGTCGTTCCAATATTGCATCATCTTCGCCCGCTGGTTCCACGCTCCTTGGACAAAGCAGGTTTAACTCGGCACTCGACCATAACGGTGGTGCTTCCCTAGCTTCTGGCAGCGCCATCCAGATAGTCCGACCAGGCCTGCATCATCGCTACTCGCTCATCCCAATATTCTCCGCGCGCATAAGCGCGCCTAACCGCGTCCGCCTCAGCGTGCGCCAACTGGCGTTCGATTGCATCGGGATGCCACTTGCCCATCTCGTTGAGCAATGTGCTCGCCATGGCTCGAAAGCCGTGACTCGTCATTTCATCGCCTGAATAGCCCAACCGTCGAAGAGCGCCGTTCAGCGCATTTTCGGACATGGGCCGCTTTATGGACTGGAAGCCGGGAAACACATATTTACCCGTCCCGGTGACCTCCCTGATGGAAGACAGGACGGCAAGTGATTGCCGCGAAAGCGGGACGCGATGTGGGCGCCGCATCTTCATTTTTTCCGCAGGATCGACCATAACGCCTTGTCGAAATCGATCTCCAACCATTCGGCATGGCGCAATTCGCCAGGACGAACAAAAACATGCGGAGCCAGCCGCAAGGCGGCTCTCGTCACCGCATGACCGTCAAAACCATCAATCGCACGCATCAGCGGCCCGACCTGCTGGCTGTTGGTGATGGCAGCCAAATGCTTCACCCTTGGTGTCGTCAGAGCGTCGCGAAGATTGGCGGACAGATCATGCTCTGCCCTCCCAGTTGCGATTGCGTAACGAAACACTCTGCCGCAGACGCTCCTCAGTCGTCTGGCAGTTTCATGTCGGCCTCGCCCTTCGACCTCCCGCAAGACAGCAAGGAGTTCCATACTCGTGATCTCGCTCATTTTGCGATCGCCCAGGCTGGGGTAGGCAAATTCGAGAAGCCATTTGATCTTGCCGATGGTGACATCCCCAAGTCCTTCCCGTTCTCGCTTGGCGAGCCACTCCTCGGCAACGGTGCGAAAACCAGTGGTCGCCTCGAAGGCTTCCTGGGCTTCAATTTCCTTTCGCATTGCGGTGGGATCCGAGCCGGCCGCCAAGAGCTTGCGGGCTTCCTCTCTTTTCTCTCGCGCCTCCGCCAAGGTGATCAATGGGAAGACGCCCATCGCCATCGTTTTGGCTTTGCCATCGAAGCGATAATTCATGCGCCAGTAGCGACCGCCTTGTGGCGTCACCAACAGATAGAGACCATGCCCGTCCGCGAGCTTGTAGGGCTTGTCTCTCGGCTTTGCCTTGGACAATGCGAGGGATGAAAGTGCCATGAGGGTATCTCCTGCGGCCCTGTTGGCCGATACCCGCAAAGATACCCTCAGCTACCCTGAATTCCCAAATCCACGAGCGGAAGCCGATGGACGCGAGACACAAAAAAACCGCTGAATTCAGCGGTTTTTTCGATCTCTGCGGACTGGTCCGGAAGAACAAATGGTGCCCAGAAGAGGACTCGAACCTCCACGACCTTGCGATCGCCAGCACCTGAAGCTGGTGCGTCTACCAATTCCGCCATCTGGGCACGGGGTAGGAGCGCGCAACTAGCCGCTGCCTTTGGGGCTGTCAACGCATGTCGCGGATTATTTCGTTCCGCTTTGCAAAATCACGCTCTGGGGGTGGACGGCCGCAGTGCTGGAGCGGATGACGGGGCTATGAGCCATGCCGATTCCACTCCGATCATCTTGCTCGCGCGCGCCGACGGGTTGCGCCTCGCCTGCCGTTCGCGCGCGGGGGAGGGGCCGACCATTCTCTTCCTGCCGGGATATATGTCCGACATGGAGGGTGGGAAGGCGGTCGCGCTGGACCAATGGGCGGCAAGCCAGGGGCGCGCCATGGTGCGTATGGACTATGCGGGCAACGGGTCGAGCGAAGGGCGCTTTGCCGATGGCACACTGGCCAGTTGGCGCGACGATGTGCTGCTGGTGATGGATAGGGTGATCCAGGGACCGGTCCTGCTCGTCGGATCGTCAATGGGCGGCTGGCTGGCGCTGCTGGTGGCGCTGGCCCGGCCGGGCCGGGTCGTGGGGATCGTCGGCATCGCGGCCGCACCCGATTTCACCGACTGGGGCTTTACCGATGCCGACAAGGCCCTGCTCGCCACCGAAGGGCGGATCGAAGAGCCGACGCCCTATGGCGACACGCCCTATGTCACGACCCTGGCCTTCTGGGAATCGGGGCAAGCCGCGCGCGTGTTGGGCGATACCATTGCCATCGATTGCCCCGTGCGGTTGCTGCATGGGCAGCGCGATTCCGACGTGCCCTTCGACATAGCGTTGCAGACCGCCGCCCGGCTGCGTTCATCGGATGTGCAGACGCTGCTGATTAAGGACGGCGACCACCGCCTTTCCCGCGACGGCGACATCGCTCTGCTGATCCGCACCGTCGCCAGCCTGTTGGACAGCTACTGATGCCGCTATTTCTGCCCCTGATGCTTTTGGCCCAGGCCTATGATCCTGAGATCGAGGCGGTCATGAACCGCAGCCGCAAGGAGAAGCAGGCGGCGGTCGAGAGCGCTGCCGCTGTCCCCCCGCCCGCTACGCCCGCGCGAGAAGACGGGAAAATTCCCGTGCCCGCAAAGTTCGCCGTGCCTTTCCAGGCCTGCCTCGACCAGGCGCTTGACGATCCGAGTGCGGGGGTCGCCTTTGCCGAAAAATGGCGGATCGAGGGCGGGAGCTTCTATGCGCGCCATTGCATGGGCTTTGCCTTTGCGCGGGCCGAACGCTGGTCGCCCGCGATCATTGCTTACGAGCAAGCTGCCGAAGAGGCCGAGCGTGGTGGCGAAATGGCGCAGAGCGCGCGGCTATGGGCGCAGGCGGGCAATGCTGCGCTCGCCAGCGGGGATGCCGCCAAGGCGCGGGGCGATTTCGACGCGGCGCTGGCGCGGGGCTTGCCCGATGGGCTGGAAAAGGGCGAGGTCCATCTCGATCGCGCGCGGGCTCTGGTCGCGCTGGGCGAGACGGATGGCGCGCGGGATTCGATCGACGTGGCCCTGACCCAGGCACCGAAGGATCCGCTCGGCTGGCTGCTGTCGGCGACGCTGGCGCGGCGCTCTGGCGAAATGAGCCTGGCCAAGGCGCATATCGCTCGCGCGGTGCAGCTATCGCCGGACGATGCGTCGGTTGCGTTGGAAGAAGGCAATATCGCGATCCTGACCGATCATGAAGATATCGCCCGGTCCGCCTGGCAGCGGGCGATGAAGTTGGAGCCAGACGGGGCCGCGGGCAAGGCAGCGTCGGACAATCTGTCCCGCCTGCCTGCGGCGATGCCTCCGGGCTGAGATCCGTCCAGCAAGACTTTGTCACGGAACCGCTTTCCGGTTCGACCCGTTCGCTTGGAAAGAGCGGGACCCATGGAAACGGAGAAGAGACGATGAACCCCAGGATGAAAAATATCGCTGTGATTGGCCTGCTGTTGGCGGGCGCAATGACGACGACGGCTTGTTCGCGTGGTGCGACGGCCGGCGGTTTGATCGGCGGCACCGGCGGCGCGGTGGTCGGCAGCGCGACTGGCCTTGGCACGACCGAGGGTGCGGTTATTGGCGGTGCGGCTGGTGCCGTGATCGGAGACGACTAAACCCCGCTATTGCAGGTAGAAGTCGACGGTCGTGACGACGCGCACCTTTTTGTAGGGCGTGTCGCTCGACCCGTCGCCGCCTTCGCCGTCGCGCGCGGCAATCGAGAAATAGCCCTGCGTGGCGCTCTTGATCCCGCCGACGCCCGAACCTGCATCCTTGGCGAATTGTTCGGCGGCGGCACGGGCGTCCTTGGTGGCGGCGGCCACCATCTGCGGCTTGACGTCGTTCAGCTTGGTGAAGCTGTAGCGCATGCCCGACCCTTCCTGCAGCGTGACGCCGCGCCGGACCAGGTCGAACTGCTGCGCGACGGCGCGCTGGGCGCGGGCGATGTCGGTTGTGCGCAGCAACATCCGCTGGGTGACGGTGATATTGTTCACGCCATTGTTGAGATATTGGTTCACCCCGGCCCCGGTCGGGGTCAGCTCGTCGGGCTTGAAGCCCAGGCCGGTGAAATAGGACCGCAATTCCTTGGTATTATTGTCGATTTCCGCGCGCACGGTGGGTAGATCGAAGCCGGTGGCCGAATAGCTGATCGACCAGGTGGCAAGGTCTGCCGTCACGTCCTTTTCCGCCAGGCCCCGGACGGTGACCGATCGATCCGCCGCCTTGGCGCGCCGCAGCCCGTCCCCCAAGAGATAGCCGCCACCGACGACGCCCAACGCCAGCAACGCCGCGCTGCCGAGCAATATCTTGTCCCGCATGTCCAGTGCCATATCCTTGCCTCTTCCTTCTGTTGATGCGGGACCTTATCTTGAGAGCATCCCTGCCTTCGTGCAGATGAACCGTTGCTTTATGGCGGCGAATGGAGAGAGACTTGCCCAAATTCCTGCATAGCATGATCCGCGTCAGTGACGTCGACAAGACGATCGCCTTTTTTCGACCTGCTTGGGCTCAAGGAGGTCAAGCGGTTCGACAGCGAACAGGGGCGCTTCAGCCTCGTCTATCTCGCCGCGCCGGGTGACGAGGATGCGCAGGTTGAACTGACCTATAACTGGCCCCCGGAAGATGGCAGTCCGGCCGAAGCCTATGACGGCGGGCGCAATTTCGGCCATATCGCCTATCGGGTCGAAAATATCTATGAAACGTGCCAGCGCTTTGTGGATGCGGGCGTAACCATCAACCGCCCCCCGCGCGACGGCCATATGGCCTTCGTCCGCACCCCCGATGGCATTTCGATCGAATTGTTGCAGGACGGGCGGCTTGACCCAGCCGAACCCTGGGTGTCGATGCCTAATGTTGGACAATGGTAAGCCCGATGCTGGAGGTGGTCCGCATCCCCGTACTGTCCGACAATTATGTCTGGCTGCTGCATGACCCAACGAATGGCGAGACGGTCGCGATCGATCCCGCCGTTGCGGAGCCGGTGTTGGAAGCCGCGGCCGTGCGGGGATGGACCATCGACCAGATTTGGAACACCCACTGGCATGGCGACCATGTCGGCGGCAATGCGGCGATCAAGGCCGCGACTGACTGCGTCATCACCGGGCCAGCGGCCGAGGCGGACAAGATCGCGACGCTCGATCGCCTGGTTGGTGAAGGCGATACAGTGCGCATCGGCGATCATGTCGCGACCGTGATGGCGGTCCCCGCGCATACGGCGGGGCATATTGCCTATCATCTGGCCGACGCACGCATGGCGTTCGTTGGCGATACGCTGTTCGCCATGGGTTGCGGCCGATTGTTCGAGGGGACGGCGGCGCAGATGTTCGCCAATATGGAACGTCTCGCGGCGCTACCGGAAGATACGGCTGTTTACTGCGCCCATGAGTATACGCTCTCCAACGGTCGGTTCGCGCTGATGGTGGAGCCGGACAATGTCGCGCTGGTCCAGCGCGTCGCGGTGGTGGAGGCCCAGCGGGCACGGGGCGAAGCGACGGTGCCGACGACGATCGGGTTGGAGCGCGACACCAATATCTTCATGCGCGCGCGCGACGTGGCGCAACTGACCGAACGCCGCGCGGCGAAGGACGCGGCCTGACGGCTTTTGCGCTATGGTGCCGTGGTTGAGTTGAACATCGACAAGGAGAGTTGCGATGCGGGTATGGATATGGATGGCGCCCCTCCTGCTGGCGGGCTGCACCGGCAGCTACACGCCCACGCCGCTGACCGAAAAACAGGCGGCGAAGCTGGAAAAGGCCTTGGACGGCAAGGTCGCCGGTGAAAAGATGAGCTGCATCAACCGTCAGCCGCAGACCAATTTAACCGTCATCAGCAATAATGTGCTGCTCTATCGGGTGAACAACCGGTTGATCTACAAGAATGAGCTGATCGGCAGTTGCAGCGGCCTCGTCTATGGGGACACCATGATCGTGCGCAGCTTCGGCTCGCAACTCTGTCGCGGCGATATGACCACGACCGCCAATCTGCTGACCGGAATGACCAGCGGCGCTTGCGCCCTGGGCGATTTCATTCCCTATCGCACGCCAGGTAAATAACCCGGCGCGATTCACAGGAGGCGGGCCGAAATCAGGGCGTGATCCGTCATTGCCGCGATCAGGCCCGGCTCCTGTCACTCAACCCGCAGGCCGATCAGAATTTGAAGATGGTGCCCAGATAGACGGCCTGGCTGTCTTGCCGGTCGTCGGTCATCGGGGTCAGGCGACCCGCGACATTATTATTGTAGCGCACACCGGCGGTGACGTTCAGGTTGCGCGTCAGCGAGTAGGAACTGGCGAGATCCAGCGAATAATCCTTCTCCGCACCTGGATTGCGTGCTGCGGTGACGGCATCGCGGCGGGTTTCGATCAGCATCTTGGTGCTGAAGCGATCCTTCTTGCCCTCATCCAGCGAGAAGCTCTTAGCATCGACCATGGTTTCGACCGGCACCGGATCAAGCGCCTTGCGGCCGACCGATTCGGGCAGAGCGAATTTGCGCCAATTCTGCGCGCCGTTCAGGCTGAATGCGACGGGCTTGATGTCGATCGGGTCGATCGTGCGGGTCACGGTTGGGCGTTCACCGCTGGCGCGGACCATCACGGTGATCGAACGCTCGCCGCTCAGCGATCCGCTGGTCGGCGTAAAACGAAAACCCTGACGATTGGCGGACGCTGCGATTTTCGCATAAGCGGCGGCCAGTTGCGGGTCTTTGGTTGTGGGCGTGAAGGACGAAATGCTGCCGAGCGCGCCGAGCGACACGGGTGCATCGGCCTGCATCTGCACCAGCTTGCTGGCTGCGCCGATCGCAGGAGACAGCATGAAGCCGGTCACGGTCAATGCCGCTCCCGCCAACGCTAAATGTCCCCTCTGTACGCGCATGTCCCGAATCTCGCCCCCGTGCATTGTTATGTGGTAACGCTCTACACGCGGAAAGCCTCCATTGGCTAGGGGGCGGGGGGCTTTTTGTCGGAGCTGTTGCAAGGAACACACAGAGTTTGGCGCGTAGCGGTTGCGTGCCCAAACGATGATCGCCCCGCCCCGACGCAGCGCCCCTTGCCCAACGCCGCACGGCCACTATAGAAGCAGCCTGTTTTTCGTCATTTTCCAAGCTAGGACATGCCTGATGGTCCGCCGTTTTTCCGCTCCTGTTTCCGCCGGCCTGCTGCTGGTCGCGCTTCTGCCGTTGGCCGCCTGCGGGGGCGGGTCGAAGGATCGGCCCGAAGCGGACCTTGCCGCGTCGCGAGTGACGACGATCGGCGTCAACGCCTATCTGTGGCGCGCGGCGCTCGACACGATTTCCTTCATGCCGCTGGTCCAGACCGATTCGAACGGCGGCGTGATCGTGACCGACTGGTATGCCAACCCTAACAGCCCCAATGAGCGGATGAAGCTGACCGTATCGATCCTGGACCAGGATCTGCGCGCTGACGCGCTGCGCGTCGCGGCCAGCCGCCAGGTGAGCCAGAACGGCCAGTGGCTCGACGCGCCGGTCAAGGCCGCGACCGTGCAGAAGCTGGAAGAGGTGATCCTGACCAAGGCCCGCGACCTGCGCCGCACGTCGATTGGCGGCTGATTCTTCTTCGCTTGGGCGGCGCGCAGGCACCGCCTTTGTTTTTTGACGGTTCGGGGCTGGGCTTGCAAAGGCCCAGCCCCCTCGCATTTGGGTAGGACGTGAACATGCAAAGGCGCTTCAATCCGCTGGAGGCCGACGCCCGCTGGCAGGCGATCTGGGACGAGAAGCAGAGCTTCAAGGCCGACGATATGTCGGACAAGCCGCGCAGCTATGTGCTGGAGATGTTCCCCTATCCGTCGGGCCGCATCCATATCGGCCATGTCCGCAACTATTCGATGGGCGACGTGTTGGCGCGGTTCCGCCGGATGACGGGGCATGAAGTGCTGCACCCTATGGGCTGGGACGCCTTTGGCATGCCCGCCGAAAATGCGGCGATGGAAAAGAAGGTCCATCCCGGCAAGTGGACCTATGAGAATATCGCCAACATGAAGGCGCAGCTCAAGAAATTGGGCTTTGCGCTGGATTGGAGCCGTGAACTCGCAACCTGCCACCCCGATTATTATGGCCATGAACAGGCGCTGTTCCTGGACATGCTGGAAGCGGGCCTCGTCTATCGCAAGGAAAGCGCGGTCAATTGGGACCCGGTCGACATGACCGTGCTGGCCAATGAGCAGGTGATCGACGGCAAGGGCTGGCGGTCGGGCGCGACGGTCGAGAAGCGCAAGCTGTCGCAATGGTTCCTCAAGATCACCCAGTTCGCCGACGATCTGCTGGAGGGGCTGAAAAACCTCGATCAGTGGCCCGAAAAGGTGCGGACGATGCAGGAAAACTGGATCGGCAAGTCGGTCGGCCTGCAATTCCACTTCAAACCGGTCGCGCCGTTCGAGCAGGAGATCGAAGTTTATTCGACCCGGCCCGATACGATCTTCGGCGCGAGCTTCGTCGCGATCGCCGCCGATCATCCGGTGGCGCAGCAGGTCGCGGCGGGGAACCCGCAAGCGCAGGCCTTCATCGACTTGTGCAAGGCAGGCGGAACGACCGCGGCCGAGCTGGAAACGGCCGAAAAGCTGGGCTTCGACACGGGCCTGACCGTCACGCATCCGTTCGATCCCGACTGGCAGTTGCCGGTGTTCATCGCGAACTTCGTGCTGATGGATTATGGCACTGGCGCGGTGATGGGCGTTCCCGCGCATGACCAGCGCGACCTCGACTTCGCGCGCAAATATATGCTGCCCGTCGAGCGGGTCGTCGCAGCGGAAGGTGACGAAGCCAAGCCGATCCGGGGCGAAGCCTATGTCGGGCCGGGCAAGCTGGTGAACAGCCGCTTCCTCGACGGCATGAGCGTGGACGACGCGAAGGCCATGATCATCGCCCGCGCACAATCCGAAGGCTGGGGCGCGGGCAAGACCGTGTTTCGCCTGCGCGACTGGGGCGTGTCGCGCCAGCGTTATTGGGGCACGCCGATCCCGGTGATCCATTGCGAGACTTGCGGCGCGGTGCCGGTGCCCAAGGCGGAGTTGCCGGTCGTCCTGCCCGACGATGTGACCTTCGACATTCCGGGCAACCCGCTCGATCGCCATCCGACCTGGAAGCATGTGGACTGCCCGAAGTGCGGCAAGGCGGCGGTGCGGGAAACCGATACGCTCGATACGTTCGCGGATTCGAGCTGGTATTTCATCCGCTTCGCCAGCCAGCCCAAGGACAAGCCATTCGATCGTGCGACGGTCGAAAAATGGCTGCCGGTCGGCCAATATATTGGCGGGGTCGAACATGCGATCCTGCACCTGCTCTACGCGCGCTTCTGGACGCGGGCGTTGCAGCATATGGGGCAATTGGGCTTTGCCGAGCCGTTCACCGGCCTGTTCACGCAGGGGATGGTAACGCATGAGACCTATAGCCGGGAGCAGGGCGAGGGGTTGCCGTCGGTCTATTTCGCGCCGGGCGAGATCGAACGGGCGGCCGAGGGCGCGACGCTGATCGCGGACAAGGCACCGGTCGAAGTCGGCCGGGTCGTCAAAATGTCCAAGTCCAAGAAGAATGTCGTCGATCCTGATGACATCATCGCCCAATATGGCGCGGACGCGGTGCGCTGGTTCATGCTGTCGGACAGCCCGCCCGAACGCGACCTGCCCTGGACCGAAAGCGGGATCGAGGGATCGTGGCGCTTCGTCAACCGCCTATGGCGTCTGTTCGGCCAGATCGAGGCAGGGGCGGAAGGCACCGACAAGCCGCTCGACCGCAAACTGCACCAGACGATCGACGGGATCGCCAAGGATATCGAGGCGCTGTCCTTCAACAAGGCGGTCGCCAAAATCTACGAACTCGCCAACGCGGTCGAAAAGGCCGCGCCGTCCGCATCGCGCAACGCCGCCATCCGCGCGCTCGCCCTGCTGGTCGCGCCGATGACGCCGCATCTCGCCGAAGAAGCCTGGGCCGAGATGGGCGAAACCGGCCTGATCGCCGATGCGCTTTGGCCCACGGTCGATCCGGCGCTGCTGGTCGATGACGAAGTGACCATCGCCTGCCAAGTGATGGGCAAGCTGCGCGACACCATCACCGTGCCCAAGGGGACGGCGAAGGACGAGTTGGAGCGGCTGGCGCTCGCCGCGCCCAATGTCATGCGGATATTGGATGGCGCGACACCTAAGAAGATCATCGTCGTGCCCGATCGTCTGGTGAATCTGGTTATCTAGCAGCGAACATCCGTTCGGGCTGGGCGAAGGGCCGTTACTTCGCTCCGCTCAGCAGAGGGCTTCGACAAGCTCAGCCCGAACGGTTAGAGGTGGTATCATGAAGCGTCTCCTCCCCCTTCTCGCCATCCCCCTCCTGCTGACCGGCTGCGGCCTCCGCCCCGTCTATGGCGGGGGGACGCAGGGTGCGGTGGCGCAGGCGTTGGGCAATGTCGATGTCGCGCCGATCGAAGGGCGCGGCGGCTGGCTGGTCCGCAATGCGCTCAACGATCGGCTGGGCGCGATGAGCGGCGGCAGCGGCCCACGCTACAAGCTGGTGGTGAAGCTGGATGACCAGATCACCGGTTTCGGCTTGCGCGCCGACGCCGCCGTCACCCGTGAACGGCGCACCCTGCGCGCGCGCTACAAGTTGATCGACGAAGCGACCGGCGCCCAGATACTGGACGATACCGCTGGGTCCGACGCGGGCATCGACGTCACGTCGAGCGAATATGCGACGATCGCGGCCGAAGATACGGCACTGGAACGGCTGTCGCAGACGGTGGCGGACCAGATCGTCACCCGGCTGGCGCTGTTTTCGCGCAAGGCGGCCAATCCTTGAAGGCCAGTCGCGGCCAGATCGAAAAGGCGCTCGACGCGCCACCTTCTGACGTCCGCTTCTTCCTGCTCTACGGCCCCGACGATGCCGGCAGCCAGGCGCTGCTCAAGCGGCTGGAGCGGGCGATGGGGCCACAGGCCGAACGCATCGACCTCGACGGATCGACCCTGCGCGACGACCCCGCCCGGCTGGCGGATGAGGCCGCATCCTTTTCCATGTTCGGCGACCGGCGCTGGATTCGCGTCAGCGGCATGGGCGAAGAATCGCTGCCTGCTTTGACCGCGCTGCTCGAAAGCCCGGCGGCGGGCAATCCGGTCGTGGCGGTGGCGGGTGCGCTCAAGGCCACGTCGAAGCTGCTCAAGCTGGCGCTGGATCATAAGGCGACGCTCGCCTTCATTTCCTACCAACCCGACGCGCGCGAGTCCGAACAGATTGCGGTAGCGATCGCGCGCGAAGGCGGCCTGCGCCTGTCGTCCGATCTGGCCCGGCGGATCGTCGCGCTCGCCAATGGCGATCGTGCGCTGATGCAGGGCGAGGTCGAGAAACTGATCCTCTATCTCGACGCCGCGCCCGACCGGCCGTGCGAAGCGACGGCGGAGGCGCTGGACGCCTTGTCGGCGGATAACCCCGATACGGAGGTCGCGCCGCTGGTCAACGCCGTGCTGGGTGGTGACCTAAAGGCCATGCACCATGAACTCACGCGCCTGCATGAAACCGGCACGGCGATGGCATCGGTCATTCGCCCGCTGATGACCCGCGCGATGCTGATCGCCAATATCCGCACCAGTTTCGATGCCAGCGGTCGACTGGAAACGGCGATGGACGCGGCGGGTAAGGCGGTGTTCTGGAAGGAAAAAGGGCTGGTGTCGCGCCAGGTACGGCAGTGGGACAGCAGTGGCATCGCGCGCGTGATCCAGCGCTTGCTGGAGGCCGAGCGCGCCACCCGGTCGGGCCGGGGCACGGGCGATCTGCTGGTGCGCCACGAATTGCTGACCATCGCGCGGCAGGCGGCGCGGGAACGATAAGGCGGCTCCGGGCGCTTTGAAGGACTGAACAGGTCGCGACACGGTGGTACGCCCGGACCACTGCGCCAGCGCGCAACAAAGGCAGCGCATCATTTCCCTTACCGCCATGATCCACGCCATCGGCACGGCCGTCCCGGACACCGACATCCATCCGGCCTTCATCGATTGGGCGGGCGAACGGATCGCCGACCGACGCGAACGGGCTTTGTTCACGCGCATGGCGCAGCGCAGCGGGATCGAGCATCGCTGGTCGGTGCTGGACGGCGGCACCGGATCGCCGACCGCGCAGGATGGCTTTTATGGCGGGCCATGGCCAACCACGGCGCAGCGCATGGCCATCTATGCCGACGCTGCCCCGATCCTCGCGACGCGCGCAGTCGCCGCGCTGGCCGACCAAGTGGCGATCGACGGGATCACCCATCTGGTGGTCGCCAGTTGCACGGGCTTCATTGCGCCGGGAATCGACCAGAAACTGGTGACGATGCTGGGGCTGGACCCGACGGTCGAGCGGCTGATGGTCGGCTATATGGGCTGCTATGCCGCGATCGTCGCCTTGCGATCGGCGCGCCATATCGTGCGGTCGGAACCGGGCGCGCGGGTGCTGGTGGTGTGCGTGGAACTCAGCAGCCTGCATTTGCAGGACGATGCGCGGGTCGAACCATTGCTGGCCATGCTGCAATTTGGCGATGGCGCGGCGGCGGCTTTGGTCAGCGCCGGGCCGGGCGGCATTACGCTCGGCCAGCCTTTCGCCATGACCGTGCCCGATACGGAGGCGCTGATCCGCTGGGATTTGGGCGATCATGGTTTCGCCATGCATTTGTCGGGCGAAGTGCCCGGCGCGATCGCGCAGGCGCTCGCCGGTACGATCGCCTTGCCGATTCCGGCGAACAGCGTCGATCTGTGGGCGGTCCATGCCGGGGGCCGATCGATCCTGGACGCGGTGGCGCGGGCGCTCGATCTGGCCCCCGACGCGCTCGACCATAGCCGGGCGGTGCTGCGCGCCTTTGGCAACATGTCGTCGGCGACGCTGATGTTCGTGCTGGCGCGGATATTGGCGAGCGACGCGCGCGGGCAGGGGATGGCGCTGGCCTTCGGGCCGGGCCTCGCGGCCGAAGGCCTGACCTTCCACCGGGCGGACGTATGAAGCGATCGCTGGCGCCAGAGCAGATGGATGAGGCCGACCTGCCCGAAGCCGTCTATGCGCGGGTGCTGGCCGATCTCGACCGGGTCAATCGCGTCACACTGGCGGCGCGGCCGACGCTTCGCTTTCTCGATCGCGCGGTAACCGGCCCGTTCCGGCTGCTCGATGTCGGCTATGGCGATGGCGGCATGTTGCGGCGGATCGCGGCCTGGGCGAAGCGGCGCGGCATCGCCTGCACGCTCGTCGGCATCGACCTCAACCCGCGCAGCCAGGCGGTGGCGCAGGCGCGCACCAACCCGGCGTTGGCCATCGACTATCGCACCGGCGACTATGCCGCGCTGGCGGATGAACCATGGGACATCATTATCTCCAGCCTGGTCACCCACCATATGGAGGATGCGGAGCGGCTGGCGTTCCTGCATTTCATGGAGGATCGGGCGCGCATGGGGTGGTTCGTCAACGACCTGCATCGCCACGGCTTTGCCTATCATGGCTATCCGCTGCTCGCCCGCCTGCTCGGCGTCCATCCGATCGTCCGCGCCGACGGGCAATTGTCGATCGCGCGCAGCTTCGTACCCGACGAATGGCAAGCGATGCTGGCGACGGCGCATATCGGCGATGCACGGATCGAGCGTGTCTTCCCCTTCCGGCTCTGCGTCGCCCGGCAGCGATGACGCCGCCACTGATCCTGGGCGCAGGCCCGGCCGGTGCAGCGGCGGCGCTGCGACTGGCGCAGCTTGGCGCGGAACCGCTGCTGATCGATCGGCAACAGGTGCCGGGGGACGCGTTGTGCGGCGGGTTTCTCAGCTGGGCGACGATCGCGCAGATCGAGGCGCTGGGCATCGACGCGGCCGCGCTAGGTGGCCACCGGATCGACCGGCTGGCGTTGTTTGCGGGCGGGCAAGAGATAGAACTGCCGCTCCCCGCACCCGGCATGGGTCTGTCGCGGCATCGGCTCGACACGCTGTTGCGCGCCGCCACGACCGACGCTGGCGTGACATTCCGGCTCGGCCATGCCGTTCGGACGCTGACGCCGACCGCGATCACGCTGGACGATGGGCAGGGGCTTGACTGGGACAGCCTGTTCCTCGCCACCGGCAAACAGGATGTGCGTGGCGCGGCGCGGCGCCGTGACGGCGCAGACCCCGAACTTGGCCTGCGTCTGCGCCTGCCCGCCAGCCCCGCGCGCCAGCGCCTGATCGGCGGCCGCATCGAACTCCATTGGGTCGAGGGCGGCTATGTCGGCCTGTTGTTGCAGGAGGATGGCAGCGCCAATCTGTGCATGGCGGTGCGCAAGAGCCGTCTGACCGCCGCTGGCGGCCGCCCGCTCGGCCTGATCGCGGCGCTGGCCGATCGCTCGCCCGCGTTGGCCGATCGGCTGGGGGATTTGCCCGCCGATGCTGGCGTCGATGCGATCGGCGATGTCCCCTATGGCTGGCGCGCGACCACGACCTGGCCCGGCCTTTATCGGCTTGGCGATCAAGCGGCCGTGATCCCGTCTTTGGCGGGGGAGGGGATCGGCATCGCGCTCGCCAGCGCCGAAGCGGCCGTGGCGCAATGGCAGGCGCAGGGGCGCGACGGCGCAGAACGCTATCAACGCCATTTCGCGCGACGGGCGCTGCTGCCCTTGCGCGCGGCGGCGGGTTTTCGCGCGCTCGGGCGCTATCCCGCCCTGTTGCGTGTCCTGAGCGCAACGCCGGGGGCGGCAGGCCTCGCCATGCGCCTCACCCGCATCGCCAACGCTTGATCGACGCGGCCTGCGCCCCCATATTGCCGCCATGGAAAAGCTGACCCTGACCGATGCGGAATGGCGCGCGCGCCTTTCGCCCGAACGCTATCATGTGCTGCGCGAAGGCGGCACCGAGCGGGCCTTTACCGGCCATCTCAATGCCAACAAGGTTGATGGCCGCTATTATTGCGCGGGCTGCGGCACCGAATTGTTCGATGCCGAGGAAAAATATGACAGCGGCTCTGGCTGGCCCAGCTTTACCGCCCCGGTGGATATCGACGCGGTCGAGGAAATTCGCGACGCCAGCCACGGCATGGTCCGCACCGAAGTCCGCTGCGCCAAGTGCGATGGGCATCTGGGCCATGTCTTCCCCGACGGGCCGGGCGTCAACGGCCTGCGCTATTGTATGAACAGCGCCTCGCTCGACTTCAAACCGCGCCAGGGCGAGTAACCGTTCATCCCGTGTAAAGCGGCCATCGTCATGGAGACGATCACGGCAATTTTCCCGGCAAAGCGTCTAAATCACGCTGGCCGGGGCCGGGATTAGCGCGTATCCGGGGCGGCACAGATGGCAGGATCAGGCAAGAGCAAGGGCACGCGCAGCCGCGCGAGGATATGGGCGCTGCGCGCGGTGAAGATCGGCGCGGCGGCGGCTGTGGCCGGGCTGCTGGCACTCGTGATCGCGGTGGTCATCGCGCTCCAGTCGCTGCCCGACTATGGCAGCCTCAAATCCTCCCCCAATGGCCAGATGATCCGTGTCCATGCCGCCGATGGCAGCGTGATCGTGTCGCTGGGGCCGAGCTTCGGGCGCTGGCTGGACTATGACCAGATCCCGCAGGTGATGATCGACGCGATGGTGTCGACCGAAGACAAGCGCTTCTATCATCATCCCGGCGTCGATCCGGTCGGTATGGCGCGCGCGGCCTGGGTCGCGGTCGAAAATCGCGGCACCGGTCGCCGTCTGCAGGGCGCATCGACCATCACCCAGCAGGTGACGCGCAACATCTTCCTCAACAACAGCTATAGTTTCGGCCGCAAGATCCGTGAGATGGTGCTGGCCCTGGCGCTGGAACGCAAATTCTCCAAGCGGCAGATCCTCGAACTCTATCTGAACAAAGTCTATTTCGGCGGCGGTGCCTATGGCATTGATGCGGCCAGCCGCAAATTCTTCGGCCATCCCGCCACGACGCTCGACCTGCCCGAAGCGGCGATCGTCGCAGGCTTGTGAAGGCGCCATCCAGCTATTCCCCCACCGCCGATGCGGAAGCCGCTATCGGCCGGGCCGGCGTGGTGCTGGACCTGATGGTGCAAAATGGCGTCATCAGCGCGGCGGACAAGGCGGCGGCGGACATTGCCAACGTCGCGCTAGCGCCCGAACCGCCGCAGAACAGCGTCCGCTATTTCACCGACTGGGCGCTACCGCAACTCGATGTGCTGATCGACGAGTCCAACGAGCCGCTGGAAGTCTATACCACCATCGACCTCACCATGCAGAATGCGGCGACGGCGGCGGTCAAGGCCAATGTGCCTTCGGGTACGCAGGGCGCGCTGGTCAGCCTGGACCGTGACGGCGCGGTGCGCGCGCTGGTCGGCGGCCTCGATTATGTGACGTCCAATTATAATCGCGCGACCACGGCGACGCGGCAGCCGGGGTCGGCGTGGAAGATCTTCGTCTATATGGCCGCTCTGGAGGCGGGCTATACCCCCGACACCGGCGTCACGGACGAGCCGGTCGATATCAACGGGTGGAAGCCGCGCAACAGCTCCGGGCGTTTTTCGGGCGACATCGATATCCGCACCGCCTTCGCCTATTCGATCAACACGGTCGCGGCAAAGCTGGGCGTCGAGGTCGGCTTCCCGACCGTCGCCGACATGGCCCGCCGCTTTGGCGTGACGACGCCGATCAACACCCATCCCTCGATGGTGCTGGGCACGTCGGACGTCCGCCTGATCGACATGACCCGGGCCTTCGCTTCGATCGCGCGCAAGGGCATCGCCGTTACCCCCTATGGCATTACCAAGGTGACGACGGCCGACGGTCGCCTGCTCTACGAGCATGAGGATGATACCAGCCGCGTATTGGTCGCTCCCTGGGTCGCGGCGGGCATGACCGACCTGATGCAGACCGCCGTGTCCACCGGCACGGGCAAGGCGGCCCAGATCGGTCGCCCCGTGGCGGGCAAGACCGGCACGACCAGCAGCAACAAGGATGGCTGGTTCCTGGGCTTTTCCAGCGGCATCACGACCGGCGTGTGGATGGGCCGTGACGACGCGCGCGCGGTGGGTGTGCTGCAGGGTGGTCGCGCGCCTGCCCGCGCCTTTGCCGATTATATGAAAGTCGCCGTCGCCAAACGCCCGGTGGAAGAATTCGAAACCGAACTGACCTTGCCCGAATGGCAGCTGGAGCCGGACGAGGAGGCCTATTATGGCAGCCCCGATGGCGAGGCCGAGGGTGGCATGATGGTCGATGAAAATGGCTTCCCGGTCGACCGGGCGCGTTCCGAGGCGACGGAAGGGGAAAGCGACGACCAACAGATGGAAGTCGACCCGGAGGACCGGCCGCAGCCTCAGCAACTCGACCAGCAATGGATCGACAATGTGCTGGGTCGCGACCGCCAGCGCCAGCCACCGCCGCGTCCCAACCCTTATCCCTAAGGCCGGTGCCTAAGGGCGCACGTCGTTCGCCGCCAACTGCGTCTTGTTGAGCGCGCTCGCATCGGGCAGCAGGAAGTCCACCTTGCCCCGGCCGAAGTCGATCGCGACCCTGTCGAACAGGCGCAGCGCGCTGATGCCGAGCAGCAACGCGGGCTTGTCCGCCATCCCCAGTTCCGCAAAGGGGCTGGCATCGACGAACAGGACCGGCACGTCGATCAGGTTGACCCGGCCCATCCGCACCGACTTGATCCGTCCGACTTCGCCGGTCAGCGTCCCGCCGGTCACGCTCGTCAATGTCGCTGTCAGCAGATCCGGTGCGCGCTTCTTAGCGATCAGCTTGTTGCGTAGCGCCATATTGCCGATGCTGAAATTGGTGCCGGTGTCGAGCATGATGGCGACGCGCATGCCGTTGACGTTGGAATCGAGCAGGATCAACTGACCGCGCTTGCGCCGGGCCTCCACCACGATCGTATCGGGATCGACCTTGGTGCTGCGGCGCGCGCTGCTGCTGGCGATGGCCATCTGTCCGCTGCGGAAATCCAGCGTCACCCGCTTGGCGTGCAGGCTGTCCAGCCCCAATAGGCCCGGTGCGCCCAGATGGTCGCCCTCCAGCACCGGGGCTTCGATATCATCGATCGTGCCGCCGGCAAAGCCCAGTCGCGGCACGGCCACGGTGGTCGCTTCCGACCTGCCGGTCATGCTGATGATGGTGACGTTGGTGCGCGCGGGGAGGGCCAGCCGTTCCGCCAGGTCGCGCGCGATCACGGTGCGCTGCGACCCGGTATCGATGATGAAGTTCCACGGCCCCTTGCCGTCGATATGGATGGGGATCGTTACCCGCGCATCGAGCGACGGGCCGGTGCGGACGACGGCGGGCGGAATGTCGGGATCGAGCGCAGGAGCATCCTGCGCGGCCAGCGGGATCCAGGCCGTCGCCAGCCCGATCGCCAATCCCGCGAGGCGCACGGCGCGCAGCCCTGCGCGGTGCCGTCTCATGTCCGCATCCTTTCCGCTTATCTTATGACCTCGCTCATAGCATGAATCCGGGGCATCGCGCCAGCGCCACCCCCTGGCCTCGAATCGCCGCCGCGCCGCGCTTTCCGTACCTGTTCGGCGCACTCCCGCCTTGACTTGGCGGGCCGCGCCTCGCTAAATGCGCGCATGATCGACCTTGCCTGTTCGCGGCAAGCGTCTGGCAGCGTCCTGCTCGCCTGTTTCTCGCCGTTTCCGGCGCCTGTCTCCCTCTCTTCATCGGACCGACTCGCAATGCATCTCAAGGACCTTAAGAAAACAGCGCCCGCCGACCTCGTGCAGCTTGCCGAGGAGCTGGGCGTCGAGGGCGCGTCGACCCTGCGCAAGCAGGATCTGATGTTCGCGATCCTCAAGGCCGAGGCGGAAAATGGCGAGCAGATCATGGGCGAAGGCACGATCGAAGTGCTGCCCGATGGCTTCGGCTTCCTGCGCAGCCCGGAAGCCAACTTCCTGGCCGGTCCCGACGATATCTATGTTTCGCCCAATCAGGTCCGCCGCTTCGGCCTGCGTACCGGGGACACGGTGGACGGCGAAATCCGCGCGCCCAAGGATGGCGAGCGCTATTTCGCGCTGGTGAAGCTCAACACCGTCAATTTCGACGATCCCGATGTGGTCCGTCATCGCGTCAATTTCGACAATCTGACGCCGCTCTATCCCGAATCGAGCTGACGCTCGATCCGGGCGACCCGACCCAGAAAGACAAGTCGGCGCGCGTTATCGACATCGTCTCGCCGCAGGGCAAGGGCCAGCGCACGCTGATCGTCGCGCCGCCGCGCGTCGGCAAGACGGTGATGCTGCAGAACATCGCCAAGGCCATCACCGACAATCATCCCGAAGTGTTCCTGATCGTCCTGTTGATCGACGAGCGCCCGGAAGAAGTCACCGACATGCAGCGCAGCGTGAAGGGCGAGGTCGTGTCCTCCACCTTTGACGAGCCTGCCACCCGCCACGTCCAGGTCGCCGAAATGGTGATCGAAAAGGCCAAGCGCCTGGTCGAGCATAAGAAGGATGTCGTCATCCTGCTCGACTCCATCACCCGCCTCGGCCGCGCCTACAACACCGTCGTGCCCTCGTCGGGCAAGGTGTTGACCGGCGGTGTCGACGCCAACGCGCTCCAGCGTCCCAAGCGCTTCTTCGGCGCCGCGCGCAATATCGAGGAAGGCGGTTCGCTCTCCATCATCGCGACCGCGCTGATCGACACCGGCAGCCGCATGGACGAAGTCATTTTCGAAGAATTCAAGGGTACCGGCAACTCGGAAATCGTGCTGGACCGCAAGGTCGCCGACAAGCGTATCTTCCCGGCGCTGGATGTGGGCAAGTCCGGCACCCGCAAGGAAGAATTGCTGGTCGACAAGGGCACACTCAGCAAGATGTGGGTGCTGCGCCGCATCCTGATGCAGATGGGCACGATCGACGCGATGGAATTCCTGCTCGACAAGATGAAGGATTCCAAGACCAACGAGAACTTCTTCGACTCGATGAACCAGTGACGGCGTGAAGGGGAGTAAGCGGGCATGACCGACATTTGGGGCCATATCGTCACGGATTTTGCCGGGCTGTTTTCCGGCAGTGGATCGGCCTGGCTGGCTTTTGGTCAGGTGATCCTGATCGACATCGTGCTGGCGGGCGACAACGCGATCGTCATTGGCGCACTGGCGGCGGGCCTGCCCGCCGATCAGCGCAAGAAGGTGATCCTGATCGGGATCATCGCCGCGCTCGTGCTGCGCATCGGCTTTGCGCTGGTGGTGACGCAGCTGCTGCAACTGATCGGCCTGGTCTTTGCGGGCGGCGTCCTGCTATTCTGGGTCGCCTGGAAAATGTATCGCGAAATCGGTCATGGTGGTGAAAGCGCCGGGTCGCCCGAAATCGAAGGCGACGAACATTCGGGTATGAAGCCCGCCAAGAGCTTCGCTGCCGCCGCTTGGGCGGTCGCCGTGGCCGACGTGTCGATGAGCCTCGACAATGTGCTGGCCGTCGCTGGCGCGGCGCGGGATCATCCGGGCATCCTGATGGTCGGGCTGGTGATCGCCGTCGGCCTGATGGGCATCGCTGCCAACATCATCGCCAAATATATCGAGCGTTACCGCTGGATCGCCTGGGTCGGCCTGCTGGTCATCCTCTATGTGGCCAGCACGATGATCTATACCGGCATCACCGATCAGGAAGTCGGTCTGCTGCAGCTTTTTCGCTAAATAGCTGATCCGAAATCAAAAAGGGGGGCGAAACCATTCCGGTTTCGCCCCCCCTTTTTATGTCCGCGGCTTCCCCGATCAGGGTAGCAGGATCGTCGCCCCGGTCGTCTGCCGTGCCTCCAGTACCCGGTGCGCCTGCGCGGCATCCGCCAAGGCAAAGCGCTGCCCGATCACCGCGCGCACCACGCCACGCTGCATCCGGTCGAACAGGCGGTCAGCGGTTTGGGCCAGCGCCTCCGCCGTCGCCACATAGTCGAACAGCGTCGGACGTGTGACATAGAGTGAACCGCCCTTGGTCAGGTCCAGCAGGCTGACTGGCGGCACCGCGCCCGATGCATTGCCATAGCTCACCATCAGCCCGCGCCGCTTCAGACAGGCGAGCGACGCGGCCCAACTGTCCTTGCCGACGCCGTCATAGACGACATCGACGCCCTTGCCGTCGGTCAGGTCGCGAACAGTGGCCGCCAGATCGGCGAACGGGCCATGCAGGCTATGGTCCGCATCGACCAGCGCAGCCTTCGCCGCCGATCCGCAATGGGCGATGACCACCACGCCCCTGTCACGTAGCCAGGGGACGAGAACCGATCCGACCCCGCCCGCTGCCGCATGGACGAGCGCGACCTGGCCTGCTTCGAGAGCGATCGTATCTTGGGCGAGATAACAGGCGGTCATGCCCTTGAGCATCATCGCCGCAGCATCCGCGCTCGACACGTCGTTGGGAATTTTCACCGCGCGATCGGCTGCAATGATGCGGTGTGTGGCGTAGGCGCCCAGGCCATGCGCGCAGCCGACCTTGTCGCCGACGACAAAGCCCGACACACCCGGCCCGACCGCGACGACATGCCCTGCGCCCTCCGACCCCAACGGGTGGGGAGGGGGGCAGGGTAGAGGCCAGTGCGATAATAGGTGTCGATGAAGTTCAGCCCGATCGCCTCCTGCGCGATCAGTAGCTCGCCGTCACCCGGCAATCCCGGATCGAAATCCTCCCGCGCTATCACCTCCGGCCCGCCATGGCTGCGGGCCAGCATCCGCCAGGCGTCCACCATCAGGCGAGATACTCGGCGAAGAAATCGGCGGTGCGCTGGTCGGCCAATTGCGCGGCGTCCTCATGGCGACGGTCGCCCATCTCGGCAGCAAAGCCATGGTCCAGCCCGTCATAGTCATGCAGCGTGACATGGCGGTTCGACTCCAGCCCGTCATGCATCGCCTTCTGCGCATCGGGCAGGACGAAATGATCGGCGGTCGGAATGTGCAGCATCACCGGCTTGCCGATCGCTTGTTGTTCGCCCAGCAAACCGTCGATTCCGACGCCATAATAGGCCACGAACGCATCGCCATCAGTGCGGCACGCCGCCATGAAGGCCAGCCGCCCGCCCAGGCAATAGCCGACCAGGCCGACCTTACCGCCATCGACGGCGGCACGCGCGACCTTGATCGTCGCTTCGATGTCGCGGATCGCCTGATCCTGATTGAGCTTCTGCATATGGCCGAGCGCTGCCTGAAACTCCTCCGGCACATCGGCGTCCAGTTCGACATGCGGCTTTTCGCGCCAGAACAGGTCGGGCGCATAGGCGACATAGCCCGCCTTGGCCCAATTATCGCATTTGCGGCGGATGCCTTCATTCACGCCGAAAATTTCCTGGATGACGATGATCGCCGCCTTGGCTTCGTCGCCTTCGGGTCGCGCCACATAGGCGTCGAACTGCGCATCGCCCTCCAGCGTCTGGATCGGGATAAAGCCTGTCATGTCGCATTCCTTTCCGCTGTCGGCCGTTGGGGCCGCACCGCATATTGGCGCATCGGGGTGGGCGCGCAACCATGGACCCACGCAAAAAAATTTGCCACCATGCGCCTGTTTGCGGCATGACAGGGAACAGATGATAGAAGAACCAGAAGGGCAAGGATTATGAAGGTAACCGTCGATGTGGATTGCAGCCCGGCCGAGGCGCGCGCCTTTCTCGGCCTGCCCGATGTCACGCCCATTCACGATAAATATATCCGCACCGTGCTCGACAGTTTCGAAGGGGTCGGCAGCGTCGAGCAAATGGAAACCCTGTTCAAGAGCTTCTCGCCCATGGGCGATGCCGGCGTGCGCCTGTTCCAACAGATGATGAACATCGGCCTGTCCGGCATGGGCGGGGCGGGCGACAAGAAATAGGGTTTTGCGCGCACTGATGAATGACACGATTTTCGCCCTGTCCAGCGGCGCGCCGCCCGCAGGGATCGCGGTGGTGCGTGTCAGCGGACCACAGGCGCGCGGCGCACTGGAGCGTTTGGCCCATCGTGTGCCGCCGCCGCGTCAGGCCAGCCTTGCGCTGCTCACCGATCCGCAGGATGGCGCGCCGCTGGATCGCGCGCTTATCCTCTGGCTTCCCGGTCCCGGCACCGTGACCGGCGAAGATCTGGTCGAACTCCATTGCCATGGCGGACGCGCCGTCGTCGCGGCTGTCGAGGCGGCGCTGGCCATGATGCCAGGCCTTCGCCGGGCGGAAGCGGGCGAGTTCACCCGCCGCGCCTTCCTCAACGGTCGGATGGACCTCAACGCGGTCGAAGGCCTGTCGGACCTGCTCGCCGCTGAGACCCAGCAACAACGCCGCGCTGCGCTGATGATGGCGGAAGGACATTTTTCCCGCCGGGTCGAAGGCTGGCGGCGCGACCTGCTCGACCTGTCGGCCATGGCCGAGGCCGCGCTTGATTTCTCCGACGAGGATGATGTGCCCGATGCCGCGATCGAGCAGCGGATTGGTGCTGGCATCGCGGCGCTCGGGGAAGATATCGTCACCGCATTGGCCGCGCCCTCGGCCGAGCGATTGCGCGACGGCATTCGCGTCGTGCTGGCGGGGCCCCCCAATGCGGGCAAGTCGACCCTGCTCAATGCGCTGGTGGGGCGCGAGGCCGCGATCGTCTCAGACATTGCCGGAACGACGCGCGACCGGATCGAAGTGCCGGCTGCCATCGGCGGCACCGCCTTCCTCTTCACCGACACCGCCGGGCTGCACGAAGGGACTGGCGACGCGATCGAGGCGATCGGCATGGACCGCGCGCGTGCGGCGCTCGATGCGGCGGACATTATCCTGTGGCTGGGCGATGCGGCCGACCTGCCGCGCGCCGATGCGCTGTTGATCGCCGCCCAGTGCGATCGCGATGCGACCCGACCGGGTCTGCAATTGTCCGCGCGGACGGGGGAGGGGATGGACACCCTCGTCACCACCTTGCTCGATCGCGCTGCGCAACTCTTGCCGGGCGAGGGAGACTATGCCCTCCACGCCCGCCAACGCGCGCGGGTCGGTGAATTGCTCGCCCATGTCGAAGCTGCACGGCAAAGCAATGACTTGCTCGTCATCGCCGAAGAGCTGCGCCAAGCGCGCCGCGCGATCGATGCGCTTACCGGACAGGCCGGGACCGAAGATATGCTCGACCGCCTCTTTTCGGGTTTCTGCATCGGAAAATAGCGCGATGTTCCACGTGGAACGCTTTTGACCGCAACGGCCTCCATCTGCTACAGGCCTCCCATGCAAACTCGCTATGATGTGATTGTGGTCGGCGGCGGCCATGCCGGGTGCGAAGCGGCCGCCGCCGCTGCGCGCAAAGGCGCGCGGGTGGCGCTGCTCACTTTCGACCGTGCCACCGTTGGGGCTATGTCCTGCAACCCGGCGATCGGCGGGTTGGGCAAGGGCCATCTCGTGCGCGAAGTTGATGCGCTCGATGGCCTGATCGGCCGCGCCGCAGACCAGGCCGCGATCCACTATCGCATGCTCAACAGCAGCAAGGGCGCAGCCGTCCAGGGGCCGCGCATCCAGGCGGATCGCAAACGCTATCGCGCCGCCATCCATCAGATGCTCGATGCGCAGGATGGGCTATCCATCGTTGAAGGCGAGGCGGCTGTGCTGGTGGTGCGGGATGGATCAATCGCTGGCCTGTCCCTCGCCGATGGGCGCATGCTGGAGGCTACGTCGGTGGTGCTGGCGACCGGCACCTTCTTGGGCGGCAAGCTGTTTCGGGGCGACGAACGCGAAGCGGCGGTCGCGTCGGCGAGCGGGCCGCGACCAGCCTGGGCGTCCAGTTACGCGATCTTGCTCTCCCCATTGGTCGGCTTAAGACCGGCACGCCGCCGCGCATCGACGGCCGCACGATCGATTGGGCCATGCTGGAAGCGCAGCCATCGGACAGCGACGGCTGGACCATGTCGCCCCTGTCCACCGGTCGCCCGCTACCCCAACTCGCCTGCGCCATCACCCGCACCAATGCGCGCACCCATCAAATCATCCGCGACGGCCTTGGCCGATCGCCCTTGTTCAGCGGCGCGATCGAAGGACGCGGGCCGCGCTACTGCCCCTCGATTGAGGACAAAATTCAGCGCTTCGGCGATCGCGATGGGCATCAGATTTTCCTGGAACCCGAAGGGCTGGACGATCCACTCGTCTACCCCAACGGTATCAGCACTTCGCTGCCGACCGACGTGCAGGTTGCGATGCTGCGATCGATGGCGGGGCTGGAGCAGGCCGATATCGTCGTCCCTGGCTATGCAGTCGAATATGACCATATCGATCCGCGCGCGCTCGACGCGACGTTGGAGGTGCGTGCTATCCTCGGCCTCTTCTGCGCCGGGCAGATTAACGGCACCACCGGCTACGAAGAAGCGGCTGCTCAAGGCTGATCGCTGGCGTGAACGCCGCCGCTCGCGCGCGCGGCGAGGCGACCATGATCCTTGATCGGGCTAGCAGCTATATCGGCGTGATGATCGATGACCTCACCTTGCAAGGTGTGACGGAACCCTATCGCATGCTGACTGCGCGCGCTGAATATCGTTTGCGTTTGCGCGCCGATAACGCCGAGACGCGCCTTGGCGCGATCGGCATAGGGCATGGCGTGATCGGCGCCGTCCGCCGCACGCGGTTGGCGGAGCGGGACGCCCTGCGCGCCGACATAGAGGCAGAACTCACCCAGCCCATCGGTGCCACCACCATGGCCCGGGCGGGTGCATCGGTGCGGCAGGATGGCGTTCGCCGCAGCCTGTTCGAATGGGCGCGCTTCCCCGAAGTCGATCGTGCCTTGATCTTGTCGCTCGCCCCGCGCTTGGCTGCCGCCCCCGCCGACTTGCGCGCAGAGATATTGGAGGATGCGCATTACGCGCCCTATCTCCACCGCCTGGATGCGGAGATAGCCGACCTGCGTCGCAACGAGCGAGTCTTCATCCCCGCCGATTTCGACTTTGCCAGTATCGGCGGCCTGTCCACCGAGATGATCGAACGGCTCGACGCGGCGCGTCCCGATACGCTCGCCGCAGCAGGCCGCATTCGAGGCGTTACCCCTGCGGCCCTCGCTGCCATCCTTGTCCATGTCCGCAAGGTCGCAGCATGACTGAGGAGGAAGCCCGCGCCTGGCTGACGACCCAATTCGACGTTTCACGTGAAACAATGGCGCGTCTGGAACGCTTCGTCGCCATATTGTTGGAGGCGATGGGTGAACAGAATCTCATCGCCGAATCGACCCGCCCGCATGTCTGGGCGCGCCATATCATCGACTCTGCGCAACTCCTCAACCACGCCCAATCGGCAGGGGAGGGTGCATGGATCGACCTCGGATCGGGCGCTGGCCTACCCGGTATTGTTGTCGCTTGCCTGTCCGACCGACCCATGTTGATGGTCGAATCCCGGCGCAAGCGCATCGACTTTCTCAACGAAGCCATCGCCACACTGGGCCTGTCGAATGCCACGGTCTTCGGTGGCCGGGTGGAGATGGTGCCGCAACGCGCCGCCGCAGTGATTAGCGCGCGCGCCTATGCGCCGCTCCCGCGCCTGCTTGAATCCGCCGCGCATCTCTCCGACAAAAATACGATATGGGTGCTGCCTAAGGGGCGAAATGCGCAAAATGAACTGGAGGCGACGCGCCCATCATGGCAGGGTGTGTTTCACGTGGAACCCAGCGTAACGGATGCCGATAGCGCCATCATTGTCGCATGCGCCGTCAAACCCGTCGCCAGAAGGAAAGGTCGCGCATGATCTGTATCGCCATCGCCAATCAGAAGGGCGGCGTGGGCAAGACCACAACGGCGATCAACCTCGCCACCGGTCTTGCCGCTACCGGTCTGCGCGTGCTGCTGCTCGATCTCGATCCGCAGGGCAATGCCTCCACCGGCCTTGGCGTCGGTCAATCCGAACGCACACGATCGAGCTATGATCTGCTCGTCGGCAATTGCGCGCTGGAGGACGCAATCGTCACGACCCGCGTGCCCAAGCTAGACCTCGTTCCCGCGACGCAGGATCTGTCGGGCTGCGAAATCGAGCTGATCGAATATGAGCAGCGCACCCACCGGCTCGAACGGGTGCTGGCCGAAGCCCCGATGGGGCGTTGGGACATTTGCCTGATCGATTGCCCACCCTCGCTCGGCCTGCTCACCATCAATGCGATGGTCGCGGCCCAATCCTTGCTGGTGCCACTGCAATGCGAGTTTTTCGCACTCGAAGGCCTGTCGCAACTGCTCCAGACGGTCGAGCGCATTCGCGGCCGTTTCAATCCAGGCCTGTCGATCATGGGCGTCGCGCTCACCATGTATGACCGGCGCAACCGATTGACCGATCAGGTAGCCGATGATGTGCGCGCCTGCCTCGGCGATCTGGTCTTCACCACCGTCATCCCGCGCAATGTGCGCCTGTCCGAAGCGCCCAGCCATGGCGTCCCGGCCTTGATCTACGACTTCCGCTGTTCAGGATCGGAAGCCTATATGCGGCTCGCGCGTGAACTGATCGCGCGTCTGCCCCGACAGGAGGTTGCCGCTTGAGCGACGAAACGACTGATAAGCCCAAGATTGTGAAGCGGCCGCACGGCCTGGGACGCGGCCTGTCCGCGCTGCTTGGCGACGTCGCGCGCGAAGAACCGGTTGCGCCTGCTGCCTCGCCATCCAGCAAGGCCGTGCAGAATATCGAAGTATCGCTGATCCAGCCGCACCCCGAACAGCCGCGTCGCCATTTCGACGAAGGCGCGTTGCAGGAGCTGGCCGACAGCATCGCCAAGCGCGGCGTGATCCAGCCGATCATCGTCCGCCCACATGGCGGCGGCTTTCAGATCGTTGCGGGCGAACGCCGCTGGCGCGCGGCGCAAAGGGCGCAGCTCCACCGCATCCCCGCCATCGTCCGCGATTTCGATGAGCAGGAAACGCTCGAAATCGCCCTGATCGAAAATATCCAGCGCGAGGATCTCAACCCGATCGAAGAGGCCGAAGCCTATCGCAAACTGATCGGCGACTTCCAGCATACGCAGGACGCCCTGGGCCGCATCGTCGGCAAATCGCGCAGCCATATCGCCAACCTCATGCGCCTGCTCGATCTGCCTCCGTCGGTGCAGCAGCAGGTGATGGAGCAGAAAATCAGCATGGGCCATGCCCGCGCCCTGATCGGCGTGCCCGATTGCGAAACATTGGCGCGGCAGGTCGAACAAAAGGGTCTGTCGGTCCGCGACACCGAACAATTGGTCCGCCGCATGAAGACTGGCGAGGACATGCCTGCGGCACGCCGCAACGGCGCGGCCCCGGAGCCGGACGCGGACATTGCCTCGCTGGAACAGCATCTGGCCGACATATTGGGGCTGAAGGTCGATATCCGGCACGAAGGCAATGGCGGCGGAACGCTGACCCTGCGCTATTCGACCCTCGATCAGTTGGACATGCTGTGTCAGCGCCTGTCAGGCGAGCGGATTTAAGCGGACACAGTGCGAAAAAGCGGGTGACGCCGCTGGTCTTTTCCCGGCCGTCTCCCTAACTTGGGGGAATGGCCGACATGCACGCTTCCCCCGTTTCTCCCTCCATCATTCGTCGCTCGGATTATCGCCCGCCCGACTGGCTTGTGCCCGACATCGCGTTCGATTTCGACCTTGATCCTGCCCGCACCCGGGTCCGCGCGACCCTGATAGTCACGCGCAACGGCGATCATGATCGGCCTTTGCGGCTCGACGGCGATGGCCTCATCCCGTTGGAGGTCCGCATTGATGGCGAAACCGCCACGACCGACCAATGGCATATCGAAGCTGGATCTTTGTCCGTGTCGCTGTCCGGTTCAACACATAGCGTCGAAACGCTGGTCGAACTGGCCCCGGATGCCAACAGCAAGCTAATGGGCCTTTACGCCAGCGGTGGCCTGCTTTGCACCCAGTGCGAGGCGGAGGGGTTTCGCCGCATCACCTTCTTCCCCGACCGACCGGACATCTTGTCGCGCTATGATGTGACGTTGCGCGCCGACAAGGCGCGCTTCCCCATATTGCTCTCCAACGGTGACCCGGTCGCGCAAGGGGAGGGCGACGCCGGACAGCATTGGACACGCTGGGTCGATCCCTTCCCCAAGCCTTGCTATCTGTTCGCGCTGGTGGCCGCCGACCTCGCCTGCAATGTCGACAGCTTCGTGACGATGAACGGCCGTAACGTGCAATTGGGTATCTGGGTGCGCGAGGTAGACCTGCCCCGCACCGGCCACGCCATGCAGGCGCTCAAAAATTCCATGGCCTGGGACGAGCGCGTCTATGGCCGCGAATATGATCTCGATGTTTTCAACATCGTCGCCGTGGCCGATTTCAACTTCGGCGCGATGGAGAATAAAGGCCTCAACATCTTCAATTCCCGCTATATTTTGGCCGACCCGGAAACCGCGACCGACATCGACTATGATGGCGTCGAAGGCGTTGTGGCGCATGAATATTTCCACAACTGGTCGGGCAATCGCGTCACCTGCCGCGACTGGTTCCAACTGAGCCTGAAGGAAGGCTTCACCGTCTTTCGCGACCAGAATTTCTCGGCCGATATGGGTAGCCACGCGGTCAAGCGGATCGAGGATGTGCGCATCCTGCGCGCTGCCCAGTTTCAGGAGGATTCAGGCCCGCTTGCCCATCCGGTACGCCCGGAATCCTATATGGAAATCAGTAACTTCTACACCGCGACCATCTATAATAAGGGCGCGGAGCTGATCCGCATGATCGCGCTGATGCTGGGCCCGGAACGTTTCCGCGCGGGCACCGATCTCTATTTCGATCGCCATGATGGCCAAGCCGCCACCTGCGAGGATTTCGTGTTGGCGATGGAGGAGGGGGGCGAGATCGACTTAACCCAGTTCCGTCGCTGGTATGAACAGGCCGGAACCCCACACGTCCGCGCCACGCTCGATCATGATCCGGTGACCCGGATGGTGAACTTGCATTTGCAACAGTCGCTTGCCCCCACGCCGGGTCAGCCGGACAAGGCCCCAATGGCGATCCCGCTGCGTGTCGCCTTGTTCGATCCGACGACCGGCGCGCATCATGGCGATGAACTGCTGATGCTCACCGAGCCGCAGCAGAGCTTCACCTTCCCCGACTTCGCTACTGCGCCGATCCTGTCGATCAATCGCGGTTTCTCCGCCCCGGTGATCGTCGATACCAACCGCAGCCAGGACGACCTCGCCTTCCTGTCGGCGCATGATGATGATCCGTTCGCCCGCTATGAGGCGATGCAGCAGTTGATGGTCAATATCCTGGTCGGCCGCATCGCCGGGCAGGTAATGGATGACGACGCCGTGATCGCGGCAATCCGCCAGGTCATCTCTGACCCACTGCTCGATCCCGCCTTTGTCGCGGAAGCCATCCGCCTGCCCAGCGAAGCCTATCTCGGTGACCAGATGGCACAGGTCGATCCCGACGCGATCCACGCCGCCCGCGAATCGCTGCAACAGCGGATCGGCGCGGAATTGGAGGTGGACTGGCGCGCGATCCATGCCCGCACCAAGGCTACCGAATTTTCCATCTCCGCTGCCGCCAAGGGGGCGCGCAAGCTGCGGAACAGCGCGCTCGGCTATCTGGTCGCCTCAGGCACGATGGACGGCCCCGCAATGGCCTTCGTCCAGTTCGACGAGGCCCATAATATGACCGAGCGGCAAGCGGCCCTTGCCATCCTCGCCAGCGGTGAGAGTGCCGAACGGGTCGCCGCGCTCGACATCTTCTATAACCGCTATGGGGCCGACGCGCTGACGCTCGACAAATGGTTCCAGACCCAGGCCTTCGCCGTCCATCCCGATACGGTCGATCTGGTCGAGGAACTGGGGCGGCACAAGGACTTTACGCTGGCCAATCCCAATCGGGTGCGCGCCCTCTACGGCGCCTTCACGGGCAACCAATGGGCGTTCCACCATGTTTCGGGCAAGGGCTACAGGCTGGTGGCGGACTGCATCATCGCGCTCGACCGGCTTAATCCGCAAACGGCGGCGCGCCTGGTGCCGCCGCTCGGCCGCTGGAAGCGCTTCGACGAAACGCGCGCTACGCTGATGCGGGGCGAGCTCGAACGCATATTGGCGCAACCCGGCCTGTCCAAGGACGTGACCGAGCAGGCCGGTAAAAGTCTGGAATAGGTAGTATGCCCCCCATTCGCGCGCTGCGAACGGGGCGGTCATCAGTCCTTCATCGCCGCGACCCAGGCCGCGACGTCGCCAGCCACTTTGTTCGCTGCCATGTTAAGCGGCGTTCCGACCGTCATCGACGTGATCTTCCCGCCCACCGGCTGGCTGGCGGTAAACCGTTGCCGGGCCAGCGCAACGCCATTGGGCGTGGTCAGCACGGCATCATAGGTGACCACTGCCATATTGCCCGGCGCGTCGAGACCAAAAGCGATCAACTCACCGGTCAATCGTTGGCCACCATCGCCCGAAAACTGCCCCGAATCGAGCACGACCCGGTCGGTGGTCGCTGAAATCGTCTCGGCCAGCAGACGTCGGAACAGATGGCGCGGCGTGTCGGCCCATTGCACGTCCGTCACATAGGCGACGGACGTCGGGCTGGTCTGCACCGGGACACGTATCGTATCCAACATCTTGGGCGCGTCGGGATCGGACACGATCAACGTCCGCCCTGCGCCTGCGCGCTGTGCCGTGCCAACCGGCACCTTCTGCACCGCATCCAAAGTCAGCAGCCGCTCGGGCACCTTGCCGCCGATGGATACGCAGCCTGACAGCAGGACGGCAGCGGTCAGCGCCGCCAGGGCACCGGTGGGTTTCGCATGGAACATGGTCCGCATCTCTCTCATCATGGCTTATAGTCCGGCAGCTTGGGCGATCCGACCAGCGAACCCGCGCCCTGCTGGTCCAATTTCTCGGCAACGCCGCGGAATGCGCGCGACATTTCACGCAGGTCGCGGACCAACTGGTTCACTTCCGGCATGGTCTGGGTGCTGAACGCTTCCACGCCCGGCTGCGCCGCGCCGATGGTCTTGTCCAGCGTATCGATGCTGCGCGTTGCCGATTGCACGCTCTTGCGCAAGTCGGCCATCAGCGGCCTGCCTTCTTCGTTCAGCATCGCATCGGTTGTCGCCGCCAGCTTGCCGATCTGCTCGACGGCAACGCCGGTGCGCTGCACCGCGATACGCGCCTCGGCCAGGGTCGCGGCGATCTCGGGGCTACGGTCGGCCAAAGCGCCCGACACCCGCTCGACATTGGCCAATATGCCGGCGATCGACTGTTGATTCTTGTCGCTCAGCACTTCGGTCAGCCGCTCGGTCAGCGTCGATAAGCGCTCCAGCAATTGCGGCGCGCTGTTGAGCAATTCGCCCAGTGCCCCCGGCTTGGTCGGGATGACGGGTACGCCATCGGGACATACGGCCTGAGGATTTTCCGCCGGACAGATGATCGGCGGCGCGCCCTTGACTGCGCCGTCCAGCACCACTTCGCTCACCCCGGTAAAGCCGACACCTGCAATGCTGGCGGTCGTGCCCTGCAGCACCGGTGTTCCGTCCTTCACCGTGATGCGCACCCGCACGAAGCCTGGGTCGCGCTTCCACAGGTCGATCGATTCCACCTGACCGGAGGGAACGCCCGCATAGTTGACGCTCGATCCTTTGGCCAAGCCGCTGACCGACTGTTTGAAGAAGATGTCATATTGCTTGTTCTGCCCGTCGGAAATGCGGGAGAACCAGAAGGCAGCAATGATCACCGCCGCCAGCAGCAGCAGCGTGACCGTGCCCACCAGCACATGGTTGGAGCGGGTTTCCATATCCTATTGCCTTCCGTCGGGCGGGGTCTGTGCCGCCTTGTTCTTTTCCCGCGATACCGCCGCCGTCGCGGCGCGGCCACGCGGCCCATTGAAATATTCCTGAATCCACGGATGGTCGAGTGCCAGCAGTTCATCGATCGTGCCCACCGCGATCACCTTCTTGTCCGCCAGCACCGCCACCCGATCACAGATCGAATAGAGCGTATCGAGATCATGGGTGATGAGGAAGACGGTAAGACCCAAAGTCTCCTGCAATTTGCGCGTCTGCTCGTCGAACGCTGCCGCGCCGATCGGGTCCAGGCCCGCCGTTGGCTCGTCGAGGAACAGCAGGTCCGGGTCCAGCGCCAGGGCGCGGGCGAGGCCTGCGCGCTTCTTCATGCCGCCCGACAGTTCCGATGGATATTTCGGCCCCGCCTCGGCGGGCAGGCCGGTCATGCGGATCTTGTAGGCGGCGATCTCGTCGCGCAATTGCGGCCCAATATTGGGATAATATTCGCGGATCGGCACTTCGATATTTTCCGCGACGGTCAGCGTGGAAAACAGCGCGCCACCCTGGAACAACACGCCCCAGCGCTTGCGGATCGCCAGCGCATCGTCATCCAGCCGCCCGACCATCGATTCGCCAAAGACGTGGATCTCACCTGCATCGGGCGTTTGCAGCCCGATGATCGCGCGCATCAAGACGGACTTGCCGGTGCCCGACCCGCCGACCACGCCCAATATCTCGCCCTTGCGTACGTCGAGGTCGAGGCCGTCATGAATGACCTGATCGCCAAAGGCATTGCGGATGCCGCGCACCGAAATGGCGATATCGGACTCCTCGACCGCCTGGGCGAGCCGCGCTTCTTCGGCCTGACGCTGTTCCTCTTCGTTCATCAGTTCCACCCCACCCAGGTGAAGAACACCGCGAAGAAAGCATCGATGACGATGACCAGGAAGATCGCCTGCACGACGGCGGCGGTGGTGCGCAGCCCCACTTCCTCCGCATTGCCCTTGACCTGCATCCCCTGGAAACAGCCGGAAATGGCGATGATCAGGCCGAACACGGGTGCCTTGATCAACCCGACCCACAGGTCGGTGATCGGCACGACTTCGCGCAGCCGTTGAAAGAAGGTGATGGGCGGAATATCGAGCGCAATCGCGCACAGGAATGCGCCACCGATGATCGACATGATCGACGCGTAAAAGCCCAGCAGCGGCATCATGATGACGACGGCCAAGGTGCGCGGCAACACCAGCGCCTCCATCGGCGACACGCCGATGGTCCGCATCGCGTCGATTTCCTCGGTCAGCTTCATCGTGCCCAATTGCGCGGCAAAGGCCGACCCGGAGCGACCCGCGACCATGATCGCGGTCATCAAGACGCCGAGTTCCCGGAAGGTCAGGCGGCCGACCAGGTTGATCGTCAACATCTCCATGCCGAACTGGCGCAACTGCACCGATCCTTGCTGGGCGATGACGATGCCGATCAGGAAGCTCATCAGACCGATAATGCCCAGCGCCGCGACGCCGACGACCTCGAACCGCTGCACGACCGCATTGACGCGGAATCGGCTGGGGTGACGGATCAGGCTCCAGGACGCCACGAGCGTCGCGCCGAAAAAGCCGAGCAGCCCCAACAGCGTCGATGCCGCCGCATGCACTGCTTCGCCGATCTGACCGACGACCCGGCGCAGCGCCGGAACATCGTCGGGATAAATCGACACCGGATCGTCCAGCGCACCGACCGTATCGATCAGTCGCTGCGCATCCGGGCGCGCGCCACTAATGTCGCTACCCAGCCGCTTGGCGGCGCGATGGACTGTCCACGCGCCGATCGTATCCATATGATCGACGTCGGACAGGTCGATCGTGCCGACCGGACCCTGCACGGCATCCAGCCGATCGGGCAGGTCGTGCAGCGACGCGATTGCCAGCGAACCGGAAAGCCGCAGCACGCTGCCGCCGTCGCGTTGTTCTTCGGCCAGTGAAGCAGCTTTATTCATGCGGAGGGATTAGTGGTCCAATATCGGTTGCACGGCAAGCCGAAACGGCCCATCCGCAAGTCCGAACGAAGGGCAGCGGCAAAAGTTTCGGACACGGCATGACGCACCGGTTGGCAATTTACGACATGGATCGCACGGTGACGTTCAGCGGCACCTATACCGGCTTTCTCATTCATGTGGCGCGGGCAATGGCCCCGTGGCGGCTGATATTGCTGTCCTGCGTCGCGCTGCTGATGCTGGCCTATGTGTTCAAGCTGCTGTCGCGTCAGCGGCTCAAGGAACTTAACCAGGCGCTGATGATCGGATTTCATGTGGAACGCGCGCGGTTGATGCCGCATGTCGAAAGCTATGCCGACAAGGTGCTGGCGACGAACCTGCGCGCCGATGCCGTGGCGCAGATCGCGCGCGACCGCGCCGATGGCTATCGCCTCGTCCTCGCCACCGCCTCCTACCGTCTCTATGTCGAACCGATCGCCCGGCGGCTGGGTTTCGACGCGGTGATCGCGACCGACCATCTCTCGCAGGATCTGCGCTATGTCCGCGCCAAGATTGCGGGCGAGAATTGCTACGACACTGGCAAGCTGCGGATGATCAAGGCCTGGATGGCGGCGCAGGCGATCGATCGCACCCAGACCCATATCCGCGCCTATTCCGACCATGTGTCTGACGCACCGATGCTGGAATTTGCCGACGTCCCCATTGCCTCCAATCCGCACAAGCCGCTGGCGAAGCTGGCGGCGGCGCGCGGCTGGACACGCGTCGACTGGAATTAGAAATAGACATCCGTTCGTTTCGAGCGAAGTCGAGAAACGCTCTAACCGAACCGATATGTCGGTCTAACGCATCGCTGACCGTGCCAGCGCGTCGCAATCCGCATCGCTGGCGCGGGGCACCTTGTCGCCACCGATCGCATCGCCGATCATCTTGATGATGCCCTTGGCCGATCGCGCTTCCTTGGGTACCTGAATGTCTGGTGCCTTGATCGTGCCGCGGATTGGCACCGTTCCTTTCAGCCGCAACAGACTGCCCTGTTTGGGCTGCCCGCTCAGCGTCAGCGCCAGCACCTCATCCGACAGGCGGATCGTGCCGGTGGCGCGGGTCTGCGCGCGGGACGTATCGATCAGCACCGGGTTGGTTCTGGCCACCCCGTTCTTGACGTCGAACCGCGCGACCATGCAGCGCAGGACCGCCATCTTGTCCTTGTCGATGGTCAGCCCCTTGCCGACATCCTGCCCCATCAACGCCGCCGTGCGCGCCGGGATCGATCCATCGCGTGCGACCAGCGCGATCGTGCCCGACGACTGCCCGACCGATTGGCGGATGGTGCGCCCCGGCCCATTGAGCGCTATCCGCCCCACCAGCCCACCGTCGATCCGCGTTTCGGGAAAGAAGTCGAGCAGCCGCGCTGACCGCAGGTCAAGCGCCAGGTCGAGTCGCGGCCCGCCATCGCGCTGATCCACCGTCAACCGCCCGCCCAGCACCCCGCGGGTCAGGTCCATCCGCAACGGTTCGACCACCAGCCGACTGCGCTCCAGCGTCAGCACGCCCTTGAGCGAACGGAACGGGCTGGACCCAGGCCATAACAGCCGATCCGCCTGTATCTCCAGGCGACCATCGGTGCGCGCCATATTGCGCAGGTCGATGGCGGTATCCGGGATCAGCCGGTCGCCCAGCCGCGCGCGCTTGGCTGCGGCCTTGCGTCGGCCCTCGTCCGACGACAGGTCGTTGAAATCCAGTTGCGCCGCGCGGATCGTGCCGTCGATCCGGGTACGACCCTCGCGCTTGCGGACGGTGGCATGGCCCGCAATCTCGGACCGGCCAATCGTGCCTTTGAGCGATTCGATGATCCAGTCCGGCCGCTCGCGCACCACCTGTGCCGTCAGCCGCACGGGCTGCGTGCCCGGCAGGCCCGCTTCGATGATCGCGTCCAGCACCCGCAGGTCGATCGCATGACCCGTCACCTTGCCGCGCAGATGGCCGATGTCGAGCGGCCCATCCATCGTGCCGTCGAACGTCATGCCCACCGCATCGCCCGCGATCTCGGCCTGGAATGGCCAGCGCACACCCGCCTTATGCCCCAATATCGCCGCACCATTGGCGGTCACCGTCACAGGATGGCCACGTATGTCACCCTTGCCGGACAGGCGCAGCCCCTTGCCATCGACGATCAGCGCCGCGTCGACCGACCGCCTGCGTTTGTCGTCGCGATAGGCGATGCTGCTGTCGCTGACGGTCAGGGTGCGCAGCGCGGGGCGCTTGCCCTTGCTGTCATCGCCACCGCTACGCTCGCCGCGCCAGCTTTCGCGCCCATCGGCCGCGCGATAGAAGTTCAGGCGCGCGCGGCGCAGGTCCAGCGTCTCCACCACCGACCCGCCGGTCAGCAGCGCGAACGCCGAAAAACCCACCCGCGCCTCGCCGATCCGGGCGAGATCGCCATCCCCCTTGGCCCAGTCCGGTTGCGGCACCCGCATATCGGTCAGGCGCACGATGGGGTGAAAAGAAAAGCGATCCTCACGCGTCATCGCGCCGATCGTCACGGGCTTGCCGATCCGCGCCGACAGCCGTTCCTCGATCCGCTCTTTGAACAGGCCCCAGGGGAAGGCCGCCAGCAGCAGGACGGCAAGCACCAGCAGCACGACCAATCCGGCACCAATGCCTATGGCCCATCGCGATCCAGTCTTTGCGTTCGCCACCACCCGTCCCATCCCCCTGATCATCGTATCGCACCCAACGCACGACTCGTCGCTGGGTTCAGCCGCGCACCGGGGAGGGGAGCGGCGCTCCGGCAAAATGCGCCGCCAGATTGGCCAGCATCATCTGCGCCATTTGCGCCACTGCCTCATGCGTGGCCCCGCCGGTATGCGGGGTCAGCACGACATTGGGCACATCGGTCCAGCGCGCCGGATCGGTCGGTTCGGGATCATAGACATCGATTGCCGCGCCGCCCAATCGCCCGGACGTGAGCGCCGCGATCAGCGCCGCTTCATCCACCAACTGCCCGCGCGCGACATTGACCAGCAACCCCTCCGGCCCCAGCGCATCCAGGATCACAGCGGAGATCATACCCCGATTGCTCTCATCCGCCCGCGCCGCGACCAGCATTATGTCGCTCTCCCGCGCCAGCGCGTCCAGGCTGGCGGCGCGCGGCCAGGGGAGGGCGGGCTTCTCGCGCGGCCCCCACCAACGAACCTGCATCCGCATCGCCTGCGCCCGCTCCGCCACCGCCACGCCGATCGATCCCATGCCGACGATGCCCAGCTTCGCCCCACCCATCGACCGGGTCCGCGTCTTGGCCTCCATCGTCCATTGGCCCGCGCGCAAATGCCGGTCGCCGCCCACGATCCAGCGCCGATGCGCGATCATCAGGCCGATCGCATGATCGGCGACATCCTGCGCATTGGCGTCGCCCGCATGAGTCACCGCAATGCCGCGCTCCCGCGCCAGCGCCAGGTCCACGCCGTCATAGCCCACGGTGAAGCAGGCGATCAGCGACAGGCGCGGCATCGCGTCGACCAGCGCCCGCTCCAGCACGAACTCGCCCGCCCAGATCACGGCGTCCACACGTGCCAGCGCCGCCGCATCGGGCTGTTCCCACAGCGTCATGACGTCATAATCCTGCGCCAGCAGGGGCACGACCGGGGCCAGCAAAGCCTGGCCCACCAAGAGAGCCGGTCGCGTCATCGCCTTACCCGATCGCCCGCAACGCTTGCGCAAAGTCCGCGATCAGGTCGTCGGCATCCTCGCAGCCGATCGAGATGCGCACCATATTGTCGCCGATCCCCAACGCCGCCTTGCGCGCGGCCGGCACCGACAGATGCGTCATTGCAGCGGGATGGCTCGCCAGCGTCTCGGTCCCGCCCAGGCTGACTGCCAGCTTGGCGATCTTGAGCGCATCGAGAAAAGCGAACGCCTCCGCCTCGCCACCGTTCAGATAGAGCGAGAAGGTCGATCCCGCCCCGGTGCAATGCCGCTCGTAAATATCCCGCTGCCGCTCGGTTTCGGGGAAGCCGAGATAGACGATCTTCTCCACCTGCGGCTGCGCGCGCAGCCAGGCGCACACCTTGGCCGCATTCTCGCCCGCCCGGCTCATCCGCAATTCCAGCGTCTCCAAGCTGCGCATCAGCATCCAGGCCGAATGCGGGTCCAAAATCGTGCCGATCGTGTTGCGCATCAACCGGATCGTGGTGATCAACGCGCTGGACCCCAACACCCCGCCTGCGACCAGGTCGCTATGTCCGCCTGCATATTTGGTCAGGCTGTAGATCACCAGATCCGCGCCATGGGCGAGGGGCTTCAACCATAACGGCCCCAAAAATGTATTGTCGATCGCGATCGGCGGCACATGGCTCTCGCCCGCAAAGGCCAAGTCGCGCCGCGCAACCACTGCTTCGATATCGACCAGCACATTGGTCGGATTGGCCGGGCTTTCGAGATACAGTAGCGCCACGCGACCCAGCCCCTTGGCCTTCTCGATCACCGCGCCAATCTCGTCGTCGGTCGCGCCCGCAGGAAAATCGAGCCACTGCACCCCGAACTTGCCCAATATCCGCCCGATCAGTGATTCGGTCGCGGCATAGAGCGGCGCGGAATGGACGATCACATCGCCCGGTTGCACCATGGCGAGCAGGGTGGTGGCGATCGCCGACATGCCGCTGGAAAAGAGCAGCGCATCCTCGGCCTCTTCCCACACCGACAGCCGATCCTCGGCAATTTCCTGATTAGGACCATTGAAGCGCGAATAGACAAGGCCCTCCGATCCGCCCGGCCTTATGCCCGTCACGCCCTCGAAATGCCGCTTCCCCGCCGCCGCGCTTTCGAACGCGAAGGTGGACGTCAGGAAGATCGGCGGCTTCAACGATCCTTCCGACAGGGTCGGGTCATAGCCGTGCCCCATCATCAGCGTCGCGGGCTTCAGCTTGCGCCCATCAATCTCCATGATCGGCGGCTTGGGACGACGGCGGTTGGACTCGACGCCCGTCAGATCGGCTTCGGTTTGGCCAGACATATCGTTGATCTCCTGCATGATGCGGCATCTGCTGCGCCGCTCTTGATGGCAGGATGGTAACGCAGGGATAGGCGGGACGGCCAGAGGGAAGGGTAAGAATATTTCGCCCTACCGTATTTATATTGCCATCTTCGCGCCTGCTTTCGCCAAGGCATCATCCACCCTACATCCACCCCATGGATGCTCTCCCCCAAGTGCTGGAAGACTGGTTCGCCGGCCGCGGCTGGGCACCGCGTTCGCACCAGCGCGCCATGCTTGCCGCCGCGCGCCGGGGTGATCATGCGCTGCTGGTCGCGCCGACCGGGGCGGGCAAGACGCTGGCGGGCTTCCTGCCGACCCTGGCCGACCTCATTGATCGCCCGACCGACCGGCTCCACACTCTTTATGTCTCGCCGCTCAAGGCGCTAGCCGTGGACGTCCGCCGCAATCTCCTGACCCCGATCGAGGAGATGGCGCTCCCGATCCGCGTCGAAACCCGCACCGGCGACACGCCGTCGGACCGCAAGGCGCGCCAGCGCGTCAAGCCGCCCCATATCCTCCTCACCACGCCCGAATCGCTCTCGCTGCTGCTCAGCTATCCCGATTCTGCCCTGATGTTCGCCGATCTGCAGACCGTTATCGTCGACGAAGTCCACGCCTTCGCCACACAAAAACGCGGTGATCTGCTCAGCCTGTCGATGGCCAGGCTGCAGACGATCAACCCCGCACTACGCCGCGTCGCCTTGTCCGCCACCGTGGCGGATGTCGACGCCTATCGCGCCTGGCTCGCGCCCGACGGCGATATCGACACCGTCGCGGCGGTATTGGGGGAGGCGGGGGCGGAGCCGAACGTCACCATTCTCATTCCCGAAGGTCGCGTCCCCTGGTCGGGCCATTCGGGCAAATATGCCGCCAATCAGGTGATGGCCGAAATCGCCGCGCATCAAACGACGCTCGTCTTCTGCAACACGCGGGGCCTTGCCGAACTCATTTTTCAGGAACTCTGGTCGGCAAACGACGCCAACCTGCCCATCGCCATCCACCATGGCAGCCTGTCGATTGAAGCCCGGCGCAAGGTGGAAAGTGCGATGGCCGACGGCAAACTCCGCGCTTTGGTCGCCACCGCCTCGCTCGACCTCGGCGTCGATTGGGGCAATGTCGATTGCGTCATTCAGATGGGCGCCCCCAAAGGCTCATCGCGCCTGCTCCAGCGAATCGGCCGCGCCAATCACCGGCTCGATCAGGCCAGCGAGGCGATCCTCATCCCCGGCAACCGCTTCGAATATCTCGAAGCGCGCGCCGCCCTCGACGCGGTCGAGGCGGGCGAGCGCGACGCCGATGATTTCCGCGTCGGCAGCCTCGATGTTCTCGCCCAACACATCATGGGCCTCGCCTGCGCCGGTCCCTTTCACGAAGCCGCGATGCTCGCCGAAATCCAGTCCGCCACCCCCTATAGCGCACTGACGCCCGACGCCTTCGCCTCCGTCCTCCATTTCATCGAAGGCGGCGGCTATGCCTTGCGCGCCTATGATCGGTTCAAACGGCTGGCTCAGGATGCGGACGGCACATGGCGCGTCGCCCACCCGCGCTTCATTCAGCAACACCGCCTCAACGCCGGTATCATCGTCGATCAGCCCGCGCTCGCCGTCCGCTTCGCCAATGGCCGCAAGCTCGGCACGGTGGAGGAGGGCTTCGCTGCCCAGCTTACGCCCGGCGACAGCTTCTTCTTCTCCGGCATGGCGCTCGAAGTGGTCAAGATGGACACCACCGATCTGGTCGTCCGCGCCACCTCCAAACAGGCGCGCATCCCCAGTTGGGGCGGCAGCCGCATGGCCATGTCTACGCGCCTCGCCGACCGGGTCCGCGCCTTCCTCGCTAGCCCCGACCAATGGCATCGCTTCCCATCCGACGTACGCGAATGGCTGGACATGCAGAAACTCCGCTCCGTCCTGCCGCAACCGGGCCAACTACTCATCGAAACCTTCCCGCACGAAGGCCGCCATTATCTGCTCTGCTACAGTTTCGAAGGCTGGAACGCGCATCAATCGCTCGGCATGCTGCTCACCCGCCGGATGGAGAGCCAGGGCCTCCTGCCCTTGGGCTTCGTCGCCAATGATTACGCCTTGGCAGTCTATGGCCTCAAACCCGTCACCGATCCGCACAGCCTTTTCTCCGCCGACATTCTCGATCATGAATTTGTCGATTGGGTCGAACAATCGAGCCTGCTCAAGCGCGCCTTCCGCGACGTCGCGGTCATCTCAGGCCTCATCGAGCGCCAGCATCCCGGCAAACGCAAGACCGGGCGGCAGGTCACTTTCTCCACCGACCTCATCTACGACGTGCTGCGCAAATATCAGCCCGACCATCTGCTGATCAAGGCGGCCTGGGCCGATGCCCGTGCGCGGATGACCGATGTCGGGCGGCTGGGCGACCTGATCGACCGGGCCGCCACGACCATGCTGCATGTCACGCTCGACCGGGTCAGCCCGCTCGCCGTGCCGGTCCTCATCCTCATCGGCCGCGAACAAGTCGCGCAGAGCGCCGCCGAGGACGCGCTGCTGATCGAGCTGAAGCGCTGGTGGCGCAGGCGATGCGCCCGGACTGATCCTTGCTGCGGCAATGATCGAAAATCCCACTATCTGAAAGCTAGATAAGCCGTTTCTCTTGCGGACCTTACGGGTCCATCCATCGTTTCCCAGTCCGAGGGGTGTCGATCGTCACGATCGACAAAACAACAGAGGAACCTGATCATGTCGAATTCACCGATTTCGGCCGCGCCCTTGCGCGGCCTGACCCTGGCTGCCGTCAGCCTGTCCGCGCTCGTCGGCGCACAGGCCTCGGCCCAGACCAACACGCAGGTCGCCCCGCGCATGGCCACCGTCACCCTGCCGGCCGACGCCGGGCAGACGATGACCGTCCCCGCCGAAGCCGCACCCGCGACCGTCCCCAACCTCACGCGCGACAATGGCGCGCCGATCGGGGCCAACCGCAACAGCAAGACCGCGGGCGACCTTGGTCCGGTGCTGCTCGAAGACACCACGCTGATTGAAAAGCTCGCCCGCTTCGACCGCGAACGCATTCCAGAGCGCGTCGTCCACGCTCGTGGCACCGGCGCACACGGCGTGTTCCGCGCCACGACCGACATCAGCGACCTGACCCGCGCCTCGCTCTTTGCGGCGGGCAAGGAAACCCCGGTCTTCGTGCGCTTTTCCGCCGTCATCCACCCGTCGGGCAGCCCCGAAGGCCTGCGCGACCCGCGCGGTTTCGCCACCAAATTCTACACCGATCAGGGCAATTGGGATCTGGTCGGCAACAATCTGCCGATCTTCTTCATCCGCGACGCGATGCAATTCCCGGACATGGTCCATAGCCTCAAGCCTTCGCCGGTCACCAACAAGCAAGACCCCAACCGCTATTTCGACTTCTTCTCGAACACGCCCGAATCCACCAACATGCTGACCCAGCTCTATTCGAACCTGGGCACGCCTTCCTCCTACCGCACCATGGATGGCAATGGCGTCCACGCCTTCAAGCTGGTGAATGCGCAAGGCAAGGTGACCTTCGCCAAGTTCCGCTGGATCAGCCGCCAGGGCGTGAAGAATCTCTCCGGCCCGGATGCAAGCACGGCCCAGTTCAACTTCCTGACCGATGACCTCTATCGCGAAGTCGGCAAGGGCAATTTCCCGACCTGGGATCTGATGGTGCAGACCATGTCGCCCGAACAATTTGCAGGTCTCGACTATAATCCGTTTGACGATACCAAGGAATGGCTCGACGTGCCGTTCCGTAAGATCGGCGAGATGACGCTCAACAAGATGCCCGCCAACTATTTCGAGTTCACCGAACAATCGGCCTTTGCGCCATCCAACATGGTGCCCGGCATCGAAGCCTCGCCCGACCGTATGCTCCAGGGCCGCTTGTTCAGCTATGCCGACACGCAGCGCTACCGCGTCGGCGCGAACGTCTTGCAGTTGCCGGTCAACAAGCCGCTGGCACCGGTGGTCAATAATTCGCAGGACGGCGTGATGGACGCGACCGGCTCGACCTCTAACGTCAATTATTTCCCCGCGATGGTGCAGAAGCAGGCCGCCGCCGAATATGGCCAGTCGACCTATGCCATCAACGCGACGGTCGATGCCAAGCCAATCGAAAAGACCAATAATTTCGCGCAGGCAGGCATTTTCTATCGCGCGCTGTCGACCAAGGACAAGGCCGACCTGATCGCCAACCTCGCGGGCGATCTGGGTCAAGTCACGTCCGACCGCACCCGCACTATGATGGTCAGCTATTTCTACCAGGCCGACAAGGATTACGGCACCCGCATCGCCAAGGCGGTCAACGTGCCGATGGCAGAAGTGACCAAGGCCGTCACCGAATATGAAGCCGCCTACCCGCAACAGCGCCTGACCGTGCGTTAAGAAAAACCGAAAAGCCCCTCCCCTTCAGGGGAGGGGTTTGGGGTGGGGGCGTGGCCGGCCAAATGCCAGCTCCGACAGCTAATCCCACCCTCACCAAGGACTCCCCATCATGCTCTCCCTCCTCCTGGCCACAGCGTTGGCCGCCGCAACCCCCGCGCTGGACGCGCTCCCCACCCCCGACGCCGCCAGCAACTCTTGTTCGACGCCGCCCGGCTCGGGCGCACCGACATGATCGCGCCGCTCGTCAAGGCAGGCGTTGACCTCAACGCCACCGACGCACGCGGCTTCACCCCGCTGATTCTCGCGGCCTATAATGGTCAGGCGGACACGCTCGACGCGCTGATCGCCGCCGGTGCCGACGCCTGCAAGCCCGACGGATCGCAAGGCAACACTGCGCAAATGGGCGTCGCCTTCAAGGGCAATGACGCGATCGCCGCCCGGCTGCTAAATGCTGGCTGCGACGTCAACGCCCGTAACAAGGCCGGGCAAACCGCGCTGATGATGGCCGCGCTCTTTGGTCGCAGTGCCCAGGTCGCCATGCTGGTCAAGGCCGGTGCCGACCCAGCGCTCGCCGACGCCTCCGGCCGCACCGCCAAAGCCGTCGCACAGGGCCAGGGCAATGACGCGATGGTCAGGCAACTCGACGCCACGCCATAACCGTTCCGGGCGGACATAACGGACAAAGCCTGTTCCACGTGAAACGGAAGATGCCGCTATTTCAGCCTCTTCCGATTCGCTGTGCTCCGGCAAAGCAGACATAGGGCGACATTGTACGGGAAGGCGAACCACCCCGTCCAATGTCATTTTCGCAAACCCATGTCCGCTTCGCTGTCCGTTTTACACGTCCAGATTGGCGACGTTCAGCGCATTATCCTGGATGAACTCGCGCCGGGGTTCGACGACTTCGCCCATCAGGCGGCTGAAAATCTCGTCGGCAATATCCGCCTGCTCGACCTCGACCCGCAGCATCGACCGATTGTCGGGGTCCAGCGTGGTTTCCCACAGCTGTTCGGCATTCATCTCGCCCAGACCCTTGTAGCGCTGGATCGCCAGCCCCTTGCGCCCGGCCGCCAAAATCGCTTCCAGCAATTCGCTCGGCCGGGTCACCAGCGTCATGCCCTTGGCCGGTGCCGCGGGCAGGTCATCGTCGCCCGCATCCTCGGCGGCCATCGCAGCCTTGGCGGTGACCAACCGGGCAGGGGTCAGATAGCTTTGCGATTCCTCGCTCGCCAATGTGTGCAGCTTGCGCGCCTCGGCCGACCCGACGAAGCCATGTTCGATGACATGATGATCGGTCACGCCGCGCCACAGCCGTTCGAAATGGAAACCGCCCTCTTCGGCGATCCGGCCGGTCCATTTGCCCTCGGCATCCTGCGCGCCCATCCACGCGACGGCCGCGGCCAGGCGGGTCGCCTGTTCGTCCTGCGACAATTCAGGGTCGAGCGCCCCGGTCAGGCTCAGCGCCTCGATGATCGCCGGGTCATAACGGCGGGGGACATAGCGCATCACCGCGCGCATCCGCCGGGCATGATCGACCAGGCTCTTGAGGTCATTGCCGGTCCGGGTGCCGCTCGGCCCCTCCAGCACCATTGATTCGACCCCATTATCGACCAGATATTGCTCCAGCGCAGTGTCGTTCTTCAGATAGAGTTCGCTGCGACCCCGCGTCGCCTTATATAGCGGTGGCTGGGCGATATAGAGATGCCCGCCCTCGATGATCTGCGGCATCTGGCGATAGAAGAAGGTCAGCAACAGCGTGCGGATATGCGCGCCATCGACGTCCGCGTCGGTCATGATGACGATCTTGTGGTAGCGCAGCTTTTCCAGGTTGAAATCGTCGCGGATGCCCGTGCCCATCGCCTGTATGAGTGTGCCGACTTCCTTGGACGACAGCATCTTGTCGAACCGCGCGCGCTCGACGTTCAAAATCTTGCCCTTCAGCGGCAGGATCGCCTGATTATGCCGGTTGCGGCCTTGCTTCGCTGAACCGCCGGCCGAATCACCCTCGACCAGGAACAGTTCGGACTTGGCCGGGTCGCGCTCCTGGCAATCGGCCAGCTTGCCGGGCAGGCTGGCGATATCCAGCACGCCCTTGCGCCGTGTCAGTTCGCGCGCCTTCTTGGCAGCCTCACGCGCGGCGGCGGCGTCGATCACCTTCTGGATGATCATCTTGCCATGCGCGGGATTTTCCTCCAACCACTCTGCCATCTTGTCGGCCATCAGGCTTTCCAAGGGCTGGCGCACTTCGGAACTGACCAGCTTGTCCTTGGTCTGCGACGAGAATTTGGGATCGGGCAGCTTGACCGAGACGATCGCGGTCAGCCCCTCGCGCATATCCTCGCCGGTCAGGCTCACCTTCTCCTTCTTCAACATGCCGGACTTTTCGGCATAATTGTTGAGGGTGCGGGTCAGCGCAGCGCGGAACGCGGCCAGATGGGTGCCGCCGTCGCGCTGTGGGATATTATTGGTGAAGCACAGCACATTTTCATAATAGCTGTCGTTCCATTCCAGCGCGACTTCGATGGTCACATCGTCGCGCGTGCCTGAAATCGCGATCGGCTCCGGCATCATCGCCGCCTTGTTGCGATCGAGATAGCTGACGAAGGCCGCAATCCCACCTTCATAATAGAGTTCGATCGTCTTGCTTTCCTCATGCCGCGCGTCTGTCAGGAACAGGCGCACGCCGCTGTTGAGGAAAGCCAACTCGCGATAGCGATGCTCCAGCTTGTCGAAGTCATATTCGGTGACGTTTTTGAAGGTGTCGGTCGAGAACATGAAGGTGACCTTCGTGCCCTTCTGCCCCGGCGCGGCTGGCCCCAGCACCTTCAGTGGCGCTTCGGCATCGCATGGCGGAACCGCATCCAATGCTCCTGGCCATCGCGCCAGATGTTCAGCTCCAGCCAGTCGGACAGCGCGTTCACCACGGACACGCCCACGCCATGCAGGCCGCCCGACACTTTATAGGCATTGTCGTCCGACGTATTCTCGAACTTACCCCCGGCGTGCAACTGGGTCATGATGACTTCGGCTGCCGATACGCCTTCTTCGGTGTGGATGCCGGTTGGGATGCCGCGGCCATTGTCCATCACGCTGACGGAGCCATCGGGGTTCAGCGTGATGTCGATCCGGTCGCAATGCCCGGCCAGGGCTTCGTCGATCGCATTGTCGCTGACCTCGAACACCATATGGTGCAGGCCGCTGCCATCGTCGGTATCGCCGATATACATGCCCGGCCGCTTGCGGACCGCGTCCAGACCTTTCAGCACCTTGATGCTGTCGGCGCCATATTCGTTGCTGTTCGGGGAGTTTACGGGTTCTTCGCTCATAGCCCAGCCTATAGGGAAAGGCGGGCTGAAACTAAAGCGAAACATGGCCCCTTCCCCCTGGCCTCGCGCCGGTCTATCCCGCTATCCATGGTTAGAACTTTCGCTCTCCTCCTGACGCTCGCCGCCTGCTCCGACAGCCGCGAGGTGCTGGACGAACTGCCCAACAGCTCACTCGTCGATGCGCAGCCGCAGGAGGCGACGGAAGCCCGCATGGATACGCCTGCCGCACAGCCGGTGATGATCGGTGAAGACGGGCTTCGGTTCGACGCCTGCGGCGGTCTTGGCCAGGTGAGCCGGAGCGGGGCAGGGGGCCTGCCCTTGCTCGCCGCGCCCTTTGCCGATGCCAAAATACTGGCCCGACTGCCCGATGGCCAGCGTGCCTATATCTGCAACCGCAGCCTCGATCAGAAATGGCTGGGCGTCGTCGTCCAGCCCGTCGCTCCCGCCGACGGTGCCCCGGCCGCACCCGATTGCGGCGTGTCGTCGCCTGTGGACCGCAAGCAAGCCTATGACGGCCCCTGCGTCAGCGGCTGGCTCGCCAGCCCTTATGTGCGGCTGATCGGCGGGTGAAAATCGGGCTTCACCAACGTCCGTTCGCTTCGAGCGAAGTCGAGAAGCGCTGGGCACCAGCTCGACGCCACTCGACACGAACGGGCGCAGTTTTCCGTGTCACTCGATGCCGGTAAACACCAGCTTCTGCACCCGCCGCCCGGTATTCACTTCGGTCGTATAGATATTGCCTTCGCTGTCGGTATCGATGCTGTGCAGCCAGGTGAACTGCCCCGCCTGCCGCCCGATCCGCCCGACCGCGCCCAGCACCTCATGCGTCTTGCGCCGTAAAATCCACACCCGTCCGTTCATCATGTCGGCGACATAGAGATAGGTCTGCTCGGGGTCGGGCGAGAAGGCGATGTCGGTGACCGTATGCGTGCCCCCCGTTTCCGCCGCGATAGCCAGATTGCGCACGAAGGTCAGCGCCCCGTCCTTGCCGCGCTTGAACAATTGCGCCCGGTTATTGTTGCGGTCGCACACATAGACATGCCCGTCCTTCGTCGGCACCACGCAATGCACGATGTCGCCAAAGATATCGGCCTTGGGATTGGCCACCTTGCTGGGGTCGACCGCATGGCTCTGGTCAAACGTCCCCTCGCGGGTCGGCGCGATCGGCGGCTTGCCATAGGCGCCCCAGCGCCCCTTATAGCCATTGGTCTTCGCGTCGAAGCCGATCACCCGGCGGTTCACATAGCCGTCCGACACCAGCACCATGCCATCGACCTGATGCACGTCGGACGGATTGCCCAGCCGGTCGGTCGCATCATTGCCCTTGGTCTCGCCCCGCTTGCCAAAGGCGCGCAGGAAATTGCCGTCCGCGCTGTAGTTCAGCACGACATGGTCGTCCTTGCCATTGCCGCCGAACCAGACCGTATTGGCCTGATCGACGAATATGCCATGCAGGCTGGCGGGCCACTGACTGACCCCATCGACCATGGGCGCGCTCGCCGTGCCGCCCCAGCCGCCCTTGTAGCTGCCATCCTTGCCGAAGCGCACCACCGGCGGCGCAGGCTTGCAGCAGACCGCGATCGGCGGCGTTTGGGCCAACCCCGTGTCGGTTCCGGTCAGCGAATGGGGCCGATGCACGACCCAGACCGAATCGTCTGGCCCTACCGCCACGCCGCTTACCTGCCCCAGCAACAGGTCGTCCGGCATCGTCGGCCAGGCGGCATCCACCTTGAAGCGCGGCATTTTGGTGCCAGCCGGCGCAATCTGCTCGAACGCCAGCGGCGACAGGGCGGGCGGTGAGGGCGCAGCGGCGCTCAGCATCAAAAGAAGGGCGCAGGCAAGGACGGGGCGCATGGGGTCAGGCTCCTGGGATCAACGGGTTGGCGGGATCATGCCCATCTGATCCGACAGGTCAACGGCGCAGGCAGGTTCGGCGCAATTGGCCTTTTCCATCAGGGCCATTGCGGGGTAAATGGCATGGAATTGCCCCCCAAACGGAACGCTGCGCCATGTCCACTTCGCACCTTCGCCCGCCCTCCCTGCTGCGCCTGCTCGGCGCGTGGCGCGCACTCGACAGTGCGCAGCCTGCCTATCGGCAACTCGCGCAGGCGTTGCGGATGCTGGTGCTGGACGGCCGGATCGGCCTCAACGTCCGCCTGCCGGGCGAGCGGGAACTGGCCGCTGCGCTGGGTCTCAGCCGTACCACCATCGCCGCCGCCTTCGATCGGTTGCGCGACGAAGGCTATCTCGAAAGCCGCCAGGGATCGGGCAGCGTCACCCGCCTGCCGCCCGGTGACGCCCCCGCGCCGCCTGTCGATGACGATAGGACCAGCGGCGGCAATCTCTTGAACTGGACCCATGCCGCGCTCCCCGCCGCGCCCGGCGTGGCGCGCGCCTATGCCGCCGCGCTCGACGCGCTGCCCGCCCATCTGGGCGACCTTGGCTATGACCCTCTTGGCCTTCCGGTGCTGCGCCGCGCGATCGCCGCCGATTATGAACGGCGCGGTTGCCCGACCAGCCCGGACCAGATCATCGTCACCAATGGTGCGCAGCAGGGCTTCTCCTTGCTGCTTCACTGGCTCGCCGGGCCGGGCGATCGCGTCGTGATCGATCATCCGACCTATCATAACGCGATCCAGGCGCTGCAGCGTGCTCATGTCGTGCCGGTGCCCGTGGGCCTGCCGACGCAGGGCTGGGATATCGACGCGATGGATGCGGCCTTCCGCCAGACGGCCCCGCGCTTTGCCTATATCATCGCCGATTTCCACAACCCCACCGGGCGCAGCATGGATCCGGCCACCCGCCGCGCGCTGGTCGCGGTCGCCGCGCGCAGCCACACCCCGCTGGTAATCGACGAAACGATGGTGGCGATGGGCCTCGATTTCACGGCCCCGCCGCCGGTCGCGCTGCATGATCCGTCGGGGCGGCAGGTCATCACCATGGGCTCGGCCAGCAAAATCTATTGGGGAGGGCTGCGCACCGGCTGGATACGCGCCGACCCGCAGACGATCGCCGCGCTCGCCCGCCTGCGCACGACGACCGACATGGCCAGCCCGGTGCTGGAACAGCTCGCTGTCGCGCATCTGCTGGACGCGGGCGAGGGGCTTGGCACCCGCGCCGCCATGCTGCGCGACCGGCGCGACCATCTGCTCGCCCTCATCGACCGGCACCTGCCCCACTGGCGGGTCGAAGCGCCTGCGGGCGGCCTGTCGCTCTGGGCGCAACTCCCCCGCGCCGAAGCGACGGCGCTGGCCGCACTGGCCGAAAATCTGGGCGTGCGCGTCGCACCGGGACCGCGTTTCGGGGTCAGCGGCGCGTTCGAACGTTTTCTGCGGCTCCCTTTCACCCTCTCCGAAGTGCAACTCGCCACGGGCGTCGAACGCCTCGCCGAAGCCGACGCCCGCCTCCATGCCCGCCTGCCCAGAAGCCGCGATTCGCTTGCGCTCGCATTGGAAGCGGATCGATTGATCTGAGATGCCTTATCCTCCTGCGCCGAAGGCGTGGGGAGGGGGACTGCCGCGAAGCGGTGGGGGAGGGGCCATGGCG
>NZ_JEMV01000028.1 GCF_000588875.1 Sphingobium sp. Ant17
CCACGCCCTTCGGGCGCGGTCCCCCTCCCCTTCCAGGGGAGGATTTCAACGTAAAAACGGTCCGGCAGTCTCCTGCCGGACGTCCAGTCCTTCCACCCAAACCCGCGAAGGGAGTGTCGAATTCCCCGTGAGCTGGCCCGTAAAGCGGCCGTCATCCCCGCGCAGGCGGGGACCCATCTCCCAACATCGCCCCCTAACGGGGCGTCGGAGATGAAGCCCGCCGTTGCGGCAATCACGCGAGAGAGTGTCAGGCCGCAAACTGGTTCATCGTATTATGCGCGCCACCGGCCTTGAGCGCCGCTTCGCCCGCGAAATACTCCTTATGATCATCGCCAATGTCGCTGCCCGACATATTCTGATGCTTAACGCAGGCGATGCCCTGACGGATTTCCTTGCGCTGGACGCCCTCGACATAGCCCAGCATCCCGGCCTCTCCGAAATAGTCCTTGGCCAGGTTGTCGGTGCTGAGCGCCGCCGTATGATAAGTTGGCAGGGTAATGAGGTGATGGAAAATGCCCGCCCGCGCCGCCGCATCCTTCTGGAAGGTGCGGATGCGGTCGTCGGCTTCCCGGCCCAGATCGGTGGCATCATAATCGACGCTCATCAGGCGCGCCCGGTCATAGCCGCTGACATCCTTGCCAGCATCGACCCACGCATCATACACCTGCTGACGGAAATTCAGCGTCCAGTTGAAGCTGGGCGAATTATTATAGACCAGCTTGGCGTTGGGAATGACCTCGCGGATGCGATCGACCATCGACGCGATCTGCTCGATATGCGGCTTCTCCGTCTCGATCCACAGCAGGTCCGCGCCATTTTGCAACGACGTGATGCAGTCCAGCACGCAGCGGTCGGCCCCGGTCCCTTCGCGGAACTGGAACAGATTGCTCGGCAACCGCTTGGGGCGCAACAGCTTGCCGTCGCGGTTCAGGATGACGTCGCCATTCTTCGCCGTCGCCGGGTCGATCTCCTCGCAATCGAGGAAGCTGTTATACTGATCACCGATATCGCCCGGCTCTTTGCTGACCGCAATCTGCTTGGTCAGGCCAGCGCCCAGCGAGTCCGTCCGCGTGACGATGATGCCGTCATCGACGCCCAGTTCCAGAAAGGCGTAGCGGCAGGCACGAACCTTGGCGAGGAAGTCCTCATGCGGCACCGTGACCTTGCCGTCCTGATGGCCGCACTGTTTTTCGTCCGACACCTGATTCTCGATCTGGAGCGCGCACGCCCCCGCCTCGATCATCTTCTTGGCGAGCAGATAGGTCGCTTCCGCATTGCCGAAACCCGCATCGATATCTGCGATGATCGGGACGACATGGGTTTCGAAATTGTCGATCGCATGTTGCGCCTTCTGCGCCTTGACCTCGTCACCGGCCGCGCGCGCCGCGTCGAGGTCGCGGAACAACATGCCCAATTCGCGGGCGTCGGCTTGCTTCAGAAAGGTGTAAAGCTCTTCGATCAGCGCCGGAACGCTGGTCTTCTCATGCATCGACTGGTCGGGCAACGGGCCGAAGTCGCTGCGCAGCGCTGCGACCATCCAGCCCGACAGATAGAGATATTTGCGCTTGGTCGTGCCGAAATGCTTCTTGATCGCGATCATCTTCTGTTGGCCGATGAAACCGTGCCAGCAACCCAGCGACTGGGTATAGTTGGCCGGGTCGGCGTCATAGGCGGCCATGTCGCGGCGCATGATGCCCGCCGTATATTTGGCAATGTCGAGACCCGTGTTGAACCGGTTCTGCAATTGCATGCGCGCAACCGATTCCGCATTGATGCCATCCCATGTGCCGGGATGCTGCCGATCAACGCCTGCGCCTTTGCGATATTTTCCTGGTAGGACATGGGCCGTTCCCTCGTGAGCTATGGGCTTGATGCACAGCCTCTACCCCCCGCCCGCACGGCGGGGCAGCCCTTGTGAAGTTCAGTTGTCGATCTTTACAAAAATCTGCTGTAAAGTTGTAAAGCCTGCACAGGAGTCGAGCCGATGCGTAAAGACAGCCCGGTCTATATGGGGCCGCGCCTGCGGCGGCTTCGCCGTGACCTTGGCCTTACCCAGGCCGACATGGCGGCCGATCTCGACATTTCTCCCTCCTATGTCGCGCTGCTCGAACGCAACCAGCGGCCGCTGACCGCCGACATGCTCCTGCGCCTCGCGCGCACCTACAAGCTCGACATGGCGGAGGTCGCTGGCGACGGCGGCACCGAACAGACCGCACGGCTTCACGCCGTCCTCAAAGACCCGATGTTCGCCGACCTCGACCTGCCTGCCCTCGCCACCGGCGACGTCGCGGTCAATTATCCCGGTGTCACCGAAGCCCTGCTGCGCCTCTACACCAGCTATCGTGAAGAGCATCTGGCGCTCGCCGACCAGGGCGTCGCCCCCGATGACGCGCCCGATCCGGTCGCCGAATCGCGCCGCTTCCTCGCCGCCCGCCGCAACAGCTTTCCGATGCTGGACGACATCGCCGAAAAACTCGCCGCCGATGCCGAGACGGAAGGCGGCCTTGTCGGCTGGCTGCGCGCCCGGCATAGCCTCCGCGTCCGCCGCCTGCCTTCCGACGTGATGGCAGGCTCGCTGCGCCGCTACGATCGCCACCGCGATGCGATCCTCCTCGACGACACGCTCGACACCGCCAGCGCCCAATTCCAGCTCGCGCTCCAGATCGCTTATCTGGAAATGCGCAAGGCCTTCGACGCCATCCTCAAGGACGGCCAGTTCGCCAATGAAAGCAGCCGTCGCCTCGCCCGCCGCGCGCTCGCCAACTATGGGGCCGCGGCGATCCTGATGCCCTACGCCGCCTTTGCCAAAGCGGTCGAGGCGCGCCGCTATGATGTCGAGGCGCTCGCCCGCCAGTTCGGCACCAGTTTCGAGCAGGTCGCCCACCGCCTCACCACCCTGCAAAAACCGGGACAGGAGCGCGTCCCCTTCTTCTTCCTCCGCGTCGACCCGGCGGGCAATGTCTCCAAGCGGCTCGACGGCGCGGGCTTCCCCTTTGCCCGGCATGGCGGCTCCTGCCCGCTGTGGTCGGTGCATCGCGTCTTCGAGACGCCCCGACAGGTCGTCACCCAATGGCTCGAACTGCCCGATGGCCAGCGTTTCTTCTCGATCGCGCGCACGGTCACGGCGGGCGGCGGTGGTTGGGAATCCCCCAAGGTCGACCGCGCCATCGCACTCTGCTGCGCCGCGGACCATGCCCATCGCCTGATCTACACCCAGGGCAACCCGTCCCCGGACCCGACCCCCATCGGCGTTACCTGCCGCCTGTGCCATCGGCCCCACTGCCTCGCCCGCTCCGCCCCGCCGATCGGCCGGGACATGCTGCCCGACGATTATCGCGGGACGCGCGCGCCGTTCGGCTTTGCCGATGGTTAGCCGTCGATCAAATCCAGATAGGCGACCACATCATTGTCGGTCGCCAGATACAGGCCATCCTGCATCTCCGTCGGCTGCTGGTCCGCGACGTGGAGCGCCTGGCTCAATGGCCCATACATAATGGTCATGGCCGCGCCGTCATCGCCCAGATGATAGAGGCGGACGGTGGCATCGTCATAGGTGCTGCGCATCGTGCCAGTATCCGACGATCGGTTCTTCAAGACAACCCCTGTCCCGTTCGCCCTGAGCTTGTCGAAGGGCCGTCCTTCTGCCCGAGAAGGACAAGGCTTCGACAGGCTCAGCCCGAACGGAGGTTGGGAAAACTCTTACCGCCGGTCCTTCACTTTCATGGATGGCGCCAGTTCGTTCGCGCCGATCTTCACCGCGTCGTCGGTGAAGTTGGCGACGAAGGTGGAGCCGCGTTCCAGGCCCGGCACGAAACCGGCTTTATTGCCCTCGATTACCAGCCGCTGCTGTCATGTTCGCGGCCTTCGGGGGCGATGGTGATGAAAGCGGACCAGTTATCCTTGTCCTTACCCTGCACCATTTCATTGCCACGGATGAGGCCGCTCGCGCCGTTGGATAGGTCGATCATATAGTTGGTCAGTGTGCCGCCGCTGTCGTCAAAACTGTTGCCGGTGATGGTGACGCGGGCGGTGCGGGTTTTCAGATAATGGCCGCCATCGCCCAGGTCGAAGCGGCTGTTGGTGACGGTCAGGCTGTCCAGCCGCCCGATATAGAGGCCGTGCGCGCAATCCAGATCGCGGTCGCAGCGGCCGAGGTGCCGGAAGGTCGACTTGTCGATGCTGACCTGGCCACCGTTATAATCGCCAGTCAAAATCCCTTCCTCGCTTTTGCGGAACAGGCTGTTGCGGACGGTGAGAGTGCCGCTTTCGAGGCGGATGCCCGCGCCATTGCCGTCGGGCACGCGGATATTCTGGAAGATGATGCCATCGACCACGCTCGCCCGGCCGCGCAGCACGAACGCGCCCTTGCCCTCGCACGGCACGCCGTCGAAGATGACACTGCCCGGCGTCGCGGCGCGGATGGTGACGTCGCCGCCCTGCTGCACCGCGCATTGGCGATAGGTGCCCGGCGCCACCACCACCGTGCCGCGCCCGTCGCCGATCGCGCTCAGCGCATCGGCCAGCGACCCGAAGGCGCGGCCCGATTCGGCGAGCGTGAAAGGGGCGGGATTGCCCTGTGCCAGCGCGGTCGAGGCGATGGCGAGCGAGACGAGCAGGCTGGTGGACATGATGCGCATGGCGCGCACGATAGGCGCGGGCGACGCGCCGACCAAGGTGAGAAGGGGGTTAATGGCGCGCTGCCCCGCTATGGGACAGATGGGAGGGCAAAGGTTGCGAGCGGGGGTGGTGGTTGCCGGTCCCCTGCCCGTCCGCGCGCCCATCAGAGTCACAGCCACGCGACGGCGGGGAAGTTCACACCGTTGCAGCACCGTATTTTCGGCCGAATCTGGGCGTAAAGTGCCGGTAAAGCCGCCGCGACGCGACAGTGACGCGCCTGTTGGGTCACAATGACGCGACAGAGACGCGCCACCCACGCGTCAGCGACGCGCCGCCCTGGGGGCGGGTTGCGGGGCGAAGGGATCGGCCAGGCTTTGCGCATGAAGCGCCAGCGCGCGCTCCCAGGTTCGGTCGAACGGCGTGCCCGCGAGGCGCTGCCGCAACCGATGCGCACTGGCGCGCGACATGCCTGCATTGCGGGCGGCGTGCGTGACATTGCCGGTGGCGAGCAGCGTGGCGAGGAAAAGCCGCTGCTTGTCCGGCGTCCAACGGGCGCGATCGGTGGAGGCGGGCGCGGCGGGCGCGGCGGGCGCGGGCGGATGAGGGGTGGTGTGCTGGTCCATCTATGAGGATAGACCAGAGGATTTCCTATTTTGGAAGGGGGGTTTTGGGTAGCAAAGTAAACGTTGGAATGTCTGGCTTGGCGCTTATAAGTCTTTCAAGGCTAATTGCGGTACACTCGCGAACGGACGTTCAATCAATTTACAGCCCAAGAGCAGTTAGTGAATAGCTATGACCCAGATCGTATATCTCGATCAGAACGCCTGGGTAAGCCTCGCGCGTGGATCGTGGGATAAGGTACGATATCCTAGAGAGCACGCCACTCTTACCAAGGTAGTGGAAACGGTTCAGCGCAACCATATCGTCGTTCCGCTGACCTTCACCAATCTCTACGAGACCTCGAAAATCAATGTCCCGTATCGGCGTGCTAACATGGCGCGAGTGCAAGCACTAATTAGCGGTGGCACTGTGTTTCGCGATCGACGCCGGATTCTTGCGGAAACGCTTTCGGCCTATATCGCCGATAAATGCTCGATACCGAAGAAAAAGCTACCGCCATATTGGTTTATTTCCGATTTGTGGTTTGAATCGGCCGGAGACTATTCTCCAGATCGCTATGGGTTCGAGATTTCAGATCGGGTGATTGAATTTATTAGGAAAGACCCAGCACGCGCGATGTTCGACTATCTCGCGTTCAACGACGAAGCGATGCGGCTTGAAGCCGTAAAGCGCTACAGCCGAGGCTCCGCTGACCTCCTCGCCCTTATTGAGGTCCGACGCGGTATTGTAGCAAATGAAACGCTCGCATTGAGAAAGCGAGCGTACGCCGCTAGGATGATCATTAACGAGCTAGACTTCATTTTGGCGACGGCGCGTCTTCTTGGTCTTGCTTGGTCAACCGTCAGCGACATCGGATCTTCGCTAGTGCGTAGTATGATTGTAGATATCCCAGTGTTCAACGTCGAGCGTGAGTTGGTTGTCCGACTTGAGGATCAAGCCAGAACTATTTCCGAGAACGACCTGCGAGACATGATGGCTTTTATGACCGCCCTCCCGCTGGCAGACGTAGTCGTCGCGGAAAAGCAATTCGTGAATCTTGCGCGGCAGGCGCAACTCGACAAGCGCTATGATACTACCCTGATGACCTCAATCTTCGATTTATGAGCTATGTAGAAGCCGACAGATCGGCACCTACAAGCCGCGGCTTTGGGCGCACGATGGATGCTGAAACAAGTTCAGCATGACGGTAGAGAGTGGCAGAAAGGCCTGAGCGCTAGCGCCTCTCCGCAACGGGCGGGACGAGCAAAGTGCATCCGCGCTGCCGCACACCAAGGAGGATAAACCACCAACGCCAACCGCTCCCTACCGAACTGTTCCGCTCACTCCCACTTAGCCGTCGCCTTCTGCGTCTTGGCGTTCCAGAAGATCTGGATTTTGCTGATCGTGCAGAGGTCAAATTGGTCCACTGGGCTTCGTCGCCATCGGTGAAGATGACTTTGAGGTCGTAGTTGCAGACGGCGTTCTTGGCGTTGAAGGTGATGGGACCGAGGCGGTGTCTTCCAGCACTTCGTCTTCCATCACGTCGTCGCCCCAGGCCTTGGCCGAGGCGGGCGAGACATAAACTTCGGCGATGTCGTTGCCGGTCTTGTTGAACAGGGTGAAGTTCTGGTCCCCGGCGATGGCGGGCGCGGCGAGAAACAGGGCGCAGGCGCCCAGGATGATGGCAATCGGTTTCGTGAATAATCCCCCCCGTGCCGATGCATGTCATCGGCGCGGGGACCGTGTAAGATAGTGCGCTGACCGTAACAAGCGTCTGTTTCGGGGCGCTTAATCCAGATTTGGCCGCAAATACCGTTCCGCCGTGTCGATATCGATGCCGCGCCGTCCGGCATATTCCTCCAACTGGTCGCGGCCGACGCGGGCGACGCCGAAATATTCGGATTGGGCGTGGCCGAAATAGAAGCCGCTGACGGCGGCCGTGGGGAGCATGGCGAAGCTCTCGGTCAGGGTGATGCCGGTCGCGTGATGGGCGTCGAGCATCTCGAACAGGATCGTCTTGAGGCTATGTTCGGGACAGGCGGGATAGCCGGGTGCGGGGCGGATACCGCGATACTGTTCCTTGATAAGCGCTTCGTTGGTCAGCTGCTCGCCCTCGGCATAGCCCCAAAGCGCGGTGCGGACATAATGGTGGAGGCGTTCGGCGAAGGCTTCGGCCAGACGGTCGGCCAGGGCTTTCAGGAGGATGTCGGAATAATCGTCGATCGCGGCCTTGAAGCGGGCCAGATGCGGTTCGATGCCGTGGATGCCGACCGCAAAGCCGCCCATCCAGTCGCCATCATGGCTGATGAAATCGGCGAGGCACATATTGGCGCGGCCTTCGCGCTTCTGGATCTGCTGGCGCAGCATGGGGAGGGTATAGTGTTTCTCATCCTCGACATGGACGATGATGTCGTCGCCCTGACGGCGGCAGGGCCACAAGCCCGCGACGCCGCGCGCGGTCAGCCATTTTTCGTTGACTATTTTGTCGAGCATCGCCTGCGCATCGGCGAACAGGCTTGAAGCGCTTTCGCCGACGACCTCGTCGGTCAGGATGGCGGGATAATTGCCCGCCAGTTCCCAGGCGCGGAAGAAGGGCGTCCAGTCGATATAGTGGACCAGATCCTTCAGATCCCAGTCGGGGAAGCGATGGACGCCGGGCAGGCGCGGCCGCGGGGCCTTGAGGCTTTCGTCGATTTCGAAGGCGTTGGCGCGGGCGTCCTCGATGCTGACGAGAGCGCTTTGCCCCTTGTTGGCGCGGGCGACGCGGACATGCTCATAATCATCCTTGGTCTTCTGGACGAAATCGGTCTTTTGCGTGTCTGACACCAGGGCGGTGGCGACGCCGACCGCGCGGCTGGCGTCGAGCACATGCACGACCGGGCCGGTGAAGGCCGGGTCGATGCGCAGCGCGGTGTGGACGCGCGAGGTGGTCGCGCCGCCGATCAGTAGTGGCATGGTCATGCCCGCGCGCTGCATTTCGGTCGCCACCGTCACCATCTCGTCGAGCGAGGGGGTGATGAGGCCCGACAGGCCGATCATGTCGGCGTCATTCTCGTTCGCGGCCTTGATGATGTCCTGCCAGGGGACCATCACGCCCATGTCGATCACGTCGAAGCCGTTGCATTGTAGCACGACGCCGACGATATTCTTGCCGATGTCGTGGACGTCGCCCTTGACCGTGGCCATGATGATCTTGCCCTTGCCCTTGGCGCCGGGTTCCTTGGCGGCCTCGATATAGGGGAGCAGGTGGGCGACCGCCTTCTTCATGACGCGGGCGGATTTGACGACCTGGGGCAGGAACATCTTGCCCGCGCCGAACAGGTCGCCGACGACGTTCATGCCGTCCATCAACGGGCCTTCGATCACTTCGATCGGGCGGGCGGCGGTGAGGCGGCATTCCTCCGTATCCTCCACCACATACATGTCGATGCCCTTGACGAGGGCATGTTCGAGGCGACGGGCGACGGGCCAGCTGCGCCACTCCTGCGCGGCCTTTTCGACTGCCGCGTCCTTGCCGCGATAGCTTTCGGCGAGGGTGACGAGGCGGTCGCCCGCTTCGGGATCGCGGTTGAGGAGCACGTCCTCGCAGGCGGTGCGCAGCGCGGGGTCGATCGCGTCATAGACGTCGAGTTGGCCTGCGTTGACGATCGCCATGTCGAGCCCGGCGGGGATGGCGTGGTAGAGGAAGACGCTGTGCATCGCGCGGCGGACGGGTTCGTTGCCGCGGAAGGAGAAGGAGAAGTTGGACAGGCCGCCGGAGATATGGACATGCGGGCAGCGCGCCTTGATCTCGCGGCAGGCTTCGATGAAGTCCAGGCCGTAATTATTATGCTCCTCGATCCCCGTCGCCACCGCGAAGATATTGGGGTCGAAGATGATGTCTTCGGGCGGGAAGCCGATGCCCATCAGCAGATCATAGGCGCGGGCGCAGATTTCAACCTTGCGCGCCTTGGTATCCGCCTGGCCGGTTTCGTCGAAGGCCATGACCACGACGGCGGCGCCATAGGCCATGCATTTGTGGGCGTGGAAGAGGAAGGCCTCCTCGCCCTCCTTCATGCTGATCGAGTTGACGATCGGCTTGCCGGAGACGCATTTGAGGCCCGCTTCGATGACGTCCCATTTGGAGCTGTCGATCATGACGGGGACGCGGCTGATGTCGGGTTCTGACGTCATCAGCTTGAGGAAGGTGGTCATCGCCTCGACCGCGTCGAGCAGCCCCTCGTCCATGTTGACGTCGACGATCTGCGCGCCATTTTCCACCTGCTCGCGCGCAATGTCGATCGCGGCGGCATAGTCGCCTGCCATGATCAGCTTCTTGAACTTGGCCGAGCCCGTGACGTTGGTGCGTTCGCCGATATTGACGAAGGTGGCGGTGGATTTCTGGGTCATCTGGTCGATCTCAATTCCGTTCGGGCTGAGCGAAGTCGAAGCCCTTGTCTGAGCGGAGGCGAAGACACCTCACTATGTTCGGTGGAGCCCTTCGACAGGCTCAGGGCGAACGGGGGGAGGTGTTTCCTCCTTGCCATTACGCGGCGATGTGCATGGGTTCGAGGCCGGCGAGGCGCGTGACGACTTCCAGCTTTGGCACCATGCGGGGCTTTTCGCCCGCCAGCGCCCTGGCTACTGCGCCGATATGCTCAGGGGTCGTGCCGCAGCAGCCGCCGACCATGTTGACCAGCCCTTCGTCCACCCACTGGCGGATCAGTTTCGCGGTGGTTTCGGGCAGTTCGTCATATTGGCCGAGTTCGTTGGGCAGGCCTGCATTGGGATAGGCCAGGATCAGCGTGTCGGCATTTTTCGACAGGTCGGCGAGATAGGGGCGCAGCAGGTCCGCGCCGAACGCGCAGTTCACGCCGATGGTCAGCGGCTTTAAATGGCGCATCGAATACCAGAAGGCGTTGATGGTGTGGCCCGACAGGTTGCGGCCCGACATGTCGGTGATGGTGAAGCTGAGCATCAGCGGGACCGGGCGGCCCGCCGCTTCCTCCGCCTCGCGCGCGGCCATGCCTGCGGCCTTGGCATTCAACGTGTCGAAGCAGGTTTCGACCAGCAGGAAATCCACGCCGCCCGCGATCAGCGCTTCGCATTGTTCGCGATAGTCGGCTTTCAGCGTATCATAATCGACTTCGCGATAGGCGGGATCGTTGACGTCGGGCGAGATGGACAACGTCTTGTTGGTCGGCCCGATCGAGCCGCATACGAAGCGGGGCTTGCCATCCGCCGCCGTCGCCGCGTCGCAGGCGCTGCGCGCCAGCTTGGCGGCTGCGATATTGATGTCCCACACCAGATGTTCGCAGCCATAATCGGCCATCGCGATCTTGGTGGACGAGAAGGTGTTGGTTTCGATCATGTCCGCGCCCGCCGCCAGATAGGCGGCATGGATGCCCTGCACGATGTCCGGCCGGGTCAGGCACAGCAGGTCGTTATTGCCCTTCTGATCCTTGGGCAAATCGAGGTCGCCGCGATAATCGGCTTCGGTCAGGCCATGCTTCTGGATCGACGTGCCATAGCCGCCGTCGAAGATCAGGATCTTGTCCGCCGCCAGGGCGCGTAATTGTGCTTCGGCCGTCATAATCATGTCCTCTCGTACCGTTCGGTTCGAGCCTGTCGAGAACCCCCACGCAACCAGTTCTCGACAAGCTCGAACCGAACGGAGGGAGTGGTGAAATATCTAAGCGTTCGCCGCTGGCTTCGCCCGCAGCCCCAGCAAATGGCAGATGGCAAAGCTCAATTCCGAACGGTTGAGCGTGTAGAAATGAAAGTCGCGCACGCCGCCTGTATAGAGTTTCTGGCACAGTTCCGCCGCGATCGTTGCCGATACCAGTTGGCGCGAGGCGGGGTGATCGTCCAGTCCCTCGAACAGGCGGGCCATCCAGTTGGGCACCTGCGTATTGCACATCGCCGCCATCCGCTGGGTAGCGGCGAAATTGCTGACCGGCATGATGCCCGGCACGATGTCGGCGGTGATGCCGGCCGCCAATGTCTTGTCGAGGAAGCGGAAATAGGCGTCGGGGGTGAAGAAGAATTGGGTGATCGCGCGGATCGCCCCGGCGTCCAGCTTGCGCTTCAAATTGTCGAGGTCGCTCTGCGCGCTGGCCGCTTCAGGATGGACTTCGGGATAGGCAGACACTGAGATTTCGAACGGGTGGCGCTGCGCCAGCCCTTCGACCAGTTCGGCCGCGCCCTTATAGCCGTCCGGGTGCGGTTCGAAACTGCCACCGACTTCGGGTGGATCGCCGCGCAGTGCGACGATGTGGCGCACGCCCGCGTCCCAATAGGCATCAGCGATCTCGCCGATCTCGGCCTTGCTCGCGCCGACGCAGGTCAGGTGGGCGGCAGCGGCGAGCGGCGTTTCCCTGGCGATCCGCGCCACCGTGTTGTGGGTGCGTTCGCGGGTCGAGCCGCCCGCGCCATAGGTTACGGACACGAATTTGGGCGCGAGCGGCGTCAAGGTCTCGATCGCGGACCAGAGCTGTGCTTCCATCTTTTCCGACTTGGGCGGGAAGAATTCGAAGCTGACATGGCAGTCGCCTGCAAGATCCGCGTAAAGCGGGGCGACAGGATCGTTCAGGGTCATGCGGAAATCCGTCCTTCGATGGGCAGGATGCGGGCGCCCTTGCGCCGTCCCAGCCAGAGTTGCACCGTCAGTTCCTGGCCGGGCAAAGTTTCCACCCGTTCCAGCGCCAGCCCTGCCGCCGCGAACCAGCCGTCGATCTGATCGTCGGAAAAGCCGAGGCGTGCGTGCTGATCGCGCAACCGCAATTCCTCGCGCTCATGGGGGGCGAAGTCGGCGATCAGCACGCGGCCGTCCAGTGCAGTCACGCGCGCCGCTTCGGCGATCACCTGTTCCGGCGCTTGCGCATAATGGAGAACCTGATGCAGCACGACGGTATCCACGCTGCCCGCTTCCAGCGGCAGGTCCAGGAAATCACCCAGCAGCAGCGCATATTTATCGCCTGCATCTTCGGGTAGCTTCGCGCGCGCCAGCCGCAGCATGTCCGGGCTGCGATCAATCGCCGTCACGGCGCGCGCGGCCGGGCCGAACAGTTCGACCATCCGCCCGGTGCCAGTGCCGACGTCGAGCAGATGGCCGATCGGGGCGCTGGCCAGCAGCGCGGTCATCGCCGTTTCCACCTGCACTTCGGCAACATGGAGCGACCGGATCGCATCCCATTCCTCGGCATGGTCGGCGAAATAGCTTTCGGCCGCGCGCGCCCGGTCGGCGCGCACGGCGGCGAGCCGCGCCAGATCAGCCTGCTGCCATAATTTTTCCGTGTCGGATGGCGTCAGATGATCGAACAGGGCGATGAACGGGGCAAGGCCATCGCCCTTGCCCAGACGCAGGAACACCCAATTGCCTTCCTTGCGCCGTTCGACCAGACCCGCTTCGGCGAGGATGCGGACATGGCGCGACACGCGCGGCTGGCTTTGCCCCACCACCTGCGCGATTTCGCCGACGGCCAATTCCATCGCGCGCAACAAATGGATGATCCGCAACCGTGTGGGATCGCCAAGGGCACGGAAAATGTCGAGTGAAGCGGCCATGAACCCATCATATAAAGAAATCTTTATATGCGTCAACAATTCTCGGTTTTTGGGCATTTGACCGGCAAAAGCAGGGGCCTATCGCCTTGCTGTTGCATGAATGGGATTGCCTTGCCCTGCCCAAGGCATTACGAATCGCCCCGCAGGCGCAATGGGGGGTGAGCTTTTCTCCGAGAGTGGTCTGCACCGTTTTTTTCTCAGAGAGGGGTTTTTACCCATGACCAAGTCTATCGCTCTTTCGCTCGTTCTTGCCGCTTCGCTCGGCCTGGCTGCCTGCTCGGGCGCCGAAACCGAGAACACCGCCAACGCGGCTGCCAACTCGGCCGAGAACGCATCGAACGCTGCCGACAACGCCATGAACGCGGCGATGAATTCTGCCGACGCGGCCGCCAACGCGGCGTCGAACGCCACCAACGACGTCGCCAACGCGATGTAAGAACCCGCCAGTTCGTTGAACTATGTGATTGGGGGTCGCACCGGCAACGGCGCGGCCCCTTTTCCGTATGAGGAGCAGAGAATGGCCCGTTTGAACGGCCTTTTGATCGGCCTGATGCTATTGGGCGGCTGCGGCTCGGCCTCCGAAGACGGCGTTGGCGGGGTCAGCGCCAGCGAGGCGGAAGCGCTCAACGATGCCGCCGCCATGCTGGACGCACGGTCCGGCGCGGCACAAGTGGGCGACGCAGGTCTCAACCCGGCCGCTACGACGGCCGCGCGCGCTTATCGTAACCGCGTGGCCCCGACGGAGCCCCCTGCGCCATGAAAAAGGGCCGCATCCTTACGGCGCGGCCCTATTTCTGTTTCGCTTCGAGCGACTGGCTCAGCAGTTGCGGTCGATCGCCCGGCCGGCCAGTGCGCCGACGCCTGCACCGATGATCGCGCCGGTCGTGCCGTCACCGCGACGGCCATAGCGACCCGAGCCCTTGCCGACTTCGTTGCCAAGCAGGCCACCGGCGATCGCGCCGATGATGGTGCCGCCCGTGCCATTGTCCCGGCAGCGATAACCGCCGCGATAGCCATTGTTGCGATAGTAACGGTCGCCACGATAATATTGGTTGCGGTTGCCGCGATAGCCACGGTTGTCGCGGAACCCACGATCCCCGCCACGATAATAATCGCCGCGATCATAGCCGCCACGGTCGTAACCGCGATAATAGCCATTTTGCGCCATCGCCGGCGTGGCGGTTACCGCGAGGGAAGCCGCACCCATCGCCAGGGCTGCGCCCAAATTCACCAGAAACTTCATCTTCATCGCGCTTCTCCTTCCTGTGTCAGCATCAAAAGGCGACGTCCAGTTACGGGATTGCCCATCGATTGACGTCTTTATGGCCGATTCGGTTTGAGCCATCCCTGAATGGCGCTGACAGCCGCCGTTCACCTGACCTCGGCTTGGCATTGGCCTGCTGCGCTTAGTCGCCGGAGCGGCTATGGCGGGCGGCATGACGCGAATCCTGATCGTGCTGACGCTGGCCGTCCTGCTGTTGCCAGCCCCGCATCCCAGCAAGCCAAAGGCCGTGCAGGCAGGGGCTTTGCTGGTATCGGCACGCGCCCTGCCGCTCAGCAGCATCGACCCTGCATTGCGGCGGGTGGGGACATTGGATTATCTGGGCGGTTGGGAATTGCGCAGTGGCAATCCAGGCTTTGGCGGCATCTCCGCGTTGCGCGCGACGGGCGCGGGCGACATTTTGGCGCTCAGCGATTCCGGCATATTGACGGGCTTTCATGTCGGGCCGGGCGAAGCGGCACGGCGGCCGTTCATCGCCCCGCTACCGGTGCGCCCCAAGGACCGGCATCTGCCCTGGTGGGCATGGGATTCCGAAGCCCTGGCCCATGATCCGGCGACCGACCGCCATTGGGTGGGGTTTGAACTGCAACAGTCGATCTGCCGCTATGCGCCCGGCTTTGCGCGCGTGGAGGCGTGCCGCACCTGGCCCGCCATTATGGGGTGGCCCGACACCGGATCGATCGAATCGCTCGCCCGCCTGCCCGATGGCCGGTTCATCGCGATTGCCGAAATGGGCATGACGCCCGACGGACAGCATCAGGCGCTGTTGTTTGCGGACGATCCGGCCGATATCGGAACGCCTGCCCCCATTGCGCTGCGCTATACACCGCCGCAGGGATACCGCCCGACCGATGCGGTGGCGCTGGACGCGCGGCGGTTGCTCGTGGTCAATCGCCGCCTCACGCTGCAAAACCTCTTCACCGCCACCATTGCCATCGTCGACCTGCCGCCGACGCTGGAGCCGGGCATGACGCTCAAGGCCCGCACCTTAGCGCGCCTCGCGCCGCCGCTGCTGGCGGACAATTTCGAGGGGATAGCGGTCAGTCGCGAAGGCGGACGGACGATCCTGTGGGTAATCTCCGACGACAATCACGAATTTTTCCAGCGGACGTTGTTGCTGAAGTTCGGGCTGAATTGACCTCTCACCTGCTCCAACCTCCGTTCGTTTCGAGCGAGGTCGAGAAACCTGTGCGCCCCGTTTCTCGACTTCGCTCGAAACGAACGGATCAAAGCGCAGTTCGCGGGCCATCCTGCGCCCAATTCGAACGCAAAAAAGCGGCCCGTTGCGGGGCCGCTTCTTATGCCGAAACGAATCGCGGAAATCAGGCGGCGGTGGCAGCCTGCTTCTTGACGATATCGCGCTTGAGGCGACGAGCCTTGAGCGACAGCTTGTCGTCGCTGGTCTTGACCAGCCAGTTGTCCAGGCCGCCATTATGTTCGACCGAACGCAGACCATGGGTCGACACGCGCAGCTTGACGCTGGATTCCAGTGTTTCGGAGATCAGCGAAACATTCTGCAGATTGGGCAGGAATACCCGCTTGGTCTTGTTATTAGCGTGGGAAACATTGTGACCCACCTGGCGACCCTTGCCGGTCAGCTCGCAAATGCGCGACATAGTCAATCAACCTTGTAATTCGGGTTCGTTCGGAAAGTCGCGCCGATAATGGGATTCTCTCGTCCCGTCAACCCGCGCGCGCACCATGCAACCCTTTGGGCCGACCCTGCGTTGAGCCGTTGTTATCCTAAGGGAGGTCGAAATGCGATTCATTGGTGGTCTACTCGTCATTATCCTGTTGGTCCTGGCCGGGGGCATCGCCACGGGCTTTATCGACCTGCAAAAGACCCGCGACGGCCAATTGCCGCAAATCGCGGTCAAGGAAGGCACGCTGCCCAAATATGAGGCCAATGTCGCCAAGGTCGATGTCGGCAGCCGCACCGAAACCGTCGAAGTGCCGACTGTGGACGTCAAGAAGCCCTGATTCTTCCCCTCCCCTGCTTGATCCTGTAACGGGCGGAGCCATGGCTCCGCCCTTTCCCTTGCCCGCCCCCATGCGCCGCGCGCTCGATCTTGCCCGTTTGGCCGAGGCGGCGGGCGAAGTGCCAATCGGTGCGGTCGTGACCAAGGATGCCGCGATCATCGGCGAGGGCGAGAATCGCAACCGCCGCGATTGCGACCCTACGGCGCATGCTGAGATCGTGGCGATGCGCGCGGCTGCCAAACATCTGAACGACTTCCGCCTGACCGGCTGCGACCTTTGGGTGACGCTGGAACCCTGCCCGATGTGCGCAGGCGCGATATCCCATGCGCGAATCGCCCGGCTCTATTATGCCGTGGCCGATCCCAAGGGCGGCGCGATCGAACAGGGGCCGCGCCTCTTTGCCCAGCCAAAATGCCTGCATCGCCCCGACGTTTATGGCGGCTTGGCCGAGGCGGAGGCCTCAACGCTGTTGCGGGACTTTTTTCGCCGCCCGGCGCTGAATAATCGATGCGGTAGAGTTGATAGGGCAAGGTCATGCCCGTGTTGAGCGTGACCGGCACCAGCCAGTCGGGCAATTTGTCGCGCATCAGGTCGGCATAGAAGCCCGCAGGATTGCGCGATTGATAGATGGTGCCTTCGGGGAACCAGGGGCAGACCAGCAGATAGGTCGCATGATGCTTCGCCGCGATGGCGCGAAAGTCGCGCGCCGGGCCGTCGAAGGCGTGATGGATGTCCAGGATCGTTGCGCCGTTGCGGTGATAGGGTCCGGCGAGCGCGCTATGATGCGTCGTCGCGATCAGGCGCGGGCCCAGATCGACCATGGTGAAGATGGTCGCGGGCGGCAACTGGTCGAGCACCGCCAGCGCGGGCTGGGTCCGGCACCGGCCATTTGCTTTCTTGATCGCGTCCGTGCGCGCGACGGCGGAAGGCCGCCAGGGGCGCGGCACGGTTCCGGTCGCCTGTTGATAGAGCTTCATCGCCTGCGGATAGAGCGGATAGGCGCAGGCGATCGCCGTCAGCAGCGCCACCCCTGCCCCGGCCGCGATCTTCGCCCGGCGCGACCCGGTCAGGATTGCGACGATCAGACGATGCGCGGCCCAGGCGGCGGGCGGGATCGCCAGCAGCTGCGCGGCCGGACCCGCGCGCAGCTGCCAGAAAAGCAGCGCGATCGCAAAGATCATCATCAGCCCCACGGTCGCCCAGGCCCAGAGCCGCTCGGCGTCGCGGCGCGCATCCCACAAGGCCCAGAGCAGCCCGATGAGCCCGGCAAGCGGGATCGCCAGCAGCGGCACCACCATCGACTGCGCCTGCGCCGTGATCGGCTTGGCCTCACGGATGTTGGCGAGCCACAGCCGTTCCAGTTCGGGCGAAATCTGATAGGGGCTGAGGCATTGGGGCCAGTTGAGCCAGAAGAAGAGCGCCACTGCGCCGCCCACGGCTAACCCCGCGCCCAGCCGCGCCATCCAGCCGCGTAGCGGGGCGAGCGCCAGAAGCACCATGCCCGCCGACGCCGCACCGAACACGGCCACCCAGATGGGCGAGAGTGCATCGCAGACCTGTTCGCGATTGGCGTAGCTGGCGAAGATCACATAGCACAGCGAAGTCGCGCCACCGAGGCTGAGTGCATAGGGCAGCATCCGCCGCTCGGCGCCGTCGCGAAACACCCAGCGCAGCGCGATCAGCCCGCCGCCAGCCGCCAGATAGACGATCATCTCCATCCCGATCGCGATCGACAGCGCGCTGCTGACCCCGGCCATGATGCCGCCGCGCAGCCGGTTGGTGTCGATCACCCCGGCCAGCATGGTCAGCGCCAGCGCCAATTGCCAGCCATGATGGTCGATCCGCATCGGCGCATACATGCCAAAGCCCATTTGCGCCGCCAGCGGTGCCAGCACGGCGATCAGCCAGCCATTCGGCCCCGCCAGCCGCCGGCCGATGAAGCCGAGGCTGAGCATCAGCAGCAACAGCGGCAGCAAGGGCGCGATTCCGCAGGCTAGCCGGTCGGCCATGTCCTGATCGACGAAGGCGCGGAAGAACAGGATCAGGCCGGCCAGGGGCACATCGACCAGCCGCGACCAGTGGATATTCGCCCCGCCCGGCGGGTCGAGCCGATATTGGCGCAGGTCGTACCAGCCTGCCCCGCCAGCCAGTCCTTGACCTGGACATAGCGGATATTGTCGTCGGTATCGCCCAACACCAACCAGTGGATGGCGGACCAGCGCGTCACCACCATCGTCACCGCAATGGCGATCCAGATCAGAAAGGTCAGCCATTTCCAATGGCGTGCGCCATGGACCGACAGAAGTGTCGCGATGTGGCAGGCGCGGGCGCGCAGGGTTTCGCCGCTATGCAAGGTCATGTGCGTGGATTAGAGGCTGCGCATCAAAGCGCAACGGGGGCCAGCCATGAAATTCGCGCAACGCCTGTCGCCGGAACATTGGGCGCTGTTCTGGCAGATCCTGCGCTATGGCGTCACCGGCCTGTTCGTCACCGCCTGCCAGGCCGCGATTTACTGGTCGCTCGCCACCTATGCCGGGCTGCATGTCCAGCTCGCCAATCTGATCGGCTATGGGGCGGCAGTCGTCATCGGCTATGTCGCGCACAGCGCCTTCACCTTTCGCGGCCAGGGGGCGAATGATAGCCACGCCGCGCGCGGGGCGAAATTCGTTGCCGTGTCGTTGGTCAGCTATGCGCTCAATGCGCTGTGGGTTTGGCTATGCGTCACCCATATGGGCTGGCCCGCCTGGTCGCCGATCCCGGCGATGCTGTTCGTGACACCGGCCTTGGTGTTCGTGCTCAATCGGCAATGGGTATTTCGGTGATCCTGCCCTCAAAGGGAGGAGGGGCGTCGCATATCACACCGAGCCTGTCCAAAATCTATAATCCTCCCCTGGCAGGGGAGGATTATCGTGGTGTTGCGCCAGTGTGGAGGCGACATCAGCCTTGGGAGATGGGTCCCCGCCTTCGCGGGGATGACGGATTAAAGGTCAGTGGTTAAGCCACGCGCCAGCACCGCATCGTCCCGCGCCAAGACCACTAACGGCAGGCCCGCCGCGGCCGCGCGTTCGGCGGCCAGCTGGGTTGGGGCGGAGATGGTGACGAGCAGGGGGCAGTTGGCCAGCACCGCCTTTTCCACCAGTTCATAGGAGCAGCGTGAGGACAGCAGCGCGAAGCCGCCGTCCCAATCCACCCCCATGCGCGCCATCGCGCCGATCAGCTTGTCGAACGCATTATGCCGCCCGACATCCTCGCGCACCAGTCGGATGATCCCGTCCGCGCCGACCCAGGCGGCGGCATGGGCCGCGCCGGTCGCAGCATTCAAGGGCTGGTGATCGCGCATGTCTGCCAGCGCGCAGAAGATCGCCGCCCGGTCGGCCCTGCCCTGCGCCGTCACGCGCGGCAGCGGCCGGATCGCCTGTTCCAGATTTTCGATGCCGCACAGGCCGCAGGAGGAATCCGACGCGCGATGCCGCACTCGATTCAGCAGCCGCTCAACCCGTTCGGGCGGCAGGGTGGCGCGGGCCACCAGCCCCTGCGCCGTTGCATGGACATCGACATCGAACGCCCCGTCGCCCGGCTCGATCAGCCGTTCGGCCATGGCAAAGCCCAGCACCAAGTCATCGATGTCGGCGGGCGTCGCCATCAGCACCGCATAGCCGATGCCGCTAAACTCGATTGCGATCGGGACTTCCTGCGCCAGCGCGCGATCGATCGGCTGCGTCGCACCATCGGGCGTCAGCCGGTCGAACCGCATCGTCACATTGTCCACTTGCCTGCCCATCATCGCGGGGTAGCGATGGTCAGCCTGCGTCGCAATGCCCCGCCTCATTCACCGCGTTGAATGGCGTCGCCTGGTCCTGCGGCACCGGCCTGGTGCCTGCAAGCCGGGCAACGGCCGCCGCGACGATGGGCGAGAAGCGGCCGGGCTGCTCGCTTACCATGGCGATGATCTGCTCTTTCATCCGGGGATCCCAGAAGCTCGCCAGATGCTCCGCCAACGCCTCGACCGCCTTGGCGTCGCCCATCGTCTCCAGATTGCGGGCGATCTGATGCGCCATATAGATCAGCCGATCGGCGGTGGACATGATCTGGGGTTCGTCGTTCATCGACCCGGTCCTATTCCGCCGCTTCCAGGGGTGCGATGCGACGGCTCATCCGCGCCTGGCTGGCGTAATCCTGCTGCCAGTCGCTGGGGCCGTTGGATGGCATCACCTGCACCGCCGTCACCTTATATTCGGGGCAATTGGTGGCCCAATCGCTATAGTCGGTGGTGATGACGTTCGCCTGCGTCTCTGGATGGTGGAAGGTCGTATAGACGACGCCGGGCGCGACCCGCTCGGTCACTTGCGCGCGCAATGTCGTTTCGCCCGCGCGGCTGCGCAAGGTCACCCAGTCGCCATCCTTGAGACCGCGATTATCCGCGTCGGACGGATGGATTTCCAGCCTGTCCTCCGGGTGCCAAGCGGTGTTGGCCGTCCGCCGCGTCTGCGCGCCGACATTATAGTGGGACAATATGCGCCCGGTGGTCAGCAGCAGCGGGAAGCGCGGGCCGGTCTTTTCGTCGGTCGGCACATAGTCAGTGACGACGAACTTGCCCTTGCCGCGCACGAAGCCGTCGGCATGCATGGTCGGCGTGCCGTCCGGCGCTGCGTCATTGGCGGGCCATTGCAGCGACCCTTCCGCCTCCAGCCGGTCATAATGGACGCCCGCGAAGGTCGGGGTCAGCGCCGCGATCTCGTCCATGATCTGCGAAGGGTGATCATAGGTCCAATTGAGGCCCATGGCGTTGGCGACCAGTTGCACAATCTCCCAATCGGCATGACCGTTGAGCGGGGCCATGACCTTGCGCACCCGCTGGATGCGGCGTTCGGCATTGGTGAAGGTGCCGTCCTTCTCCAGGAAGGTCGATCCGGGCAGGAAGATATGCGCGTAATTGGCGGTTTCGTTGAGGAACAGATCCTGCACCACCACGCATTCCATCGCCGCGAGGCCCGCCGCGACATGATGGGTGTTGGGGTCGGACTGAAGGATGTCCTCGCCCTGCACGAACAGGCCCTTGAACGTCCCGTCGGTCGCGGCGTCGAGCATGTTAGGGATGCGCAGGCCCGGCTCGGCATCGAGTGACACGCCCCAGGCCCGTTCGAACAGGCTGCGCGTCGCCGTGTCGGACACGTGCCGGTAGCCCGAAAATTCATGCGGGAAGCTGCCCATGTCGCAAGCGCCCTGGACGTTGTTCTGGCCCCGCAGCGGGTTCACGCCCACGCCTTCGCGCCCGACATTGCCGGTCGCCATGGCGAGGTTGGCGATCGCCATGACGGTCGAGCTGCCCTGGCTATGTTCGGTGACGCCAAGGCCATAGTAAATGGCACCATTGCCGCCGGTGGCATAGAGGCGGGCGGCCGCGCGCACCTCGTCCGCCTTCACGCCAGTCAGCGGCTCGATCGCTTCGGGCGAGCGGGCGGGTTGCGACACGAACTCGGCCCAGTCGGCAAACTCATCCCAATCGCAGCGTTCGCGGATGAACGCTTCGTCGTACAGTTTCTCGGTGACGATCACATGCGCCATCGCAGTCAGCATCGCGACATTGGTGCCGGGGCGCAGCGGCAGATGGTGATCCGCCTCGACATGGGGGGATTTTACCAGATCGGTGCGGCGCGGGTCCATGACGATCAGCTTCGCACCCTGCCGCAGCCGCTTCTTCATGCGGCTGGCGAATACGGGGTGGCCGTCCGTCGGGTTCGCGCCGATGACGAGGATCACATCGGCCTGCATCACGCTGTCGAAATCCTGCGTGCCCGCCGAGGTGCCGAAGGTTTTGCTCAAGCCATAGCCGGTCGGCGAGTGGCAGACGCGGGCGCAGGTATCGACATTATTGTTGCCGAAGCCCTGGCGGATGAGCTTCTGCACGAGGAAGGTTTCTTCGTTGGTGCAGCGGCTGGACGTGATGCCGCCGATGGAGCGGGTGCCGTACTTCGCCTGGATGCGGCGAAATTCGGATGCGGTATGGGCGATGGCCTCGTCCCACGACACTTCGCGCCACGGTTCGCTGACCGAGGCGCGGATCATGGGGTTGAGGATGCGGTCCTGATGCTGGGCATAGCCCCAGGCGAAGCGGCCCTTGACGCAGCTATGGCCGCGATTGGCCTTGCCATCCTTCCACGGCACCATGCGCACCAGTTCCTGCCCACGCATTTCCGCGCGGAAGGTACAGCCGACGCCGCAATAGGCGCAGGTGGTGACGATAGCGCGATCGGGTGTGCCGACCTCGACCACCTTCTTTTCGATCAACGACGCGGTCGGGCAGGCCTGAACGCAGGCTCCGCAGGAGACGCATTCGGACCCCAGAAATCCCTCGCCCTGCGACGCGGCAACCTTGGAGTCGAAACCCATCCCCTCGATGGTCAGCGCGAACGTCCCCTGCACTTCGTCGCAGGCGCGGACGCAGCGGGAGCAGACGATACATTTGCTGGGATCGAAATCGAAATAGGGGTTCGACTGGTCCTTCGCCTGCCCCATATTGGTCGCGCCATCATAGCCATAGCGCACCTCGCGCAGGCCGACGGCGCCGGCCTGATCCTGCAATTCGCAATCGCCGTTCGCGCCGCAGGTCAGGCAATCGAGCGGATGGTCGGAGATATAGAGTTCCATCACCCCGCGCCGGAGCTTTTTCAGGCGCTCGGTCTGGGTGCGGACCACCATGCCTTCGGCGACCGGCGTGGTACAGGAGGCGGGATAGCCGTTGCGACCCTCCACCTCGACCAGGCAGAGGCGGCAGGAGCCGAAACTCTCGACATTGTCGGTCGCGCATAGCTTGGGGATGGAGCCGCCCAGCAGCGAGGCGGCGCGCATGATGCTGGTGCCTTCGGGCAGGGTCACGGCCTGCCCGTCGATGGTCAGCGATACGCTTTTGCCCGTGGCGATCGCCGCCGGTGTGCCATGATCGGTTTCGCGGGTGTAGGTCATTCCGCAGCCTCCTGAACGGACTTGGCCAAGCCGAAATCCTCTGGAAAATAATCGAGCGCGCTCAGCACCGGATAGGGGGTGAAGCCCCCCAGCGCGCAGAGCGAGCCATATTTCATCGTGTCGCACAGATCGCGCAACAGGTCGGATTGCGCGTCGAGCGAGGTGTCGATGCGGGCGGGGGAACGGGAATAGAGGGCCTTGCCCAGCACCCCGTCATCCCAGCGTAGGCTGGTATCTCTCTTTTCTTCTGCGCCGCCTGCAAGAAGTGAGATGCCGGCGTTCGCTGGCATGACGGCGGGTGGCCGCATCCCGATGATCCGATCGACAATCTCCACCCCGCGCGTCGATCCGATGCGGCAGGGCGTGCATTTGCCGCAGCTTTCCACCGCGCAAAATTCCATCGCGAAACGCGCCATATGCGCCATGTCGACACTGTCATCGAACACCGTGATCCCGGCATGGCCGATAAGGCCACCCGCGGCCGCAAAGGCTTCATAATCGAACGGCAGATGGAACATGCCGGGCGGGAAATAAGCACCCAACGGCCCGCCCACCTGCACCGCGCGGACCGGGCGGCCGCTGGCGGTGCCGCCGCCGATGGCGTTCACCAGTTCCCCCAGCGTGATGCCGAAGCCGATCTCATAGAGGCCGCCATGCCGAACATTGCCGGCCAGTTGCACCGGCATCGTGCCGCGCGATCGGCCGAAACCGACGCCCGCATAGGCCTCCGCCCCTTCCGCCAATATGAACGGCACGGCGGCGAGGCTGAGCACATTGTTGATGACGGTCGGCTGGCCGAACAGCCCCTTGAGCGCGGGCAAGGGTGGCTTGGCGCGCACTTGGCCGCGCTTGCCCTCGATCGAATCGAGCAGCGCCGTTTCCTCGCCGCAAACATAGGCACCCGCGCCCTCGCGCACTTCCAGCGTGAAGGGCGCGATCCGCTGCACCGCGCGCTCGATCGCCAGCCGCATCGTGTAAATGGCGAAAGGATATTCGGAGCGGATATAGATATAGCATGGTGCGCGCCGACGGCATGGGCGGCGATCGCCATGCCCTCGATCAGGCAATAGGGGTCGCCCTCCATCAGCATCCGGTCGGCGAAGGTGCCGCTGTCGCCCTCGTCGGCGTTGCAGACGATATATTTCTCCGTGCCGGATGCATCCAGCACAGTTTGCCATTTGATGCCGGTGGGGAAACCCGCGCCGCCGCGCCCGCGCAGGCCCGACGCCTTGACCGCATCGACCACCGCCTGGGGGGCAAGCGCACGCGCCGCGTCCAGGCCTTTCCACCCACCCTGCGCCGCATAATCGTCCAGGCAAACCGGATCGATCACGCCGCAGCGGGCGAAGGTGAAGCGCTGCTGCCCGGCAAAGAAGGGCAGCGCGTCGATGCGTCCCAGCCGGTTGGCGTGGCTGCCGTCCAGCACCGCCGCCACATCGCCCGGCCCCACCGGGCCATAGCCGATGCGGCCGTCCGCCGTCTCGACCTCGACCAGCGGCTCGATGCTGAACAGGCCGCGCGATCCGGTGCGGATGACGTCGCACCCGGCTTCGGTAAAGGCCTGCGCGACGTCATCCGCGCCCAGCGCGACCGATGCCATGTCGCGGCTCACATAGATTTTCATGCCGCCACCGCCGCCGCGATCCGCTCCAATGCCGCGCCATCGATCCGCGCCACCGGGCGGCCATCGACCAAGGCATTCGGCCCGATCGCGCAGAGGCCCAGACAATAGACCGGCTCCAGGCTGACCGCGCCATCGCCGCGCGTCTGCCCCATGGCCACGCCCAGCCGCTGCGCCGCCGCTGCCTCGATCGCTGCGCCGCCACGCGCCTGGCAACTTTCGGCGCGGCACAATTTCACCACATGGCGGCCCTGCGGCGTGCGGCGGAAGTCATGATAGAAGGTGACGACGCCATGCACATCGGCGCGCGACAGGTTCAGCGCTTTGGCGATGACCGGCACGACCGCATCATCGATATGCCCGGCCTCTTCCTGCACGGCATGGAGCAGCGGCAATAGCTGGTCGCGCGTCGCGCCATGCTGCGCCGTCCAGCCTTCGATAAACTCGTCCATGTCCATACCCTGCCTGGTTGGCCGTAATTTTGCGCCATAGTGCGGCGGCGGGGCGTGTCGGTCAAATCGAAGCAGGCGATACTTGATAGAGATTGTCTATCAAGTATATGACACGCCCTGACGGAGGGGTGTCGCGCTATCGAGAGGGGGACACCCCTCCGTCTGCGCTTCGCGCAGCCACCTCCCCTTACAGGGGAGGATTATTGCTACCCTAAATAATCGCAAAGCCCGGCGGCAGGCGCAGTTCCCGCGCCACGGCCAGCACCGCCTGCGCCAATGGTCCCATCGGCGCGCTGTCGGATACGATGACGCCGACCCGGCTGCCCTCCCCCATGTCCGGCAGCGGAGCCATGCGCGCCCAGCGCAGCCCGTCCAATAGCGCGGCATGGCTGTCGGGAATGATGGAACAGAGCCGTCCCTGCTGCACCAACCCCAGCAACGCGACATAGCTGTCCGCCGTCACCAGCGGCCGCAGCGCCAGCCCGCGCTCGGCCAGCCGCGCGTCCAATATCCGCCGGTTCTGCATCCCCTGATGCAACAAGCACAGCGGCAAATCGGCCAGGTGCGCCCAGTCGATGACGGCAGGGATCGGCACGCCGCCCACCGCGCTTACCAGCATCGCGCGCTCGGCGTAGAGCGGCACCGACAGCGCATGGGCGGGTGGCTCGAAATCGAGATAGGTCAGCCCTGCATCGAGTTCGAACGCCGCCAGTTCGCGCTCGATCTGGCGCGATGTCAGCGCCCGCACCGAAATGTTCAGCCCCGGATAGCGTTCCAGCATCGCCGTCGCCAGGCAACCGATGGCGGGCATGGCGGCGGGGATGGCCCCCAGTCGCAACTCGCCCTTTAATGGTCCACGCGCGGTTTCCGCTGCCTGTCCCAGCGCCTCGGCCGCCGCCACCAATTGCCGCGCCCAGGGCAGGATCGCTTCGCCTTCCGGCGTCAATCCGCCATATTTGCGGTCGCGGCGGATGAGGCGCTTGCCCAATTGCGCCTCCAGCGTGGCGATCCCCGCCGACAGCGTGGGTTGCGACACATGGCATTGCGCCGCCGCCCGCGCGAAATGGCCTTCGCGCTCCAGCGCCAGAAAATATTCGACAAGCCGGGTCTGCATCGCTTTGCTATAGTCCTTATAGAGCGGAGCTATCAAGGAAGCGCTATGGCGGCAGGACGGATATTGGGCGCGGTGCTGGCGGGGGGACGGTCCAGCCGCTTCGGCAGCGACAAGGCGATGGCGCAGATGCCCGATGGCCGCACCCTGATCGACCATGCGATGGCGGGCCTTGCCCCCCATGTCGCGCAGGTGGTGATTTGCGGGCGCGCAGGCGGCCTGCCCGATCGGCCCGCGCCGGACATGGGACCATTGGGCGGCCTCAATGCCGCGCTGCATCATGCGCTGGTCCAGGGCTTTGACGGGGTGCTGACCACCGGCTGTGATATGCCGCTTTATCCGGCAGAGTTGCCCGCCGCCTTGATCGGCGAGGGCGCCGCGATCCTCAAGGGCCAGCAACTGCTTGGCTGGTGGCCCGCTACGCTTGCGCCCGATCTCGACGCCCATCTGGCGGCAGACAATAGCCGCTCCATCCATGGCTGGCTCGACCGCATCGGCGCGCGCGTGGTGGATATGCCGTGGCTGGCGCTGCCCAACATCAACCGCCCGGAAGACCTGACGCATTGGGCGGAAGACGACTGACGTCGGCGCCCGGCTGTTGCGAGAGTGGCCAACTCGGTCTATGATCGCGTTGCCGACCCACGAAAAGGAACCCGCCATGGACATCGCCCTGACCGCTTAGCCCGCCCGCTCTGCCTTCAGGAAAGCCTGTGTCCATGCCTGCCATACTCCTTTCGACCCTTGGATGGTCCGCGCCCGACGGCACCGCCGTTCTGGCCGGTCTCGATTTCCGCTTCGCCCCCGAACGCATCGGCCTGATCGGTCGCAATGGCGTCGGCAAATCCAGCCTGCTCGCGCTGATCGCCGGGGAACGCACCCCGACGCACGGCCATGTCACGATCGACGGGCGCATCGCCGTGCTGCGCCAAAATCTTGAGCCAGCGCCAGGCGCGACCATTGCCGACCTGTTCGATGCGCGTGAAGCTTTGGCGGTGATCGACCGGGCGGAGGTGGGCAGCGCGACGCTCGATGAACTGGATGCCTGCGACTGGACATTGCCCGCGCGCATCGCCGATGCGCTGGCGGACGTGGCGCTGAGCATCGATCCCGCAACGCCGCTCGCGACCCTGTCAGGGGGCCAGCGCACCCGCGCCGCGCTCGCCGCCGCGCTCTTTACCCAGCCCGATTTCCTGCTGCTGGACGAGCCGACCAACCATCTGGATGCCGAAGGCCGGGACGCAGTCATCGCGCTGCTCGCGCGCTGGCGCGGCGGGGCGATCGTCGTCAGCCATGACCGCGCGCTGCTGGAGACGATGGACGCCATCGCAGAACTCACAACGCTCGGCATCGCCCGCTATGGCGGCAATTGGTTCGCTTATGCGGCGCGCAAGGCGCTAGAACTGGCCGCCGCGCATCATGATCTCGACCATGCCGAAAAGCAGGCCTCGACCCTGTCGCGCAAGACCCAGCAAATGACCGAGCGCAAGCAGCGGCGCGACGGCGCAGGCAAGCGCGACGCGGCCAAGGGCGGGATGCCCCGCATCCTGATGGGCCAGCGCAAGCAGCAGGCCGAACAATCGGGCGGCGATGCGGTGCGCCGCGCCGGGCAGCAACAGGACGAAGCGCGGCAGGCGATCGATGCGGCGCGCGCACGGATTGAGATATTGGAGCCGATCCGCATCGCCCTGCCCTCCGCCAACGTGCCGCCGGGCCGCATCATCCTGACGCTCGACGCGGTAACGGCGGGCCATGTGCCGGATCGCCCGATCCTGCACGACATCAGCCTGACGATCAGCGGGCCGGAGCGGGTGGCGATCACCGGGGCGAATGGGTCGGGCAAATCGACATTGCTGCGCCTGATCGCGGGTGATCTGTCGCCCATGGCGGGCCAGGTTCACCGCCCTGTCGATTGCGCGCTACTCGATCAGGACGTTGCCCTGCTCGACCCCCTGCGCAGCATCGCCGACAATTTCGCCCGGCTGCATCCCGGCACGACCCGCAACGCGGTGCATTCAGCGCTGGCCCGCTTCCGGTTTCGCGCCGACCTGGCGCTGCAACAGGTGGGGACGTTGAGCGGCGGGCAGCGATTGCGCGCTGGGCTGGCCTGCGTGCTGGGTGGAGCCGCGCCGCCGCCCCTTTTGCTGCTGGACGAGCCGACCAATCATCTCGACCTCGATTCGATCGCGGCGATCGAACAGGGGTTGAACGCCTATGACGGCGCGCTGCTGGTGGTCAGCCATGACGCGGCTTTCCTGGATGCGATCGGCATTACCCGGCGGATCGCCCTGCCGCTTTAGTGGGCGGCGGACGTGTCCACGGGTCCGGTCGGTTTGGGCGCGAGCCAGACGATCGCCGTGGCGAGGAACAGGACGAGCGCGGAGAGGAAGAAGACATGATCCACCGCGATCGCCAATGCTTCCTGATCGACCAGATTGGAGATGACTTGCCGCGCTTGCTCGAAGGACATGCCCATAGCGCTGAGTTGCGCCTGCGTGTCCGCCGGTTGCAATGTTCCCGCTATCTCGCTGCGAGAAACGCGCTGGCCATTGCCCCATCCCGTCAGCACCAGCGAGGTCGCAATCGCCAGCGCCATGGTCCGCAGGAAATTCTGCAGACCTGCCGCCGACGCCGTCTCATCGGGTCGTACAGACCCCAGCGTCAGCGTGGTCAGCGGGATCATGAAGAAGGGCATGGCGAAGCCCTGGATAAATTGCGGCGCGGCCATCGACCAGAAATCGATCGAACTGGTCCAATGCGCCCGCCACAAGGTCATCAGTCCCAGCCAGAAGAGCGCGCCCGAAATCATGATGCGCGGATCGACCCGGCCCGTCAGCCGCGCCGCGATCGGCGCGGCCATCAGTGCGGCCATGGCGGTGAAGGCGGTCAATATTCCGGCGTCGGTAGCGGTATAGCCCATTGATGTTTGCAGCCATTGCGGAATGATGACGATACCCGCGAAATAGGCACCAAAACCGAGCGCCAGCGAAAAGACGCCCGACGTAAAGCCGATATGGCGGAACACCCGCAGATCGACGATCGGATGCTCCTCAGTCAATTCCCAGATGATGAAGGCCGCAAAGCCGATCGCGGCCAAGATCGCCAATATCACGATCAACGGATCGCTAAACCAGTCATGGTCGCGGCCGATATCCAGCATGATCTGCAGGCAGCCGATCCAGAACACCAGCAGGAACAGCCCCATCCGGTCGATCGGCAGGCGCGCCGTTTCGGTTTCCACCGGGCGCAGCAGCGCCATCGCCGCCGTCACGCATAGAATGGCGATCGGCACGTTGATGAAGAAGATCCAGTGCCAGCTCCAATTGTCGCTGATATAGCCGCCGATGATCGGCCCCATCGCCGGACCGAGCAGCGTGGTCATCGCCCATAGCCCCATCGCCCGCGCGCGTTGGTCAGGCGGAAAGATGCGCAGCAAGAGCGTCTGCGACATCGGCATGATCGGCCCGCCGCACAGCCCCTGGCCGATGCGGCACGCCACCAGCATGGTGAGCGACATGGACAGGCCGCACAGCACCGAGAAGATGCCAAAGCCGATCATCGCCCAGATGAACATCTTCACCACGCCGAACCGCTGGGCGAGCCAGCCGGTCAGCGGTACGCAGATGGCCTCCGCAACGGCATAGGAGGTGATGATCCACGTTCCCTGGTCGGGCGTGATACCCAGATTGCCCGCAATATGGGGCACCGAGACATTGGCAATGGTCAGGTCGAGCACGACCATGAAATTGCTGAGCGCCAGCACCAGCCCGGCCAACGTGCGCTGACGCGGCGTCAGCCGGGAAAAGATGCTGTCCTCGTCGCTCATGTGCCGACCTTTCAGCGACCGGAAAGGTCGATCTCGACCTCCGTGGAGAGACCCACGCGCAGCGGATGCGCCGCCAGTTCCTTAGGGTCGAGCGCGATGCGGACGGGCAGGCGCTGAACCACCTTGATCCAGTTGCCGGTCGCATTCTGCGCCGGGATCAGCGAGAGCGATGCGCCGGTGCCACCGGAAAAGCCGGCGACCTTGCCATGATAGACGACATCCCCGCCGTAAATATCGGCGGTCACGGTGGCGGGCATGCCGACCTTCACCTGGCCCAGTTGCCGTTCCTTGAAATTCGCGTCGACATAGACCTGGGCCAGCGGGACGATCGTCATGATTGGGCTACCCTGCGCCACGCGCTGGCCGACCTGGACCTGTCGCTTGGTGATCACGCCGTCGATCGGCGCGCGGATGGTCGTGCGCTCCAGATCGAGCTTCGCCGCGTCGAGCTTCGCCTGCGCTGCCATTACGGCCGGGTCGGTATCGACCTGCGATCCGCGCACCAGCGCATCATTGGCCGCCAACTGTCCGCTTGCCGCGCTGCGCGTCGCTTGCGCGGTGGTCACGCCTGCACGGGCGACATCAAGCGCGCGCGGGCGGCGGCATAGGCGGTGCGCGCGCTCGTCACTTCGTCGCCCGACACGGCCCCGCCGCTGACCAGCGCCTCGCGCCGCTGCAGATCGACCCGCGCCTTTTCGACATCGGCCTGCGCGCTGGCGAGTTGTGCCCGCGCCTGCACGATATCCGCGCCGCGCGCATCAACCTGTGCCGACAGCGCGCCGCTGGTGGCCGATGTCTGGCGGAAGCGGCGCTGCGCCTCTGCCAGATCCGCCTGCGCCTGCGCGATCGCGATGCGGGCGTTGGTGGGGTCGAGCTTCACCAATATGTCGCCGCGTTTCACCGTCTGGGTGTCGCTGACCAGGACGTGCGACACCTGCGCGGAGATAAGCGGGGTTACCTGCGCCATCTCGGCATTCACATAGGCATTGTCTGTGCTGACATAGTTGCGACCGACCAGGAAATACCATGCTGTCCATAACAGACCGGCGACGATCACCGCGAGCGCCAGCCGGGTCAGCCAGGTCTTGCGCGCACTGCTGCGGTCGGCCTGGCCTTCGTCGGTGGTGGCGGAAAATTCGGGAGTGGCGTCAGCCATGGGGTGCGTCCTTGGGCATTGCAGCGCCGGGGGTGAAACCACCCCCCAGCGCCCGGATCAGAGCGATATCGAGCGAAAAGGCACTGGCCTCCAGCGCGGAAACGGTACGCTGCGCGGCGAGGAGTTGATCCTCGACATTCAGCACGTCCAGATAGGTGGACAGGCCGCCATCATAGCGTTTCTTGGCAATGCCGTAGGCATCCTGCGACGCAGCGACAGCCGCACGGGCATCGACCAAGCGCGCGTCCAGCGTGCGGCGGCTGGTGACGGCGTCGGCCACTTCCTGATAAGCCGTCAGCACGGCCTTGTCATAGCTTGCCACCGCTTCGTCATAGGTCGCGCGCGCACCGCGATATTGGCCCTGCAGCGCGCCGCCGTGGAAGATTGGCAGGCTGATCGCTGGCCCGGCATTGCCGAAGATCGAGTCCTTCTGGAACAGGTTATTGGTGAAGGGCTGGGCCGATCCGATCGCGCCGCCATTGGCGAAGACCGTGTTATAGCCCAGCGACTGCAGGCCGATCAGCGCGCTCAGCCGCACGGCGGGGAAGAAATCGGCGCGCGCGACCTTGATCCGCTTGGCCGCCGCCTCGGTACGGGCGAGGGCCGCCGCAATGTCGGGACGGCGTGCGACCAGATTGGTGGTAACGTCGGCAGGAAGCCCAAGCGGTGCCAGCGCGCCGGGCGTGGGCCGCGTAATCGCTGCCCCCCGGTCCGGCCCCGCGCCGATCAGTGCCGCGATCTGATGCTGGCGCAGTTCGATCGCCATGCGCGCGCCAGCCAGTTGCGCCCGTGCGGATGCGACCGTGGCGTCGGCCTGCCGCACGCTGCCGCGCGTTTCCAGTCCGTTCTGCCGCCGATCCGCAACCAATTTCTGGCTGGCCATGCGGATGTCGAGCGTGCGCTGCTGGATGTCCGCCTCGTCATATAGCCGGGCGAGGTCGGCATAAGCGTCGGCGATGCCGGTGGTCAGCGCCAGCTGCGCTTGTTGCGCGTCGAGTTCGGCTGCGCGCGCCTGCGACGTCGCCCCCGCTAGCGCCGCGCGGTTCTTGCCCCACAGGTCGAGATCAAGCCCCAAGTCCAACGCGAGCCGCCCGGTGCCAAGCCAGCCCTGCGGCACAAATTCCTTAGGCAACCCCATATTATAGCTTTGCTTGGTAGCGGCCGCGCTGGCGTCGAGATTGGCCGAGGGCAGCAATGCGGCGCCCGATTGCTGCGCCATGCCCTGCGCCTGCCGGAACCGGGCGGCGGCGATCGCCATGTCGGGTGCGTTGCGCAAGCCTTCCTCGATCAGCGCGGTCAATTGCGGATCGCCATAAGCGCGCCACCAATCCGCCGCTGGCCAGGCCGCCTGCGGTGCTGCCAGGCTTGCCTGCGCGGCAATCGTTTCTGCCGCGCGGATTTCAGGCTTGGCACCCAGGTCAGGCACCGCCGCGCATCCCGCCAACAACGACAATGTCGCAGCGAGAAGCAGCGGGCGAACAGGCAGGGAAAGGCGACTCACCAACATGAAAAACCGTACCATCTAGTATGCAAATCGCATCTGGCGTCGCGACACCGCCTTGTCAAGATTTTTATCATACTCTATGGTACGGTTTCATGACAGCTACTTACACTGCCCAGCCCCCCAGCCGAAGGGAAGCCCGCCGTCTCGACCGGCGCGATGCCATTCTGACGGTCGCGGAGACGTATTTCCTGGAACATGGCTATGCCGGGACCACCATGTCCGGCATCGCCGCTGCCCTGGGCGGGTCCAAGGGCACGTTATGGAACCATTTTCCATCGAAGGAAGCGCTTTTCTCCGCCGTCATCGACCGGGTGGCCACGGCCTATCGCGCCCAGCTTTCGCAAGTCCTCAATCCCTGCGGCGTGCTGGAACCCACATTGATCCGCGCCTGTGAAAGCCTGCTCGACCGGGTCTGCTCGGCCGAAGCGATCGCGCTGCACCGATTGATCCATGCCGAAAGTGCGCGACTTCCCGAACTCAGCCGCATCTTCTTCGAACTCGCCCCCCGGCATACCCGCGCCCTGCTCGCGGGCTTCATCCAGAACGCCATGGATCGCGGCCAGTTGCGACAGGCCGATGCGGCTGACGCGGCCCGCATGCTGTTGGCGCTGATCATGGCGGGCACCCATCAACAGTTGATGATCGGTCAGATTACCGAACCCGTGCCCGCCCAGATACAGGCCGACGTGTCGCTTGGCGTCGATCTGTTCCTGCGCGCTTATGCGCCCGACGCGGCATCGCCGGCATCCGCGCCATAATGGCGCGCTGACCGGGCAATATGTTAACCATTTGTTTGTCCAGTCTTCCTATGCTTCTGCCAAGATAAAAGGGACGCACGATGCCATTTTTCAAGCGCAACGAGACCCGGCGGATCAATGGGACCGACGAGAGCGGTCGCCTGCGATCCCAGCGCCGTCTGCGCGTCCTGCTGATCGACGAAAACCCTACGGCGCGCGCCGTCGTCGCGCGCCGCCTGTCGCACCTCAATTACGACGTCGCACTGGCTGAAAACGGGTTCAGCGCGCTCAACCTGCTGCTGACACATCGAGCCGACATCATCCTCATCGACATGGGGCTGACAATGCTGCCCGCAATTGCCACCATGAAGAAGATCCGCGCCGCCAACCTTGCCGGTGCCGCCTGCTTCGTCATGATCGCCGGGCGGATGGACAGCCAGTCAACGGTCGAGGCGCTGGACGCAGGCGCGGACGACTATGTCGTCAAACCCTTTGATTTCGACATATTCGATGCCCGTTTGCGCCATCTGTGCCAACGCGCCGAACAGATTGGGGCGCTGACCCGCCACAATGCCGAACTCGACGCGCGGATCGCGCGCCGTGCCGTGGAACTGGGCGAAACCCGCGAAACCTTGCGCGAATTGCAGGTCGATCGCGCCCGGCTCGTCTCTTCGATCCAGGCTTTGCACGACGAACTCGAACGGGTGACCGCCCGACGGGGGTAAGCGTCAGCCCAGGGCCAGCCAGAGCGACAGTCCCTCGCCCGGCTGCACGGGCGGCGCATTCACCATGATCCGCACCGCATCGGCCCGCGCCCGGTCCAGGATCGCAGGTGCGACCTGTGGCTGGTGATAGACCCGGTCAGCCTCACCCAACAGCCGCGCGACCCGCAGCGTCAGGTCGTCGGGATCGTTGGATAGCAGGATGATCGGCTCCAGCCGAGTCGCATCCGCATCGCCCTGCCCTTCGATCCAGCGGGGCACGGCGTCCGCCGCACCGGCACGCAGGGGATCGATCATCCCGCCCGCCGCCAGCCCCGCATCGATCGCCCGGCGTCGATCGCCGCCATCGGGCCAGCGCGCGCGGATCGCTGCCCGCGCTGCCGACAATGTGCTCGCCAAAGCGCCAAGACCCGCAGGCATCAGCGTCTCCAGCCTTTGCCGCAACGCCTTTGCCAATCCCGCCGATGCGCCCCCCGTGCCGATCGCAATCAGCACCGGATCGCGATCCACGATCGCGGGCAGCGTGAAGTCGCACAGATCGGGATTGTCGGTCGCATTGACCAGCACCCCGCGCGCGCGCAGCCGCTGGGCGGTGACAGCGTCGCCATCCGACACGATCGCAATCCGCGCCTCGCCATCCTCTTCGCCGACGATCCGCGCGCCCGCGCGCTCCAACAGACGGCGCTTGGCGTCGGCCGCCTCGCCCTCTCCGGTCAGGATCACGGCCCTGCCCGTCAGGCGCAGAAAGACCGGCAGGCTGTGCATCAGTCGGCCAGCCAGTCGGGAATCGAATCGCCCTCGATCAACGTCTCGATCGGCGGCCGTGCGCGCACCACGGCCCACCGGTCACCCGACACCAGGACTTCGGGCGTCAGCGGGCGGCTATTATAGGTGCCCGCCATCGTCGCGCCATAGGCGCCTGCGGTCATGAAGGCGACCAGATCGCCCGCCTCCACCACGTCCATATCGCGGCCCATGGCGAAGGTATCGCCCGTCTCGCACACCGGCCCCACGACATTGGCCGCCGCCAGTTGGCCCGATGGCGCAACCGCGCGAATATCATGCCAGGCGTCATAAAGGCTAGGGCGCAACAGGTCGTTCATCGCGGCATCGACGATGACGAAGGGTGCCTTGGCCCCCTGCTTCACCCGTACCACGCGCGACAGCAGCGCGCCCGCATTGCCCACGATCACACGGCCGGGTTCGAACATCAGACGCACCGGCCACCCCTGCGTTACGCGGCACACCATGGCGCCATAATCGGCGGGGCTGGGCGGCAACGGCTGGGACGGATCATAGGGAACACCCAGGCCACCGCCCAAGTCGCCGGTGCGAATATCATGGCCTGCTTCGCGCAGCGCCGTGATGAGCGCGCCAACCTTAGTGAAGGCGGCCTCCAGAGGCGCAAGATCGGTCAACTGGCTGCCGATATGGACGGCGACGCCCTGCACATCCAACCCCGGCAGGTCGCGCGCGGCGGCATAGCTGGCGATCGCCCGGTCATAGGGGATGCCGAACTTATTTTCCGACTTGCCGGTGGAAATCTTGGCATGGGTGCCCGCATCGACATCAGGATTGATGCGATAGGCGACAGGTGCCCGCTTGCCCATCGACAGCGCGACCTCCGACAGCATTTCGGCTTCCGGTTCGCTCTCCAGGTTGAATTGGAAAATGCCATGCTCCAGCGCCAGCCGCATTTCCTCGGCGGTCTTGCCCACGCCCGAAAAGACGATGCGGTCGGCCGGGATGCCCGCCGCCACCGCGCGCAGCAACTCGCCGCCCGACACCACGTCCGCGCCCAGACCCAGCTTCGCCAGCGTCGCCAGCACGGCGGCATTGGGGTTGGCCTTGACCGCAAAGGCGATCAGCGGATTGTCGAGCGCGGCCAGCCCGGCGCGGAATACGTCGACATGGCGCTCCAGCGTCGCGGTCGAATAGACATAGACAGGCGTACCGACGGCATCGGCAATCGCTGCCATCGGCACCTGCTCCACATGCATGGTGCCGTCTACATAGTCGAAATGGTCCAATTTCGGATCCTTACAGGCTTATTGCGGCTGTTTTTCAGGCGGCAGGTCGAACGGGTCGTCGCCCCGCTGGCGCGATTGGGTCAGCAATTCGACGTTGCGCTCCGGCCGCGCCTGGATCGACGGGGTCATCAGCTCGCCGCTGGTGGGGGCCGTCGCCGCGCCCACCGGCACGGCGGGCCGTTGCTGGTCCTTGATCGGTTTGAGTGCCGTGCGACCGCCGCAGGCCGTCAACACCAGCGCTGCGATGGACAGTGCGGCGAGCGTCCGCATCCTCATGATCCCAGTTCCTCTCTCGCCTGCGCGATCCGCGCGCGCACCTGAGCGGGTGCCGTTCCGCCATGGCTCGTCCGGCTCGCGACCGACGCATCGACCGTCAGCACGGCATAGACGCGCGCGTCGATCCGCGCGTCGATCTGCGTGAGTGTCGCGATCGGCAGCTGGTCCAGCGGCACGCCCGCTGCCTCCGCCGCCGCCACCGCGCGCCCGGTGATATGATGCGCCTCGCGGAACGGAATGCCGCCCTCGCGCACCAGCCAGTCAGCAAGGTCCGTCGCGGTGGCGAAACCGCTTTCGGCCAGGCCGCGCATCCGGTCGGTGCGGAACGTCACCGTTTCGATCATGCCGGTCATCGCCGCGATCGACAGGCCGAGCAGGTCATGCGCCTCGAACACCGGCGGCTTGTCGTCCTGCATATCCTTCGAATAAGCGAGCGGGAGGCCCTTCATCGTCACGCAGAGTGCGGTCATGCAGCCCATGATCCGCCCGGCATGGCCGCGCACCAGTTCGGCCGCATCGGGATTGCGCTTTTGCGGCATGATCGAACTGCCGGTCGAATAGGCATCGGGCAACTTGACGAAGCCGAAGGGCTGGCTTGCCCAGATGATGAACTCCTCCGCCAGCCGGGACAGATGCAGCGATGCCTGCGTCGCCGCCATCAGGTAATCGAGCGCGAAGTCGCGGTCGGATACGCTGTCCAGGCTGTTATCGGTCGGCCGGGCAAAGCCCAGAGCCTCCGCCGTCGCCTGGCGATCGATGGGAAAGCCGGTGCCGGCAAGCGCCGCTGCACCCAGCGGACATTCATCGGCGCGCGCCCGCGCATCGGCAAAGCGGCTGCGGTCGCGCCGCACCATTTCATAATAGGCCATCAGATGATGGCCGAGCGTCACCGGCTGCGCCGATTGCAGATGGGTGAAGCCCGGCATCACCGCATCGGCATGCTCGTCGGCCCGTGCGAGCAGGGCGCGCTGGAGACCAAGCAGGCCCGCCTCCACTTCGTCGATCGCATCGCGCACCCACAGGCGGAAATCGGTCGCCACCTGATCATTGCGGCTGCGCGCGGTGTGCAAGCGCCCGGCAATCGGCCCGATCAGCTGCGCCAACCGCGACTCCGTGACCATATGAATGTCTTCGAGGTCGAGGTCGACGGGCACGCCATCGGCTTCATATTCCGCCGCGATCCGGTTCAGACCTTCGGTAATCGCCTGTGCATCCTCGCCCTCGACGATGCCCTGCTGGGCCAGCATCGCGACATGCGCCTTGGACCCGGCGATATCTTGTTGCCACAAACGCTTGTCGAAAGGGATGGAGGCATTTATCTCGCGCATGATCGAAGCGGGGCCGGCCGCGAACCGGCCACCCCACATGCTGTTGGAGCCTTCTCCCTTGGAACCTGTTTCGCGCGCGCTAATGATACTGCTCCTGGCTGCCGGTCTGGCGGCTTGCGATAGGCAATCGCCGCCCGCTGGGCAAGCCAATGCAAGCATGAGCGGCGAGGTTCCCGCATCCGGGAATGCGACGACGGACAGCGAAGCGTTCAACTATCGGCTCGATCGCAGCAAGGCGGGGACGGCCGCGCCGACCTTTGCCTTCCAGAACCCCGATGGCGGCGAGGCGACGCTGCAGGATTTTGCCGGACGGCCGATGCTGGTCAATTTATGGGCGACCTGGTGCACGCCGTGCGTCGCGGAAATGCCGACGCTCGACCGGATCGCGGCCACCTATGGTCCCAAGGGGCTAGCCGTCCTCACCATCTCGCAGGACAATCAGGGCGAAAAGGCGGTAAAGCCCTTTTTCGCCAAGCATGACCTGCCCCATCTCAAGGGCTGGGCCGACCCCGACAATCAGTTCGGCTTCGACTATGCCACCGGCCTGTTGCCCACTACCGTCCTCTATGACGCGCAGGGCAAGGAAATGGTCCGGGTGATCGGCGCGATGGACTGGGAAGGGGCCGAAGCCAAGGCGCTGATCGACGCCGCCATGGCTCCTGAACGCAAACAGTAAAGCGGCGCTAGAACGAACGGATCGACATAATCCACCATGCCAGTTGCATGCAAAGTGCATTATCTACAATGCAAAATTGGCAATTGCCGAAAATCGTAGAAGACAATTACTCTGATGATTCGCCGTTCGGACAAGCGACAGCAAATATTGCACTTTTACTTAAAAAATTGTGCGGCGCAGTAGAGGCTTTGCCTAGACCAATCGTCAAACCCCCTGTCATCAACAATGCAATAACAGGGGGCATGAATGACACGCTTGTCAGCGCTTAAACTTTCATTGATTCTCGCTTCGTCTTGGTCCGCTTGCGCGCTGGCTCAGGAAGCACCGCAGGAACCACAGGTCGATGAGGGCAGCGCCATCATCGTCACCGGCACGCGCGCCGTGGGCATGCAGGCCACAGATAGTGCTGCGCCGATCCAGGTGTTAGGTCAGGATGCGATCGCACGGGTCGGCCAACCGAACCTCAACCAAGTTCTGACCCAGATCGTCCCGAGCTTCACGGCGCAGACACAGGGCACCGATCTTTCCAGCTTCTCGCTGTCCGCTCGCCTGCGCGCCTCAGCCCGAACCACACGCTGGTTCTGGTCAACGGCAAGCGCCGTCACGGTAACGCCATTCTGCAGGTTCTCGGCGCCTTCTCCGGTTCGGCCGCACCTAGCATCGACCTCATTCCGCCAGATGCCGTATCGCAGGTCGAAGTCTTCCAGGAAGGCGCGGCCGCCGTCTATGGTACGGACGCGATTGCGGGCGTCATCAACTTCATCCTCAAGGACGAAGCCGAAGGCGGCTCTTTCAAGGTCACCGGTGGTCAATATTATGACAGCCAGGGCGAGTTGTTCTCGGTCTCGGGCAATTATGGCGTCAAACTGGGCGAAGATGGCTTTCTCAACGTAAGCCTGTTCCACCGCCGCCAGGATTATACGACCCTGGGTGAGGGCCAGGTCCAGGTGACGAAGCCGGACGGCACGCTTCAACCCAATGCGCCTGCGCAATGGGCCAATCTGGCCGGTGACGCGCTCGCCAATATCAATGGCGGTCAACCCAAGACCGAACTGAACCTGCTGTTCTACAATGCTGGCTATGATTTCGGCGGCGTCGAAGTGTATAGCTTTGGCGATCTTTCCCGTCGCGAAGGCTGGGCCAAGCAGGGCTACCGTCATCCCAAGCGCATCTGTTACGAGGCCGGAAACCTGGGCGGCGGCGTGACCCCGGCGGCCTACGACCCCAGCATCTGCTACAGTGACACCGGCGTTAACGGCATGGTCCCGCTGCAGCATGTGATCGAAGATGAATATAGCTTCACGGTCGGTGCCAGGGGCGAATTTGGCGGCGGCTGGAACTATGACCTCAGCACCACTTACGCCAATCAGAAGAATGATATCTGGACCGAAAATTCCGCCCATCGCGAGGTATGGCAGGAAAGCTATGCCGCATCGCTGGCCGGGATCGGTACCCCCAACACGCCCGACAAGGCCTATGATGGCGGCTTCCGTCTGAGCCAGACCACCGTGACCGCCGACATCCGCAAGGAATTCGAAGTCGGCATGGCCGCGCCACTGACCTTTGCCTTTGGTGGTGAATATCGCAAAGACACCTATGAAATCGTCCAGGGCGATTTCTATTCGACCTACAAGACGGGCGTGCAGTCCTTCCCCGGCTACAAGGCGACCGACGCTGGTCGTTTCAAGCGCAGTTCGCGTGCCGGCTATGTCAACTTCATCGCCCAGCCGGTCGAAGGCTGGACGGTCGATCTGGCCGGCCGCTATGAAGATTATACCGACTTTGGCGACACTCTGATCGGCAAGATCACCACGCGCTACGACTTCTCGGACGCCATCGCCATCCGCGGCACCGCCAGCACCGGCTTCCGCGCACCGTCGCTCGCCGAACAGAAATATTCGACGATCAACGTGGGGCCAACCAGCGCCGTGGCCCAGTTGCCTGCGGGCAGCCCGGCGGCGGCTTTGCTTGGCTTCGACTCGCTTGGCCCTGAAAAGTCCAAAAACTTCTCGGCGGGCATCGTGCTGCGGCCTGTGCCCAAACTGGCCATCACGGTCGATGCCTATATGATCAAGATCAAGGATCGCATTGCCGCCACGGCATCGCGTAACGCTGTCCAGGGTGGCGTCGTCCAGCCAGGCGCTGCTGCGATCTTCGACGCGCTTGCAGCAGCAGGCATCGTCCTTGATACCGCTTTGCAGACTGTGGGCGTTCAGAGCTTCACCAACGGTATCGATACCCGGACGACTGGCGTCGATTTCTCGATCAGCTACCCGGTGGCGCTGGACTTCGGCTCGCTAGCCCTGTCGCTCAACGGCAACTACAACAAGACGAAGATCACCAACAACAAGGTCGGCTATCCGCTGTTCAACGCGGCGTCGGAAAGCAACATCGAAGATACGACGCCGAAATATAAGGTCGGCTTCGGCGCTCTGCTCAAGGCGGGCAAGTTGAGCGTCAACCTGCGCGAAACCCTCTATGCCAAGACGAGCGTCCTGGTTCGGCCGGGTGTAGGCAGCGGCGTAGTGCCGGAAGGCGGCTTCCTGATCGCCGATGGTGCTCTGGTCAATGGCGTGAACGCGAACCAGTTGTATTTCAATGGCGTGGTCAAGGCGGCGGTCATCACCGATCTCGAAGTCGGCTATGACTTCACCGACAATGTGACCTTCTCGCTCGGTGCGAACAACCTGTTCGACAAGGTGCCTGAAGTACCCAAGATGGTGACGGGCGCTGGCGTAGTCGTCAATCCGGGCGTGTCGCCTTACCAAAATGGTGCGGGTTCCTATAACAGCCCCTATGGCCATGGTGCTTACGGCACGGCGGGCGGCTATTACTACGCACGCATCGACTTCAAATTCTAAATCACGTCACGAAGGAGGGCCGGTTCGGGAACGAACCGGCCCTTTTCCTATGGAGGGTGCCTGCATGACCGGATCGTCCGACAGCCTGTCCCGCCGCATGTTGATGCGCGGCGCGGTTGGGGCCACTGCCCTGACCACCGCCGCCCCTGCCCTGGCCCAGCGCGGGCGCAAGGTCGATCTGCCCGACGATCCGGCCGCTATGGTCGCGAGCCTGACCGATGGCATCTTCCTCAACAGCAATGAACATCCCGTCGGCCCCGGCGCTGCGGCGCTTGCCGCACTGGCCAAGCTGCCGCCTTTGTCGGGGCGCTATGGCATGGCGTTCGCCGCCAAGCTGGAAAGCCTGTTCGCGCGGCAGAATGGCTTGTCCCCCGAACAGGTGCAGGTCCATCCCGGCTCCTTCATGCCGCTCCGCTCGGTCGCGCTCACCTATTCCTCGACCGATCGCCCCATCGCCTATTTCGAGCCGACCTTCGACCAAGGTTTCCTGGGGCTTGGCAACCAGAGCGTGACGCGATCGGTCGCCGTGCCGCTGTCGGGCGATTTCGCCGCAGACCCACGCAAATTGCTCGCCGCTGCACCGAATGCGGGCGTCTATTATCTGTGCAATCCCAATAACCCGACGGGCCTCGTCACGGCGCGGGCCGACATCGATTGGCTGCTCGCCAACAAGCCCAAAGGCGCGATCCTGCTGATCGATGAAGCCTATATCGATTTCAGCGATGCCCGGACCTGCCTCGATCTGGTCGCGAGTGGCGCGGACGTGCTGGTGACGCGGACCTTTTCCAAGATTTACGGCCTTGCGGGCTTGCGCTGCGGCCTGATCGCAGGGCGCAAGGATCTGCTCGACGGCATGGCCCGCTATGGCACCAACATTACCCCCATGCCCGCCGTGATCGCGGCGGAGGCGAGCCTGCTCGACCCCACGCTGCTGCCCGCGCGCAAGGCCGAGAACAAGGCGGTGCGCGAGGATCTCTACCGCTGGCTCGACGCGCAGGGGCTGCGCTACCTCCCCTCGCAGGCGAGCTTCGCGATGATCCATGTCGGCCGCCCCGGTGCCGATGTGACTGCCACGCTCGCAGCGCAGAAAATCTATATTGGCGGCCCGCGCAAATATATGGACGACTGGGTCCGCGTCTCGTTCGGCACACCGGCCGAAATGCAGGCATTCAAGGCTGCGCTGCTCAAAGCGCTGGCATGAGCCTTAGCCGTCGCGAGGCGCTGGGTGCGGCGGTGGCGCTGCCGTTGGCTGTGCAGGCAGCGCGCGCGGCCACGCCGACCTTGCCCGATAAGGCCGGCTTTGCCGCCACGCCGGTCGCCTATCTCGACAGTGCCTCGACCCATCCGATCAGCCTGGGCGCGCGCGCGGCGATGGACGCCTATGTCGCGACCCGCACGCTCGACCCCACCGCCGCCGCCCGCAAGCCGGTAGATCGGGCCGGAGTCATCGCCAAATTCGCGCGCCTTGTGAACGCCGACGCGGACGAAATCACCTGGGTCGAATCCACCACCATGGGCGAGCAGGCGGTGCTGCGCGCGCTCGGCTTTCCCGCCAACAAGGGCCGCGTGGTCACCGACACGCTGCATTTCTACGCCGCCTTCCCCATGTATCTGGAAATGGCCAAACAGGGCGTCGATGTCGCCTGGGTCAAGGCGCGCGCGGGGCGTATCGAATTGGACGATATGGCGCGCGCCATCACGCCCGGCACCCGACTCGTCAGCCTTTCGCTCGTGTCGACCTATAATGGCTTCCAGCATGACCTGAAGGCGGTGTGCGACCTGGCGCACAAGGTCGGCGCGCTGGTCTATGCCGACATCATCCATGCGGCGGGGGCCGTCCCGCTCGATCTCCACGCCAGCGGCGTCGATTTCGCCGCCTGCGCCAGCTATAAATGGCTGATGGGGGATTTCGGGCTTGGCTTCCTCTACGCGCGGCGCGGCGTGTGGGACCAACTGCCCCGTACCGAATATGGCTATTATGGCTTTGCCGCACCCGACGCTCCGCCGGGCATTGGGCTTTCGCCGCCGCAGACCCATGCCTATCCGCTCGATCCGCCGGGCAACGCGCCGGTCAGCTATGCCATCCGCACAGGCGCGCTCGGCCATTTTGCGACCGGCACCTACGCGCAGGCGATCGTTGCCGCGCTCGACCATTCGCTCGACTATATCGGCCGCCTGTCGGTGCCCGCCATCCAGGCGCACGCCCAACAGTTGATTGCCCCCTTGCGCGACGGCCTGCGCGCCAAGGGCTATGCGATCGTCACCCCGCCGGGCACTACAACCCCGCTGCTGAGCGCGCTGCTGCCCGGTGCCAAAGCGCGGCTGTCGGACCCGCTGGCCAAGGCGGGGGTGCGTGTGTCGCTGCACGATCATCATCTGCGCGTCTCGCCATCGGTGTTCAACGATGCGACAGATGTCGAACGGCTGCTCGCCGCCCTGCCCCGCGCCTGATATTTGGAGAGACTGATGGTCCGCCTGATCCCCGCCGCCCTGCTGCTCGCCGCCTCGCCTGCATGGGCGCAACCCGCCCCCGCGCCGCAGCCCATGCCCGCCAGCCTGCCCTTCTCCCCCGCCATCCGGGTGGGCGACATTCTCTATATGTCGGGGCAGATCGGCCAGGTGCCGGAAGGCTTGGACGCGCATAAGGAGGGATTCGACGCGGCCGTCAGGGGGGCGATGGATGCGATCGGCGGCATCCTCAAGGATAATGGTCTCGATTTTGGCGACGTCGTCAAATGCACGGTCATGCTGGACGACATGGCCGACTGGCCCCGCTTCAACGCCGCCTATACGCCCTATTTCGCGGGGAAACGCCTGCCCACCCGTAGCGCTTTCGGCGCGGACGGCCTTGCGCTCGGCGCGCCGCTGGAAGTGGAATGTATCGCGGCTTATACTTCACCAACTGCCGTTCGTCCTGAGCCTGTCGAAGGACGCGCGCCAACCTATCCCTGATCCTGTCGATTGCGTGCCAACAGGCTCAAACGCGCCCAGTCACCATCAATCAGCGCCTGTTTCTTCGCACGGCTCCAGCCCTTGATCCGTCGCTCAGCTGTCAAGGCTTCGTCGCGGGTGCSAAACTTTCGGACCAAACCAAGTAGAGCGGTCTTCGCGCAGAAGTATAGCCAGGGATCGCACCCATCTGGTGCGCCGCAATCCTGCTCTCCAGGTCATCAATATGCCCGGCATAGAAGCTGCCGTCGCTGCATCGAAGAAGATAGGCGTGGAAGGCCATCGCTGTGCGCGTCCTTCGACAAGCTCAGGACGAACGGGGGACTGTGAAAGGCATCATGCGATGGGCGCAGCCTCGCGCCGCAACAGCACTGGGACGCCATCGCGGACCGGGTAGGCCAGGCCTGCTGCATCGGACACCAGCGCGCCCCGCGCCGCGTCCCAACGTAAGGGCGTGCGGGTTACCGGGCATACCAGCTTGGCGAGCAGCCAGGGGTCGATCGGGGCGGTGTCGCTCTCTGCATCGTCGCTCATTGCATCGTGGCGCCGCCATCGCGGTCGGCGCGGCCGACGATCTGCATCAACTGAATGATGCGTTCCGACCGTTCAGACAGGGTGTCGGCCTCCAGCAAGGTCTGCTTGGCGGCCGGGTCGAACGGCGCGATCTGGGCGATGCCGTTGACCAGCGCGGTGTCGTCCAGCCGCGATACCGCCGTCCAGTCCACGACATAGCCGAGCGCATCGGCAAAGCGCCGCGATTCCTGCTCCAGCGCGGCGCGTTCGACTGCGTGCAGCACCTCGTCTTCCTGTGGGGCCTGCTCGATGTCCGCCTCAATCTGGCGGAACTGCGTCGCCACCGGCAATTCGCGCACCAAGCGGAACCGGGCGAGGCCGGTCAGGATGATGTTGAAACGCCCATCCTCCATCGCCTCGATATGGCTGACATGGCCCAGGCACCCCATGTCGAACAGCGCAGGTACCGGCCCGCCTTCGCGCGGCTGGATCATGCCGATCCGCCGGTCGCGCGCCATCGCGTCATGGATGAGCGCCCGGTAGCGCGGTTCGAAAATATGCAGCGGCAGGTCCATGCCCGGCAGCAGCAATGCGCCGGAGAGCGGAAAGATCGAGACGCGCGCGAGGGGCATCAGGCGAAGAGAATTTGCGACAGCTTGCGGCGCTGCGCGGATACCCAGGGATCTTCGAGTCCCACGGCTTCGAAGATGGTGACGAGTTGCGCGCGCGCCGCGCCGTCGTTCCAGGTCCGGTCGCGCCGCACGATTTCCAGCAACGCATCAGCCGCACTGTCGCGATCGCCATTCGCCATCAGCCCGCCCGCCAGTTCGAACCGGGCCTCATGATCATCGGGATCGGCCGCGACCTTCGCCTCGACCGCCGAGAGGTCTGCCAACGGCTTCACGTCGCGCGCCAGCGCGATCGCCGCGCGCGCCTGATCGACCGCGCCGTGGCGGGCGATCTCAGCGGGCAAGGCCGCCAATACCGCTTCCGCCTCGTCCAGCTGGCCCAGCATCACCAGCGCGCGCGCTTGCCCAGCGACCACTTCGGCCATGTCAGGGGCCATTTGCGCAATCTGGGTGAATATGGACAGCGCCCGCTCGGCATCGCCCTCGGCCAGCAATTCCTCGCCCATGGCGATCAGCGGCGCGACTTCCTCGACTTGCGACTTTTCTTCGGATTCGATCGGCAGTTGCGAGAGCAATTGGTCGAGATATTGTTTGAGTGCGCCTTCGGTCCGCGCCTGGGTCAGGTCCGCGACGGGCTGACCCTGGAACACGGCATAGACGGTCGGGATGGACTGGACCCGGAACTGGCTGGCGATGAAGCCATTCTCATCGACATTGACCTTGACCAGCTTGACGCCCTTGGCCGCATAGTCGGCGCAGACCTTTTCGATGATCGGGGTCAGTTGCTTGCAGGGGCCGCACCATTCGGCCCAAAAATCGACGATCACCAACTGGGTGCGCGACGGCTCCACCACATCCTGGCGGAATGCCTCAATCGCCGCCTTGTCGGCTTCGCTCAGTCCCAGGGTTGCCACGCTTTCATCTCCTGCCAATGCGGTGTGTCGCCGCCTCCATATATCGCCATATGGGGCGCGTCACCCTTTCGGCGCAAGATCGGCTGTCAGAAGGTGTAGCCAACGCCGACCGCGCCGATGAACTGGTTGCGCGAGCCGACATCGGATACGATCGGCGAATCGGCATATTTGCCGAGCAAGCGCGTGTAGCCCGCCACGCCGAAGATCGCCCAGCCTGTGCGCAGATCACCCGACAAAGACTTGCCCGCCGACAGGTTGACGTTCATCCGCCGGAAACCGGAGCCGCGCCCGGCCCGGTCGTAGGTGGCCAAGCCGCTGGCCAAGCTGTCCTGCGGCGTGATGTCGAAATAATAGCGGCCATATTTCTTGCCGACATATTCGGCCGACACGCCCAGCCCGACGAAGGTCGTCATCGACAGCGGCGTGAAATATTCGACCGATGGCGTAATGACGTAGCTGCCATGCGCGCCTGCGACATCCTTGGTCACGGCGACCCGTGCTGCCAGATTATCATAATCGCTGGTGATCACGCCGGTCTTGCCGATGCCGGCAAAGCCGCCGACTTCCAACGCAAAGTCCCGCTTGCCGAGCAGGCGCACCGCGTCATCCTTGATCGCCTTTCGGCTGGTCCGGTCAAAGCGCAGATTGACCACCGGCCCAAGCTCGACATCGACACCCGGCCCCGTCGGATCAGCGATGGCATCGACATAGAGGGCGGTACCGCGCGTCCAGAAGGCGATATCGTTCACCTTGCCGCGCGCCTGCGCGATCGGCAGGACGCGATATTCGTCCGACCCTTCATAGCTGGGGATCATGGCGGCACCGGCACCGATGGTCAGCGTACTATGCTGTTCCTCTTCCTGCGCCAGCGCAGGGGCGGCAAGGGAAAGGGTCGCGACAACGGTCGCGGCCAGCGAGCAGCGGAAAAATGGCATGAATGACCCTGTTGTTTTTTAACGTGCGTTCAGGGTTCTGAATGTTTCGGGCGGGTGGCAGGTTCCCATCGATGCGACCAACCGATCAGGTCACAGGAAATATTTGAGCTTTATGTCCTGCTCGACCGGGGCACCGGCCACCGGAAAGCTCGCCGCCTGAAAGCTGGGCGCGCCAAAGCGCAACGCCGGGTTGCGCGAGAAGCCCACCCCTTCGCGCGGTATCCCGGCAAAGGTGTCCAATTTGCCATTGGCGTTTTCGTCATGGATGATGGCGATGGCATAGCGGCCCGGTGCCATCGCGCCCAAGGTTACCGCCCCGCCCTGCGCCGCCACCGCGAAATGGCGCTTGTCGGGATCCTGGGTGCAGTCGGGGAAATATTGCGGCATCCGCGTGACGCACACCAGGATTTGCCCCTTGTCAGATCGCAGGCCTTCCAGCGCCATGCTGACCGACTGGGGCTGATCCAGCGGCGCCGCCCCGCTCAACCCCGCCAGCGCCAGGATTGCCATTGCCGACCGCGCGATCATGCGCGCGCCTTCGTCGTGAAATTGCCCAGCCCCTGATCGGTGCCGCACAGCCGATCCCAGAAGCGAAAATAGAGGCCATAATTGCAATTATAGCGGTCATGATGCCGCTGATGATGGGTCGCGGTGATCAGCCAGCCGCCGATCGGCCCGCGCACCATCCAGCGCGGGAACATCTCCCACCCCATATGATTGCTGACCCCCATCACGGTCATGATCGTCAGCACGACGCCGAGCGCGCCGACATGGATGGGAATGAGGAACACCAGGGCGGGGATCACCACCGCGCCGGTCAGCGCTTCCCAGGGATGAAAGCTCATCGCCGCCCAGGCTGTCGGCGGGCGGCTGGCATGATGCACCGCATGGGCGACGCGAAACAGCTTGGGTTGATGCATCCAGCGATGGGTCCAGTAGAACCAGGTGTCATGGGCGGCGAGATAAAGCAGCACCGACACCGGCAGATACCAGAGCGGCATCGCCGCAACGTCGGTATAGATACGCGTCCAGCCGTGCGCCTGCCAGCCCCAGGCGACCACGCCCGCAGGTACGCCATAGATGAGCGCGGAGGCGAGCGACCAGGCGATCTCTCGCCCCATCTGCTTTTCCAGGCCGCGATACAGGCCCGGCTGGCGAATCCGCGTCGCGAGCGCGAATCCGCCGCTCGCCAGCAGATACCGCACGCCGACAATGGCGCTCATCGCCAGGGCGGACAAAAGAATAGCTGCGACCATGAAGCGCCTATAGGCGGGATTACGCGCCTGCGAAAGCGGGAGCCTGCACTTAAGTGCGGGGGCGTGCCTGCCGATAGCTGCCGAGCACCCGCACCCATTTGGTGTGGAACTCCAGTTCGGCGAGCGCCCGGTCGATCGCCGGATCGCCCGGCATCCCTTCGATATCGCAGAAAAACTCGGTCGCAGCGAAGCTCGCCCCGCGCTGATAGCTTTCCAGCTTGGTCATATTGACCCCGTTGGTCGCAAAGCCGCCCATCGCCTTGTAGAGCGCGGCGGGCACATTTTTCACTTCGAACAGGAAAGTGGTCATGACCGGGCCGACATTGGCCACCGGCATCTTGGGTTCGCGCGCCAGCACCAGGAAGCGCGTCATATTATCGTCGCTATCCTCGATATTCTCGGCGATCAGGCGCAGGCCATAGAGTTCGGCCGCCAGATAGGGCGCGATCGCGCCTTCGCCGGGCGTCTTGCGTTCCGCCACGAGCGCGGCCGCGCCCGCCGTATCGGCATAGGCGACCGGCTGAATGCCGCGTTCGCGCAGATAATGGCGGCACTGGCCGAGCGCCTGGGGATGGCTGATCGCGCTTTTCACCGGGCTGGCGTCGGGTGCCATCAGGCAATGGCGGATGCGCAGGAAATATTCATCGACGATGGACAGCCCCGATTCGGGCAGCAGGAAATGCATGTCCGCCACGCGACCGTGCAGGCTGTTTTCGATCGGAATGATCGCGCGCGCCGCAAGCCCATTACGCACGGCGTCGATGGCATCTTCGAACGCAAAGCAGGGCAAGGGCACGCAGTCCGGCGCATAGCCAAGCGCGGCCAGATGCGAATTGGCGCCCGGCGCGCCTGATAGGCGACGGCGCGGGCCGGATCGGCGGCGGCCTTGGCAGCAAGGTCAGCGACGATGATGCGGGCGGGGGCGGGGTAATTTTCCATCGGTGGCTGCGCGCTTATGCATTTGCTTGCGCCTGCGCAAGCATCGGCGGGGCGGCAGTGAACACTACTGACATATTTCCCGCGTCAACCCGGGTTGCACCTTGGCGTGTCCGCCATTATGGCAGCGCACAAGAGGGGGCGCGGAAGATAGCCGCCCGATAAGATACGCAAGGGAAATCGAGCGAAATGGGCGATCGTTTCAATACCGTAGCGGGCTGGGCACTGTTCGCGGGCATTATCGCGCTTGGCGGCGCGATCGTCAGTTCCAAAGTTTTCCATGACGCGCGGCCCGAAACCATGGGCTATGCGATCGAGGGCGTCGAAGCCGAGGGCGAAGGCGGCGTTGCCGGTCCCAGCCTCAACACCCTGCTGGCCAGCGCGGACGTCGCAGCGGGTCAGAAGGTGTTCGCCAAGTGCGCCGCCTGCCACACCGTCAACCAGGGTGGCGCGAACGGCATCGGCCCCAATCTGTGGGCCACGGTCGGCAAGGCGCATGGCCATGTCGCCGGTTTCGCTTATTCCGAAGCGCTCAAGTCGGTTCCGGGCGACTGGACGTTCGAAGCGATGGACAAGTGGCTCAAGAGCCCGCGCGAATATGCGCCGGGCACCAAGATGACCTTCGCTGGCCTTGGCAACCCGGTCGATCGCGCCAACCTGATCGCCTGGCTCAATACGCAGGGGTCGAACCTGCCCCTGCCCGCCGCCGACGCCGAACCGGCCGCAGAGGCAGACAATGCCGCCAACGCTGCGGAAGCCCCGGACGAGAACGCGGCCAACGCTGCGGAATAATCCGGCATAGGTGACACGATCCGCATTGCGGATTTGACGGGCGCGGCACTGGTTGTCGCGCCCGTTTCGTTGGTGGTGTGGGCGTGGCGGAAGGTGGCAACCAGTTTACACCTCTCCCGTCTTCAATGGAGAAGGAGGGGCGAGCGCCGCAGGCGTGGGAGGGTGAGGGTCTTACTGGCATCTGGAAGAAAAGACCCTCACCGACATCGACTAGGCAGCAAGCTGCCAAGTCTCCGTAGCCTCTCCCGTGAAGACGGGAGAGGGCAAGGGACATGGCTGCTTCGTGGGGAGGAACGCAATCTTGCTTAGCGCTCGGCGACCAGCAATTTGTCGATCTTGCGGCCGTCCATGTCGACGATCTCGAACCGCCAGCCTGATCGTCGATATAGTCGCCGACTTCGGGCAGGCGTTTCATCAGCCACAGGACATGGCCCGCGACGGTGGCATAGTCGCGGTCTTCGGACAGGTCGATGCAGATGCGTTCGGCCAATTGGTCCATGGCCATCTGTCCCGATACCAACAGGCTGCCATCCTCGCGTTCGACCAGATCGGGTTCGTCGAACGCATCGCGGTCCGACGCGAAATGACCGGCGATCGCCGACAGCAGGTCGGCCGGGGTCACGATTCCTTCGAAATGGCCATATTCGTCATGGACCATGACCATCGGCACGTCGGAGCGGCGCAGCACTTCCAGCGCGTCCATGGCATCGACCTGATCGGGCACGACCTCCGCCTTGCGCATCAGCGCGCCAACATTGAGTGCTTCGCCCCGGAACAGCGCACTCATGATGTCGCGGGCCTGGACGATGCCGATAATATCCTCCACCGATCCGCGCCCGACCGGCAAGCGCGTATGCGGCGTTTCAAGCAAGCGGGCGCGAATCGTGTCTTCGTCGGCGGCGATGTCGATCCAGTCGACGTCCATCCGCTGGGTCATCACTTCGCGCACCGGGCGGTCGGCCAAGCGCACGACGCCCGAAATGATCGCCCGCTCGCTTTCCTCGATCACGCCCGACTTGCTGGCTTCAGCGACGATCAGATGCAGTTCCTCGGCCGTGACATGGCTTTCCGATTCGCGGTCCATCCGCAAAAGCTTGAAGATCAGGCTGCTTGACCCGTCGAGTATCCAGACGACCGGCGCGGTGATCTTCGACAGCCACAGCATCGGCGTTGCAACCAACACCGCGATCGGCTCTGGCGCGCGCAGGGCGAATTGTTTGGGCACCAGTTCGCCGATGATCAATGACGCATAGGTCGTCAGGCCGATCACGACCGCGAAGCCCAACGTCTGCGAGGCTTCGGCCGACAAGCCGACCCACTGCAACCGCTCGCCCACCGGCCCGCCCAGGCTCGCGCCGGAATAGGCACCGGCGATGATGCCGATGAGGGTGATGCCGATCTGAACCGTGGAAAGAAACTTGCCCGGATCGCTGGCCAGCGCGATCGCCGTCGTCGCGCCCTTGCGCCCGGCCTTCTCCAAGCCCTGCAGCCGGGGCTTGCGCGCGGACACAATGGCAAGCTCGGACATCGCAAAGACGCCGTTCAACGCCACCAGCGCGAGGATAATGACAAGATCGGCCCAGGGAAAGGGCGTCGGATTGGGGAGAGGGATCGTGGCCATGGTGGTCGGGAGAAGGCTATACCCTCTATTCTTTCATTTGCACAACCGTCCCATCATCACCAGTTCAGTTCGCTTGTGGAACAAAGATGCCAGCTCAATGATTTTGGGGGCATCCGCTCCACAGGGCGAATAAGATAAGGGAATAGTTTCATGAGGATTTCACATCGCATCATCGGCGCTGCCGGTCTGGCCGCCATGCTCGCCACCACCGCCTGCACCACCGACCCGACCACGGGCCAGCGCACCATTTCGAAGGCCGCGATCGGTGGCATCGGCGGCGCGCTGGGTGGCTATCTGCTGGGCGACCTGGTCGGCGGACGGAGCGATCGGACCGAGAAGATTCTGGGCGCGGGCATTGGCGCGGTCGCTGGTGCAGGCATCGGCGCCTATATGGATGCGCAGGAACGCAAGCTGCGCGAAGAGACCGCAGGCACCGGCGTCGATGTGATTCGCGATGGCGACGATCTGCTGCTGCGCATGCCATCGGGCATCACCTTCGCCTACGACCGCGCCGATGTGCAGCCCCAGTTCCAGCCGACGCTGAACGACGTCGCATCCGTGCTGGCGCAATATCCCAAAACCTATATCGACGTGTTCGGCCATACCGACAGCGATGGTGCCGACGCCTATAACCAGACGCTGTCCGAACGCCGCGCCCAGGCGGTGTCGAGCTATCTGGTGAGCCGTGGCGTCCAGTCCGCTCGCATAGGCACGCGCGGCTTCGGCGAAACCCAGCCGATCGCGTCGAACGCGACCGAAGAAGGCAAAGCCGCCAACCGCCGCGTCGAAATCAAGATTTCGCCGGTGACCGAGGCTGACGTTCGGAGCTAAAGCGTCATCGTCATCCCAGTGGAAGCTGGGATCTCTCTTTTCTCGACTTATGTGCGACAGAAGAAGGGAGATCCCAGCGTTCGCTGGGATGACGTATTTCTATCGGTGGCTAGAAACTCGCTTTCAGGCCGTCGATTACGAATTGGGCGGCCAGGGCGGCGAGCAGGACGCCCAGGAGCCGGGTGATCACCGCTTCGATCTTGCGGCCGAGCAGCGCCATCAGCGGGCCTGCCGCGAGCAGCGCGCCCAGCATCAGCGCCAGCGTCAGCACCACCGCGCCCAGCACGACCATACGCTCGGTCAGGTCGTGCGCGCGCGACATGAGCAGCATCACCGTGGCGATCGATCCCGGCCCGGCGATCATCGGCATCGCCATCGGGAAGACCGAGACATCCTCGACATGGGGCTCTTCGTCGGTGAGCTTTTGCGCCCGGTCCTCGCGGCGTTGGGTGCGTTTTTCGAAGACCATGTCCATCGCGATCATGAACAGCATGATGCCGCCCGCGATGCGGAAACTATCGAGCTCGATGCCCAGCACGCCCAGCAGCTGCTTGCCCCACAAAGCGAAGACCAGCAGGATGGCCGCCGCGATGCCGACCGCGCGGATCGCCATGGCGCGCCGTTCGGACTTGCTCGCCTCGCCGGTCAGGCTGGCATAGATGGGCGCGCAGCCCGGCGGGTCGATCACCACGAACAGCGTGACGAAGGCCGACAGGAATAATTCGATCATGATCCGGCCCCTACCCTGTCTGTGATGACGGCATCATAGCCGCTGCCATTCCATAGTTGCACGTTGACGGTGCGGCTGCCGTCGGCGGCGACGTCAGCGCTCCAGAGCAGGCTGTCGTCGGGCGGTGGCGGCAGGTCGTTATTCCCAGGTGGCGGTCCATCGGGCCGGGGCGGCCGCTTGCAGGTCGCGACCTTGCCGGTCAGAAATTCGGGTGCGGCGCGGGGGCTGGCCAGTGGGGCACGATGATCGAAGATCCATTTCCACCGCCCCTTCTTGTCGCGCCGCCAGATGGTGGTGAAATAGCCGACTGATCCGTCCGTGGCGGTCCAGTTGCCGGTGCTGGCAGCGAGATTGCCGTCGCAGCCGACATAGACGATCGAAGGCGACCAGTTCATCGGCGCGGGCGGATCGTCCCGGCCTTTCAGCCAATCCTTTGCCAGCACCCGTTGCGGGACGACCATCACCGCGTCATCGGCGGCGGTGTCGCGAAAGGCGGTCCACTGCCCCTTCTGCTTTGCCAGCCGGTTGAAGGCGATTTCGGTCGCGATGACCGAGCTGGGGTCGGGCTGGAAGCGCAGCGGCGGGCGGGCCGACACAGGGGCCGCGACCAGCGCCAGCAGGCTGAGCGTCAGGAGGGCGACGCGCGCCCTCACAACCCCTCCGGCTTGGCCAGCCCAGCGCGGGCATGGGCGGCGACCAGCGTATTGCGCAGCAGCACCGCGATCGTCATCGGGCCGACGCCGCCGGGGACAGGCGTGATCGCGCGGACATGGGCGAGCGCTTCGGCGGTGGCGACGTCGCCGACGATCCGGCTCTTGCCATCCTCGGTATCGGTTACGCGGTTGATGCCGACGTCGATCACGGTCGCGCCGGGCTTGATCCATTCGCCCTTGACCATTTCGGCCCGGCCCACGGCGGCGACGACGATGTCGGCGCGATGGACGATGCTGGCAAGGTCGCGGGTGCGGCTGTGCGCGATCGTCACGGTGCAGCTTTCAGCGAGCAGCAACTGCGCCATCGGCTTGCCGACGATATTGGAGCGGCCGACCACGACCGCCTCCAGCCCCGACAGGTCGCCCAGTTCATCCTTCAGGAGCATGATGCAGCCCATCGGCGTGCAGGGGACCAGCGCCTCCTGCCCGGTCGCAAGACGGCCGGCATTGACGACATGGAAGCCGTCGACATCCTTGGCCGGATTGATCGCGGCGATGACGCTGGCTTCGTCGATATGATCAGGGAGCGGCAACTGAACCAGGATGCCGTCGATACGGTCGTCCTGATTGAGTTCCGCGATCAGGTCGAGCAGGTCGTCCTGGCCGATGGTGACCGGGCGTTTGAATTCATAGCTTTCCATGCCGACCGCGACGGTCATCTTGCCCTTGGACCGGACATAGACGCTGCTGGCCGGGTCTTCGCCCACCAGCACGACGGCGAGGCCGGGCTTGCGCCCCGTCTGCGCCAAGAAGGCGGCGACGCCGTCGGCCACCGTGTCGCGCAGCCCCGCCGCATAAGCCTTGCCGTCGATGATCTTGCCGATGGTCATGTCGCTTGCACCCATATGTCGATGATGGTGGTGAGGCGCGCCGCAGCGTGCGCCCCATCCCGTATCCGCAGCCGCTTTAGCCGGTTGGTGTCGCCCGATTCCAGTAAAATCGCGCCTTTGGGCCAATCGAGCGCCTTGGCCAGCAGCGCGATCAGCGCGCTATTGGCACGGCCCTTTTCGGGTACGGCGCGCACCCGGGCCGATAGCCAGGCCGCGCCCTTTTCGTCGGTCCAGCATCCGCCGATCGCGTCCTTCGCCGCGCCCGGCGTCAGCCGGATGGCGAGCAGCAGATCGTCGCCCGCCTGCGACCAGACCGCGGTCAGGCCGCCGCGCGCATCAGCGCGCCGAACAGATTTTCGCGCACCGGCCCCTGCAGGATGATGACCGCGAGCAGAACGACCATGGGCGACAGGTCGAGCGCGCCGAGGTCCGGCAGTATCTTGCGCACCGGGCGGTAGAGCGGCTCGGTCATGCGATCGAGCGCATAGAGGCCGTTGCGCACATATTCGTTGGACGTGTTGATGACGTTGAAGGCGATCAGCCAACTCAGCACCGCCTGCACGATGATGATCCACCACACCGCTTCCAGCACGATATAAACGATGCCGTTGAGGGCGTTAAGAAGTTCTAGCACGCTGTTGGCCTTCCATGCTGCGTCGCCGCACATCTAGTCTCGCGGCCATCGTGCCACAAGCGCTGCGCGACGCTTATTCGATCAATACAGGGCCGCAGGGTCAACCCTGAGGCATCGTCCCTGGCCGCAGATAGGCAAACATGTGCGACACATAATCGGCCTTGCCAAGGTCCACCTTGTGCGCCCGCAAGATCGCATAGGCGGTCATCAGGTGAAAATAAAATTGGGGCAACGTCCAGTCCCGCGCATATTGCTCCGCGGTCAGGTCAAAGACCATGCCGTTAGGCAGTTCATGCGCGATCGATGACCCGGCAGCGGCATCGAGCGCGTCGGGCGCGAGCGCATCCAGCAGCGCCACGGTCTGCGCGATCCGCGCCTGGGCATCCGCCAGCGAGCCGGGCTGTTCACCGGCATTGCGGCCTTCTTCAAGCAAGAGATCGCGCGACGCCGGGAACGCCTCCCCGCGCAGCCGCGCGATGGCTTCCTGCGCCTGGACGCAGGCGAAGCGGATCTGGGTCGCCAGGGGAAACATGTCGGGCGCCAGGCGGGCGGAGAGCAGCGCCTGTGCTTCGTCGGCGGGCAATTGTGCCTGCGCCTTGTCGAGCCAGGCCGAAAGCGTCGTCAACATCTGGCTAAAGGTGGGCACGAGAAGGGGCGTCAGGGACATGGATGGGGCTTCCTGCATTATTTGCGGATCAGCGTGCCTGCGCCGCGCCGGGTGAAGATTTCCAGCAGCATCGCATGGGGCACGCGGCCGTCGAGGATGACGGCGGCGTCCACCCCGCCCTCGACCGCGCGGACGCAGGTTTCGAGCTTGGGGATCATACCGCCGCTGATCGTGCCGTCCTGCTGCAGGATTTCGATCGCCTGGGGATCGAGATCGGTCAGCAGATTCTTGTCCTTGTCCAGCACGCCCGCGACATCGGTCAGCAGGAAGAAGCGCGAGGCACCCAGTTCGGCGGCGATGGCACCGGCCATCGTGTCGGCGTTGACGTTATAGGTGTGGCCGTCCGCGCCGATGCCGACGGGCGCGACCACGGGGATGATGCCGTCCTGCGTCAGCGTGTCGAGGATGCGGCGATCGACCTTCACGGGGTCGCCGACGAAGCCGAGATCGACATTGCGCTCGATCCCCGAATTGGGGTCGGCCGCGCGCTTGCCCAGCACCTTTTCGCAGATGATGAGATTGCCGTCCTTGCCCGAAATGCCGACCGCACGGCCACCGGCCCCGGCGATCCAGCCGACGATTTCCTTGTTGATGGAACCGGCCAGCACCATTTCGGCGATCTTGGCGGTTTCGGCGTCGGTGACGCGCAGGCCGCCGATAAATTCCGACTCGACGCCGAGCTTCTTGAGCATCGCGCCGATCTGTGGCCCGCCGCCATGGACGACGACGACGTTGATGCCGACCGCCTTCATCAGCACCACATCCTCGGCGAAGTCGCGCGCCGCTTCGGGGTCGCCCATGGCGTGGCCGCCATATTTGACGACGAAGGTCTGCCCGGCATAGCGCTGCATATAAGGCAGCGCTTCGACGAGGGTTTCGGCCTTCGCCAGGAGCGCGGGATCGGGGGCGTGATTGCTGGTCATGCGCGGGCGCATAAGCCCTAAGCGGGGGTATCGCAAGGCCGGGACCGTACAGCGACCCGGACAATGGTCGCGCATTTTTCGATTTTGATTAGTTAGCTAACTAATCGAACATCCAGCCTCAAGCGTGGTCGAGCCGTCGCCCGAGGCCGACCAGCAGATAGATGACCGGGGGCACCAGCAATGCGGACAACACGACCTTGGCCAGCATCTGGCCCAGCAGCAGTTCGCCGATCGGGAAGATGCCGTAAAAGGCGATCGACACGAACAGGAGGGTATCGACGATCTGCGACAAGATGCTGGCGACGGCGGCGCGCAGCCAGAGCATCCGGCTGCCCTCCCGCCCCTTGAGCGCGGCGAAGAGCGTGACGTTGAGCGTCTGCGAAATGCCATAGGCGATGATGCCGCCGAGCCAGATGCGCGGCGTGCCGCCCATCATCATCGCAAAGGCATCGGCACGAGCCGGGTCCATGTCCCCCGCAGCCGGCACGGACAGGACGATGATGGATAGCAGGATCGAGGCGATCAGCGGCAGGAACCCGATCTGCACCAGCCGGTTGGCGACCGCGCGGCCATGGAGTTCCGCCACCGCGCTGGAGATCGTCACTAACAGCAGGAAGGCGAAAATGCCCGCCTCCACCGCCAGCGGCCCCAAGCCGACCATAGGTCCAAGCGCAGAAATCGGCCCCAACGTCACCTGCTTGTTGCCCAGCACGCCCGCGATGCAGACCATGCCGCCATAAAAGATCGCGAAGGAAAAGAGCGAGCGGCTGATCAGCGCGGGAGAGGTGGTCATCGTCAGCCCTTAGCTATATTTGCACGGCGGGGGAAGATGGGCGTTTCACAGCCCCCAGCAGCGCCAATGCAACAGTGGCGAAAATTCGCGCTTATGCCCCTTGGAACAGGCGATGGAGCAATTGCGTGGGGGGTGCGACCATGCTAATTGTATCGGCAGGACACAATTGACACGATGTCCGGTTCCAAGGGAGGGACGCCATGAAAGTTTCCAGTAAATCACGGGCGATTTGCGCCTTATTCGCTTCCGTTTCGGTGCTTGGCGTTTCGAGCCTCGGCCTCGCCCCGATCGCGCAGGCGCAGACCGACGGCATGGACATCATCGTCACCGCGCAAAAACGCAGCCAGTCGTTGCAGGATGTAAGCGTCGCGGTCTCCGCCGTCAGCGGCGACGCGCTGACGAAGGCCGGGATCAACAATCTGCAGGACATTCAGCAGCTCGTCCCGTCCGTCACGTTCGGCAATGATTTCAATCAGGCCAAGGTGTTCATTCGCGGCGTGGGCGCCAATACCTCCACCACCGGGTCCAGCACCGGCGTCGCGCTGCATGTCGATGGCGCCTATGTCGCACGTGCCGAGGCGCAGCTGACATCGCTGTTCGATCTGGAGCGGGTCGAAGTGCTGCGCGGGCCGCAGGGCAGCCTCTATGGCCGCAACGCCGTCGGCGGATCGATCAACCTGATCACCGCCAAGCCGACCGCCGAGTTCACCGGCTATGGTCGGCTGGGCTTTGGCAATTATAATGCGATGATCGCCGAAGCCGCGATCGGCGGGCCGATCATCGATGCGATCCGCTTTCGCCTGGCGGGCAAGGTCGAGGCGCGCGACGGGTTTGGCGGCAACCCGTTCAAGGGTGGCAGCGATGTCGATGACCTCAATCGCTACATGGTACGCGGCCAAGTGCATCTGATCGCATCGGACAAGATCGACTATCTGATTTCGGGCGAATATTTCCGCCAGAACGACAATAGCGGCGCGATCCATTATCGCGGCCCCGCCTTTCCGGGCGTAGCGCGACTCGCGCCGACCGGTACGGGCGGTTTTGCAACCAATCCGCGCGACCTGGCGAGCGACGAGCCGCCCTCGGTCGACACCACCAGCTATTCGGTGACCGGCACACTCAATATCGAGCTGAGCGATGCGTTCAGCATCGGCAACATCACCAATTATCGCGACTTCAAGACGCAGCTGATCCAGGATCTGGACGGGTCGGCGCTGGTCGCCACCCTGCCCAATTCGACATCGATCCAGACGCGCACGATCGACGCGCACCAGTTCAGCAACGAATTGCAGTTCAAATATGACAGCGACATCGTCAAGGGTGTCGTCGGCCTCTATTATTTCCACGAGCGCCAGCGGCCGCGCGATCAGGTGGGGTTGAGTTCCACCAACGACCTGGCGTCGAACATCACCGTGCTGGCGACGCGGCCGACCTTCGTCGACAATGTGGCAGCCCCCGTTGGATCGGTGACGCTCGCCGAAGCGCAGGCGATGTGCAATTTCCCGGCGGGCACCTCGCCCAACCGGGTCTGCCTCAAATCGAGCCTTGGCACCCGCGCCTATGCGGCGTTCGGTCAGTTGAACTTCGACCTGGGCGCAGCCTTTGGCCTCAACGGCGTGTCGCTGAAACTGGGTGGCCGCTACAGCCATGAAAAGGTGGACAGCGCCAACCCGTCGATCATCCTGACCGCCAATGGCAATCCGGCGGTGGCGCAGGTGCGCAAGACGACGATCGACGGCACCTATCGCGAACGGACGTTCAAGGATTTCACCCCGGAAATCGGCCTGCAATGGCAGCCCAACAGCGATCTGCTGCTCTATTACACCTATTCCGAAGGCTTCAAGGCCGGGTCGGGTGAGAATGCGGCGGGCAGCACGACGATCGTCCGGCCGGAAAAGATGAAGAACCACGAACTGGGCGTGAAGGCGGAACTGCTCGACCGTCGCCTGCAGGTCATCTGGCCGCCTATCATTACAAGCTGGACGATCTGCAGATCAACAAGACGATCGGCGGCGGCCCGGCGGGCTTTACCACCATCTTCGAAAATGCGGCGAAGACGTCGGCCACCGGTGTCGAAGCCGACCTGTTGGCCCGCCCGGTCGATGGCGTGCGGTTGCGCGGGTCGGTATCCTATACCGACAGCAAATATGATGATTTCATCACGGTCGATCCGCTCGATCCGGTGAACGTGGCGCAGGCGGGGCAGCCCGCTTACAACCCCGTCACCAATCCCGATCCCACCGCCTTTGGTGCGCCATGCGGGGCCGACGCGCTCAACGCCAATGCGCCGTGCAACATCCAGCTGGCGGGCAACCCCACGCGCAACTCGCCCACCTGGTCCTACAGCGCCGGGATCGAGGTGGACCTGCCGATCATGCAAGATGCTGGCACCTTCACCGTCAGCGGGGACATGACCGGCCGCAGCAACATCTATTTCACCGAGTTCAAGCGGCTGGTCGAGGGTGCGCGGTCCTTTACAATGTTCGATGCGTCGCTGCGCTGGGTGGACAAGACCGACACGGTGACGGCATCGCTCTGGGTCAAGAATATCGGCGATACGCTGCGCGAGAGCAGCACCTTTGCCATCTCCACCGGGCGCATCATCGGTGTGACCTACCTGCCGCCGCGCACCTATGGCGCGACGGTCGGCTATCGCTTCTAAGGTGGACGGCCTGCGCCGGGGTAAATGCCCCGGCGCAGGCCGCGCTTTTTGGGAATTATCCGCCCGCAGGCTGGAACATATCCTTGTAGAAACCGGTCGTCTTGACCGTGACGGTGACGGGCGTGTCGCCCTTGTTGCGCCAATACCAGCCATGGGTGCCGGCAAAGGGCGCGGTGAAGCTGCCCCTGGCGTTGGTTTGTTCGCGCTCTTCCCAATAGCTGGTGAAGGCGCCGTCGGTGGCGTCGGGCGCTTCGCCATGCATGTCGACCTTCACCGGGCCGCCGGTCGATTGCCATTCGAAGACGAAACTGTCGCCCTGCTGCATATGCGCCTTCACTTCCTGGCCGCTGTGCGGCGCGAGGGTGATGGTCATGCTATCCTGTCGCCAGGGGGTAGTGCGCGCGATGCTGTCCCTGGTCGGCAGGGTCGGCGCGGTGGCGGGTGTTGCGGGCTGGGCCGTCGCTGGCGCGGGTCCGCTTGGCTCGGCCACCATGCCGGTGAGGCCGAGCGCGCCGCCAACCCCGGTCGGGTCGATGCCATATTCAGCGGGCAGGACGAACAAAGTCAGGATAGCGACCGCGCCGATCGCGGCGGCACCGGTGGCTTTTGCCAGCGTGGCGGGTGATGCGGTGATGGCGGTGGGTGGCGCGGGTTGGCTGGTCATGTCAGGCCCCTCTCGGTAAAATAGCCGGTCAATTGATAGCCGACGAGGACGAAGCCCGCCGTCATCAGCGCCGCATTGGCGAGGACCGCGCTGCGGCGGAAACTATCGCTCCTGCGCCAGACGGTCATGGCGAGCAGGATCAGGGCGAGCGCCATGAACTGGCCGATTTCGACCCCAATGTTGAAGGCGAGGAGGTTGGGGATCATCCCGTCGCTCGACAGGGTCAGATCCTGCAGCTTGGTCGCGAGGCCGAAGCCGTGGAAGAAGCCGAAGATCAACACCGCCGCCTTGGGATTGGGCGATATGCCGAACCAGGTGCGGAAGCCGTCGAGATTGTCGATCGCCTTATAGACCACCGAGAGGCCGATGATCGCGTCGATCAGGAAGGGATTGGCGCGGATGTCGAGGATGACGCCCAGCAACAGCGTGCTGCTGTGGCCGATCGCGAACAGCGTCACATAGGTGCCGATGTCCTTGAGCCGATAGAGGAAGAAGATGACCCCGGCGAGGAAGAGCAGATGATCGTAACCGGTCACCATATGTTTGGCGCCCAGATACATATAGGGGATGATGTTGATCCCCGATGCGCCTTCGATGAAGGCGCGGTCATTTTCATCGACGCCGTGGGCCAACAATGTCTGGCCGATGCAGGCCAGCACCAGCCCCAGCAGCAGCAGCGCGACCCGCCGCATGCCGGGGTGGAAAGGCAGAGGGTGGGTCGCGCCGCGCATGATCGCGGCTTACTTGGTCTGGAAGGTGGTGAAGACCTTGGCACCGCTCTTGTTGACCAGCGCGACGACGATCTTCGCACCCTTGGCGGCCTTGAAGCCGGGCGCGGAGAGTTTGTTGCCACCGGCGGGCTTGAGCGCGGCCTGCGTCTTCTGGCCCGATGCGGTCTGGGTCAGCGTGGCGGTGTAGGCCGATGCCGGCAGCGGCTCATCCTCTTCGCTGATGAAGATATCGACGCCCTTGGCTCCGGCGACCAGTTCCACCATGGTTTCGCCCGACATCTGAACGAGGCCGCCATGCTGGGGCTTCATGCTGCCATGGGCGAAGGCGGCGGTCGGGGTCAGGGCGAGGGCTGCGGCGGCGAGTCCTAGCTTCATCAGGTCGAATTTCATGGGTATCTCCTTATGGGGCAGCGATGAGGGATGGCGGTGCGGCCTTATTCGGGCAGATGGGGCAGCACGAAGGACAGCGACGCGCGATATTCGACATGGTCGACCTTCGCCTTGTCGTCGGCTGGCCCGACATAGATGCCCATCAGCACGTTTAGCCCCTGGTTGCGCAATGTGATGGTGGCAGTGCCGTCTGCGCCGGTCTTGACCGCCGCTTCGTCGGGATCGTTGACATAGTCGGACATGATGGTCGCGCCCGCGATCGGCTTGCCTTCATAATAGGCCCGCACTTTCATCGGTTCGCCCATCTTCTGCGGGATGGCGGGATCGACGGGGACGATCTGCAGCTTATGCCCTTCAAACAACGGGACGGGGCTGGTCGGCACCTTGGTCAGATGGACGGCATATTTCCAATTATGTTCGGCAAGGCTGGCGGTGGGCACTTCGTCGCGGCCCTTATTGTGCCATTTGCCGTCGGGGGTCTTGCTCCACAGGCATAATCCATGATCGCCGCGACCGCTGCGATCGGCCCTTCGCTGTCCACCACGGGGATGGGGCCAGCGGTGCGCAGGCTGGTGGTGACGGGTGCCCAGTCGGCATCATAGCCGGTGACGGTTTTGACGAGCGGCAGCCGCTTGACCGCGTCGAGATCGTCGGCACCCACGCCATAGATGAGGGCGATCTGCGTCGCGCGCTGGGCGAACCAGATGCCATGCGCGCTTAAAGGGGCGGCCATGGCCAGAAGCGCCGATCCGGCGACGGTGACAGCAAGGATGCGTGGCAGTTTCATCGATCATCTCCCGTGGCCCTGATGGCCCTGGCACACAGGCTATGTCAGCGACGGCCCGCCGGATGCCGTTTTTCAGGCGTCCGCAGGCAAGATGTGCCGGAAAACGGCATGGCGACAGTGGATGATCGCCCGATGGCGGAAAGGGGGATGTGGATCGTTGAGGGCTTGAATGACCCGAAGGGGCCTAATCGAGCGGGGGATCGCTTTGCGCGAGATCCATGAAATTGCGGGCGGCGTCGCGATCGGCCGCGTCCTTGAAAATGGTGTCGAGATCGGGCGCGTCGCCCATCAGGAAGAGCAGGCACCATAACGCAAAACGTCGACCCCGGTCCTTTTCCAGACCAAGGTCGACGCGCATGCGCTCGACGCCCGCTGCGATCGCTTCGGCGGGCACGGCGTCAATGTCCGTGCGGCCGAAATAGCGACGCAGCTGGTCGTCAAATTGCATTTTGGATTAGCCGTTCAGCTTGTCCTTGACCGCCTTGGCAGCGGTGAAGCCCAGCTTCTTGGACGCGGCGATCTGGATCGTTTCGCCAGTGGCGGGGTTGCGGCCCTCGCGTGCGGCGCTTTCCTTGACCTTGAACTTGCCGAAACCGTTGAGCGAGATTTCTTCGCCCTTGGCCGCCGCGTCGACGATCGCCGAGATCACGCCGTCGATGATCTTCTTGGCGTCCGCCTTCGAAAGGTCGTGGGCGGTGGCGACGGTGTCGATCAGGTCACTGTTATTCATAGGACGTCCTCTTCAAGTGTGATGACCCCTGCCCTAGCTCGTTCCCATGCGTCGGTCCATTGCCTAAGGGCAAATTTCCGCGCATTTCCGTAGACATATTGCGCCAAATACGCGGTAACGCGTGGGCATGTCCGTCTGGATGCGAGTTGGCGGGGGGCAGCGGTTGTTTGGAATCGCTTTTAGGCGACGAAATTGCCGGCGAAGGCGAAGCTGTCGATCGGGTTGCGGCCGCTTGGCGCTTCCTTGTCCTGCAGGCCTTCGGGCAGGGTCGCCTTGTCGCCCATGCGCCCGATCGCGACGGCAGCTTCGATGCGGAACCGATCCGGCACGGCGAGTTCGCGCCGGGCGGCGTCGAAATCGACGCCGGTCATGGCGTGGGTGTGATAACCCATCCGTGTCGCCTGCAACGCGAGCAGCGCCCAGGCCGCGCCTGCATCGAAACTATGGCTGTGCGAAGGCTTGGCATCCTGCGAGCCGGGCGCGGACGACAGGCTGTCGGACAGAATGAAGGTCAGGACCGAGGCATGCTGCACCCAGCTCTGGTTGAACGGCACCAGCACGCCCAGAAACCGCGCCCAGTCCGCGCTGTCGCGATGGGCGTAGAGAAAGCGCCACGGCTGATAGTTGAAGGCCGACGGTGCCCAGCGGGCCGCGTCGAGCAAGGTGTCCAGATCCGCCTGCGGCAGGGGCGATGCGTCGAAGGCGCGGGGCGACCAGCGGTCGAGGAACAGGGGGTCGACGGGCCGGGTGACGGCGCGGGGGTCAGTGTCCATAAAATCTCCCTAAAAGGCTCGCCCCCATATAGGGTGTTTTTTGCGGCTGCGAAGGGCCAGGGATTTTGGGGCAAGTCGCTGGCGCACACGGCGCGTCGCGGCTAATCCTGCCCGCCGATAAGGGGAGCGGGGCATGACGATCACGGAGACTTTTCTGCTCGCGCTGGCGCTCGTCATGGGGCTGCCCTGGCTGGTGTGGCGCGTGTTGCGCACCGACAATTGGGCGCCGCTGGTGGTGGTGCAGATCGTTGCGGGCGTGCTGCTTGGCCCCGGCGTGCTGGGCGTCGCGTTGCCGCAGGTGCATGATGTCCTGTTTACCCCCGACGTCATTGCCGCACTCAACGGCATCGCCTGGTGGGCGGTGATGATCTTCGTCTGGCTGGCGGGCATCGAACTGGACCTGCATCAGGCCTGGGTCGCGCGGCGCGAGACATGGACGACGGCAGGTTTGGCGTTGGCGACGCCGCTGGCCTTCGGCGCGCTGGCCGCCGCGCTCATCCTGACCCAGCCGGGCTGGATCGGTGCGAAGGGGCAGCATTGGCAGGCGTTGCTGGGCATGGGGATGGCCTGCGCGGTGACCGCTTTGCCCATATTGGTTCTGTTGATGGACCGGCTCGCCATCCTGCGCCAACCGCTGGGGCAGCGAGTGCTGCGCTATGCCAGCCTGGACGATATCGCCATCTGGGGGGTGCTGGCGCTGATCCTGCTCGATTGGGCGCGGGTCGAGCGACAGGCGGGCTTCCTGTTGCTGTTCCCGTTCGTCGCCTGGGGGCTACGCACAGTGATGCGGCGAATCGGCGGGCGCGACCGGCTGTATCTGGGGATGCTGTCGCTCGCACTGCTGGGCTTCGCCGCCGATTGGGCCGGGCTGCATTTCATGGTCGGCGCGTTCCTGGCGGGTGCGATTTTGGACAAGGAATGGTTCGACGAGGCGCAGATGGATATGCTGCGCGATCATATGCTGCTGACGGTGATGCCGGTGTTTTTCCTGAGCACAGGGCTGCGCACCCAATGGGATATGGGCGGGTTCGAGGTGATCGGCGGTGCATTGCTACTGCTGGCCGCCGCCGTGCTGGGCAAGCTGGCCGGGGTGGCGCTGGCCGGGCGAATCCTGGGGTGGCCCAAGGGCGAGGCCGGGGTGATCGGCTGGCTGCTGCAAACCAAGGCGCTGATCATGATCATCTTCGCCAATATCCTGCTCGATCGGCAGATCATCACCGGCACCAGCTTTACCGCGCTATTGCTGATGGCGATCGGCAGCACGATGCTGACCATGCCCATGGCGCGCCGGGGCCTGGCGAAAATGCAGCAGCGATAAGGAAAGGGAAAAAGTCCTCCCGGACGACCCATGGCGCGTGCAGTTCGCCGTGGCGGGCCGTCCGGGATTGCAGCGCTGCCTCACTTTGGAGAGGTATGACAACGCTGTCTCGCGCCATAAAACAGATTCCGCGCCGGGCCGCAAGCCCCTTTGCGCGATCCTGTCGGCGCGTCAGCCTGCGTATTGGTGGGTCGGCAGACGCGCACGCCGTAATCGACTTCGAAGAAGCCGCCATCGTGCGGCGTGGCGTCGTCCAGCCCGATGGTCGCCGAACTGACGAACATGCGGTCGAGGTCGGCCCCGCCAAAGCAGATATTGGTCACCTGCCGCGCGGGCAGCGCGATCGACCGGTCCAGCACACCATCAGGGGTGAAGCGGCTGACCCGCCCGCCGCCCCAATGGGCGACCCAGATATGGCCGTCGGCATCCACGGTCATGCCGTCGGGATAGCCATCCGCCTCGGCAAAGCGGAGGAAGGGCTGGCGATCGGTCGCGCCCTCCGCCGTCCGGGCGAAGCGATACATTTGCCGCTTGGCTGTATCGCTATGATAGAGCCAGCGGCCACAGGGCGAGAAAGCCGGGCCATTGGGGACGCGATAGTCGGCGTCGACCACCGACCAGCTGCGGTCGGGTGCGAGCCGATAGAGTGCGCCGCGATCATGCGCCTCGGCCATGTCCATCGTGCCGCACCAGATATGCCCCTGCGCATCCGCCTTGCCATCATTCATGCGATTGCCGGGGAAATGCGGTTCGGGGTCGCCGAAGGGCGTGATCGTCAGCGGATCGAGGCTAATATCTGCAAAGCCGCTCTGGAAGCCGCCGACGAAACCGCCGCCTTCGCGCTCCACCACCCAGCCGAGCGGTTCGGGCATGGCCCAGCGCTCGACCGTGCCGTCCGCCAGGGACAGCCGGTTGAGCGCCGGGGCCAGGATATCGACCCAATAGACCGCATTATCGCGCGCCGACCAAAGCGTGCCTTCGCCCAGCGTATCGGCAACGCCCCGTTCGATCAGACGCCAGGCCGTCATCAGCGCTTGACCGACAGCCGATAGACCATCGCATGGCGATAGGGCTTGCCGGGATCGACCCGCGCCGAGAGGAAAGCGGGCTTGTTGGGCGCATCGGGGAATTTCTGCGGCTCCAGCGCGATGCCGTCGCCCATGCGGTAGAGATGGCCGCCCTTGCCGATCAACGTGCCGTCGAGGAAATTGCCGGCGTAGAATTGCACGCCGGGTTCGGTGGTCAGCACTTCGAGCACCCGGCCCGACACCGGGTCTTCCAGCCGGGCCGCCAGTTCGGGTGCCTTGGTCGCGCCCTTGTCGAGCGCCCAATTATGGTCATAGCCACGGCCATAGACGATCTGCTGGTCGCGGCCGTCGCGAATGCCATCGGCGACGCGGCGGGGGCTACGGAAATCGAACACGCCGCCGTCCACCGGCTTCAATTCGCCGGTCGGGATCAGCTTTTCGTCCACCGGCGTATAGGCCTTGGCCGGAATCGTCAGCATATGGCCGAGCGCGCCATCGGGCGATCCTTCACCCGCGAGGTTGAAGATCGCATGGTTGGTCATGTTGACGATGGTGGGCTTGTCGGTTTTCGCCGCGAACACGATGCCGAGATTGCCCGCTTCGTCGAGCGTATAGGTGACGGTCGTGTCGAGCTTGCCGGGATAGCCCGAATCGCCATCGGCGCTGACGAGGGAGAGGACCACGGTGGCGGTCGGGCCGCTCTTTACCGACACGACCTTCCAGGGCAGCTTGTCGAAGCCCTTGTCGCCGCCATGCAGCGAATTGGTCTTGTCATTGAGCGGAAGCTGATAGCTGGTGTCGCCCAGCTTGAAGGTGCCGCCCGCGATGCGGTTGGCATAGCGGCCCACGGTCACGCCGAAATAATTGGGGTGATCGACATAGCCCGCCAGATCATCATAGCCGAGCAGCACATCGGCGATCTTGCCATCCTTGTCCGGCCCCGACAGCGACTGCAGCGTCGCGCCATAGGTCAGGATCTTGGCCGATACGCCAGCAGCATTGGTCAGCGTGATCGTTTCCACCGCCGTGCCGTCCGCCAGCGCGCCTGCGGGCGCGCGGCTGGCGTCGGCGGCCAGCGCCGCCGTGCTTGTCAGCGCCATGGCCAATGCGTATGACAGCGCTGTTTTAATGATGACCTTTTGCATGGACTTCCTCCCGATACCGACCGCCCATTGACGCGCGGTTTCGGGGAATATACTCCGACAAAATAAGCGGGCGCAACCCCTATCCGGGTCGCCCGTCCCCGGAAATGCAGTGGAGAAGGATGGATGGCAGGACCCGTAACATCAGGCGCGGGCGTCACCGCGACGCATAATCCCGCAACGCGCTATGGCCCGGCGCTAGGCCTGCTCGCCAGCCTCTTCTTCATGTGGGGCTTCATCACCGTCATCAACAACACGCTGCTGCCGCATCTGCGCAGCGTGTTCGACTTGAGCTACACCCAGACGACGTTGATCGAATCGGTGTGGTTCATCGCCTATTTCGTCGCGTCGATCCCGTCGGCCAAGCTGATCGAGCGGGTCGGCTATCAGAAATCGCTGGTGGTGGGCCTGCTGATCATGGCGGCGGGCGCGCTGGGCATGACGCTAGCGGCGTCGATCCCCTCCTATGGCGTCACGCTGCTGATGCTGTTCGTGATCGCGAGCGGCATCACGCTGCTGCAGGTCGCGGCCAACCCCTATGTCGCGGTCGTGGGCAAGCCCGAAACCGCCTCCTCGCGCCTCAATCTGGTGCAGGCGATGAACTCGGCGGGCACGATGCTCGCGCCGCTGTTCGGGGCCTATCTGATCCTGGGCCGGTCGAAGGGTGGCACGGCCGAAACCGGCACGGTGCTGACGCAGGCCGAACGGCTGGCCGATGCGCAGTCGGTGATTTTGCCCTATATCATCGTGGCCGTCATATTGGTGGTGCTGGCGGTGATCATCGCGCGCTTCCCCCTGCCCGCCATGGGCAATGCGACGTCGCGCCACAGCAAGGAAGAGCGCAAGAAACATTCGCTCTGGAACCATCGCAATCTGGTGTGGGGCGTGCCCGCGATCTTCATCTATCTGATCGCGGAAATCGGCGTCGCCAACCTGTTCATCAATTTCGTCAGCCAGCCCGATATCGCCAACCTGACCTATGAACAGGCCGGACGCTATCTGACGTTCCTGTGGGCGGGCATGATGATCGGCCGTTTCCTGGGCGCCGCGATCATGCAGAAGTTCGATGCGGGCCATGTGCTGGCCGCCTTCTCGATCGGCGCGTTCATCGTGATGCTGGTCACCGTGTTCACCACCGGGCCGGTCGCGATGTGGGCGCTGATCCTCGTCGGCCTGTTCCATTCGATCATGTTCCCGACCATCTTCACGCTCGGCATCAAGGGCCTGGGGCCATTGACCGAAGAGGGTTCGGGCCTGCTGATCATGGCGATCGCCGGTGGCGCGCTGGTGGTGGTGCAGGGCTGGCTGGCGGACGAATATGGTCTGCAATGGTCGTTCCTGCTGACCGCCGCGTGCGAACTGTATATCCTGTTCTACGCGCTGTGGGGGTCGAAGGTGACGAATGCATTGCCGGATGAAAACGCCTTTGTTGAGACAACAGAAAGCACTTCGACCGGCCTGACCTTACCAACCGGACTAATCGCTGCTGGAGCGCTAGCAGCACTTGCATCCGTGGTTTTCATCATAATGGCCTTGAGCATGGACGTTTCCGTTGCGGCTGGCAATTTTGGTCGGGTAGCGAATATTCATCTCATGCATAACCAATCCCTTAGATTCCAAATTGGTGCCGTTCTCGCACTATTGTCTGCGATTTTGTTGGCTTGCGGAGCGATATTGCGGGCGATGAAAAGCCGCGCGAGATGAAAGCCTAAGTTAGTTCGCCTAGACACAAGGAAAGGCCGGAGCGGGATGTCCGCTCCGGCCTTTTTTATTTGTATGAAATCCTCCCCTGGCAGGGGAGGTGGCAGGGCGTAGCCCTGACGGAGGGGTGTTGCCCTATC